>NZ_FOES01000029.1 GCF_900110685.1 Piscibacillus halophilus
CCCTCACCTTCAAAGGATTTAGTAATATTAAACTCTTCTAAACCAGGGATAGAAATGTTAGAATACATAGTACACGCAACTCCTTTGTTTTTGTTTATTGGTCTAAACAAATTCTAACAAATTAGGAGCTTGCGTGTTTTATTTTGGCTATATTCCCCTGAAACCCAGGTAGGCCTGACACTCCTGCGGGAGAAGCGAGCCAGGCGAGACCCCACAGAACGTAACGTTAGTGGAGTTCGAGGAGGCTCGCGGATCGCCCGCGGAAAGGGAAGGCCTAACCTGGAAGGTACCACTAAAAACATATAGTGAATTATCAGAAAATAACCTTTACCCCAACAAATATTATAGAGCCAAATAAATTAGATATAAAAAAAGCTCAATCCCTTGTGGTTAAAGGGATTGAGCATATTGTTATAATGGCGTCCCAGGAGAGATTCGAACTCCCGACCCACAGCTTAGAAGGCTGTTGCTCTATCCTGCTGAGCTACTGGGACATTTATTTTTAAAAGCATAAAATGGAGCGGGTGATGGGAATCGAACCCACGACATCAGCTTGGAAGGCTGAGGTTTTACCACTAAACTACACCCGCATATTTGATAAAATATGCAACACTTGATTTAATTAACGCTTATGTATTAGCTTCGCTATCTGTTGCGGACAAAGATTATTATATAAAAGTTACCCGTAACATGTCAACCATTCATGGAAAAATTATTTAAGAAACTGGGGGAATTTTCCCCAGTTTCCTTATTAAAGATGAACTTTAATCTGTTCAATCATCTCATCCAAGGCACGACGGCGATGACTTATCTGATTTTTTACTTCTGGTCCGAGCTCAGCTAAAGTTTGATTGTAGCCTTCTGGAATAAAAACTGGGTCATACCCGAAGCCTTCAGATCCTTTTGCAGACTCTGCAATTTCACCTTCACATCGGCCTTCTACAACAATCGTCTCTTCTTCAGGTCTTGCATAAGCAATGACAGATACAAACGCTGCAGAGCGGTTATTGTTTCCATCTAAATTTTTAAGAAGTTTTTCTATGTTTTCTTCATCATTCTTATCTAAGCCAGCATAACGAGCTGAGTAAACACCAGGTTCACCGTTTAAAGCGTCTACCGTTAACCCTGAGTCATCAGCCATGACAGGTACATTGTATCTTTTAGAATAAGTATCGGCTTTTAATCGTGCATTTTCTTCAAACGTAGTTCCAGTCTCTTCAACGTCCTCTACATTTTCAAACGCGTCCATTAGACTTACCATTTGAATATTTAGTGATTTAAATAATTCTTGAAACTCTTTTACTTTACCTTGGTTTGTGGTAGTCACGTAAACTTGTTTCATAACCTATTCCCCTTTGTGTTCTCCAATTCTATTTGACAGCTCTCCAATTGCCTCTCTCTGATAATTAAATAATTCATTAATACCTTTTTGGGCTAACCTAATCAATTCATTTAATTGTTCAGGTGAGAATGTCGCTTCTTCTCCTGTTCCTTGTAACTCTACAAACTCATTTTGGTCGGTCATGACAATATTCATATCAACAGATGCCGTTGAATCCTCTTCATAACATAGATCTAGAATTGGCTCTCCCTCATCAGTTACTCCAACTGATGTAGCAGCTAAAAAATTCTTAATCGGCATCTCCTTAATTTTTTCTTCTTCTAATAACTTTCCGCATGCTAATACGACAGCGACAAATGCACCAGTAATAGAAGCCGTGCGTGTGCCTCCATCAGCTTGAATGACATCACAATCTACCCAAATCGTTCTTTCTCCTATAAAATCTAAATCAATGACAGCTCTTAAAGCTCTTCCAATTAACCGTTGAATTTCCATCGTACGTCCAGATACTTTACCCTTTGAAGATTCACGGATATTTCGTTGCTCAGTGGCACGAGGAAGCATCGCGTATTCTGCTGTAATCCATCCTTTCCCTTGTCCACGCATAAAAGGAGGGACACGTTCTTCGACACTTGCATTACAGATAACTTTCGTTTCTCCTACAGAAATTAGAACAGATCCTTCTGGATGTTTTGTGAAATTGGTTGTAATCATTACATTTCTCAATTGTTCGGCAGTACGGCCGTCAGTACGCATAATATTCCTCCTGAAATAAATTAAAAATAACTGCAAAATTAGTCTATTCTATTTCTTCTTTTCTAATCACAACCCAAAGTATATCATAAAAAAACTTATACCTCATTGCTCTGAAGTATAAGTTAAACTTATGTCAACGTAATTTGTTTTAAAGAGGCACTTTTCAATTGAAAAATTTCCTCTTTAAGATGTTGAAATACATTAAGACTACCTGTGGTCAAAATGACAGGCTCAGAATGTACCATATCTTGAGAATTATACATATTATAAAATGTTAATAAAGTACTAACTTCAAATCCCGTCTCCACTGCAGATGACAAGACCGTCACATTATTTCCTACAACTTTCTCAATTAACGATTGAATGATGGGGTAATGGGTACATCCGAGAATTAATGTATCAAGATCAGGGTGCTCATTAATAAATTCTAAACTTTCTTCAACCACCTTGATGGCATCTGATTCAATAAACTTCCCACTCTCTATTAAAGGAACAAATTTAGGGCACGCTACACCAGTTGTAGTTAAATTAGGCTTTATCCGTTTAAGAGCTAGTTCATATGCCTGACTTCGAATCGTATTTTCAGTACCAATGATCCCCACGTGATTTGTTTGAGTTTGTTTAATGGCTGCTCTAGCCCCAGGCTCAATAACCCCTACTACTGGAATAGGTAAATGCTCTTTCAATTGCTCAAGCACTAATGCAGTTGCTGTATTACAAGCAATAACCAGCATTTTAATATCAAACGTCATTAAATGGGTAACCATTTCCCACGTATATTGAATAACCTCTTCTTCCTGCTTAGACCCATAAGGGCACCTTAAAGTATCTCCTAAATAAATAAATTTCTCTTTAGGGAGTTGTCTTTTTAGTTCATGTAATACGGTTAATCCACCAACACCAGAATCAATTACACCTATTGGTCGTTCCAAGTTCATTCTCCTCTATTCTTGTTGCTTGCATTTTCTTCATGTACCTTCATTTCATCGAACATTTTTGACATTAGAATGTGTAAGGATTTAACTTCATCCTCAGAAAATGACTGTAAGACTTCTTGTAAATATAATTGCCTCTTTTCAATTACTTCATGAATAATCTCCTTACCTTTATCAAGTAAATGAATACGTACCACACGACGATCTTTTGGGTCTCGGACACGTTCAATCAATTCATTTTTTTCCATACGATCGACCAAATCTGTCGTTGTGCTGAACGCTAAATACATTTTCTTAGAGAGTTCTCCAATCGTTAAGTCTCCCGAATCTTTTAACCATTGAAGAGCAATAAACTGAGGAGGAGTAATTGGATAATGATCTAAAATTTCTCGACCTCTTTGTTTAATAATATGAGATATGTAGCGAATGCTTTTCTCTAACTCTGTTATCGTTTTAGCATCAATAGTAGAATGCACAGGATTTCCTCCTTAAAAAAGTCTATGTTCATATTTTCACTTTTTTATAAGAAAAATTCAAGTATATCTATAGGATTGTCATGCTAATTTAAAATATTAAAGGAACCGGCTATAAAACAGCCGGTTCAAATTATAGCTGAATTTCACCAAGTCGTATTAATTCGACTACAGCTTGAGAACGCCCCTTGACTTGTAATTTTTGAATGGTGTTTGAAATATGATTTCGCACAGTTTTTTCAGAAATAAACAACTGCTCTGCTATTTCTTTAGTTGTCTTATCCTGCACAAGTAATTCAAAAACTTCTCTTTCTCTTTTGGTCAATATATTGGTAGGACGATATTTTTTGCTATCCAAACGGTAACCCCTCCTCTGTTAAAGAGTGAGCTACTTGTTCCTTATGAGGAATTACTTAGTCATGATAGTTTATGAAAAAAAACCGATTTTGGTTCAAACAATTAACTACATATTCACAGATTCACTATATAAGTTAAGTTTTTCTCTCTGTTGATCGTTAATTGGAACGGGTTTACCCGTTTTTGGATTGATTTGAATGACTTTCCCTCTAGCTGTTAAACATAAATCATTATTCTGATTTATCCCCATATAATGTATGTCAATTGAACTATTTCCGATTTCGGCTACCTTTACATAAATAGAAAGGGTATCACCGAAAAAAACTTGCTTGATGTAATCACATTGTAAATCTCCTACGACAGGCACTTTTGCTTGCGCTTCTGCTAAATTACCAAATAAATCTATTTTATCAAAAAATTTAATCCTTGCTTCTTCGAAATAAATAAAAGGTGATACATTATTCATATGACCAAACATATCCGTCTCGGAAAAACGAATTTCTACTGAAGTTGAAAATTTAAAACTTGATCTCCACTCTGTTAAGTCTTGAATGTAATTAGGTAATCTCATGAATGATACCTCCAATTATATAAAATGAATAATTATTCATTTTATATTTTAAATTAGGGGCTGACAATTATGTCAGCCCCTGTTCATGGTTATAATCATATAGATTAATATTGATAGTCACTTCCGAAGAAGTTCTTAAATGAATTAACAGTCGCTTCACGGTTAAGTGCTGCAATTGATGTTGTAAGTGGAATACCTTTCGGACAAGCTTGTACACAGTTTTGTGAATTACCACAATTCTGTAGTCCGCCATCACCTGTTACAGCATCCATACGCTCAGCTTTATGCATAGAGCCGTTTGGAGTTGAATTGTGTAAACGGACTTGAGATAAAGCAGCAGGACCGATAAAGTTGGATTTGCTGTTAACGTTCGGGCAAGCTTCTAAACATACGCCACAAGTCATACATTTAGATAGTTCATAAGCCCATTGACGTTTAGTTTCAGGCATTCTTTCTCCAGGTCCTAAGTCATGAGTACCATCAATTGGAGTCCATGCCTTAACTTTCTTAAGTGAGTCAAACATACGGCTACGATCAACAGCTAAGTCACGAATAACAGGGAATGTATCCATTGGAGTTAATCGAATCGGTTGCTCTAATTGATCAACTAGTGCCGTACAAGACTGTCTTGGTTTGCCATTAATGTTCATTGAACATGCGCCACAAACTTCCTCAAGACAACCCATTTCCCAATGTACAGGTGTTGTCTGCTCTCCCTTAGCATTAACAGGATTACGTCTAATTTCCATTAATGCAGAAATAACGTTCATATTTCGTCTGTAGGGAATTTCAAACTCTTCTTCATAAGACTGAGAGTCCGGGCTGTCTTGACGCTGAATAATCAATCTGATCGTTCTATTTTCTTCAGCCATCTGTATTTACCCCCTTTTATTTCGATTTAGAATAGTCACGCTTACGAGGTTCGATTAATGATGTATCAACCTCTTCATAAGTAATATCTGGACCATTCTTCTCTGGGTTAAAGGTTGCCTTAGTAGTCTTTAACCATTCTTCATCGTTACGCTCAGGGAATTCTGGTTTGAAATGAGCACCACGACTTTCATTACGATTATAAGCTCCTTGAGTAATAACTCGTGCTAACTGAAGCATATCTTGAAGTTGACGTGTAAACATAACACTTTGATTGCTCCATCTTGAAGTATCGGCAATGTTGATGTCTTTCCAGCGTTCCATGAGCTCTACAATCTTCTCATCAGTTTTCTTCAGTTTTTCGTTTTCACGAACAACTGTCACGTTATCTGTCATCCATTCACCAAGTTCACGGTGTAATTTATAAGGGTTCTCACTACCAGAAGTCATATTCATGAGATTTTCAAACTTCTCTTCTTCTTCTTTAAGTTTTTCTTCAAATAAAGAAGATGTTTGATCTTCTGCTAACTCATCTAAACCTTCAATGTATTTAACTGCGTTAGGGCCAGCTACCATACCACCATAGATACATGATAGTAATGAGTTAGCACCTAGTCGGTTAGCTCCGTGAATAGAGTAATCTACCTCTCCAGCCGCAAATACACCAGGGATATTTGTCATTTGATCAAAGTCAACCCATAATCCACCCATTGAGTAGTGAACGGCAGGGAAAATCTTCATAGGTACTTTACGTGGGTCTTCACCAACGAATTTCTCATAAATTTCAATGATTCCACCTAGCTTAACATCTAATTCCTTAGGATCTTTATGCGATAAGTCTAGGTAAACCATATTTTCACCGTTAATACCTAATTTTTGATTGACACAAACATCAAAAATTTCACGTGTTGCAATATCACGTGGTACTAAGTTACCGTATGCAGGATATTTCTCTTCTAAGAAATACCAAGGCTTACCGTCTTTGTAAGTCCATACACGACCACCTTCACCACGTGCAGACTCACTCATTAAACGAAGTTTGTCATCTCCAGGAATCGCAGTTGGGTGAATTTGAATAAATTCACCGTTCGCATAAGCAGCACCTTGCTGATAAAGTCGAGCAGCTGCAGAACCTGTGTTAATGACAGAGTTAGTAGATTTTCCGAAGATAATTCCCGGTCCACCTGTTGCAATAATCACAGCGTCTGCTTTAAAAGCTCTCATCTCATGAGAACTTAAATCTTGTGCAATGACTCCGCGAGAGCGACCATCTTCGTCTAGGATCGTAGAGATAAATTCCCATCCTTCATATTTTGTAACTAACCCATTTGCTTCTTGACGACGTACTTGCTCGTCTAAAGCGTAAAGTAATTGTTGTCCAGTCGTCGCACCAGCAAATGCTGTACGGTGGTGTTGAGTACCACCAAAACGACGGAAATCTAATAAACCTTCAGGTGTACGGTTAAACATAACACCCATACGTTCTAACATATGAATAATGCCCGGAGCGGCTTCACACATAGCTTTTACTGGAGGTTGGTTCGCTAAGAAGTCCCCTCCATATACCGTATCGTCAAAGTGTTCCCAAGGTGAATCACCTTCACCTTTTGTATTAACAGCACCGTTAATACCACCTTGTGCACAAACGGAGTGAGAACGCTTAACTGGAACAAGTGAAATTAAATCGACGTGAACACCAGCTTGAGCAACTTCAATTGTTGCCATTAGACCAGCTAATCCACCGCCCACAATAACGACATTTTTGTTACTACTCATTATGTTGTTTCACTCCCTTATCAATCCGATTTACGATTTTAATCGATCATTAAGATGTAAATGCAATTAGAGAAGCAATTCCCATGTAAGTGAAAATTGCAAAAATAGCAATGGTCACATACGTCATAACGACTTGAGAGCGTGGTGTTACTGTAATACCCCAAGTGACGAAGAACGACCATAAACCATTAGCGAAATGGAATACTGTTGAAATAACACCAACAACATAGAACCAGAACATAAATGGACTGGATAAAATAGTTGCCATTAAATCAAAGTTAATTTCCGTTCCATGAATCGCATTAGCTAATCGAGTTTCCCATACGTGCCATACCACAAAGATTAACGTAATAATACCTGTCACACGTTGTAAAAGGAACATCCAATTACGGAAATAACCAAATTTAAACGAATTTGGCGATGCCGTAAACGCGATAAAAACACCATAGATTGCGTGAAAAAGTATCGGTAAATAAATCACAAAAATCTCTAAACCGACACGCAATGGTAGGCTTTCCATAAAGTGCGCTGCAGCATTAAAAGCGTCTGGACCATATGTAGAAAAGTGGTTTACCACCAAGTGCTGCATTAGAAATATCCCAATAGGTATGACACCTAATAAAGAATGTAGCCTACGATAAAAGAACTCACGGTTTTCCGCCATGTGTTACCCCCCTCGTTTTGTGTAAAATAATCTTTCTTAAAGACATTCATAAAAGTAAACATGACATGTTATATTGTACTTCTAACGGATTAAAGCGTCAAGAAATCCTTACCAATATTAGCGTTGTTTTTCTACATAATTCTACATTTTCATCTTAGTCTTCTGCACCATGATTTTTTTCATTCAAAAAATACTCTTGTATATTTTCTGCTACGTTAGCAGGAATGCCCAATTTGGCCATATCGTCAATGCTTGCATCTTTAATTTGTTCAATGGATCCAAACTGCTGTATCAACAAGCGTTTTCTCTTAGGGCCAATCCCTTCTATTTCATCAAGACTTGATTGAATAGCACTTTTGCCACGGAGCTGCCTGTGAAAAGTAATAGCAAAGCGGTGTACTTCGTCTTGAATTCGTTGTACTAAATAAAATGATTGCTCATTTCGTTTTAATGGAACCGGCTCTGGTGGGTCACCATATAATAGTTCACTCGTTTTATGCTTGTCATCCTTAGCTAAACCACATATCGGAATGTCTAAACCTAACTCATTCTCTAATACATCTTGTGCTGCTGACATTTGTCCTTTAGAGCCATCAACCATAATCAAATCAGGCAAGGGCTGATTCTCTTTTAAAAGTCTTTGATACCGCCGACGAATAACTTCCCTCATCGTTTCATAATCGTCTGGAGATTCGACGGTTTTAATTTTATATTTTCGGTATTCATTCTTCTTAGGTTTACCATCTACAAATGTCACCATTGCCGATACTGGGTGAGTTCCTTGAATGTTAGAGTTATCAAAAGCTTCAATTCGATGAGGCGTTTCAATATTTAAAATATCTCCTAATCGTTCTACAGCTTTAATTGTTCGTTCTTCATCTTGTTCAATTAACGAGAACTTTTCTTTCAAGGAAATTTGAGCATTTTCCATAGCTAATTCTACTAAGTCTTTTTTCTTCCCACGAAGTGGTGTTTTAACTTTGACATCCAACACTTTTGCTAGTAGATCTTGATCACTACCAACTGGTAAGAAAATTTCTTTAGGTTTAATATGATTGGAATGTTCATAAAAACGAGCGATATAACTTATAAACGATTCGTGTGGATCGTTATAAATTGGAAATAAGGAAACATCTCTTTCGATTAATTTACCTTGCCTTATGAAAAATACTTGAACACACATCCAACCTTTATCATATGCATAACCAAACACATCACGATCGGTTACATCTTGAAGGTCCATTTTCTGTGTTTCCATAACACTCTCAATATGTTCAATCATATCTCGATATTCTTTTGCTTTTTCAAAATCAAGGTTTTCAGCAAACTGGTGCATTTTTTCTGTTAATTCTTGCTTGATCTCACGGTGTCCTCCACTTAAGAATGAGGTTATTTTTTGCACTAATTGCTCATTGGTTTCTTGACTTACCGGATACTCACACGGTCCTAAGCATTGGTTTATATGATAGTATAAACATACTCGTTTAGGCATGACATTACATTTTCTTAATGGGTATAATCGGTCAAGTAATTTTTTCGTTTCTCTAGCGGAATATACATTGGTATAAGGTCCAAAATATTTACCTTTATCCTTCTTTACTTTTCTCGTCACAATTAATCTTGGGTGCTCTTCGTTTGTAATTTTTAAAAAAGGATAACTTTTATCATCTTTAAGCATGACATTATACTTGGGGTCATACTTTTTAATCAGATTCATCTCAAGAATTAACGCTTCCATCTCAGAAGAAGTCACAATATATTCGAAATCCTCAATTTCATTCACTAACCGTTGTGTCTTCAAATCATTAGCACTAGTGAAATATGATCTGACACGATTTTTTAACAACTTGGATTTACCTACGTATATCACTTCACCCTTTTTATTTTTCATCAAATAGCAACCTGGTTTATCTGGTAAAATTGCTAACTTGTCTTTTATTTGATCAGCCATTTATAACACCTCATGTTATGGGTTCTAGCTTTATTTTACCATGATTAAACTTGGACATAAAAAGAAGAGCTAACCTCAGTTAGCTCTTTATGATTTATGCGTGTTTTTGTACAAACTCTTGTAACGCATCTTTTGGCTGGAAGCCCATCGCTTGATCGACTTTTTCTCCGTCTTTGAATAAGATTAATGTTGGGATGCTCATAACACCAAATTTTTGAGCTGTTTCTTGGTTTTCATCTACATCCAACTTTACAATTTTAATTTGATCGTTCATTTCAGAATCTAGCTCTTCTAAAACAGGAGCAATCATTTTACAAGGGCCACACCATGCTGCCCAGAAATCTACTAAAACTAGACCATCCGATACTTCTTCATTAAAAGTTTGGTCAGTTGCATTTACAATTGCCATAATTAAATCCTCCTCAATTTCAATTGTAACGTAAGTATATCACGTTAATTCTTATCTTTTCCAATACTTTGTTTCTCATTACATATATAGTGATAAGCCCTACATGTCGTGCATTTCAACTTAAGCTATGTAAAAGAAAGAGTTCCTTACCTTATCATGAGGCAAAGAACTCTTAGGATGTTACTTAACTTGTAATGCTTTAAGTTCTTCCGTTAACTTAGGTACGACATCAAATAAGTCACCTACAATACCATAATCAGCAACGTTAAAGATATTCGCTTCTGGATCTTTATTGATCGCCACAATGACTTTAGAGTTTGACATACCCGCTAAGTGCTGAATCGCACCCGAGATTCCACATGCGATGTAAAGGTCCGGTGTCACAACTTTACCAGTCTGACCAATTTGTAAAGAATAGTCACAGTATCCCGCATCACATGCTCCACGTGATGCCCCTACTGCTGCACCTAATACATCCGCTAATTCGTATAGAGGTTCAAAGCCTTCTTCGCTTTTAACACCACGTCCACCAGCTACAATAATGTTAGCTTCTGACAGGTCTACACCGTCTGATGCCTTACGAACTACTTCTTTAATAATGGTACGTAAATCTTTAATATCAACTTCTAATGACGTGATGTCACCTGAACGGCCACCATCTTGTTCAAGCGGAGCGATGTTATTTGGACGAATCGTGACAAAAGTCTTTCCATCCTTAATCGTCTTCTTTTCAAATGCTTTACCCGAGTAAATCGGACGTACAAATTGATCTCCTTCGATTCCTGTAATATCAGATACAAGTCCGTTATCTAACTTACTAGCAATTCGAGGGGATAAATCCTTACCCGCGGAAGTATGCCCCATGACTAGACCGTCTGGATCTTCTTGTTCAATAACTGCCATAGCAGCTTGAGTATAACCGTCTGATGTATAGTTAGCTAGAAGATCATGAGTTACAGTAACAGCACGATCTGCACCATATTGAATCATTTGGTTAGCTGCATCCTCAACATTTTGAGAGCCTAATACGACAGCCACCACTTCTGCACTTTCATCGATTTGACGAGCCGCAGCTACCGTTTCAAATGAAACATTACGAATCTCACCGTCTTTTAATTCTGCAAATGCTAATATTTTAGTCATATTTTCATTCTCCTTTCTACACCTGTCAAATTAAAGTACTTTTGCTTCAGATTTTAGTAGTGATACAAGCTCTTTAACTTGTTCGTCTGTCTCGCCCTCTAACACCTTACCAGCTTCTTTTTCAGGTGGAAGGAAAACTTTAACAGTTTCCGTTTTCGCTTCGACATCATCTTCATCTAAGTCAAGATCATCAATTTCTAACTCTTCAAGAGGTTTCTTCTTCGCTTTCATAATTCCTGGTAAAGAAGGGTAACGCGGTTCGTTTAACCCTTGTTGACATGTGACAAGTAATGGTAATGATGTTTCAATTTTCTCTTCGTCACCTTCTACGTCTCGAACAATGTTCACTGTATCCCCATCAATATTTAATTCAGTGATGGTAGTCACATATGGAATATCTAAACGATCT
Source organism: Piscibacillus halophilus (assembly GCF_900110685.1). Lineage (GTDB taxonomy): Bacteria > Bacillota > Bacilli > Bacillales > Alkalibacillaceae > Piscibacillus > Piscibacillus halophilus. Next base: position 11,657 of record NZ_FOES01000029.1, read on the forward strand.
GCGAGTCTAGGACCAACTTGACCACTTGCTTCGTCAATTGCAACATTTCCTGCTAGAATTATATCTACTTCTTGATCTGCAAAATATGCCTCTAAAACTCGAACAGTTGTATACTGGTCTCCTTCTTCAAGGTCTTCTTCAGTGTTAATTAAAACCGCTTTATCTGCTCCCATTGCTAACGCAGTACGTAGTTGTTTTTCAGATTCCTCATCACCTACTGTAACAACCGTTACCTCACCGCCGTGTTCATCGCGGATTTTTATTGCCTCTTCAATCGCGTATTCATCATAAGGGTTAATAATATATTCTGCTCCTTCATCTTCAATAACCCCACCATTAATTTGGATTTTCTCTTCTGTGTCAAAAGTCTTTTTCATTAGTACATAAATGTTCATCGGATTACCTCCTTCAAGTCTATTGATCTTTAAAATTAGGTTTGCGTTTCTCTATAAACGCTGTTATACCTTCTTTTGCATCAGAATTTCCAAACACTTTACCAAATTCTACAGCTTCTGCATCGACACCTTCATTAAATTGTGAAGTTTGTGCATAAGGTAATAATTTCATAACAGCATGGATGGAAGGTCCGCTTTTACTAGAAAACTTGTTTGCTAGTTTCATAGAAAATACTTCTAAGTCTTCATCATCTACTGCATGATTGGCTAATCCTAAATTTACAGCTTCTTCCCCTGTAATTGGTTCGCCTGTTAATACCATTTCATATGCTTTTGGCAACCCAACATATCGTGGTAAACGTTGAGTTCCTGCAAACCCTGGTATAATACCTAAATTTAGTTCTGGTAAACCTAATTTAGAACTTTTTGTCACTACTCTTACATGACACGACATCGCAAGTTCCAAGCCTCCACCTAATGCAGCTCCGTGGATCGAAGCAATGACTGGAACATGAAAGTTCTCAATTCGATTAAATAATTGTTGACCTTTTTTAGCCAACGCTGCGTAATCGCTTTCACCTTGTAGTGTCGTAAATTCTTTGATGTCAGCACCAGCTGAAAAAAACTTGCCTTCTCCATTAAGAATCACCGTTTTAATTGTTGAATCTTGCTCGACTTCATCCAAAACGGTTGATAAACCTTTAAGAATACCAGAAGATAAGGCATTAGCTGGAGGACTATCAATCGTAACAATTGCTACATGGCCTTCCTTCTTCCAAGTAAGATGCTCCATCAAGACAACTCCTTATGATTGGTGTATTTTAAGTCCATTCGCAATAATAAAATGAACTTCTTTAGCTTGGCCAACTAGATCATATCTTTGTTCCTTCATAACCCAATTTGTAACGACTTCATCAAGTGTACCAAAAATCACTTGACGAACTAATTTAACATTCAGGTGCGCATGAAAGGTACCTTCATTCATACCTTCTTCTAATATCCGGTCAACAACAGCTAAATATCCTTTTAAAACATCATTGATCTTCATTCGAAGCTCTTTTTTTGACTGTCTTAATTCAAGCTGTGTCACTATAGCGAGCGAAGGATTTTCAGACAGCTGACGAAAATGCATATCGATTAAACGATATAGCTTTTCGTCAGCTGAATGATGTTCAACTATCACTTCTTCGATTCGCTCGATAAACTGACCCATTTTTTCTTGAAATACAGAGACCAATATATCTTCTTTATTTTTAAAATATAAGTAAATCGTTCCGTCTGCTACACCAGCTCGTTTGGCAATTTTTGAGACTTGTGAAGCATGGTAACCATTTTCAGCTATAACTTCTACGGCTGCATCAATTATTTTTTTATATTTTGGTTTATTCTTCTTCATAATCGGACTCCTCAAAACTGAATGAATGGTCATTCACTTATCATATTATAAGGAAAATCTAAAACTGTCAACTAGGAAGTCGGATTTGCCTCTTCTGATCTCAATTTTTCCTTTTCTTCATCGACTAGCTTACGACGTAAAATTTTACCAACTGCCGTTTTAGGTAGTTCACTTCTAAATTCATATAATTTTGGCACTTTATAAGCCGCTAAATTTTCTCGACAATAATGGTCAAGTTCTTCTTCCGTTAATTGTGCACCATCTTTTAATACGATATACGCTTTGACTGTTTCGCCACGGTACGGATCAGGTATTCCTGCAACAACAACTTCAGAGATCGATTCATGCTCATAAAGCACTTCTTCTACTTCTCTTGGGTAAATATTAAATCCACCAGCAATAATCATATCTTTCTTTCGATCAACAACATAAAAATAACCGTCTTCATCCATATATCCCATGTCACCAGTTAATAACCAGCCATCTTTTAATGTATTGGCCGTCTCTTCTGGTTTATTCCAATAACCTTTCATAACTTGTGGGCCTTTTACAGCAATTTCTCCAACTTCACCCACCGGTAATTCTTCTAACGTGTCTGGCTTAAATACTTTTGCATCTGTGTCTGGCCAAGGGAGTCCGATTGTTCCTGCACGTCTATTCTCATAAATTAAGTTAGAATGTGTAACTGGAGATGATTCTGTTAAGCCATAGCCTTCAACTAGCTTACCACCTGTAACTTTCTCAAATCGTTGCTGTATCTCAACAGGTAATGGAGCCGAGCCACTTAAACATGCTTCGATCGATGATAAGTCATAATTTTTTAATTTAGGATGGTTAAGCAAACCAATGTAAATTGTTGGCGCACCCGGAAATAGTGTAGGCTTTTCTTTATCAATTAATTTTAATACCGTATCGACATCAAATTTAGGAACTAATACCATTTTTTGGGCCATCATCACGGATAAGTTCATAACAGCTGTCATGCCATAAACATGGAAGAAAGGTAAAATCCCTAAAACTACTTCATTACCATATTCAGCTTTATATACCCAGTGACAACACATTTGTGTATTAGCAACTAAATTACGATGTGTCAGCATAACACCTTTTGGAAATCCTGTTGTACCACCAGTATATTGAAGTAAGGCTAAGTCTTCTTGAGGGTCGATTTCGTGAGCTGTGTAATTGACATTTGCCATTTCCAACATCTTCGTCCAAACATGAGTATCTCCATTATGTTCAGGTTTTACCACCATGTTATATTCTCGTTTTTGAATGAATGGATAGATCAGATTTTTTGGAAATGGTAAATAGTCTTTGATACCGGTTACAATAATGTGTTCCAAACTAGTTTCATTTTTCACATGGTTAGCTCTCGGTAGTAAAATATCTAAGCACACTAAAAACTTTGCACCAGAGTCATTGAGCTGATATTCTAATTCTCTCTCTGTATAAAGCGGATTGGTCTGTACGACGGTCGCTCCACCAAGCAATGCGCCGTAGTAAGCAATAACTGACTGAGGAGTGTTTGGTAACATCACCGCTACTCGATCACCTTTTTCCAAACCAAGGCCTTGCAAGTAACTCGCAAATTTTCTTGCCGAATCAAAAACTTCTTGATAAGTGATTTCTTTCCCCAGAAAATGAATCGCTACTTTATCAGGGAACTTTTCAGCAGCGTCACCTAAGAAATCTTGTAAAGGTCTGTTGTCATACTCAATCGTTTTTGGGACCTCATCAGGATAATGCTTAAACCACGGTTTAGATAAATCTACCCCCACTATAAATAGCCTCCTTTTATATATACTAATTATTATTATAAACAACATTTAGACAAAATTAAAATAATTATTCTAATTATCTGATAAAATCGACAAAATAAAAAGTAGCCCACGAACTAAGTTAACCATACTTTGCGCCGTGAACTACATATTTATTAACTATAAATTAGAAAGACGATGCCTACGATGACGAATAAAATGGCAACCACCATTAACACTTTTGCTAATGTCTCCATAAACTTTTTAACCTCACTTTATTCTTATGCATATAAAGCCTCACTTATACTACTTCAGTTCTAAAATTGTTACACCATTTCCTCCCTCATTTGGATGTCCAAAACGTTTTCCTTTTACGGAACGGTGTTCGTCTGCAAATTTTTGTACGGCCTTCATTAATGCACCTGTTCCCTTACCGTGTATAATGGAAACCTGATGATAATTTGCTAATAAAGCTTCATCTAAATATTTTTCTAAACGTTGTAATGCATCCTCATACCGTTCTCCCCGTAAATCTAATTCAGGTTTAACATGATAGGCACTTCCTTTTACAGATGCCATAGGTTTCGTTTTTAACGGATCTGGTCTCTTCACAAATTCTAACTGTTTTGCAGGAACTTTCATTTTGAGAATCCCTAACTGAACTTCATATTCACTTTCGCTGATTTTCTCCACGATATGACCATTTTGATTAAACGATAGAACATGCACTTCATCTCCAGGTTGAAAGTGTTGTACTTTTTTCGCTTCTTTCTTAGGTCGTTCTTCAGTTTGTTCGAATTGTTCTTTTTGGTCAGACAACTTTTTCTTGGCATCGATAAAACGATGTTCTTTCACATTAGCTTCATCACGCATTTGTCTGATTTCTTCAAGGATTTGTTCAGCTTCTTCTTCGGCTTTTTCAACAATTTTGGTTGCTTTTTCTTTCGCTCGATCCATATGCTGTTCTTTATTCTTTAAATATTGTTCATACTCTCGTCTTAAACTGTTATATAAACCTGTTGCTTCTTGGAGATAATCATCTGCTTCACGATATTGTTCTTCAGCTTTTCTCCTGGATTGTTCTAATGAAGCAATCATGTTCTCTACTGACCTAGAGTCTTCGTTCACCATTGATTTGGCCTGCTCGATAATGGATTCATTAAGTCCTAATCTTTTAGAAATATCAAATGCGTTACTTCTTCCTGGTACACCTAATAACAATCGATAAGTAGGTTGTAACGTTTGCACATTAAACTCAACAGAAGCATTAATGACTTCCTCACGATTATATCCATAAGCTTTAAGCTCTGGATAATGGGTGGTAGCAATGACACGCGCATTTCTTTCAACAACAAAATCTAAAATCGCCATTGCTAGCCCAGCCCCCTCTTGAGGATCTGTACCTGCACCTAGCTCATCAAATAATACCAGTGAATTATAGTTCACATCTTCTAAAATTTGGACAATATTACTCATATGAGATGAAAATGTGCTTAAACTTTGTTCAATGGATTGTTCATCACCAATATCCGCAAAGACATGGTCAAATACGGCAAGTTCACACCCATCTTGAGCAGGGACTTGTAAGCCCGACTGTGCCATTAACGTACATAGTCCAACCAATTTTAATGTAACGGTTTTACCACCTGTGTTAGGTCCTGTGATCACTATCGCAGTATAATCTTTACCTATTTCGACATCATTACTTACCACTTCATCGTCTGAAATCAATGGATGTCGTGCTTGACGCATATTAATATAACCATCTTGGTTCATCCTAGGTTTCGCTGCTTTAAGTTGATGAGATAACTTACCTTTTGCAACGATAAAATCGATTTGTTGTAAAATATCAACGTTATACCTTAAAACTTCTGCATCTTCCTGTACAAGAATAGACAGTTCTCTTAGTATCTTTTCGATTTCCTGTTCTTCTTCTATTCGAGCTTCTTGGAGTTTATTGTTGAGTTCTACCACCGATTGAGGTTCTATAAATAATGTTTGACCAGACGCTGACTGATCGTGAACAATCCCTCCAAAGGCTGAACGATATTCATGCTTTACGGGTAACACATAACGATCATTTCTTATTGTTACAATCGAATCTGACAGCATATTACTTTTCGATTTAGTATATTGATCTAACTGATCTCTCACACGGCTTTCGAAAGTTCTAATTTGATTTCGAATTGTACGAAGTTTACTTGAAGCACCATCCATTATATGACCATGATCATCTATACAATTTTTAATCGAACGTTCTAACTGATTAAGCAAAACAATTTCATTTGTATAACTTTCTAAAATAGGTATCTCGACATCCTCTAAGGCTTCTATAAATGTTTTCAACTGTTTTGATCCATAGAGGGTGTTAGCAATGTCTAATAATTCATTTGCTGTTAACATACCACCAATCGTGGCACGTTTAATAGCAGGACGAATATCCGTTATGCCACCTAAAGGTACATGCCCTTTTAATCTTAAGATTGTAACAGCTTCATCCGTCTCTTCCTGCCATTGAGTGACCTCATTTAATTCTATAGATGGGAAAAGTTTAGCCACTTTCTCCTTACCTAAACTAGTTGCCGCATGTCCTTCTAACCATTCTTTTATTTTGGCAAATTCTAACTGATTAAGAATTTTTTCATTCATATTAATCACCTTTTTTCTGCTTTAAAAAACGCACTAAGTCATTCATACTCCAAGTATTTACGACCGTCTCTCTCTTAATTAACCCTTTGCGCGCTGCTTGAACTCCAACTTTCATATCGTCTAGCATTTTGAAATTATGTGCATCTGTATTAATGGCAACTTTTGCCCCTTTTTCTTGTGCTACTTGTAACCAATTCCATGATAAATCTAAACGGTTGGGATTCGCATTTAATTCAATAATAGTATTCGTCTCAGCAGCACGATCTATAAACAGTTCTAAGTTTACTGGATATCCATCTCGTTTACCAATTAAGCGTCCTGTTGGATGGGCAATCATATCCACATAAGGACTCTCTAAAGCAGTCATTAGACGTTCCATAATTTTTTCTTCTGATTGATTGAAGCTTGAATGAATAGAAGCTATGACAAAGTCAAGCTGTTTTAATACATCCTCATCAAAATCTAATTGTCCATCAGGTAAAATATCCATCTCAATTCCAGATAAAATTGTTAACTCAGAATGTTTCTCGTTCCATTCTTTTATTTTTTTGTTCTGTTCAAGAAGACGTTTTTCATTTAGACCGTTTGCGACTCGTAAAAACTTAGAATGGTCCGTAATCGCCATATATTCATAACCTTTTTGAATAGCTTTTTCCGCCATCTCATCAATAGATTGTGCTCCGTCACTCCAAGTCGTGTGCATGTGTAAATCACTACGTATGTGTTGTAGATCGACGAGTTCAGGCAGGCTTTCTATCGATACTTCTTCCCCTGTTTCACGAATCTCAGGTGGTAAGTACGGTAAATCGAGGAAATTAAATAATTCTTCTTCAGTTGTAAATGTGTGAATTTGACCCGACTCACTTTCCTCAATTCCATATTCACTTATTTTATATCCTTTTTCTTTTGCTAATCTACGCATTTCAACATTATGTTCTTTAGACCCCGTAAAATGATGAAGGGTCGTCACAAAATGATCTGGTTCAATTAGACGAAAATCGACAGAGATATTCCATTCCCCTTCAACCATAACTGTCACTTTAGTTGACCCCTTAGAAACCACTTCAGTAACCATCGGTAATTGTACAATTTGATCTGCTACGCTTTCTGGATGATCGGTTGCTACAATAAAATCTAAGTCTTTAACTGTTTCTTTCAGGCGCCTTAATGAACCTGCAATCGAAAAATCTTCTATCTCGCGCATCATTCGAAGATGTGATTCAATGACTTCTTTAATTGGAATAACATACGAAACAGGTAAACGATCTGGCCTTAAACTAGCATCATCTAAAGCTTTCAATATTTTCTCCACAGACTTCTTACCAAAACCGCTCATCGATTCAACTTCTCCATTTTCACAAGCTTTGCGTAGAGTAGCTTCATCAATGACACCAAGCTCTTGGTATAGCCTTGAAAGTTTTTTACCACCTAAACCTTGAATCTTAAGTAAAGGTATAAGACCTTTCGGCACTTCTTCTACTAATGAGTTGAGAGTCTCTGTCTCCCCTGTTTCTATAAATTCTTCAATAATAGCCTTAGTCCCTTTACCAATCCCATTTATCGAGCCAACATCGTCTATTTCGTTTAAAGATCGATCATCTCTTTCTAAAGCTTGGGCAGCCTTGCGATAGGCTGATATTTTGAATGCATTCTCACCTTTTAATTCTAAGTATGTTGCGATTGCTTCTAAGTGCTTAATTACTTGTTTTTTATCCATCATTTTAACCACCTTTATACTCACTTTAGGCAAAAGAAAGAGGTTGACTCACTTGAGTAACCTCTCCTTGTTTAGTTTACAGTTGTGAACCACTTATCTTTTAATTGCTCCGAAAAGACAGGAGTTTTCTCAATAATAAACGTTGCCAGTGCTGAATCATTGATTAAATTTTGTACAGTTTCCACCGGCACTAATGACGCAAAGAAAAGTACAACAAATAATATGACATACATTTCAAGAAATCCTAAAATTGCACCTAACAAATTATTGACGCTATTTAACACTGGTAAATGTGCGACAAAGTCTAATAGATTCGCGATAATCTGCATAATAATCTTGACAATAAGAAAAATCACAAAAAAAGCAATTCCATTATAAAATGCCTGCTCTAAATCAACAGAATTAAATAATTCTCCCCAAAAGGAATCTTCAGATAAAACTGGATAAGGAATCCAAAGTTCAAGCTTAGCAGCTAATTCTCTGAAGTAAAGTATAGCGATGATAAATGCTACAACAAACCCTGTTAAGTGTAAAATTTGCAATATAAAACCACGTTTTAATCCGATTAAAAATCCTATAATTAATAGTATAAAAATTATTAAGCTAACCATTTTTTCGTCTGTTTTTCTCCCTTTCATTCTGTATTAAGGCATTGTATTCTTCTTTTAATTTTAAATAATCGCTCATTGTATTTAGAGCTGTTAATACAGCGAGTTGTGATGTATCTAAAGAAGGCTTGGCATAACGAAGCTCTTCCATTTTTTGATCAACCAGGCTTGCAACCATTTTTATATGTTGTGTAGACTCTTCACCGACAACAGTAAATTTTCTATTACTTATTTCGACTGTGATTCTATTTTTACCTGACTCTGACATCACGAGTCCTCCTCAAATACATTTCTAAACCATATAGTAACACGTTTTAATAGAAATGGGAAAGTAGATTGTTAGGATTCATAGTTTTCAGCAGCGTGATATAATAATTATAGCATGAATAAAGGAGTCAATTTATGGGACAAACTGTCATTAAATTAAAACCAAATGAAATGAAGAAACTCATCCAGCATTATTCTCCTTACCGAGAATCCAAAACCCCACCACATTCTGTATTAGTGGCGACTATGAATGGATGTAAAATAACGGCTTATGAATCAGGAAAAGTTCTTTTCCAAGGTCAACAACACTCTCAAGAAGCTCAAAAATGGGAATCTTCCGAGACAACATCAACTAAATCCACTAACTCCAAGTCGAGTCAACATTCTCCTGGATTTCTTAAACAAGATCATATCGGATCAGATGAAGCAGGAACAGGCGATTACTTCGGCCCCATTACGGTAGCAGCTGTTTATGCGACAGAGAAACAACAAGCCTTACTTCGTGAGTTAGGAGTTAAAGATTCTAAAACTTTAAAAGACCCAACGATTAAGTCAATTGTTAAAGATATATTAAAAACAGATATCATTTATAGCTCATTAACTTTAAGTAATGAAAAGTACAATAAGTTACAGCGCAAAGGTTGGTCTCAAGGCCGAATGAAGTCTTGGATGCATCATCATGCTATTAAAAATGTGTTAAATAGAATGGATGACTCCATAGACCCTAGCGGAATTTTAGTAGACCAATTCTGCAAACCCGAAATTTTCCATAATCATGTAAAAGCAACAGGAGGTCAGCCAAGACAAGACCTTACTTTTATGACGAAAGCAGAAAGTTACTCCACACCTGTTGCAGCTGCTTCGATGATTGCGAGATATCGGTTTATTTATGAGATGGCTCGCCTATCAAAAGAAGTTGGCTTTGATTTACAAAAAGGTGCCTCTAAGGTTGTAGACCAACAAATCAAAAGAATTATCCAATCGAAAGGCGAGGCTTATTTAGACCAAGTAGCTAAAGTTCATTTTGCCAATACTAAAAAAGGAAAATCATTATAACAGTTGACCAAACAGCCTTTTTTTAAACGAATAAACACCCCAGTCATGGAACTTACATACCATTGCTGGGGTGTTATTTTTAGCCTCGTAATACGGCTTGGTATTCGTTTTCTAAATGCTTAACAATTTTTTGTCTTGCTTCCTCTATCTCTTCATCCTTCAAGGTACGTTCGTCATTTTGGAAAATGAGGTTAAAAGCGATTGACTTTTTCCCTTCTTCCATATGCTCACCTTGGTAAACATCAAATACTCGCACAGTTTCTAGATGTGGTTGACCTTGTTCCTTGATAGCATCTTCTAGTTGTTTCGCTGGTAGATCACGATCGACAACAAAGGCTAAATCTTGTGCAATAGCTGGATATTTTGTAATCACTCGATAGTCTTCACGATATTGAACAGCTTCTAATACTTGATCCAGGTTTAAATCAAAGACATAGGTGTCTTGTAAATCATATTCTTTTTGAACCGTTGGATGAACTTGACCGACATAACCGATGATGTCATCGTTTAGTTTCATAACTGCTGTTCGTCCTGGGTGTAATCGATCTAGTTCAGCTTTTTCAAAAGCTACTTCTTCGTCATGTAAATGAACAAATAACCCTTCTAATATGCCCTTAATTACAAAGAAATCAACCGGTTTTTTCTCACCTTGCCATGGATGGTCTTCCCATAACCCTGTGATTACACCAGCCACACGCATGTTCTCCTCAGGTTGCTGATCTTTTTCTTTCTGTAAATAAATGGACCCTAATTCATATAACGCGACATTATATTGGTTACGAGCAACATTATGTTGAACGCTTGATAACAGTTCAGGTATAGCACTTAAACGTAAATGGCTGTGAAGATCTGTCATTGGTAAAGCCAATGCAACAGGCTCTAAACCTAATGCTTTAATTTCTGGACTAACAAATTGATTTGCCCAATCTTCTTTAGTTAATGAGTAGGTCAAGGACTCATTTAATCCAGCTTTCTGTAAGTACTGATTAACTTCTCTAACTAATTTTTGACGAGGAGTTAGACCACCTTTTTTCATAACACCTTCTGGTAATGTATAAGGGATCCGGTCATAACCATACAAACGCGCAATTTCTTCAACCATATCTTCTTTAATCGAAATATCACGACGACGTGCAGGTGCTTTAACCGTAAAGGATTCACCGTTCACTTCGTAATCCAAACGTAGTCGTTCAATAATATTTTTCATCTCATCAATCGCAATCTCTGTACCGATACGTTGATTGATCTCACTAGCTGTAAATTCAACTATCTTAGGATTCCATTCTGTTGAACCCTTTTCAACCATTTCTCCTAAAACTTTTCCACCAGCAATTTCAGATAACAGTTGGGCCGCACGAGTAGCCGCTTCTTTAACACGTGTTATGTCTACACCTTTTTCAAAACGAGAACTTGCTTCACTGCGCAATCCGTGATCTTTAGACCCTTGACGAACAACAGAAGGGTTGAAATAAGCAGCCTCTAGTAAAACCGTGGTCGTATCATCTTGTACTTCAGATTCTTCGCCACCCATTACACCTGCAATAGCATGAGCACTTTGCCCATTCGTAATGACTAAATGTTCAGGAGATAAAGTACGTTCTTCTCCATCTAACGTTATGATTGTTTCTCCTTCGTTAGCCATACGGGTGACGACTTTTTGAGATTTAAAACGATCATAATCGAAAGCATGTAACGGCTGTCCGTATTCCATTAAGACATAGTTCGTAATATCTACAACATTGTTAATCGGACGGATCCCCGCACTAATGAGTCTGTTCTGTAACCAAAGCGGAGATGCTTTAATATCGAGATCTTTTATAATCCATGCCCCGTAATACGGATTAGCTTTATCATTTTCAATCTCAACTGAAATATAATCTGATGAAAGCTCATTCTCAATATAAACAGTTGGTTCTGGTAACTTAAGATCTTTTTCATAAACCGCTGCGACATCATAAGCTACTCCAATCATGCTCAAGCAATCAGAACGATTGGCAGTTAACTCGATTTCAATAACCGCGTCATCTAAATTTAATAATGGACATGCAGGTTCACCAACCGCCACTTCTTCATCAATAACGTAAATTCCATCTTTAAAGTCCTCTGGAACATACTTATCTTCAAAGCCTAACTCTTGTAAAGAACAAATCATCCCTTCTGATACTTCTCCACGTAATTTGGCTTTTTTGATTTTTAGTCCACCAGGCAAACGAGCACCAGGCTTTGCTACTACAACATACTGACCTTCGGAAACATTTGGAGCACCGCATACGATTTGTGCACGTTCACCGTCTCCGACATCTACTTGACATAAATTTAATTTATCAGCATTCGGATGTTGTACACATTCTTGTACATACCCAACTACAATATTTTCATCATTTAATACTGGACCTCTTACTTCTTCAACTTCTAGTCCCGCTTTTGTTATATCTTCAGCTAAATCTTCCGTACTAATTCCATCTAAATCTACGTACTGTTCTAACCATTTTCGCGATACTAACATTTACTCCTACACTCCTCTCTTAAACCCCATGGAATTGTTTCAAGAATCGAATATCGTTTGTATAGAAATGACGAATATCTTCTACACCATATTTCAGCATAGCGATTCGTTCAGGCCCCATACCAAATGCAAAACCTTTATATTGATTCGAATCAAACCCTGCCATTTCAAGTACATTTGGATGAACCATTCCAGCACCTAGAATTTCGATCCATCCTGAGCCCTTACAAACTGAGCACCCTTCACCTTGACAAATCTTACACGAAATATCCATCTCTACAGAAGGTTCAGTGAAAGGGAAGAAACTTGGGCGTAAGCGAATGGCTCGATCTTCACCGAACATGTGCTTAGCAAAAACATTTAACGTTCCTTTTAAATCACTCATTCGGATGTTTTCATCAACATATAACCCTTCAATTTGAGTAAACTGATGTGAATGTGTCGCGTCATCCGTGTCACGTCGATAAACTTTTCCAGGGCAAATAATTTTTACTGGACCTTGACCCTCATGTTTTCTTAACGTACGTGCTTGAACCGGAGACGTTTGAGTACGCATAAGCAATTCTTTAGTAATAAAGAATGTATCCTGCATGTCACGTGCGGGATGGTTTTTTGGTAAATTTAATGATTCAAAATTATAGAAATCAGTTTCAACTTCTGGCCCTTCCGCAACCGAATACCCCATGCTTGTAAAAAGATCTTCAATCTCTCGAATTACTTTTCTTAATAAATGAGGACCACCTGCTTGTACGGGACGTCCAGGAAGTGTGACGTCTACAGCTTCTTCCTCAAGTTGTTGTTCAAGTGCTGCTTGCTCCAGTTTTGTTTTCTTAGTTTCAAGAGCCTCTGAAATTTCATCACGAATCTGATTAGCCAATTGACCAATCACTGGACGTTCTTCTTTTGAAAGCTTACCCATACCTTTTAAGACTTCTGTGATTTGACCTTTTTTTCCTAAGAAATAGACTCGAACATCTTGTAATGTTTTCTCATCTACAGCCGATTGGATTTGTTCCAACGCTTCTTCTTTTATTTCATTCAATCGTTCCTTCAACTTATAAACCTCCTCATGATATATGTAATCCAAATAAAAAAACTCCTCCCTTCTCAAAGGGACGAGTTTTGATTCCGTGTTACCACCCTAATTGATAACCTACACAGGCTATCCACTTCATTTCGATAACGGACGAATACGCCGGGAAACCTTTACAAATTGGTCCAAGTTCCAGCTCCTGAGTGAAATTCGGCCTTTCAAACGATTTGGATACTTCCAGTCTTAGATATCCATTCCCTGACAATCATTAACCTGAAAAGCTTACTATGCTCATTCATAGCTTTTAAACATTCAATTGTTTCTGAAATGTATTATAGATAAGATTTCAAAAATTATCAAGTCAGATGAGCAAAGTGATATAAGACGATACTCGTTGCCACCCCAACATTAAGAGATTCACTCTGTTGGTGAATGGGTATATAAATCGTGTCATCCACTTGACTAAGCAAAGTTGGGTTAACCCCACTTCCTTCATTTCCGACAATAATGCCAAAATCTTTAGCTCTTACCTCCTGTAATGGCTTTGCTTTTTCATCTAATTCCGTTCCGAAAACAGGAATATTTCGATCCTTTAGTTGATGAATCCAGTTAGCAAGATCATCTCTTATAACTGGTATATGAAAGAGGGCTCCTTGTGTGCCTCGAATCACTTTATCATGGTATAAATCCACTGTACCTTTACCCAAAATAACCCCATCAATATTAAAAGCTAATGCACTACGAATCATCGTCCCAACATTTCCTGGGTCTTGAACAGCATCCACTAATAATACCTTATTGAATGAATCTATTCTTGGATGGTCTTTATATTTAACGACAGCCATGATTCCTTGAGGTGTTTCTGTTTGAGAAATGTATTGAAATACTTCAGTTGTCACTTGTGTGATTTTTAAATCCTCCCAAGCTTCAGGTATATTATGGTCTTCACTCACTACAAGTGTTTCTATGGACCAGTTACTTTTAATCGCTTCTTCAACCAAATGCCAACCTTCAACTAAAAACAGCTGCCATTCATCTCGATACTTCTTCTTATGTAATTTTTTCCATGTTTTAATTAAATGATTCTGTTTAGATTCAAGCATGATCTGATCTCCTAATATACTTTTTGATACCATCATACATAGTTTGGTATCGAATGGTCAAACTACATATAAAATGTATATACTAAAGAGGTGACCAAAATGGATTTAAATTTAAGAAAAGCCATTAGAAATAACATTGCTGGAAATAATGAGAAAGAACTGGAAGCGACGATTCTTGACGCTATAGAAAGCGGAGAAGAAAAAATGCTCCCTGGTTTAGGTGTGTTATTTGAGATGATTTGGGAAAATGCAGATGAATCCGATAAAGAACAAATGTTAAACATTTTAGAAGAAGAAGCACAGAAGTTATAAATGATGTTTAATCGATTTGGCGAAAGCTGAGTCTTTTTTAGCGAAACTTCCTAATGCATTGGCGAAACCTTTTTCAAATTTGACGAAACAAACAAATAAATTAGCGAGAGCCAGTAAAAATTTGGCGAAACGTCATTCAAAATTGGCGAAACATCAAACTTTCAAACAAAAAAAGAGGCTGTCCCTCAGTCATGGGACAGCCTCTTGATATTAATTATAAGTAAGTGTTTCGACTGTTTCTTTATCTAACTTTTTAATCACGTGGACTAATAATTCAACCGTGTTTTCAAAATCGTCACGGTGTAACATAGCCGCATGCGAGTGAATATAACGAGTTGGAACCGTAATGGATAGCGATGGCACACCGTTACCAGTTAAATGGATTTTACCAGAATCTGTTCCTCCACCTGGCATTGATTCGTACTGATACGGAATGTTGTGTTCATCGGCTGTATCAATCACTAAATCACGAATTCCTTTATGTGATACCATCGATGCATCATAAAGTACGATTTGTGGACCTTTTCCTAATTCACTAGATGCATCTTTATCGTCGACACCAGGCATATCGCCTGCGACCCCAACATCTACACCAAAACCGATATCCGGTTGGATCGCATGTGCTGAAGTTCCTGCACCACGTAAGCCAATTTCTTCTTGAACCGTTCCAACTCCGTAAACAACGTTTGGATGAGATTCATTTTTAAGACGTTTTAACACTTCAATCGCAATGGCACAACCGATTCGGTTATCCCAAGCTTTAGCTAAAAGAACTTTTTCATTTTTCATTTGGGTAAACTCAAAGTAAGGAACGATTGAATCACCAGGACGAACTCCAAACTCTTCTGCTTCATCCTTACTTGATGCACCAATATCAATAAACATATCCTTAATATCAACAGGTTTCTTACGAGCTTCTGCTGATAAAATATGGGGTGGTTTCGAACCAATAACACCCGTAATATCTCCTTCACGAGTCATAATCGTTACTCGTTGAGCTAGCATAACCTGGTTCCACCAACCACCTACAGGCTGGAAGAAAATAAAACCGTTCTTATCAATACGAGTAACCATAAAGCCAACTTCATCTAAGTGACCCGCTACCATAACTTTCGGTCCGTTTTCTTCCCCTGTTTTCTTTGCAATTAAACTACCTAAATGATCCTGCGTTACCTCGTCCGCATGAGAACTTATGTATTTTTTCATCACTTCACGCGGTTCCTTTTCATTTCCAGGAATTCCTTTGGCATCCGTTAGGTCTTTCAACATCGTAAGTGTTTCATCTAATTTAGACATTCTCTACCTCCTAAACAATTTCCATTTAAAGTTATGCACTTATTCCATTATAAAGGTTTTTCAAATATTTCACAAAATTAATAACCAGATTGTTGTCTTTGATGATTCACTTTATTCTTGTCCAAATAGGCATGAAATATATCTTCTTGAGTAAAGTTAAGTTTTGAACCTAATCCTAAGTATGTATCCATCAGTTTTTGATAATGCATGTTAGTAGGATTTTGTTTAAATCGATTAATTTTTTCATAAACTTTATGAAAAGATGTCGTTAGATCCTCATCATGGTCGATGCACTCGGAAATTTGATAGCGATAACCATAATCAATCCCGATAGATAAAAGAAAATGAATACCATCCACAAACTCTTCTAAAATAACTGATGATTCACTTGGGCCTTTTTGACTCCAGTACTTAAAGCAGCGAGTTTCATTAGCCAGTTCACCAATTTCCACTAGAAGCGCCAATATTTTTTCATCCAACACTTCTTCTCTTGTTAACGCAGTACGCATGAGAATGTCATCGTCTAAATTTTTTTGCATTTGATACAGCTCGTCCCAATTCACGATAAAAACCTCCCCTTTGAAAAATAGTATAACATGTGTAAAAACACATGTTGACTATTTGGGGAGGTCTGGTGCAAAGAAGTCTTCCCATTTCATCACGATCTCTTTCTTTCTTAAAAAATAAAACATCAATAATATGACAGCCAAAAGTACTAATAAATGATGAAGCTGAAGGGACTGGAACCATTGACCGAAGGATGTGTAAACGACAGCTAATGGTACATTTGATAATATAGACAGCTTAGCATATTCTTTAAAGTTTCTCGTCATTTCAATGAGTAAAATAGATACTAAATGAAAATGAATGAATGGCGTTACACGTAATAATAACACTTGTGGAAGCGATAATTGACTATGTTTCCCAAACATTTTTTCTCTAAGACGATGAAAACGTTCAAAAAGTTTAGGCATTAATTTGATAAAGAAATAGAAAATGATACTTGATAAAGTGACGCCTATAAGTGAATAGATCGCTCCATAAGTTAACCCAAAGAGTAGTCCTCCAGTGATACATATAAACGCTACAGGAATGAATAAGAAAGGACGAATAATATGAAAAAGGATAAAAAGCACAGGTGCTGCATAACTAGTTGACACCATCGTTTCTTGTGCCCATGCTAAAGCATTTTCCATAACCATCCCCCTTCCTGCTTTACAGTTAACTATATGACATAAGACGAGCTAATATGACATGTAAACCACAGCTAAAATGATTAACAACGTTAAAACAGGAAATCCAAATTTAAATGATGGATGCTTGGTCTTATGGCGAAAGAGCTTCATTCCAATCCACATCCCTGGTGCACCACCTAATACCGCGATTAACCACAATGTCTTTTCGGGTGTTCTCCAACGGCCTTGTCTAGCTTTCCTTTTGTCTATACCCATAATCGTAAATCCTATTAAGCTCATCACCAATATTCCTAACAATCCTATTTCCATTTATGAATCTCCTTCTGATATAATAAAACCCTGAAAGGAATACATCCTCTCAGGGTTATTAATCATTACTTAAGTGCTGCTTTAGCTTGTTCTGCTAATTCAGAGAAAGCTTTCTCATCGTTAACAGCTAAGTCAGCTAGCATCTTACGGTTAATATCAACACCAGCTAGCTTTAAACCGTGCATTAAACGGCTGTATGAAATATCGTTCATACGTGCTGCTGCGTTAATACGTGCAATCCATAATTTACGGAAGTCACGTTTTTTCTGTCTGCGGTCACGGTAAGCATACTGACCTGACTTCATTACTTGTTGTTTTGCTGTTTTAAATAACGTTCTTTTCGAACCATAATAACCTTTAGCTAGTTTTAATACACGTTTACGTCTTTTACGTGTAACTGTTCCACCTTTAACACGTGGCATTGTAATCCCTCCTAAATCTATCCGTTAATAAGTCTTATTTGTAAGGTAATAATTTGCTTAGACGACCTTCGTCTGCTTTAGAAACCATTGCACTTTTACGTAATTTACGCTTTTGTTTAGTCGATTTATTTGCAAATAAGTGACTAGTGAAAGCATGTGAACGTTTGAATTTTCCAGTTCCTGTTTTCTTAAAACGCTTTTGTGAACCTTTATGCGACTTCATTTTTGGCATCGTAAAGTCCTCCTTCTGTAATAACTTTTACTTCTCCGCTTTAGGAGCAAGCATCATAAACATATTACGGCCTTCCATTTTAGGCTTCGTTTCAAGATTCGCTAATTCACTACACTGATCAGCGAAACGTTCTAAAACTTGTTGACCTAACTCTTTATGCGTAATCGCACGACCGCGGAAACGAACGCTTACTTTAACCTTATCGCCCTTTTTAAGGAATTTATGAGCATTGCGTAATTTAGTATTAAAGTCATGTTCTTCAATAGCAGGTGTTAAACGAACCTCTTTGATATTAATAACTTTTTGCTTTTTACGTTGCTCTTTTTCCTTCTTCTGTTGTTCGAAGCGATATTTACCGTAGTCCATAATACGACATACAGGCGGTTTAGCGTTTGGTGCAACCAACACTAAATCGAGATTAGCACGATCAGCAATCTCTAAAGCTTCTTGACGAGATTTAATTCCTAATTGTTCGCCATTTGAGTCAATGAGTCGGACTTCTTTAGCTCGAATTCCCTCATTAACATTCATATCTTTGCTAATAGTGAGCCACCTCCACAAAATTGTAGAAAAACTTTGGTTTGTTTTTCTCTTAACTCTTAACAAAGTTTCATTGAATAAGGCATCCTCGACAAGTGTTTTGACCATAAAAAAAGTGTCGGTACAAGTTTTGCACCCACACATTTATTTCTTCAAAAACATACTCATCCGTATGTGTCAGAAATATGATGACCTGCCAACTACCTATAGCGTCGATCAGGTGAGAAGCGGGTGCTTCTACTTGTCTATCAATGACCTTATTTAATTCACTTTTAACAGTATATTATGACTGAACACGAATGTCAAGAGTGAGTCTTAACATCCACATAAGAAAGCAGTTGTACTAGAAGCACAACTGCTCACTATTATAACTTATGCTGTTCAATTTCATCAACCATTTGTTGTACAAATTGATCTAGACTAATGGTTTCACTGTCTTTTTCACCATATTTTCGAACATTAACTGCCTCGTCATTCAATTCCTTATCCCCTAATACTAATGAATATGGAACCTTTTGTGTTTGAGATTCGCGAATTTTATATCCTAGTTTCTCATCACGAGTATCTAATTCAACACGGATTCCTTCTCGACGTAAACGATCTTCTACTTTCTTAGCATAATCCATGTGAACATCTAATGATACTGGAATAATCTTAGCTTGAACAGGAGCCAACCATGTTGGGAAAGCGCCTTTATATTCTTCGATTAAGAAGGCAACAAAGCGTTCCATGGTCGAAACGACACCACGGTGTATAACCACTGGACGATGTTCTTTTCCATCTTCACCAATGTAAGTTAAATCAAAACGTTCAGGTAAAAGAAAATCTAATTGAACAGTTGATAACGTTTCATCTTTACCTAAAGCGGTTTTCACTTGAACATCTAACTTAGGACCGTAGAATGCCGCTTCTCCTATAGCTTCAACATATTCAACGCCTATTTCTTCCATTGTTTCTTTTAACAATCCTTCTGCCTTATTCCACATTTCATCGTTATCAATGTACTTTTCAGTATCTTCTGGATCACGATACGATAAACGGAAGTAATAGTCGTCGATTCCAAAGTCTTTGTAGACATTTTGGATGAGTTCAACCACACGAATAAACTCTTCTTTCAGCTGATCTGGACGGGCAAAAATGTGGGCGTCATTTAATGTCATACCACGCACACGCTGCAAACCTGCTAAAGCCCCTGACATTTCATAACGGTGCATCTGACCTAACTCAGCAATACGAACAGGCAAGTTACGATAACTGTATAGTTGATTTTTATAAACCATCATGTGGTGAGGACAGTTCATTGGACGAAGAACTAAATCTTCATTATCCATTTCCATTGTTGGGAACATGTCGTCTTGATAATGATCCCAGTGACCACTTGTTTTGTATAAATCGACACTACCTAATACAGGAGTATAAACATGATCATAGCCGAGCTTAGTTTCTATATCGACAATGTAACGCTCGATAGTACGACGGATTGTCGCACCTTTTGGTAACCATAGAGGTAGGCCTTGACCTACTTTTTGTGAAACAGTAAAAATGCCTAATTCCTTACCAAGCTTACGGTGATCACGTTCTTTTGCTTCTTCTAATAAACGCAAGTGCTCTTCAAGTTGGCTCTTTTTCTCAAAAGCCGTACCATATATTCGTTGAAGCATTTTATTATCACTATCTCCACGCCAATAAGCACCCGAGATATTTAACAGCTTAAATATTTTAATTTTACCAGTGTGTGGAACGTGTACCCCTCGGCATAGGTCAAAAAATTCACCTTGTTCATAGATTGAAATTGGTTGACCTTTTGGGATATCCTCAATTAATTCTAACTTTAAGTCATCACCGATCTCTTTATAACGTTGTTTAGCTTCTTCACGTGAGACCTCTACACGACGAATCTCAAGTGCTTCATCCACAATCTTTTTCATTTCCTTTTCAATTTTCGGAAGATCTTCAGGCGTAATGGTTTCTTCCATATCTATATCATAATAAAAACCATTTTCGATGACGGGTCCAACACCTAATTTCACATTAGGATATAAGCGTTTAATAGCTTGTGCCATTAAATGTGCTGTAGAGTGTCGGAGAACTTCTAGACCTTCTTCATCACGATACGTAATGATTTGGATTGAGCCATCTTCGTTGATCGGCGTGCGTAAATCAATCATTTCTCCGTTAAATTTACCTGCTAACGCTTGTTTTTTTAATCCTGAGCTGATGGAAGATGCAATATCTTCAGTCGTTGTCCCTTTAGGAAACTCCTTAGCATTACCATCTGGGAACTTAATTTGAATCATCTCAGACATCGTCATACACTCCTTTGTTATTTGAAATAGTGGCTCATTTGTTCAAGAATGACTAGTTGAAATCCTATAAAAGATTCATTCTTTTGAATTCAGCCAAATAAAAAACACTCATCCCTAATAAAAGGGACGAGTGTTAGTACCCGTGGTTCCACCCTGATTCTGCTCAATATAAGCAGCTCTCTCAGACATCGTTAACGCCGATGATACGTTAATCGCTAACTTAATCAAAGCTTCACGATTAATGCTCCGAGGTGGTAAACAAGTAGTCATGCATAGAAAGTTCTCAGCCATTGACTTCCTTCTCTGTTATGCTGTATCTACATGTTCATGTCCTCATCTAAGCACGTTCATCATATTTTATGTACGTATTATAACGATGTCCGAGAAAGAAATCAAGTTATTCTACTATTTTATAGGGAAATTGTTCAACCGGGAATAATTTAATTCGTTCTTGGAAGATATTCATCATCCAATACAATGTGTGCATATGATCATTCGACGCATAAACGTCAACCTGTTGTGGCGCAATAGACAATAAAGTAGAAACTAATTTTGATTGATCATATTCTTCCATAACAGTCGTGCCAGATACTTTACGAAAATGAGCTAATACTTCTTCACGGATTGGTTGCCCGTGGGAATCAAAAAATCTGATCCGATCTTTTATGTTGACGATGACTTTAGGGAGCTTAGGCTTTTTTTTAAAAACATAATGTCTTAAATCATTCATCTTTTCTTGAAAAATAAGTTCAAACTGCCATTCCTCGATTCCGTAACCGACAATCTCTAACCATGCGTCCTCATTTTGGAACAGAGTTAAATATAAATGTTCCATATCGACAACTCCACGCGATTCATGTGTGTATAAATAATAAATTAAGCGTTCATATAAAGAAAAAGATAAATCCGTGTGTAATTCTTTTGAAATTGAACTCACTGATAAGACAAACGGAACAATCTGTTCAATTTCATCGTCATGATAGTAATACGAATTTTTTAATAAATAATTAGAAACTCTCGGCACGTAATAATTAACAATAAATGGAAAAATCAAATCAACTAAGCTTGTCTGCTTTAACTTGTTGTAACCGGAAATACGTACTTCGCTCCCTTTAATCTGTACGCTTCCGCTAAAAGTAGATGCTAAAACGAATAAATAAAACTGATTAGCATCCTTCTCATCTTGAAACAGAAATAACGTCTCTTTCATGTTTCATCCCTCTTTCCACATCATTCACAGTAGTACAGTTTATGAAAGAGAAATGAAAAACATGAAAAATTCGGACAAACTTTATTCAATTTACTAAAAGTTCCTTTTAAATCAGTTCATCAAAAGAAAAATATTTTGATTTGAATCGAGTAGGAGGAGGTGATTAACCTCCGACCTCTCACACCACCGTACGTACGGTTCCGTATACGGCGGTTCAATAGTTTGAGTGTGCTTTCTCGAGAAGTTGGTTCAAGTCTTTTAGACCAGCTTTCTCGAGAATTTTATTGTTAATAGCTCTGTGAAGTATATGGCTACATGCTATGCACCAATATCCCTTCCTTGTATTAGCCCATTCCCAAGCTTTTTGTTTTGGTATTTTAAGCTGAACAAGACTTTTATATCTTGTTTTAACCTTTTTCCATCGCTTCCAAATAATTTGTCTAATCCTACGTCTAACCCATTGGTTAATGCTTCGGATAT
>NZ_FOES01000076.1 GCF_900110685.1 Piscibacillus halophilus
TAAAGATCAAAAAGAAATGGGCACTTTAAAAGAAGCTGCTCAATTTGCTGACTTCGCAATTGAAACAGCCCTGAAGCATATTCAAGAAGGTCAAACAGAGCTAGGCATTATTGCTGAAATTGAATATGCACTCAAAAAAGAAGGTATACGAAACATGTCCTTTGATACAACTGTGTTAGCAGGTAAGAAATCTGCTGCACCTCATGGTACGCCTGATTTAACACCTATTCAAAAAGGTGATTTTGTTTTAATGGATTTAGGTGTTGTCCACCAAGGGTATTGTTCTGACATTACGCGTACTGTCGTTTTAGGCGAAGCTTCTCAACAACAAAAAGAAATATATCATACCGTTTTGGAAGCAGAACAGAAAGCAATCAATACCTGCGAGGTTGGAATGCGCCTAGGTGATATTGATCAAATCCCTAGAAAAGTCATTGAAGACGCAGGCTATGGCGAATACTTTCCTCACCGTATTGGACATGGATTAGGTATTGATGTTCACGAGTTTCCTTCGCTAGCTTCTAATAACGAGGACCTTTTACAAGAAGGCATGTGCTTTACCATTGAACCCGGAATTTATGTCCCTGAAATCGGAGGGGTCAGAATTGAAGACGATGTATTCATCACCGCAGATGGTGCGACTACGTTAACTGAATTTATGAAAGAACTAATAGAATTATAATATAAAGAGGTCAAGCATTGCTTGACCTCTTTATTTTAAATCCTACTTCACTAAAAAATAAATAAATGTGCAATGAACACGATAATTGGCAAAGTAATTAACGTACGTTCAATGAAAATAATAAACAACTCATGCAATTTTAATGGAATGTTTGAACGTAAAATTAAAACCCCAATCTCTGACATATAAATAATTTGAGTAATCGATAACGTTCCGACCACAAATCTGGTTAATTCACTTTCAATACCAGCACCAATAACTGCAGGTAAGAACATATCAGCAAACCCGACTAGCATGGCTGGTGCAGCCGCTGCCGCTTCAGGAATGTTCATCCACTCAAGTAACGGAATGAGCGGGTAGGAGATGATTTCAAATACAGGTGTCTCTTCCGCAATAATTAATGCCATTGCCCCCAAACTCATTACTAAAGGAATAAGACCAAACCAAATATCCAATACGGTTTTGGTTCCACTTTTTAATTGACCAGAAAAACTTTTAGCTGATTCGGCTTTTTTCAGTGCTTGATTCCATCCCCACTTCAATGTTGAAACACCTTTTGGGATTTCTTCTTTAATCTGTTTTCCAACTGGTTCATAATACGTATTTGCTTTTAACGATAATGGGGGAATTCTTGGCATTATAATCGCAGCTACTAACGCAGCAACCACCACCGTTAAATAAAAAGGTATGAATAAATGCCCCACACCAATCACGTTTGCCACAACTAAACTAAATGCAAGTGAAGCAACTGAGAATGTGGTTGAAATAACAGCCGCTTCTCTTTTATTGTAATAGCCTTGATTATATTGATTCATTGTCACTAACACACCGACAGTTCCAGCACCCATCCATGAGGCCATACTATCGATGGAAGATCGACCGGGCATCGTAAATAAAGGACGCATGACGTTTCTAAAAATAGCACCTATAAATTCCATTAAACCGAACTCAATTAATAATGGCAGCAAAAGTCCCGCAAATAAGAACCATGTTAATAAAACTGGCGCCAAATCATAGAGTACAACCCCACCGATAGCTGGTGATGATATGAAAGCTGGGCCTAATTCAAATAATGTTAATAAACCAACAATCAACCCAAATAGTCTTAACCCTAAATTAAAATTTGAAGTGACAAAGAGTGTTTTTAAAAATTCATTTTGATCAAATACTTTAAATAGATTCGTTTTAGCCAGCAACGTTAATATAAATGATAGACCTAATAGAGCGACAATAAAATAAGGAATGGATGCTTCAAATTGCGATGACAACGTTGATGCTAGCACCCCGACTCCAATTGTAAACTCTCCTTCTACTTTGATTGGTACTAAAAATAAAACGACCCCAAGGATAGATGGTATTAAAAACTTAAGTGTATTTTTTGAGCCATCAACCTTCTCTATATAGCTTTTTTCCTGTAACAAGCTCCATCTCCCCCCTTCTGCTTTATAAGGCTTGTAAAACCTCATCTAAAACGTTTAAACCTTCATCTATTTGTTCTTTCGTTACAACTAAAGGAGGAATCATTCGTAACACTTCCCCTTCACTTCCGCATAGATAAAAGAGAACCCCTTTTTCTAAACATTGATCTAAAACTTTCATAACTAAGTCACCAGCATCCATCTTACGATCAGGATCTCTTAACTCAATTCCAATCATTAATCCTGTCCCTCTAACTTCGTAAATCCATGAATGTTTTGTTTTTAACTGATATAATTTTTCAAAAGCATAGCTACCCATATATTGCGTATTTTTTAATAAGTTTTCCTCACGAATAACATTGATGGATGCGATAGCTGCAGAACAGGCAATAGGGTTTCCACCAAAAGTTGTAGCATGTGCTCCAAGCGGCCATTGTTGCATTAGTTCTTTTGAAGCAACCGTTGCACTAAGTGGCATACCCGCAGCGACCCCTTTAGCTATGGCCATAATGTCAGGAACTACATCAAACGTATGCGAGGCAAACCAGTTCCCAGTACGTCCAAAGCCTGTTTGAACTTCATCAAAGATCAATAAGATCCCATGTCGATCACAAATTTCACGCATTTTCTTTAACCAAGATTTTGGAGGTACCACATACCCTCCTTCGCCTAGAATAGGCTCCACGATCATACAAGCCACTTCTTCAGGTTCAACCTGATGTTTAAAAAGTAATTGGGCATCTTCTTCTAGTTTTTCAGCAAAATATTCTTCACAATCTGCACCTTCTGGACAATCTGCTGGATTGGCATATGGCAGTTGATAAGTCAGCCAAGAAGGTTGCATATGTTTACGATACTTACTTTTTGACGTCGATACACTTAAAGCTCCCACTGAACGACCGTGAAAACAACCCGTAAATGAGATGACATAGGGTCTTTGCGTTGTATATTTTGCTAGCTTTATAGCTCCTTCTACTGCTTCTGTTCCACTATTATTAAAGAAAAAATTATCTAATGGACTCGGTAAAATGGACTGTAATTCTTTTGCCAATTCTAAAATTGAATCATAAATAATAACCCCAGATGGTCCGTGAATTAAATGATCAGCACTATCCTTAATAGCTTTAACGACATTCGGATGCCTGTGCCCAACATTCTCGACGGCAATCCCAGACGTAAAATCTAAATACTTTTCTCCATTTAATCCAAAGTAATAACAACCTTCTGCTTTTTGAACTGGAAGATTTGGATGATCTTTTGCCATACCTGGTGCTAGATAATCTCCTATATTTTTAACTTGATCTTTAAAGTTGATTTGTGACAATTCGGATCCCCCTATTTAAGTAATATGTCATGTTAAATAATCATACATATAATTGTATAAAAATTCAATAGACTGTATAAA
>NZ_FOES01000030.1 GCF_900110685.1 Piscibacillus halophilus
TAAGCATGAAGCCCCCCTCAAGATGAGATTTCCCATCGCTTCGAGCGAGTAAGATCCCTCAGAGACGATGAGGTTGATAGGTCCGAGGTGGAAGCGTGGTGACACGTGGAGCTGACGGATACTAATCGATCGAGGACTTAACTTCGATTGGAAAAGACGCAAACGACGCTTGGCAGTTCGTATTTAGTTTTGAAGGTGTTTAACCTGAACACAATTATAATAGTCCGGTGGCGATGGCAGAGAGGCCACACCTGTTCCCATGCCGAACACAGAAGTTAAGCTCTCTAGCGCCGATGGTAATTGGGGTCTTTCCCCTGTGAGAGTAGGACGCTGCCGGGCAAATTTAAACCAAGAAGTTAATCTTCTTGGTTTTTTTATATTACGAAGATCCATAATAATGTTATAATGTCCTGTTTATGAATGTTCTTTTATATTATGAAGCCGTTTGATATAATTAAAAACATTAATCTCGAATTGTCTAAATAAAATAATTATTAAGGTTTTAATAAATAGATTAAAAGGGGGGAGTTGAGATGGAAAACATTAATCAATATTTTGGTCATGACTTTGATGTCATGTTGGTTCGTATATTATTAGCAACCGTATTATGTGGATTAATAGGGTTTGAAAGGGAGCTTAAAAAGCACTCTGCAGGATTTAGGACTCATATTTTAGTTGGTGTAGGCTCCTGTTTAATGATGTTATTATCTATATACGGTTTTGAAATGTTTATTGATACGTATGAAAATGTCCGTTTTGACCCAGCTAGAATCCCATCTTATGTAATTAGTGGGATTGGTTTCTTAGGAGCTGGAACAATCATGGTTCATGGTATGACCATCCGTGGTTTAACAACAGCTGCATCAATATGGACAGTGGCAGGTATTGGATTGGTTATTGGTGTCGGAATGTATTCATTAGCGATTTTAGTGACGACGGTTGTTTTACTAAGCTTGATTTTCTTAAATTCATGGGAAAAACTTTTTATTAAAAGTAAATCAGAGAATTTTATTCACTTAATTGCAAGTAAAGATGTTCATATTGCCAATGTCTTAAACATCTTTGATGAGTATTCATTGTTCATCAAACGGTTAGAAATTGAAAGTGAAAGTTCAGACCAGCGTAATATTTATATTGAACTTGAAAAAAATCAAGATTTTGATCGTCATGATATTTTAGATGAAGTAAGTAAATTAGAGCATGTAACATATGTTTATGAACGATAAGCTTTTGTGTCGGAGGATACAAAGGCTTTTTTTATATAATAAGGAAATATTTAATATTAGCTAAATATGTTTTAAGCTTTTTCGTTTGCAACAAAATAAAATGTGAGTATAATAAAAGTATAGTCAAAGATAGTCAAAGTCAAATCAATACCTTTGACCTTTTGGCATTCTCAATGAACAAATGTGATTGAGGGAGGGATGGGCGATTGCGGAACATTTCGGACATTATTGAATCCTATTTAAAAAAAGTTATTCAATCAAGTAATAGTGATGTCATTGAAATTAAACGAAGTGAAATTGCAGATCGTTTTGAATGTGTACCATCTCAAATAAATTATGTGATTAATACACGATTTACTGTGGAAAAAGGTTATATAGTGGAAAGTAAACGTGGTGGTGGAGGTTATATTCGCATCATGCGAATAAGACCGAAATCCAAGTCTGAGTTAATTGATGAGTTATTGTTGTTAAGTGGAGAACGTTTAACACAACAAGCGAGCTTAGACTTTATCGAACGTTTGGCAGAGGAAGGTATGATTACGGAGCGAGAAGCTAGGTTAATGAGTAAAATTATGCATCGTGATATTTTATCCATACCTTTACCAATGCGAGATGAATTGAGAGCTAAGATTTTCCGTCAGTTTTTAATGACAATTAAAATACATGATTAATGGAGGGGTGGAACATGGAGTGTCAACGTTGTCAACAAAATGAAGCAACTGTTCATTATACACAGGTTGTAAACGGCGAAAAGACAGAAATCCACCTATGTGAACAGTGTGCAGAACAAGAAGGTTACATGAATTTTTCTAATGAAAATATGTCCATTCATCAATTATTGACGAGTATGTTTCCGTTTGATCAAAACGTCAACCAAGCTCAATCTATTCAAACGCAACAACACAATCTACAGTGTGACCGTTGTGGAACCACATACCAGCAGTTTAGAAAACGTGGTAAATTTGGATGCAGTAATTGTTATCGAGCATTTGAGTCTAATTTAAATCCTTTATTCAGACGTGTACACAGTGGTAACACGAAACATGTCGGAAAAATTCCGAGACGTATTGGAGGTAATTTGCATAAGCAAAGAGAATTAGAACAATTACAAGCAAAACTCCAACAGCTTGTTTATGATGAAGCGTTTGAAGAGGCAGCACAAGTACGAGATGAAATTCGTAAACTAAAGGAAGAGCTACAACAGAATAAGGACGGTGAAGCATAATGTCATTACAAAATTTTATCAATGATGCCATCAGTCCTTGGCTAAACACAGAAGGCGTTGATAATGATATTGTGTTAAGCAGTCGCATTAGATTAGCACGTAACTTTGAGCAAGTACCTTTTCCGACCAGTGGAGATAATGATGCATTAGTTAAAGTTTTAGAGTATATGGAACAGGAATTTGACCAACAATCTTATAAGGACTTTAAACAGTTTCAATTAGTGAAAATGAATGATCTTAAGCCTGTTGAGAAAAGAGTTCTTGTTGAAAAACACTTAATTAGTCCGAGTTTAGCTGAGAAAGACCATACTGGCGCTGCTCTTATATCGAAGAACGAACAAGCGTCAATCATGGTTAATGAAGAAGATCATTTAAGAATTCAACTGTATTACCCTGGCTTTGAATTGAGTGAAGCACTTAACAAAGCTCAGGAACTCGATGATTGGTTTGAGGAGCGCATTAAATACGCATTTGATGAGAACAGAGGGTATTTAACAAGCTGTCCAACAAACGTTGGAACAGGGCTACGTGCTTCGGTTATGATGCATTTACCGGCACTAGCGATGACCAATCAAATTAATAACTTAATTCCAGAAATTAATAAGTTAGGATTAGTCGTTCGTGGGATTTATGGTGAAGGTAGTGAGGCACAAGGCCAGCTTTACCAAATCTCAAATCAAATGACACTTGGTAAATCCGAAGAAGATATTGTTGAAGATTTAAAAAGTGTTGTGCAACAGGTTATTGAAAATGAGCGCCGCGCTCGCGAATGGATTATGGAGCAGTTGGGAATACAGTTAGAGGATAGAATATTCAGATCCTATGGTACTTTAGCCAACAGCCGAATCATACAATCCAAAGAGGCAGCCAAATGCTTATCAGATGTTCGTCTAGGAATTGATTTAGGTTTAATCAAAGATATTCCTAAAACTATTTTGAATGAGTTAATGGTATTAACACAACCTGCTTTTTTACAACAATATGCGAAGAAAACATTATCACCAAATGAACGCGATGTCTTTCGTGCGAATTTAATCAGAGAAAGATTGCAGCTAGAAAAATAATTGAAGGAGGTCATGCAATATGATGTTTGGAAGATTTACGGAACGAGCACAAAAAGTATTAGCTTTATCTCAAGAAGAAGCTATTCGTTTAGGCCATAATAACATTGGCACTGAACACATTCTTCTGGGATTAGTAAAAGAAGGCGAAGGAATAGCAGCCAAAGCATTACAATCGTTAAATGTTACGGCTGATCAGATACAACAAGAAGTTGAACAATTAATCGGAAGAGGCCAAAACACGTCTCAAACGATTCATTATACACCGCGTGCGAAAAAAGTGATTGAATTATCGATGGATGAAGCACGTAAATTAAGTCACTCTTACGTTGGTACGGAGCACATTTTACTTGGGTTAATCCGTGAAGGTGAAGGTGTAGCAGCACGTGTATTCAATAACTTAGGAGTTAGCTTAAATAAAGCAAGACAACAAGTGCTTCAACTATTAGGTAGTAATGAATCAACGTCTAGCCAACGTGGTAATCAAAAACAATCTAATAATGCACATACGCCAACTTTAGACTCTCTAGCGCGTGACTTAACATCAGTTGCCCGTGAAGGAGGTATTGATCCGGTTATTGGTCGAAGCAAAGAAATTGAACGTGTCATTCAAGTGTTAAGTCGTCGTCGTAAAAACAACCCGGTTTTAATTGGTGAACCAGGTGTTGGTAAAACGGCGATTGCTGAAGGGTTAGCTCAGCAAATCGTTAACAACGAAGTTCCTGAAATTTTACGAGATAAACGTGTCATGACTTTAGATATGGGTACAGTTGTTGCTGGTACAAAATATCGTGGTGAATTCGAAGATCGTCTTAAAAAGGTGATGGAAGAAATTCGCCAAGCTCGTAATATTATCTTATTTATCGATGAGCTTCACACCCTAATCGGTGCTGGTGGAGCAGAAGGTGCCATTGACGCATCTAACATTTTAAAACCAGCATTAGCTCGTGGTGACTTACAATGTATCGGTGCCACAACATTAGATGAATATCGTAAATATATTGAGAAAGATGCTGCTTTAGAGCGTCGTTTCCAACCAATTCAAGTTGATGAGCCAACATCAGAAGAATCCATTAGTATCTTAGAAGGATTAAGAGATCGTTATGAGGCACACCATCGTGTCACGATATCGGATGAAGCGATTGAAGCAGCCGTTCGATTATCAGATCGCTATATTACAGACCGATTCTTACCGGATAAAGCGATTGACTTAATTGATGAAGCAGCGTCACGCGTCCGATTAAGAAACTACACGGCTCCGCCAAATCTTAAAGAATTGGAACAAAAACTTGATGAAGTGAAGAAAGAAAAAGATGCAGCTGTTCAAAGCCAAGAGTTTGAAAAAGCAGCATCATTACGTGATAAAGAACAAAAACTTAAAGATGAATTAGAAAAAACGAAAGATCAATGGAAAGAAAAACAAGGGCAAGAAAATTCTGAAGTCACAATTGATGATATCACCCATGTGGTTTCAACGTGGACTGGAGTGCCTGTATCTAAGTTAGCGAAAGACGAAACAGAACGTTTATTAAACTTAGAAGAAACTCTTCATGATCGAGTCATTGGTCAAGACGAAGCGGTTAAAGCTATATCAAAAGCTATTCGTCGTGCAAGAGCAGGTCTAAAAGATCCTAAACGTCCAATTGGTTCATTTATTTTCTTAGGTCCAACAGGTGTTGGTAAAACAGAACTAGCACGCGCATTAGCGTCTGCGATGTTCGGTGATGAAGATGCGATGATTCGAATTGATATGTCTGAGTACATGGAAAAACACTCCACGTCAAGACTTGTCGGTTCACCTCCAGGATATGTTGGTTATGATGAAGGTGGCCAGTTAACTGAAAAAGTTCGTACAAAACCTTACTCAGTTATCTTGTTAGATGAGATTGAAAAGGCACACCCAGATGTCTTTAACATCTTACTTCAAGTACTAGAAGATGGACGACTAACGGATTCGAAAGGCCGTGTTGTTGACTTTAGAAACACGGTTCTCATCATGACATCTAACGTGGGGGCACACGAGCTGCGCCGTCAAAAATATGTTGGATTTACAATGAATGACGATCAAAAAGACTATCAAGAAATGAAGTCTAAGATTATGGAAGAGCTGAAAAAAGCTTTTCGCCCAGAATTTTTAAACCGTCTTGATGAAACAATCGTCTTCCACTCACTTGAAGAAAAACACATTAAAGAAATCGTTCGTTTAATGGTAAAACAACTTCAAGATCGATTAAAAGATAACGAAATTTCATTTACTCTAACAGAAAAGGCAATAGAAAAAATTGCAGATGAAGGAATGGACCTAGAGTACGGTGCTCGTCCACTTCGTCGTTCAATTCAAAAAAACGTAGAAGACTTCTTGTCAGAAGAACTGTTAAAAGGTAATGTGAAGACAGGGCAAACAGTTGAAATTGATGTAAATGACGACGGCGAATTTTATGTGACTTCTGTAAAAGAATTAGAAACTTCTTAAGCGTAACCTAAGCAGTCGGTTTATTCGCCGACTGCTTTTTTATTTAAAAGCTTGAGTTTAACGCTTTCCATATAAAAATATGAAGGTTGGAGTAGCGTAAAAATAAGAGTGAGCGCATACTCAACCTAACTTTTGACTTAGAACTTACATAAAGGATAGAAGGAGAGAGTACATTGGCTAAAACAAAAACAGTTTATTTCTGCCAAGAATGTGGTTATGAATCACCGAAATGGATGGGGAAATGCCCTGCTTGTCATCAATGGAACACGATGGTAGAAGAAAAAATTAGACCTAATAAAGGCCAAAATAAACATAGTTTAGGTTCTGTCGGTTCAGAGCGTAAACGTAAGCCAAGCCCAATTAATCATATAACATCCCAAGAAGAAAAACGTATTGAAACGAAAATGGAAGAGTTTAACCGCGTACTCGGTGGTGGAGTCGTTCCAGGATCATTAGTTTTAATTGGTGGTGATCCGGGTATAGGTAAATCAACTTTGCTGTTACAAGTTTCATCGCAATTAGCGGCAAAGTCGTTACAAGTTTTATATATTTCAGGTGAAGAATCTGAGAAACAAACAAAATTAAGAGCCGATCGATTAAATATTAACGAAGATGAGTTATATATTATGGCTGAAACTAATATAGATGACATTATCGATGCTGTTAATGAGATGGACCCGTCCTTTGTGGTCATAGACTCTATACAAACGATTTACCATGAAGGAGTCACTTCAGCACCCGGTTCTGTTTCACAGGTTCGAGAATGTACGGGGACATTAATGAAGCTAGCGAAGACTAAAGGAATTCCAATTTTTATCGTCGGTCACGTGACAAAAGAAGGGTCTATTGCAGGTCCGAGATTGTTAGAACATATGGTTGATTCGGTTTTATATTTTGAAGGTGAGCGCCACCATACATTTAGAATTGTCAGAAGTGTTAAGAACCGCTTTGGTAGTACACATGAAATGGGAATATTTGAAATGAAAGAAGAGGGGTTAGTGGAAGTTAGTAATCCGTCAGAAATTTTTCTAGAGGAGCGGTCCCAAGGTGTAGCGGGTTCAACTGTAGTAGCATCTATGGAAGGGACTCGACCAATGTTGGTGGAAATTCAAGCATTAATTTCACCAACTCAGTTTGGTAATTCTAGAAGAATGGCAACGGGGCTAGACCATAACCGAGTACCGTTATTAATGGCCGTGTTAGAGAAACGAGCAGGTCTATTGCTTCAAAATCAGGATGCGTATGTCAAAGTAGCTGGTGGCGTGAAGTTAGATGAACCGGCCATTGATTTAGCAGTCTCTATAAGTATTGCATCGAGCTTTAGAGATCAACCTACAAAGCCTGAAGATGTGTATATAGGAGAAGTTGGCTTAACAGGGGAAGTAAGACGCGTTTCTAGAATTGAACAACGTGTTCAAGAAGCGAGTAAGCTTGGTTTTAAAAGAATTATTCTTCCTAATAAGAATTTAAACGGTTTCCAGGCGCCATCAGGAGTTGAATTAGTAGGTGTTGATTCTGTCCAGGATGCATTGAAAGTGGGATTGGAATAAATTTGAATAAAATGTGAATAATTATAAAAATTATTATTTGTAATACAATTGACATATTACTCGTTTGGTGTTAAACTGATAAATTATTTATTTTGACGAGGTCATATGTGCGTGTTAAAATTTAGTAAAGCAATTATCATAGGTTATGGTTTATGGAAAAGTTGGTAAAGCTAGATTTAGGAGGTGAAAAAGTTGCTAAAAAGAATTCTGCAATTATTTTTTCTTATAGCTGGCGGTACAATAGGTTACTTATACTTCCCAGATCTGCTAGGAATATGGAACGTCGGTGAGCCCGAATGGTTATATCCATATATTGGGATGACTCTAGGAGCAATTATATTTTTTATTATCTCTTATTGGCTAGCGGACTACGTTGTAGACTTTTTAAAAGTAACGGAAGAGAAATTAGTAAAAGCGCCTGTGCAAGATTTATTATTCGGTAGTTTAGGTCTTATAGTAGGTTTAATCGTTGCTTTTCTAGTGAATTTTTATTTACAAGATATTCGTATAACAGTTGTTTCAGAGGTTCTACCATTGTTTGTATCCCTTATACTTGGTTATTTAGGTTTCCAAGTTGGTTTTAAACGGAGAAACGAATTCGTTAATTTAATCAGTGTTCAAAAGAAAGACCCGAAAGGTAAAGATGGGAAAGAAGTGGCGACTCAAGATGATGCCTCAATTAGACCGAAAATTTTAGATACAAGTGTTATTATTGACGGACGTATAGCTGATATATGTGATACGAAGTTTTTAGAAGGAACCATTGTGATTCCTCATTTTGTATTAGAAGAATTACAACATATTGCGGACTCATCAGATGTATTAAAACGGAACAGAGGGCGCCGTGGACTGGATATACTTAACAGGCTTCAGAAAGATTCATTGGTAGAAGTTCAAATCTATGAAGGTGATTTTGAAGAGATCCAAGAAGTCGATAGTAAACTGGTAAAATTAACGAAATTATTAGATGGAGTATTAGTGACAAATGATTATAATTTAAATAAAGTTTCAGAGTTTCAGAATGTCACGGTTCTTAATATTAACGATTTAGCGAATGCGGTTAAGCCAATCGTATTACCTGGTGAAGAAATGGATGTTCAAGTCATTAAAGCTGGTAAGGAAGAAAAGCAAGGTGTCGCTTATCTAGATGATGGTACTATGATCGTCGTTGAGGACGGTAAAAACTTTATTGGAGATACGATTGATGTCATTGTCACAAGTGTTCTTCAAACTTCAGCTGGTCGGATGATTTTTGCGAAACCGAAAGCACTTGAGAAGGCACAATAATTCGGAGTAAAATAAAGGTTGATACATCTTGATTTCCAAAGTGTCATCAAGAGTGTCAGCCTTTAATTTTTTCATGAAAATAGGAGAATTGATATGCCAGATTATCAAGTCATCGTATTAGCGGCAGGACAAGGTCGTCGTATGAATGCCGGTAAAAATAAACAATTAATAGAAATTGGTGGTCAAACATTAATCGAGCATACATTACAAGTGTTTGAGAATGATGATTGGTGTGATTCCATTTATGTCGTTATCCACCCGAACGAACAGAAGTTAATGGGAGATCTCATAGGAAAACAGTTTTCTAAAGTTAAAAAAATCGTTAACGGTGGAGATGAGAGACAAGATAGTGTCCGTGAAGGGTTGTTAAGTTTAGAACAGAAATTAGTAACGTTTGTTCACGATGGAGCACGCCCTTTCGTGACAGAAGATGAATTGCATGAGCTTTACGAACAAACTATTAAGCATGGTGCTGCGTTTTTAGGAGTGCCTGTGACGGATACGATTAAACAAATAAAAGACGGTAAAGTGCAGACGTTAAATCGTTCGGAGTTAGTCGCAGCCCAAACTCCGCAAGCTTTTACATATGATTGGTTAAAAAAGGCTCACGATTATGCATATGAGCACAAAATTTATGCGACAGATGATGTAGCCTTATTAGAGTACTTAGGCCACTCACCAGCTTTTGTACATGGAAAGTTAAGCAATTTTAAAATTACAAATCCTGAGGATATACAAAAAGCTGAAAATATGCTAAAAATAAATAGGTTAGACTATAAATAAGGAGGCGCTTTCGTTGTTCAGAATTGGACAAGGATTTGATGTACATCAGTTAGTTGAAGGACGCCCATGTATCATTGGTGGAGTTGAAATACCATATGAAAAAGGATTGTTAGGGCATTCCGATGCGGATGTACTATTACATACTATAGCAGATGCTGCTTTAGGAGCGATTGGGGAAGGCGATATCGGTAAACATTTTCCTGATACGGACCCGGCTTTTAAAGACTTTGACTCCAAGCAGTTGCTAAGAGAAGTGTGGCATAAAGTAGAAAAACAAGGGTATGAACTTGGAAATGTTGATTGTACGGTTATTGCCCAAGCACCTAAAATGGCCCCATTTATAGATGAAATTAGATCCAAAGTCGCAGAGCTGCTTAATGCAGACGCATCACAAGTAAATGTTAAGGCGACAACGACTGAAAAGTTAGGTTTTACTGGAAGAAAAGAAGGGGTTGCAGCTCAAGCAACCATTTTAATACAACGTAAGCGCTAAATTGTGTACAATAATAGACGATGAATGAGAACGGAAAGGAGCTTTTTCATGGCAGATCAAAAAGTACGTGTGCGTTATGCACCAAGCCCAACAGGTCATTTACACATTGGGAATGCCAGAACAGCATTATTTAATTATTTATTTGCAAGAAGTACTAATGGTGAATTCATCATTCGTATTGAAGATACAGATCAAAAGCGAAATGTCGAAGGTGGAGACATTAGCCAGCTTAAATATTTAAAATGGCTAGGCATCGACTGGGACGAGAGTGTTGATGTAGGTGGAGATTACGGTCCATACCGTCAGATGGAACGCTTAGACATTTACAAAAAATATGTGTATGAGCTATTAGACCGTGGGTTAGCTTATAAATGTTATATGACAGAAGAAGAATTAGAGGCTGAACGTGAAGAACAACGCGCAAAAGGCGAAGTTCCTAAATATTCAGGTGCGCACCGTGACTTAACAGAAGATCAAATCAAGGAATTTGAAGCAGAAGGACGCCAACCATCTATTCGTATTCGTGTACCTGAAAATGAAACGTATCAATTCAATGATATCGTAAAAGGTGATATTACCTTTGAATCGGATGACTTTGGTGATTGGGTCATTATGAAGAAAGATGGCACACCAACTTATAACTTCGCCGTTGCTGTAGACGATCATTTAATGAACATCACACATGTGTTGCGTGGTGAAGACCATATTTCTAATACGCCTAAGCAAATGATGGTGTATCGTGCATTTGATTGGGAAGTACCAACATTTGCTCATATGACATTGATTGTGAATGAACAACGTAAAAAGTTAAGTAAACGTGATGAGTCAATCATTCAATTTATTGAACAGTACGCTGATTTAGGTTACTTACCAGAAGCGTTATTTAACTTTATCACCCTTCTTGGTTGGTCACCAAAAGGAGAAGAAGAACTTTTCACTCGTGAAGAGTTTATTGACATTTTTGATCCTGAGCGTTTATCGACATCCCCGGCTGTTTTTGACACAGGTAAACTAAAATGGATGAACAACCAATACATCAAAGCAAGTTCATTAGAGCGGGTCATTGACTTAACGTTACCTCACTTAGTAAAGGCGGGTAATGTTGAGGAAAATGTAAGTGGTGAAGATCGTAAATGGGTTGAAGAGCTTATTGCCTTATACAAAGATCAGCTAAATTATGGAGCGGAAATAGTAGAGTTGACAGAGTTGTTCTTCAAAGAAGACATTGTTTATGGTGAAGGAGAAATGGAAGTGTTAAATCAAGAACACGTTCCTAATATGCTAAGTCACTTCCAAATTGAAATTGGTCAAATGGAAGACTTCACGCCAGAGAACATTAAAGCTGCGATTAAGGCAACTCAGAAAACGACGGGTAACAAAGGTAAAAAACTATTTATGCCAATTCGTGTGGCAGTGACAGGGCAACAACATGGGCCAGAACTACCAAATGCGATTCACTTATTAGGACAACGTACGGTGATGAATCGACTAAATAAAATTGTTGGCGAGTTAAAACATTCGTAACATATTTAAAAAATCGTATATAATAGAAATATATAGTTAAATCGTAGATGAGGAAAAGTAGGAAGCTTACCTTAATCACAGAGAGAGCTGTAATGCTGAGAGCAGCTTTTAAGTGAGTTTTTGAAATGCACCTCTGAGTCTTCGCCCGAACTCATGAGTACGGTGAAGCGGGTTGTTCCCGTTAATAACTAGAAGTGAGAGGTAGTTTACCTCTAAACAGAGTGGGACCGCGCGCAAAGCGTCTCTGTCTATTGATATAGGCAGAGACGCTTTTTTAGTTTCCAATAGACATCATAGATTATGACATCAAGGGGAATAAGGAGGGAATACACATGAAGAAATTCTTCAAAATGTTAAAAGAAGATGTAGATGTGGTCTTTGATCAAGACCCTGCAGCTAGAAATCGTTTTGAAGTCATTTTAACGTATTCTGGTGTTCATGCCGTATGGGCGCATCGAGTCGCTCATGCTTTATATAGACGAAAATTATATTTCATCGCAAGAGTTATTTCTCAGTTAAGTCGGTTCTTAACTGGGATTGAAATTCACCCAGGAGCTAAGATAGGAAGACGTTTTTTTATTGACCATGGAATGGGTGTTGTGATTGGAGAAACGTGTGAGATTGGGGATAACTGTACGATTTATCAAGGGGTAACCTTGGGTGGAACAGGTAAAGAAGCTGGTAAACGGCACCCGACGTTAAAAGATAACGTATTAGTAGCTGCGGGAGCCAAGGTGTTAGGCTCCATTACAATCGGTGAATGGGCGAAAATAGGCGCTGGTTCAGTTGTATTAAAAGACGTTCCACATAATTCAACGGTTGTAGGAATTCCAGGGCAGATTGTTGTTCAAAATGGTGTAAGAGTTAATAATAAAGATTTGAACCATCACAAATTACCTGACCCGGTAAAAGAAAAATGCGATTCACTTGAGGATCGAATAGCTGAATTAGAAGAGGAATTACATGAATTGAGAGGAGTGTCGAAGGAAGATGACCATCAAGCTCTATAACACACTAACAAGAACAAAAGAAGAATTTAAGCCTTTAGAAGAAAACCAGGTGAAGATGTATGTTTGCGGACCAACCGTATATAACTATATTCATGTTGGTAATGCTCGACCAGCCATCGTCTTCGATACCGTCCGACGTTATTTTGAATATAAAGGTTACAATGTCGAGTATGTGTTAAATTTTACTGATGTTGATGATAAGTTAATTAAAGCTGCTAATGAGCTGAACGAAGAAGTCCCTGTCATTGCGGATCGTTTTATAAAGGCTTATAAAGAAGATGTTGCGAAGCTCAATGTTAAAGAAGCGGTTCATCACCCTAGAGTAACGGAAACAATGGATGATATTATCTCGTTTATCGAACAGCTTATTGAAAAAGGGTTTGCTTATGAAGCGGATGGTGATGTTTATTTCCGAACAAGATCTTTTGATGAGTACGGAAAATTATCTCATCAATCCATCGACGAATTACGTTCTGGTGCTAGAATTCAAGTCGGTGAGAAAAAAGATGATCCGTTAGATTTTACTCTTTGGAAAGAAGCTAAATCTGGTGAGATTTCATGGGATAGTCCTTGGGGGAAAGGTCGACCAGGTTGGCATATTGAATGCTCAGCGATGGCTCGTAAATACTTAGGAGAAACGATCGACATTCATGCTGGTGGTCAAGACTTAGCCTTCCCTCACCATGAGAATGAAATCGCCCAATCAGAGTGCCATAATGACACAACGTTCGCTAATTATTGGATGCATAATGGTTACATTCAAATTAATAATGAAAAAATGTCTAAATCTCTAGGGAACTTTATTTTAGTTCATGAATTAGTCGAAAAACATGACCCAAATGTGGTGCGCTTCTTCATGTTAAGCGTTCATTACCGTAATCCAATTAACTTTAGTGATGAGTTGTTGATGGAAGCTAAAAACAGTTTTGATCGACTAAAAACAGCTTATCTTAACCTTCAACACCGTAAAACTGCAAGCTTAAACTTAACTCAAGATAATGCTGAATGGGAAGAAAAAATTAATAACTTGAAACAACGTTTTATTCAAGAAATGGACGATGATTTTAATACAGCTAACGCTATATCTGTGTTGTTTGAATTGGCGAAAGAAGCGAATATTTATGCGCAACAAGATCAAACATCGACCACCATTATTGATCGATTTACAGATCTTTTCGATGAAATAACGACGGTGCTTGGTTTTTCATTACATGACACAGAGTTATTGGATCATGACATTGAAGCGTTAATAGAGGAACGTATTCAGGCTAGAAAAGATCGAAACTTTGCTCGTGCAGATGAAATTCGTGATCAATTAAAAGAAAAAGGCATTATTCTAGAAGATACGCCGCAAGGAACGAGATGGAAAAGAGCATGACACGAACTCATGATGTAAAACAGATGAAAAGTTTGGCTTTAGCTTATATGGGAGATGCGGTTTATGAACAGTATGTCAGAGAATATTTGATCCGCCAAGGAGAGGTTAAGCCTCAAGTCTTGCATGACCATGCCGTATCGTTTGTGTCAGCTGATGGTCAGGCGTACGTGTTAAAACAATGGTTAGATGAAGGGTTATTAACATCTGAAGAACAAGGTGTTGTTAGACGAGGGCGTAACGCTAAGTCTAACACACCTAAAAGTACAGATGGACAGACTTATCGCTTGAGTACAGCATTTGAGGCTTTAGTCGGTTATTTATATCTCAAAGAAGATTATGAACGTTTAGATTATCTCGTCACGCAAGCTATACAAGATTTAGAAGAAAGGAGAGGTTAACGATGAAAGAGGAGTGGATTATGGGTAGAAACCCTGTTATGGAAGCGTTAAAATCAGGTCGCCCAATTAATAAAGTGTTTGTTTTAGAATCGATGGAAGGTCGTGCTCAATCCTCTATATTCAAACTAGCAAAACAACAAAACGTCTTAGTTCAAAAAGTCCCTAAGCATAAACTTGATCAAATCGCTGATCATCACCAAGGGGTAGCAGCTTCTGTTGCAGCTTATGAGTATGCTGAAATCGATGACCTTTTTGCTAAAGCGAAGGAAAAAGGGGAATCTCCTTTCTTTATCTTGTTGGATGAATTAGAAGATCCACGTAATCTCGGCTCAATTATGCGAACAGCAGATGCAGTAGGTGCTCACGGAATCATTATACCAAAACGTCGTTCAGTTCAATTAACCCAAACAGTTGCCAAGGCATCCACAGGAGCTATTGAGTATATTCCAGTTGCTCGAGTCACCAATATGAATCAGACAATTGAACAATTAAAAGAAGAAGGTGTATGGGTGGTTGGAACAGATGCGAAAGGGAAGCATGATTATCGTGAAATAGATTATGATTTACCGATTGCGGTTGTCATAGGCAGTGAAGGGAAAGGAATTAGCCGATTAATCCTTAAAAATTGTGACTGGCTTGTCCGTTTACCTATGCGAGGTCAAGTCACATCACTTAACGCATCCGTTTCTGCTAGCTTGTTAATGTATGAAGTCTACCGTAGTCGTTTTCCATTAGGGTGATGTTGTATGATTGTACTGGTGGTAGACGGTTATAACATGATTGGAGATTGGCCAGAACTACGAGAGCTAAAAGATTATCAATTAGAAGAAGCGAGAAATCGACTGATTGAAATGATGGCAGAATATCAAGCCTATACCGGGTATCGAGTGATTGTTGTTTTTGATGCCTATGGGGTTAAAGGAACCGAGAAAAAGCGGAAAGAGCATCGGGTTGAAGTTATTTTTACGAAAGAAAATGAAACGGCTGATGAACGGATTGAAAAACTAGTCAATGAAGTGAAGAATGTCATGACTAAAGTTTACGTAGCAACCTCTGATTACACCGAGCAATGGACGATCTTTTCAAAAGGCGCGTTAAGAAAGTCTGCCAGAGAATTATTACTAGAAGTAAGAGAAATCCATTCAGAAATTAAAAATGATGTGGAAGAACATCAAACCTTACAACCTAAGTCTAAAATCCCCTTAAGCAAGGATGTATTAGAAGCCTTTGAGAAGTGGCGCCGAGGCGGAAAATAACAGAATAGCAGTTGACTGAAAATTCACAATTCCTGTATAATGTCTGTATATTGCGGTGTTCAGCTTGGGGGGATCTGTGTGAAGAGCAACGAAGAAAAGAAGAAACAGATGGATTGGGCAGATTTAGAGGATGAAACGATTGTTGAGTATGTTCATGAAGGGGATGTACAAGCCCTGGATTATTTAATCAACAAATATCGAAGTTTTGTTCGCGCGAAAGCTCGTACATATTTTCTGATAGGGGCAGATCGTGAAGATATTGTGCAGGAGGGTATGATCGGCCTGTATAAAGCCATTCGGGACTTTCAAGCGGATAAGCTATCATCTTTTAAAGCATTTGCTGAACTATGTGTAACTCGACAAATCATCACAGCGATTAAAACAGCTACTAGACAAAAACATATTCCACTTAACTCTTATGTTTCGTTGGACAAGCCAATCTATGATGAAGAATCAGATCGAACTCTTTTGGATGTGATAGCTGAACATGATACATCAGATCCTGAAAAGTTATTAGTAGATCGCGAGAAGTTTGTGGATATGGAAGATAAGATGGAAGAGTTATTAAGTGAACTAGAACGAGAAGTATTACACTTATATTTAGATGGGCAATCTTATCAAGAGATATCTTTACAATTGAACCGTCATGTTAAGTCTATTGACAATGCACTTCAACGGGTTAAAAGAAAGCTTGAGCGACACCTCTCTGTCAGTGAGCTCACCTACTAAATACCATTGACACTTGATGTGAAAACGTGGTAAATTAAACGAAGTGATAAAAAGGAAGAGGATTGTCATGCGAAAAAAAGTTGTGCTAGCATGTACGGTTTGTAATGGGCGAAATTATACAACCGAAAAAAAACAACAAAGTGCAGAACGTATAGAAGTAAAGAAATATTGCAAACGATGCGCCCAGCACACAATACATCGTGAAACTAAATAGATGATATGCTCAGGTGTTTAAGGGGGACATGCAGTGATTAAATTCTTTAAAGATGTTAGCCGTGAAATGCAAAAGGTAAGTTGGCCAAAAGGTAATGAATTATCAAAATACACGGTCATCGTCATCTTAACTGTATTATTTGTATCAATTTTCTTCACAGTTATAGATTTAGGAATTACTCAGATTCTAGAATTATTGTAATATCTTATTTTATTATATAAAATGTGATTTGTGATATAATGTATGAAGAGATGAAAACCCGCGTATAGTGGGTTTTTTAATTTACCTAAAATTCGGCTATACCTGCTTTGTATAATCGAACAATGATGAGGAGGGAAGGTTTTAAACCTATCGCGATGGAGAAAAATTGGTATGTGGTTCACACGTACTCTGGTTATGAGAACCGAGTGAAAATTAACTTGGAAAAGCGTATTGAAACAATGGGAATGGAAGATAAAATATTCCGTGTCATTGTGCCAGAGGAAGAAGAAACTGAAATCAAAAATGGTAAGCGTAAAACGGCTATGAAAAAAGTGTTCCCCGGTTATGTTTTAGCAGAAATGATTATGACGGATGATTCATGGTTTGTTGTACGTAA
This sequence comes from Piscibacillus halophilus, assembly GCF_900110685.1. GTDB lineage: Bacteria > Bacillota > Bacilli > Bacillales > Alkalibacillaceae > Piscibacillus > Piscibacillus halophilus. The sequence continues at coordinate 17,206 of NZ_FOES01000030.1, forward strand.
TACACCAGGTGTTACTGGATTCGTTGGATCGACTGGTTCAGGAGCTAAGCCAACGCCTTTGCTACCTGATGAAGCGGAACGAATCTTAAAACGCATGGGTGTTAAAGATGAAGTACAAGACTTTGAATTCGAATTAAAAGAATCGGTTCGTGTTACCGATGGTCCATTTGCAAACTTTACTGGTACGATTGAAAATATTGATATGGATAAACAAAAGGTAAAAGTCCATGTCAATATGTTTGGCCGTGAAACTCCAGTCGAATTAGACTTCACTCAAATCGAAAAATTATAGGATATCCCTTGCCACCTCAATAGATTTATGCTAGAATTTTTATGTTTCTTATGGTCTGAATAAGATTCATTCATAGAAATATTGAGTGGGAGGGGAATAACCCCCAATTACCACATCACGGACTTTAAGGAGGTGTGTCTCGTGGCTAAAAAAGTAGTAAACGTAGTTAAACTTCAAATTCCTGCTGGTAAAGCGAACCCAGCACCGCCAGTTGGTCCTGCGTTAGGTCAAGCTGGTATCAACATCATGGGATTCTGTAAAGAGTTTAACGCTAAAACACAAGATCAAGCAGGTACTATTATTCCGGTTGAAATTTCGGTTTATGAAGACCGTTCATTTACATTCGTAACGAAAACCCCACCTGCTGCTGTGTTACTTAAGAAAGCAGCTGGTATCGAATCAGGTTCTGGTGAGCCTAACCGTAACAAAGTAGCAACGGTTAAGCGCGATCAAGTTCGCGAAATTGCTGAAACAAAAATGCCTGATTTAAACGCTGCTGATGTTGATGCAGCAATGCGCATGGTAGAAGGTACCGCGCGTAGTATGGGTATTGTTGTTGAAGACTAATCCCATTTAGTTGGATATGGCGGAAAGGGGTTGCGAAGAGATTCGCAACCTTTATTACGCTTATTTTTAGAGAATGTATTGTTGGAATATGTGAGAACTATTTCAACAAACTATGAAATAGAGGCGAGCTCGTCGTAGTGAATGAAGCAAAACGTTTTTATAGATTATAACTACGCCTCTGTCTTCGCCTAAAGGCTCGCAGTCGAGCGAGTTTTCTTTAGTGGGAGGTCAAACCGTTAAAACCACAATGAGGAGGATTTATGATGCCAAAGAAAGGTAAAAAATATCAAGAAGCATTAAAGCTTGTTGATCGCAACAAAGCTTATGGTATTCAAGAAGCTGTAGAAGTAGTGAAAAAAGCTTCAACAGCAAACTTTGATGAAACAGTAGAAGCTGCTTTCCGTCTAGGAGTTGACCCTAAGAAAGCAGACCAACAAATCCGTGGAGCGATGGTTTTACCACACGGTACAGGTAAAACTCAACGCGTTTTAGTATTCGCTAAAGGTGATAAAGCGAAAGAAGCGGAAGCTGCAGGTGCAGATTATGTAGGAGATGAAGAATACATCAATAAAATCAACCAAGGTTGGTTCGAATTCGATGTTGTTGTTGCAACTCCAGACATGATGGCACAAGTAGGTAAATTAGGTCGTGTACTTGGACCAAAAGGTTTAATGCCAAACCCTAAAACTGGAACAGTTACTTTCGAAGTTGAAAAAGCTGTTCAAGATATCAAAGCAGGTAAAGTAGAGTACCGTGTAGATAAAGCTGGAAACATCCATGTACCAATTGGTAAAGTTTCGTTCGACGATCAAAAGTTAATCGAAAACTTTGATGCATTAGCTGATACAGTTGTAAAAGCTAAGCCGCAGTCATCAAAAGGAACTTACATGAGAAACGTTTCAATCTCATCTACAATGGGACCTGGCATTAAAGTTGACGTTTCATCTTATTTAGCTAAATAATAAAAATAGTTGACAAAGCTTACGTTATTTTATATAATTGCGTTTGTTGAAAATAAAATGAATCGACGTTATACCGTAGACAGCAGGAGCAGTTAAACTGCTTAAACCATTCCTGCCGAGGTGTGCTAAATTGAAATGATTCGTACGAGTATGTGCGATTATGATATTGATGCCTCCATGTCTACATGGAGGCATTTTTTATAGCGATGAACACCACGCGGTATGATCGGAACCGACCAACGACTAGGAGGTGGAACGATGAGCAATGTACTAGAACTGAAGAAACAACAAGTCGATGAAATTGCATCTAAACTAGAAAATAGTAAAACAACAGTTCTTGTAGACTATCGCGGTCTAAATGTTGAAGAAGTGACTGAACTTCGTAAACAGTTACGTGAAGCTGGTGTTGACTTCAAAGTATACAAAAACACAATGACACGCTTCGCAACTGAAAAAGCTGGGTTCGAAGATCTTAACGAATTACTAGTTGGACCTACAGCTATTGCGTTCTGTGAAGAGGACGCGGTTGCTCCGGCAAAAGTTATTGGTAACTTTGCAAAAGAGCATGACGCACTTGAAATTAAAGGTGGCGTTATTGAAGGCCAGATCGCAACACTTGATCAAATCAAGGAGCTTGCAGAACTACCTTCACACGAGGGACTTGTATCTATGCTACTCAGCGTACTACAAGCACCGGTTCGCGACTTCGCTTATGTTACAAAAGCAGTTGCAGAACAAAAAGAAGAAGAAGGCGCGTAAGGCGTCATAGTCGGATAAAACAAAAAATCATTTAAGGAGGATCTTATCATGACTAAAGAGCAAATTATTGATGCTATTAAAGAAATGTCAGTTTTAGAATTAAACGATTTAGTAAAAGCTATTGAGGAAGAGTTTGGCGTAACAGCTGCTGCACCAGTTGCAGTTGCAGGTGGTGCTGCAGGTGGCGAAGCTGCTGAAGAGAAAACTGAATTTGACGTTGTACTTGAAGACGCAGGTGCTTCTAAGATTAAAGTTGTTAAAGCAGTACGTGAAATCACTGGTCTTGGCCTAAAAGACGCTAAAGAACTAGTTGATGGCGCTCCTGGTACAATTAAAGAAGCAGTAGCTAAAGAAGAAGCTGAAGAAATGAAAGCTAAGCTTGAAGAAGTTGGCGCTAAAATCGAATTAAAATAATAGCACATTCATAAAGCTCGCTGAACCATTCAGCGAGCTTATGTTTGTTTATTCTATCAACTTCCCATAATGATCTAATCCCTGTTAAAGAGGTGCTAAAATGAGCGATCATTATTATTCTGAAAAACCTACAAGTAAACGAAACCCTTCACAATTCCAAACAACCCTAAGTTCCATCACATTAAACTTTCATTCAGACGAGGGCGTATTTTCCAAAAAACAAGTAGACTTTGGTACAAAGACATTAGTAGAACATTTTAAACAACCTGAAGATAAAGGTAACTTATTAGATTTAGGTTGTGGCTATGGAGTCATTGGTATCACGTTAGCGAAGCGTTATCCTGACCATCATGTAGTTATGGTTGATGTTAATGAAAGAGCGGTTGAGTTAACAAAGAAAAATTGTGAACAAAATGATGTTCAAAACGCTGAAGTATTACAAAGTGATGGAGTGGCTGAAGTTAAGGATCGTCAATTTAATGCGGTGATAACAAATCCGCCATTTCGAGCAGGAAAAAAAGTCGTTCATCAAATGGTAGAAGATAGTTTTGATGTATTGAATGATCAAGGTGAATTGTGGGTGGTTGTTCAAAAGAAACAAGGAGCTCCTTCTTTGAAAGGTAAAATGGAGTCAGTTTTTGGTAATGCTGAAGTGGTTGTCAGAAATAAAGGTTATTATGTATTGCGTGCCATAAAGTTTGACTCGGATATACCGGTATGATAGTATTAAAAAATGCCAATATATACGTTTCTTTGTCAAGGTTTTTTTCAAATTCAACATCAAAATCTTGTCATGACGTATATTTTTTAAGCGTTATACCGATAAATGTATTGAGTCTAAATATGTGTTTAAATGGGGTATTCATTCTGAAAAACGAAAAGATGAACAACTCATTAATTAGATTATATCAAACATTTGTGTTTAACACGAATGTTTATATAAATAATGCTTGTGAAACTTGATGTGGATCAAGCAATGTTCGGCATGCCTTTTTGTCGAACCGTTTTTTGTTTGCCCTTAGTGAAAATTTTTCGCTAAGTCTCTATTAAATCTGGTTGTTTGAGGGGTGAAGCAGTTGACAGGTCAACTAGTTCAATATGGTCGACACCGCCAACGTAGAAGTTATGCAAGGATTAGCGAAGTACATGATCTTCCTAACCTAATTGAGATTCAAACCAAATCTTATGAATGGTTTTTAAGAGATGGTTTGAAAGAAATGTTTGAGGACATTTCACCTATTGAAGACTTTACAGGAAACCTATCACTAGAGTTTGTCGATTACAGCTTAGGTGAGCCGAAATACCCTGTAGACGAAGCGAAAGAGCGTGACGTCACGTATAACGCACCTTTACGCGTTAAAGTTCGTCTCTTGAATAAAGAGACAGGTGAAGTGAAGGAGCAAGAGGTGTTTATGGGAGACTTCCCATTAATGACAGACACAGGTACCTTCATTATTAATGGTGCCGAACGTGTTATCGTATCTCAGCTTGTTCGTTCACCAAGTGTTTACTTTAACGATAAAATTGATAAAAACGGGAAAAGAGGTTATACGGCAACTGTTATTCCTAACCGTGGTGCATGGTTAGAGTTTGAAACAGATGCGAAAGACGTTGTACATGTAAGAATTGACCGTACTCGTAAATTACCATTAACGGTTTTATTAAGAGCATTAGGTTTTAGCTCTGATGATGAAATAATTGATTTAATTGGTGAAAACGAGTTTTTACGTAATACATTAGAAAAAGATAACACTGAAGATAGTGAAAAAGCGTTAATTGAGATTTATGAACGCTTAAGACCGGGCGAGCCTCCAACAGCAGACAATGCTCGTAGCTTGTTATATTCACGTTTCTTTGATTCGAAGCGTTATGATTTAGCTCGTGTTGGTCGTTATAAAATGAACAAAAAACTTCATTTTAAAAACCGACTACTAAATCAAACATTAGCAGAAACAATTGCTGATGAAGAAACAGGCGAAGTTATTGCTCGTAAAGGCGATAAATTAAATCGCCGCTTATTAGATAAAATTATGCCTTACTTCGAACTAGAAGAAGAGGCTGTCGGTGAGAAAATTTTAGAACCACAGGATGGTGTGTTAGAAGATCCGATTAAAGTTCAGTCTATTAAAATCGTGGATCCGACAGACCCTGAAGGTGAAAGAACGCTTAATGTAATTAGCAATGGTAATGTAAGTGATCAAGTCAAAAACATTACTCCAGCTGACATTATTGCGTCCATTAGTTATTTCTTTAACTTATTACACACAGTCGGTAACACAGATGACATTGACCACCTAGGTAACCGTCGTCTTCGTTCTGTAGGTGAATTATTACAAAACCAATTCCGTATTGGTTTATCACGTATGGAGCGTGTTGTTCGTGAGAGAATGTCCATTCAGGATACTGAATCCATCACGCCACAACAGTTAATTAATATTCGACCTGTAATCGCGTCGATTAAAGAGTTCTTTGGTAGCTCTCAGTTATCCCAGTTCATGTATCAAACGAATCCGTTAGCAGAGCTGACGCATAAACGTCGTTTGTCAGCACTAGGACCTGGTGGTTTAACACGTGAACGCGCTGGTTTCGAAGTTCGTGACGTACACTATTCACACTATGGTCGTATGTGTCCGATTGAAACACCTGAGGGTCCAAACATTGGTCTAATCAACTCTCTATCGTCCTATGCCAAAGTGAATGAGTTTGGTTTTATTGAAACACCTTACCGTAGAGTTGATCCAGAAACTGGTCGAGTGACAGAACATGTTGATTACTTAACAGCAGATGAAGAAGACAACTACATCGTAGCTCAGGCAAACGCTCGTCTTAACGAAGATGGAACATTTGTTGATGAAGAAGTAATCGCGCGTTTCCGTGGTGAAAACACGGCAGTACCACGTGAACAAATCGATTACATGGACGTTTCTCCTAAGCAAGTTGTATCAGCTGCAACGGCATGTATCCCATTCTTAGAAAACGATGACTCAAACCGTGCATTAATGGGTGCGAACATGCAACGTCAGGCAGTACCTTTAATCAAGCCGGATGCACCGCTTGTTGGAACAGGTATGGAATATGTGTCGGGTAAAGACTCTGGTGCAGCCGTGGCTGCTAAGCATGCTGGTATTGTGGAAAAAGTTGAAGCGAAAGAAATCCATATTCGTCGCATTAAAGAAGTGGATGGAAAAGAGGTCGAAGGCGATCTCGATAAATATAGATTAGCTAAATTTGTTCGTTCAAACCAAGGTACTTGCTATAACCAAACACCGATTGTATCGAAAGGTGACCGCGTAAGTGAAGGTGAAATTCTTGCTGATGGTCCTTCTATGGACAAAGGCGAGCTAGCCTTAGGGCAAAATGCTTTAGTAGCGTTTATGACATGGGATGGTTATAACTACGAGGATGCCGTCATCATGAGCGAGCGTATGGTTAAAGACGATGTCTTCACATCTATTCACATTGAAGACTTCGAAACAGAAGCTCGTGACACGAAGCTTGGTCCAGAAGAAATTACACGCGACATTCCAAACGTTAGTGAAGATGCCCTTAAGAATCTAGACGAAAATGGAATTATCCGTGTAGGTGCTGAAGTTTCAGATGGCGATCTATTAGTAGGTAAAGTCACACCTAAAGGTATGACAGAACTATCAGCTGAAGAACGTCTATTACATGCAATCTTTGGTGAAAAGGCGCGTGAGGTAAGAGATACGTCGCTAAGAGTACCACATGGTGGTGGCGGTATTGTCTTAGATGTTAAGACATTTAACCGTGAAGATGGCGATGAATTATCTCCTGGTGTTAATAAATTAGTACGTGTTTACATCGTACAGAAACGTAAGATATCCGAAGGGGATAAGATGGCAGGACGTCACGGTAACAAAGGTGTTATCTCAAGAATTTTACCAGAAGAAGATATGCCTTACTTACCAGACGGAACTCCAGTAGATGTCATGTTGAACCCACTCGGTGTACCATCGCGTATGAACATTGGTCAGGTGCTTGAATTACACCTCGGTATGGCAGCAAGAGAAATGGGAATTCGCGTTGCTTCTCCTGTTTTTGATGGAGCGAGAGAAGAAGACGTTTGGGACACTGTTCTAGAAGCAGGCTTAGCTCGAGATGGTAAAACAGTACTTTACGATGGTCGTACAGGAGATGCGTTTGATAACCGTGTGTCTGTTGGTGTCATGTACATGATTAAACTAGAACACATGGTTGACGATAAACTACACGCACGTTCAACTGGTCCTTACTCACTCGTTACGCAACAGCCACTCGGTGGTAAAGCACAGTTTGGTGGTCAGCGTTTTGGTGAGATGGAGGTTTGGGCTCTTGAAGCATATGGTGCAGCCTATACGTTACAAGAAATCCTAACAGTTAAATCAGACGACGTCGTTGGTCGTGTCAAGACGTATGAAGCCATTGTTAAAGGTGAGAACTTACCAGAACCGGGAGTTCCTGAATCATTCCGTGTATTAATCAAAGAGCTTCAAAGTCTAGGGATGGATGTTAAGATGCTAACATCTGATCGTCATGAAATTGATATGCGAGACCTAGAAGATGAAGATCAGTCAGAAGAGTTGAACGTCTCGATGGAAACAACTGAAGATCAAAACGTAAGCGAGAAATAACGGATAGAAAATATAAGGGAGGTAGGCTCCTTGATCGATGTAAACAGATTTGAGTTTATGAAAATAGGATTAGCTTCGCCTGATAAGATCCGTTCTTGGTCTTTTGGTGAAGTTAAAAAGCCAGAAACAATTAACTATCGTACATTAAAGCCTGAAAAAGATGGTTTGTTCTGTGAACGTATTTTTGGACCTACAAAAGATTGGGAATGTCATTGCGGTAAATATAAACGTGTCCGTTATAAAGGCGTTGTTTGTGACCGCTGTGGTGTTGAAGTAACGAAAGCAAAAGTACGTCGTGAGCGCATGGGGCATATTGAACTTGCTGCCCCTGTCTCTCACATTTGGTATTTTAAAGGAATTCCAAGCCGTATGGGTCTTGTATTGGATTTATCTCCAAGAGCACTAGAAGAAGTTATTTACTTTGCTTCTTATATCGTGACTGACCCGGGTGATACACCTTTAGAGAAAAAACAACTATTAACGGAAAAAGAATTCCGTGCTTATTACGAAAAATACGGAAATACGTTTAAGGCCCAAATGGGTGCCGAAGCGATCCGTAAATTATTACAAGACGTCGATTTAGATCGTGAAGTTCAAGAGCTAAAAGAAGAACTAAAAACGGCTCAAGGTCAGCGACGCACTCGTGCTATTAAGCGTTTAGAAGTGCTTGAATCATTCCGTAACTCAGGTAATAATCCTGATTGGATGATTATGGACGTCTTACCGATTATTCCACCTGAACTACGTCCGATGGTTCAGCTAGATGGTGGACGTTTTGCAACATCTGACTTAAACGACTTATACCGCAGAGTGATTAATCGTAACAATCGTCTGAAGCGTCTATTAGATTTAGGTGCACCGACAATTATTGTTCAAAACGAAAAACGTATGCTACAAGAATCTGTAGATGCATTGATCGATAATGGAAGACGTGGTAGACCAGTTACAGGACCAGGTAACCGTCCGTTAAAATCACTTTCACACATGTTGAAAGGTAAGCAAGGTCGTTTCCGTCAAAACTTACTCGGTAAACGTGTTGACTATTCAGGCCGTTCAGTAATCGTTGTAGGGCCAAACTTGAAAATGTATCAATGTGGTCTTCCGAAAGAAATGGCCATTGAGCTATTCAAACCATTTGTGATGCGAGAACTCGTAAACCGAGGCTTAGCTCACAACATTAAATCGGCTAAACGTAGTATTGAACGTTTACGTCCTGAAATCTGGGATGTTTTAGAAGATGTCATTAAAGAACACCCAGTCTTATTAAACCGTGCGCCAACGTTACACCGTTTAGGTATTCAGGCGTTTGAACCAACACTTGTTGAAGGTCGTGCGATTCGCCTTCACCCATTAGTATGTACAGCCTATAACGCAGACTTTGACGGTGACCAAATGGCGGTACACGTTCCGCTTTCACCAGAAGCACAAGCGGAAGCTCGTATTTTAATGCTTGCAGCTCAAAATATCCTAAACCCTAAAGATGGTAAACCAGTTGTTACACCATCGCAGGATATGGTATTAGGTAACTATTATTTAACACTTGAGCGTGAAAACGCACTTGGCGAAGGACATATTTTCTCTTCATATGAAGAAGCGATTTTAGCTTATGACAACGGATATGTACACCTTCACAGCCGTGTTGGAATTAAAGCAAGCGCACTTAACAACCCTCATTTCACTGAGGAACAAAACAATAAATTACTTGTTACAACTATTGGTAAGCTAATCTTTAACGATATGCTACCAAACTCGTTCCCATATATGAACGAACCGACTTCTTATAACTTAGAAGAGCGTACGCCAGATAAGCACTTTGTAGATATAACAACAAACCTAAAAGAAGAAGTCAAAAATCGTGAGTTAATCAAGCCGTTTAAGAAAGGAATCTTAGGTGACATCATTGCTGAAGTGTTTAAGCACTATAAGATTTCGGAAACATCTAAGATGCTTGATAAGATGAAGGATCTTGGCTTCAAATATTCTACTAAGGCCGGTATTACAATTGGTGTAGCAGATATTGTTGTTCTATCTGAAAAACAACAGTTCTTAGATGCAGCTCAATCTAAGATTGATAAAGTTATGAAGCAATTCCGCCGTGGTTTAATCACGGAAGAAGAACGTTATGACCGTGTCATCGCGATTTGGACGGAAGCAAAAGATCAAATTCAAGAAAAACTAATGGTTTCATTAGACGCATTAAACCCTATCTTTATGATGAGTGACTCTGGTGCCCGTGGTAACGCATCAAACTTCACTCAGTTAGCAGGTATGCGTGGTCTAATGGCGAACCCATCTGGTAAAATCATTGAGTTACCAATCAAATCAAGCTTCCGTGAAGGTCTAACAGTACTAGAGTACTTCATCTCCACTCACGGTGCTCGTAAAGGTCTTGCGGATACTGCCCTTAAGACAGCAGACTCAGGTTACCTAACACGTCGTCTAGTTGACGTTGCTCAAGATGTCATTATTCGTGAGCATGACTGTGGTACAGATCGAGGCATGACAGTTAATGCATTGACAGAAGGTAACGAAACCATTGTTCCATTATATGACCGTTTAGTTGGCCGTACAGCATTTAGAAAAGTACGCCACCCTGAAACAGGTGAAGTAATGGTAGAGCGCAATGAACTGATTACTGAAGATAAAGCGAAAACAATTGTGGATGCAGGTGTTGAATCCGTCGTGATTCGCTCAGTCTTTACTTGTAACACTCATCATGGTGCTTGTGTTAAATGTTACGGTCGTAACATGGCGACAGGTGACCGTGTTGAAGCAGGTGAAGCAGTTGGTATTATCGCAGCACAATCAATCGGTGAGCCAGGTACACAGTTAACAATGCGTACTTTCCACACTGGTGGTGTTGCAGGAGACGATATCACACAAGGTTTACCGCGTATCCAGGAAATCTTCGAAGCGCGTAACCCTAAAGGTCAGGCAGTCATCAGTGAGATTGAAGGTACTGTCTTAGAAATTAATGATGTAAAAGATAAGAAAGAAATCGTCGTTCAAGGTGAAGTTGAAAGCCGTAACTATACAACACCATACAACGCTCGTATGAAAGTTGAAGTTGGCGATGAAGTTGTTGCGGGTCAAGCGTTAACAGAAGGTTCTATTGATCCGAAAGAACTCATTAAAGCTCAAGGCTTACAGGGCGTAGAAGAGTACTTACTCAAAGAAGTACAAAAAGTTTACCGTATGCAAGGTGTTGAAATTAGTGATAAACACATCGAAGTAATGGTACGTCAAATGCTTAATAAAGTCCGTGTCATTGAATCAGGTGACACAGACGTCATCCCTGGATCATTATTAGATGTGAATCAATTTAGAGAAGCTAACCGCCAAGTATTGAAAGAAGGTAAGCAGCCTGCTATTGCTAAGCCGATTATTCTTGGTATTACGAAAGCTTCACTTGAAACAGACTCATTCTTATCAGCTGCATCTTTCCAAGAGACAACTCGCGTCTTAACAGATGCTGCGATCAAAGGTAAGTATGATGACTTACTAGGCTTAAAAGAGAACGTTATTATTGGTAAGCTAGTTCCTGCAGGTACGGGTTTAGCGAAATATCGTAGTCTAGAAGCCGACAAAGAAGTCGTTGAAGTAGAAGAAGTAGAACAAGTAACAACTGAAGCATAAAAAGGTTGAAAGCACCTTGAATCTATTTGTGATTTTTATTGACAAGAACATAGGTCAATGATAATATATTCAAGGTGCTTCATATAACCTGTTTACTTTGGAGGATTAGAAGTGTCTTATGAAAAAGTAGCACAGGCTAAAACTAGTTTAATTATTGGAGCTAAACAAGTACTAAAGTCCATGAAAACTGGTGATGTACTTGAAGTCGTTGTGGCCGAAAATGCCGAACGACGTATAACGGATAAAGTATTAAAAGCAGCAAATGACTATGATGTACCAATTACCTTTGTAGCGTCTATGAAAAAATTAGGCGAAGCAAGTGGAATTGATGTCGGAGCAGCTGCAGTGGCAATTAAAAAATAAACTTTCTACACAGAGAGTGTATGAAGTTTGTTTTTTTGCCCGTTTATGAACCACCTGGATGTGTGGTATTAGAAATAGTTAATTCTAGAAGGGAGGAAACAACATGCCTACTATTAACCAACTAGTTCGTAAAGGTCGTAAAACAAGAACTAAAAAGTCTGACTCACCAGCACTAAACAAAGGATTTAACTCTTACAAAAAGAAGTTTACTGATAATCCTTCTCCGCAAAAACGTGGAGTGTGCACACGTGTAGCGACTATGACACCTAAGAAACCGAACTCAGCACTACGTAAATATGCTCGTGTGCGTCTATCAAACCAAATTGAGGTAACTGCCTACATTCCTGGTATCGGCCACAACCTACAAGAGCACAGCGTTGTTCTAATCCGTGGCGGACGTGTAAAAGACTTACCGGGTGTACGTTACCACATCGTTCGTGGTGCGCTAGATACAGCTGGTGTTGAAAACCGTAAGCAAAGCCGTTCTAAATACGGTGCTAAAAGACCTAAGAAATAAAACTTTTCTTAAGATATAGATCACCCAGGAAAGGAGGAACTTATTATGCCACGTAAAGGATCAGTTCCTAAAAGAGACGTATTACCAGATCCAATTTATAATTCAAAGCTAGTAACTCGCTTAATTAACCAAATCATGGTTGATGGTAAAAAAGGTGTTGCTCAAAAAATTCTATATAATGCATTTGACCTAGTTTCAGAGCGTAGCGGTCAAAACGCAATGGATGTTTTTGAAGAAGCAATGAAAAACGTAATGCCTGTATTGGAAGTACGCGCTAGACGTGTTGGTGGTTCAAACTACCAGGTACCAGTTGAGGTACGTCCAGAGCGTCGTCAAGCATTAGGTCTACGCTTCATCGTTAACTACGCTAGATTACGCGGAGAAAAAACGATGGAAGAACGTTTAGCTAATGAAATTCTAGATGCAGCAAATAATACAGGTGCAGCGGTTAAACGCCGTGAAGAAATGCACAAAATGGCAGAAGCGAACAAAGCGTTTGCTCACTATCGTTGGTAATATTAAATTAAATATACAATCTAGCTTTAATACAGGAAGGAGAAGTGAATATGCCTAGAGAGTTCTCCTTAGAGAAGTATCGTAATATCGGGATCATGGCTCACATCGATGCCGGTAAAACAACAGCTACTGAACGTATTCTGTTCTATACAGGACGCATTCATAAGCTGGGAGAAACTCACGAAGGTGCTTCCCAAATGGACTGGATGGAGCAGGAGCAGGAGCGTGGTATCACGATTACCTCTGCTGCGACAACAGCCCAGTGGAAGGATCATCGTATTAATATCATCGATACACCAGGACACGTAGACTTTACAGTGGAGGTTGAACGTTCATTACGTGTACTCGATGGTTCAGTTGCGTTATTAGATGCGCAATCCGGTGTTGAACCTCAAACAGAAACCGTTTGGCGCCAAGCAACTACTTACGGAGTTCCACGTGTTGTATTCATCAACAAAATGGATAAAGTCGGAGCAGACTTTTTATACTCTGTAAGTACAATTGAAGATCGTTTAGGTGCGAATGCTCATCCAATCCAATTACCAATTGGTGCAGAGGATCAATTCGAAGGTATTATCGACTTAGTAGAAATGAAAGCTTATTTCTACGAAGATGACCTTGGATCTCGCGCAAAAGCGACAGAAATTCCAGATGAATATAAGGACCAAGCAGAAGAGTATCGCGGGCGTTTAGTAGAAGCTATTGCTGAACTAGACGAAGAACTTATGATGAAATATCTAGAAGGTGAAGAGTTCACAATTGAAGAACTAAAAGCTGCGATTCGTAAAGCTACATGTGATGTAGAATTCTACCCTGTTATGTGTGGTTCTGCTTTCAAAAACAAAGGTGTTCAGTTATTACTAGATGCTGTTATTGACTATCTTCCATCACCATTAGACGTACCTCCAATTGAAGGTATCGTTCCTGGTACAGAGGAAGAAGTTGTTCGTAAGTCTGATGACAAAGAACCATTCTCAGCATTAGCATTTAAAGTTATGACAGACCCTTATGTTGGTAAACTTACATTCTTCCGTGTTTACTCAGGTACTTTAAGCAGTGGTTCTTACGTTAAGAACGCTTCTAAAGATAAGCGTGAACGCGTAGGTCGTATCCTACAAATGCACGCTAACCACCGTGAAGAAGTAGACATGGTTTATGCTGGTGATATCGCTGGTGGTGTAGGCTTAAAAGACACTGCAACTGGTGACACTCTATGTGACGAGAAAAACTTAGTTATTCTTGAATCAATGGAGTTCCCTGAACCTGTTATCGCAGTTGCGATTGAGCCAAAATCAAAAGCAGACCAGGATAAAATGGGTATTGCTTTAGGAAAGCTAGCTGAAGAGGACCCTACTTTCCGTACTGAGACAAACGAAGAGACTGGTCAGACGATCATCCATGGTATGGGTGAGCTTCACCTAGACATTATCGTTGACCGTCTAAAACGTGAGTTTAAAGTTGATGCAAATGTAGGTGCTCCACAAGTAGCATACCGTGAAACGTTCCGTGGAAGCGCGGAAGTTGAAGGTAAGTTCGTACGTCAGTCAGGTGGTCGTGGTCAATACGGTCACGTTTGGGTTAAATTCGAACCAAACGAAGAAGGCGCTGGCTTCGAATTCGTTAACAAAATCGTCGGTGGTGTGGTTCCGAAAGAATATATCCCATCAGTACAAGCTGGTATTGAAGAATCAATGGAAAACGGGGTACTTGCAGGATATCCACTAATCGATATTAAAGCTACATTATTTGATGGTTCATACCACGATGTAGACTCGAACGAGACTGCATTTAAGGTAGCAGCATCAATGGCGCTTAAAGAAGCTAAAAACAAATGTAACCCAGTTCTACTTGAACCAATGATGAAAGTAGAGATTGTTGTTCCTGAAGAGTACATGGGAGACATCATGGGTGATGTAACTTCTCGTCGTGGACGCGTAGAAGGTATGGGTTCACGTGGTAATGCGTCAGTTGTAAATGCGTTTGTTCCACTTGCTGAAATGTTCGGTTATGCAACTGCATTACGTTCGAATACACAAGGTCGTGGAACTTACACAATGCACTTCAGTCACTATGAAGAAGTACCGAAGAGCATTTCTGAAGAAATCATCAAGAAAAACAGTGGGCAATAATTGACATTTTGTCAAATTCCCAGATAGAAATATTGTAAACAGTGATCTCCTAATGCTATATTAGGAGATGACTGAACACATAAAACATAAATTCTAATTTTTAAGGAGGAAATATAAATGTCAAAAGAAAAATTTGACCGTTCCAAATCACACGTTAACATTGGTACAATCGGACACGTTGACCATGGTAAAACTACTTTAACTGCAGCAATCACTACTGTACTTCATAAGAAATCAGGTAAAGGTACTGCGATGGCTTATGACCAAATCGACGGTGCGCCTGAAGAAAAAGAGCGTGGAATCACAATCTCTACTGCACACGTTGAGTATGAAACTGACAACCGTCACTATGCTCACGTTGACTGCCCAGGACACGCTGACTACGTTAAAAACATGATCACTGGTGCGGCACAAATGGACGGTGCGATCCTAGTTGTATCTGCAGCTGACGGTCCAATGCCACAAACTCGTGAGCACATCCTACTTTCTCGTCAGGTTGGTGTACCAGCAATTGTTGTATTCTTAAACAAATGCGATATGGTAGACGACGAAGAACTATTAGAATTAGTAGAAATGGAAGTTCGTGACCTACTATCTGAGTACGACTTCCCTGGTGATGATGTACCAGTTGTTAAAGGTTCTGCATTAATGGCTCTTGAAGGTGAAGAGCAATACGTTAACGCAATCTATGAATTAATGGATGCAGTTGATGACTACATTCCAACTCCAGACCGTGACACTGACAAACCATTCATGATGCCAGTTGAGGACGTATTCTCAATCACTGGTCGTGGTACAGTTGCTACTGGTCGTGTTGAGCGTGGTCAAGTATCTGTTGGTGACGAAATTGAAATCATCGGTCTTGCTGAAGAAGCAAGCAAAACTACTGTAACTGGTGTTGAAATGTTCCGTAAGCTTCTTGACTATGCTGAAGCTGGTGACAACATTGGTGCGTTACTACGTGGAGTTTCTCGTGAAGAAATCAAGCGTGGTCAGGTATTAGCTAAGCCTGGTTCAATCACACCTCACACTAAGTTCAAAGCAGAAGTTTACGTTCTATCTAAAGAAGAAGGTGGACGTCACACTCCATTCTTCACAAACTATCGTCCACAGTTCTACTTCCGTACAACTGATGTAACTGGTGTTATCCAGCTACCTGAAGGTGTAGAAATGGTAATGCCTGGCGATAACGTTGAAATGGACGTTGAACTAATCACAACAGTTGCGATTGAAGAAGGTACTAAATTCTCAATTCGTGAAGGTGGCCGTACAGTAGGCGCTGGTGTTGTTTCAACAATCGTTGAATAATAATTTTTAAATTAAAGAGGCTGGGACATAACTAGCCTAAAATAACGTAAAAAAGGCACCAACCATAAAAAGTATGGTTTGGTGCCTTTTTTCTGCTTTGTTTCGTTATATGCCCAGCTTGTTTTCGCGTTCATGGTGGTGAACTTTCTTAGATTCACCGCCATGAACGCAAATCCTAATTCATTTTTCACCTTCTCTTTGCCCCTAACAGACATTCGAGAGAAGCGCAAATTAGCCTTCAGAAATCCAAAAACAGGTTCAACATCTACTTTTCGTTTGCCGTATAGTTCACCCGTTTTTTCTTCCGAAAGCTTTTCCCTTGTATATGCTTTTTGTTGT
>NZ_FOES01000035.1 GCF_900110685.1 Piscibacillus halophilus
AATTCTCTCTCAGATCGAATCCCATAGAAATAACCTACAAACATCATCTTGAATAATACGAGTGGGTCGAGCGAAGGTCGACCATTATCTTCAGAGTAATATGAACGAACTTTTTCTGGAATGAAAGAAAAGTCTATGTATCGATCTATTTTTCTTAATAAATGATCATCAGGGACAAGCTCATCAATTGTAACCATTTCTATTTCCATTTGACGCTCTTTATTACTATTAAACATGGGAACACCGCCTTTTATTAATCTAACTATATTATAACAAATTAACGCGGTGAATTGTTAAAGTTTAGGCAAAAAATATAGGCTGTCGAGACTTTCTCGACAGCCTGAAGACCTTGGAAATCCAAGGTCTTTTTATCCTTCACAGGCCACGCCGTCGCCATCTCCATCTAGTCGATGGTCACCGTAACCCGCCTCAATTGATTTTTCCATAAATTCTGTTGCTTCTTCTGCTGAAGAAAAATCACTACAATTATGATCATCCTCCATGTGTTGGGTGTGATCATGGTTATCTGTTTCGTTGTCCTTAGAATTCTCTTCATAATGGTAACCATGATCGTGATCAGCATGCGCATATCCTTCTATGGACCAAACACCGATACCTTGATCCTGAGCAATTTGTTGAGCTTCATGAAAATCATCTAACAATCGTAAATCATTATATAAATAAGCTGTACGAGCTAAACCATTTCTTAAAAGTTTTTCTTGAATAGTCTCGCCATCGATATAAACATAAGCGAGAAGTCGGTTATACTTGTCGTATTTTTCAGTACCAGGGACAATTCGGACTTCTTCTCCTTCTAATTGTTCATTAACAAAATCAGAAGCCTCAGGTCCGAATGGCTGAACAGGCTCTGATGGGTGTTTCGTTTCAGGTGTGTCGACTAATAGTAAACGGACCTCTTCTTTTTCACCATCCATATTAACTTCTAACGTATCTCCGTCAATTACTCTAGTAACGGTTGCTTCTTCACCTTGAAGTTCAGGTACTTCTGAATGACCAGGTTCAATGTCTGATTCTTCATTAAATGTTTCCTCTGTTTGCGGTTCTTCATGTGCCGAGTCATTCGCTTCATCACAACCAGCGGTCCCTAAAACAAAAAGAATCATCCCAACTATAGCTGCTAATATCTTCTTTTCCACCTGAATTCTCCCCTTTAACCCTCGTATAAACCAAATTATCCAAATAAAAAACATATTAGTTCATTTCTCATGAAACTAATATGTTTTTACCAATTATATCAACTTTATATTTCGTAACAATGAGGCAAAAGATTGCTTTTTCTGCGAATATTTTTTAATAAAATGTACATAGAATAACATTACTACTAACTTGTAAAGGGGCTGAGAGATGTTAAGTTATAACCCGGTATGGGTGAATATTGATTTACCGACAAAACGCTTAGAGGTACATCGAGAATGCGCACATACGAATCAAATGTGTGAGACACCTTACAAGGGAGTTGGTAAGCTGAAACGTGATGGTGGGTGGATTCGGTTCCGAAATGCAGAAGTGGCGATACAACGATTGAAAGAGGAATATGATCAGTATGAATGTTTGATTCACTGTAAATGACACCACCTAAAATGGGTGGTGTTTTTTTGTGCGGAAATCTGACAAATTCTGATAAAATAAATAATTAAAATAGGGGAGGTCGAATTATGTTTTCGGAATACGAGGAAATTTTTATTCATTTCAAAAAAATTATAGCAAACGATCAGGAAATAGGGGAAATCCGAAAAAGAGAAGGCTCGCCTTTTTACATACAAAATCTTTTATATACTTTAGCAAATTTTAACTCAGGTTGTGCCGTTGATGTGGAAATTGTGGACTCAAATCAACAGGTATTTGGATATATCAGAAAACAGTCCGGAATCAAACCTAAAGACTTTCACTTATTTGATACTGAACAAAACTATGTTGGAGCTATTCAAACGACTTGGATTAACAAAAAATATGTTGTGGTTGATAGAGAAAAGAAGTCAGTTCTAGAAATGCCTATCATGACAAGTGGGATTGATTATGACGTAAAAGACATAGAAAAAGACCGGAATATTGCTTCTATTCGAAAACGGACACTCGTAACTTATGGCGGTCAAGCAAACTTAAGCCGGGAAGGTTTTTATATGCCCATCATGGACCTTCCAGATAGAACTTTAATGATAATCGGATTGTGCTACGTTTTGAACTTTTATATTCAAACATAACGACAACCCCGTTCTTGTTTTTTGAGCGAAAAATATTTTAATTGAGCGATTTTTAATTTTTTTGAGCGAATTTACTGTTTTTTGAGCGAAAATCTAAATTATTGAGCGGAATTCTATTTTTTTGAGCGAAACTTTAAATTATACGCGAATTACTTATCTGATACCTTCTTAGGACCGGGTAACTCCAGCTGATAAAATGCAAGATCAAGCCATTTGCCGAATTTGTAGCCTGCATTTTTAATCGTACCTGCATATTCGAAGCCTAGTTTTTCATGAAGCTTGATACTGCCTGTATTTGCTGCATCAATCACGCCTACCATCATTTTATATTTTTCCAGTTGAGCGAGTTCGATGATGGTTTCTAACAGCTTGGAGCCGACACCTTTCCCACCACTCTTTTCTGTTACATATACAGAGTGCTCGACTGTGTACTGGTAAGCGGGGCGTGGTCGAAACGGGCCATATGTAGCAAAACCAATGACCTTCCCATGATCTTCATACACCATGATTGGGTATCCAGCTCCCTCCTTTTCTCTAAACCAATTCAAGCGATTTTTATATGTATAAATTTCATAGTCATAAACAGCGGTTGTGTTGAGGATTGCTTCATTGTAAATATCCAAAATTGCTTGGATATCATTCTCAGTTGCTTTTCACCACCAAGTTATAGCCCATGCCGGGCACACATTAAAGGAAAAACGCGATGAAAATCGCGTTTTTACACTGTTTGGGTAACCTTTCGCCCATTGACCAACAAGGATTTAAGTTTTTGAAAACGCTTAAAGAAAAACTGAACAAATGGTCCGATTCCAAATGCGATAATAATCGTCCCGATACCGATTGGTCCGCCTAGAATAAAGGCGATGATCATCACAAGGATTTCAATTGATGACTTTGAAACAGCAAGACTCCAGCCAGTTTGATAATGAACGGCCATCATAAGATTATCAATTGGGTTTTTAGCAAAATCGAACTGTAGATACATACCAATGCCTGATCCCATTCCTGTAATTCCGATTGCAAGGAGTACGTAGCTCATTACTGTTGATGAGATAGAGAAATCTTGAAACACTATAAGTAACCAGAAATCGATAAATGCCCCGATTAAGAAAATTGTTATAACGGCTGCGTAATCGATACGAGCCTTTAGTAGGAAACTATTAAGAATCATAAGAGCGATTCCAACAATAAAAATCCACGATCCAACAGTTAGTCCAATCAAATCATAGAGTGCATAAAAAAGAGCATCCCAAGCCCCTGTTCCTAGACCTGATAAAATAAGCATCGTTACACCAAAAGATAGCAATAGCATCCCCATTATATAAAATAAAATTGAATATGAGAGTTCCTTCATGATCGTCACCTTTTCAATAAATTTCAACCTGCTCATATTAACATATCGATTGAATTCGGTACAGCTTTTTCAGATGAAACTTTTTGGCAAGAAATACAGTATAATATATTAAGGAGGGATTCCATGCCAACTTGTCAAAAATGTAATCAGGAGTGGTCTTGGCGGGATACACAGAAAGGAATTATGCACTTTAAGAAAGGAATTAATTGTCCATATTGCGGTGAGACACAGTATCAAACAGCGAGCTCCTTAAGACGAACAAACCTTGTAGGGCTAGCCCCTTTACTTGCATTACCACTCGTTATCATGTTTGATTCATGGTTTTGGACTATTTTAATTATCCTGATGGCGAGCTTAGCCCACTTAAGTATCATTCCATTTTTTCTCAAGCTATCAAATGAAGAGGAGCCAATGTGGTGATGTATTTTCCATCAAAACGGGATTGGTGGCTAGGTGTAGTATTTTTTGGTGTTCCAGTCCTAGCATTCTTTGAGGCAATTCGGACTGATTCTATAAATGGATTGATTGTATCTATTATATTTAGTGCACCCTTATTATGGTTATGGTTTACCACAGGTTACCGAATTAAAGGAGAAACACTTTACGTTCAGTACGGTCCTTTTAAGCGAAAAGTGGATATATCGCTGATTAGTAAGATCAATAAAACACGTTCACCTTGGTCAGCTCCAGCTTTATCCATGGATCGACTTGAGATTTTATATGATCACGATTTTAAAATAGTGCTCGTTTCACCGATTTATCAAAAGGAGTTTGTTAAAGTATTATTAGAGAAAAACTCCAATATACGCGTAGATCAAAACGTTTGGGAGGAGGAATAAAAATGCCAATGAGTATACTATTAATTCTGGTTGTTTTAGCTATCGGAGGGGTTTTATTACTAACTAAAACTAAACGCTAAAGGTAACGCCCTGCTCTTCTAATTGAAGTACCCGAAAAAATCAAGAATCCCAGCACCAACAAGAGTTACACCAACCCCTAGCCCCAAAAAAGCAAAGAACACTTTCCATTCACGGGATTCATACCACACCATAAAAGCGATTAACATAGAGAATAAAATCCCAATGACAACCGCAGCAAATGGGGTCGTTGGGGTAATCCAATCATACCAATTAATTCCGAGTAACATAGGTAACCTCCAAAATTCAGAATAGTTTGTGTTTATTATACTATTTTATGAGGTTAAGAGGCTACCAAATTTCTTAAATAAAAAATATAATCACAAATAATGCAAATACCGTCGTTATTCCAGAGTACAGAATTTTATTTGGATTAGGTAACTCTTTTTTTGATACATGAATAACTGATAAAACTAAAAGATTAATCATGTATAGGAAATAATAAATCATGACATACATAAACCATCTCTGGTCTTGAAGTGGGGTTAACATAAATAGCGTAAGAAAAATAATCAATGTGACACTAAAGATGACAGTGATTATACCCGGCATCTTATCCCAGAACTGATGTTGTAAGAAGGTGCTGCTTTTTTTCGTTTGAAAATACATCCATAAACTACATAGCCCGACAACAATTGAAATGAACAATAATGTCATTAGCATAGGTGTGATTGTCTCATCCTCGCTTGAAGATACTGGTATCGCGATATCTTGACTAAATTGATCAACGATAAATGCAAGAATTATAAGCGCAATGATGATTAAACTTTGGTAGAACGTCCAGCGTGAGAAATACAACATATAAACTTCCTTTTTTGTAGATTTTATACTTTCCATATTACTCAATACTAACATAGTAAAGCAAATGAATAAATGACACAATTAGTAGATTAAATCTCAATAATCATGTTAAAAGAAACCTATAGAGTGTTCTTTTCCCCTCTTAAAATCTCTCTGATCCGGACTTTCTCTTCACTTTTATCTAAGTACTCAAAGAATCCAAGTGCATTTCCCCACGGATCCTCAAAAGTTCCCCAACGCGCAGGTACACCTTGCCTTGTGTAAATCTGATTCAATACTTTTCGACTATCCAACAAAATTTTCCTTTTTATAAAATTGGAATCCACCTACTATAATTTTGGTAAACTATACTAAGGGTGATGAAGCATGAATGAATATGAAAAATACGTTTATCAAGATATACAAAAGTGGCGCAGAAAAATTTTAAAAAAGTCTGGACTCGTAAAGGGTTTGACGAAGAAAGCACAAAATAAAGTGAACGGTATGATTCCAGATCGAGCACACCGTGTAATAACTGAAGGGATTAAAGGCATGGTGAAGGCTACACTAGTCGGATCAAATATCACAACAAAGAAACATCAATACCATGGCCTAACGCTTCGTGAACGGGATGAGATTTTAAAAGAAAAATTGTCTAACTATAGGAAAACAGCTGCTGCAGAAGGGGCTGGTACTGGTGCGGGTGGTATTTTTCTTGGTCTTGCCGACTTTCCGCTTCTGTTATCAGTAAAAATGAAGTTTTTATTTGATGCAGCTTCAGTTTACGGTTACGACACGAGTCAATACGAAGAACGTTTGTTTATCCTCCATGTGTTTCAGCTCGCTTTTTCTAATGATGAAAAACGTCGAGAAACATTTGATATCATCGAAAATTGGGAGCTTCACAAAGAACGCTTATCTGACATGGATTGGCGTGTGTTCCAACAAGAATACCGTGATTACATCGATTTCGTCAAAATGTTACAGTTAATCCCTGGATTCGGTGCAATCGTTGGAGCATATGCGAATTATAACTTGCTCGACCAATTAGGCGACACAGCTATGAATGCCTATCGGATGAGGGTGCTTCAAGAAGCGCCGAAGGACTACTAACTTAATAAAAAGCCGTCCCGCCACGAATCCCTCCATATTGTGTTAACATATGAATCATCACATTTACAGGAGGAACTAAGATGCTGAAAGCTATAGACCATAAGATCATGCACTGCTACCCTGGTATGGTGGCAATTGTGACCGTATCACATCAAGGCGAAGATAATGTCATGTCGGCGGGGTGGCACTCTTACATGTCATATGACCCACCGATTTATGGGGTGGCAATTGGTCCCGAGCGTTACACACACCACCTTGTTAAAGGCGCAGGTACATTCGCGATAAACTTTCTCCCACGTGAAAAATCGAAGTTTATTCAAGAAGCTGGATCGTATTCTGGCGAAGACCTTAATAAATTTGATCATGGTAATATGAATTATGTACCTGGACCTGCAACAGGGTCACCTATTCTTCAAGATGCGTATGTCGCATACGAATGCGAAACAATAGATTACCATACATACGGAGATCATGATTGGTTTGTCGGGGATATTGTTCAATTTCATATTAATCAGGACAAGTTTTTAGAGAATGGAATTCCGGACTTTAGAAAACTATCGATCCCTCTTTATTTAGGACGTTCATTATATACGAGCATTGATCAAAACAGCCGATTTGATTCGCATCGAATTATAAAGGAGTGAAATCCTATGAAATTTGTCACGCCCAAGTCGTTCACATATGAAGGCGGTTCACAAGCCGTCCTACTTTTACATGGATTCACAGGAACAACCTCTGACGTTAGAAAATTAGGGCGCTATTTACATAAACAAGGTTATACTTGTCACGCACCGTTATATCGAGGACATGGTGTAGGTCCAGACGAACTCACCGAAACAGGTCCAGTTAATTGGTGGCAAGATGCCCTGGAAGGTTATAGGCTTCTTGAATCAAAAGGTTATGAAAATATTATAGTAGCGGGAGTTTCTATGGGAGGCGTTTTTGCATTAAAAATGGCTGTAGAACTCCCAGTTAAAGCGGTAGTCTCAATGTGTTCACCTATGCACGCGAAAAGTATTGAAGATCTTTCTCAACGAATCTATGATTACGCCAAGAACTTCAAAATGATCGAAGGAAAAAATGAAGATCAAATCAAGGAAGAGCTGCTGGAATTTAAACAAAAACCGATGCCCTTTTTGACTGACTTACAACAGTTTATTATTGAAGTTAGTGGAAAACTCGATACGATTACCGTTCCAACTTTTGTTATACAGGGGTTAAAAGATGACCCCCTCTATATCAAAAGTGCCAAGTCCATTCACGATCAAGTCAAAACGTCACATAAGCAGATTAGATGGTATGAACACTCGGGACATATCATCACGATGGGTGAAGAGCGTGAGCAGGTCTTTAAAGATGTTCATCAATTTATCCAAACAGTTTAGGAGGGAGTAGAATGTTCTTAAAAACATTACTCTTTACCACTTCCTCTTTTATGAAGTAATAAAAAAAAGAGTATGTTGCTTCAGCATTTCCTCAATTGATAGAAACAGTTACAGGAAAAATTCAGTGAATACCAGATTTTTGACCGCCTTTCCGAGTTATGTTACTAGGAAGGATTACTTGCCCTGGTACTACTGATTTTAGGACAAGAAAAAGGAAGCGTTACTTTTAATAGAAAAAGAACACTTCCTTTCGCTTATTCTAAAACCTATTTATTTTCCAAACTTGAACAAATTAAGAATTTTCTTTAGGATTTTATCGATTGCTTCACGACCTGATGGATGGAAGTAATAAATCCCACCAATTGTTCCTGCTAAAGCACCTGTTGTTCCTACAGCAATGACTGTAGTTTTAGTTTTATTTCCTTTGTCATTATCTTGATCTTTGCTAGGTTCTTCCTCAACAGCTTCTTTCTCATTTTCTTTTTCGCTGTTTTCTTCCACTTCTTTTTCTTCATCATCTTCGTCTGATTCTTTTTCATGACCTAGCTCTTCAGCTTGTTCTTCTGTAATTTCACGTTTGACACCATCAATTTCGACAAAGTATTTTCCATCTTCATCAATGACTTTAGCGTTTTTATCCTTCATTTCCTCAATTGTCCATTCTTTTTTAGCGTCAGGTAACTCTTTATCTCCTTCGACTACATTTTCATTGTTATTACTGGAATTGTTGCTTGAGCTTCCTTTATTGTTTGAAGAAGTTGAGTTTGTTCCACTTGAATTAGATCCTGAGTTGCTTGTTCCTGAATTATTAGTATTGCTACCTTTATTTCCTGAACTATTGCTTCCTGAATTACTGCTGCTAGAATTATTATTGGATTTATTACTACTAGAGCTATCATTGCTTGATTTATTATCTCCTGAACTACTATCCTTGCTGTTATCTTCTTTTGGTTGTTTAGGCTTTGTTTCTTTAGGCTTTTCTTTTTCAGGTTCTTTTGGTTCAGGTTTAGGTTCTTCTGGTTCAGGTTCTTCTGGTTCAGGTTCAGGCTTTGGTTGTTTTACAACTGTCTTTACCGTTAATTCATATTCAGGATAATCATCACCAACAGGTAAATGAGTTCTAATTTTTTGACCATTTGTTACTTCACCTGTCCATGATCCCGATACTACAAATCGCTTTGATTCTGGAACATAATATCCCTTGAAAAATTCGTTACAATCACCTGATGGTCTAGCAAATTTACCCCAAGTATTATCAGAGGTAATGGTCATATCACATTTTCTTAGATCACTTGCTTCTACATGTGATGATGTGAATGGACTGAATACTAGCAATAAAGCTAGTCCAACCGATAAAATGGAAATAGTGTTCTTCTTCATCATAATTCCTCCTAAACGTTCATTTTTGGCTTGGTACGAACAACCTGCACGAAGCACGAATTATAATGGTTGCAGATAGGTTGGAGATTCTTTCCTGTAATTTTTATCGGACTATAGAACTATTTTTTAGCTGCCTTTTTGAAAAAATAGTTTTTTTATTCAGTTTTCAACGCCATCACACATTATACTTTTTTAATTATTAACACGTTTTAATTCGTCTTAAGCGTTTCCACAGTATTCTGCACTTCTTTCTATAAATCTAGGTCAGGCTGGTAACTTTGGGGCACTAAGTATAGGCTGTATGATGTTTGCCATCTTAGGTTTCTCTAAAAAGTAATTAAAGCTCCTTCACTAGTAACAACTCATCTCGAATCGGAATACCGTTATCCGCTATGAACGGTATTTCTGGTTTGAGCTTTCGAGCTTGTTCAACAGCATTAACGTAAAGCTTGGTCAGTCGATACCCTCGCTTTTGGTAAAATCCAAGCGCATTTAAGTTATCATTCGTCGTGATAAGTTTGACTAGCTTGCATTTTTCCTTTTCAGCTTCCAGCTCGACCTGCTTAATTAGAGCAGAACCAATCCCTCGATTCTCTATTAAACTATCTAAGGACATAATCTCACATTCGTCACCGTTAATAGTATATGTTATAAGACCCATAATCTCCCCTCCTTCGATGACAGCAAACCCGTCTAATTCATCGCATTGATAGATTCCACTGGACACAACCATTTGCGGACTTCCCCAGTGTTTTGTAAAAAATTGAGTAAGTGTTTCTTTTCGTAGTGCTGATGTTTTGATTATCTTCATGGTTACCTCCTAAGTCATTGAAAAAGGCTACTAAAAAGTAGCCCCTATATTTGCTCCCTTATTCTCTCTAAAACTTTCACAGCCTCTACTTCCGATTGTTTTGCTAATTTAAGTTGTTCAATCGTGAACTGTGCATTTTCGGGTTTGTTCGGTTCGCCACCTTGTGGGAATGGATAAAGATTAGTAATCGCTCTTAAATGATCTGTCACTTCTTGATAACGCGCCACTGCTTCATCGCAAAGCGTAGATATTTTTTCATAGTTCTGCCACTCATCTTTTAGTTCTCTAAAAAACTGTGCTGCAAAGTTTCTGGCATCATGCACAACATGAATATTATAAGCATTCCCAAATTCACTAACTTCCCCTTTTTCAAACGCTTCTATCCATGCATCATACCCTTTTAGTCCATTTTCATAAGGAGGGACATCATCTTTATGTTCACGATGATAAGCATGATTAATCGCCATATCTAAAGCCGTTTTGAACATTGTTTCACGATCTACCTCAATTTCTTCAGTTATAATAGCCACGAACAGCTCGTTAACTTGACCACGCCCTAATTTTTCATATGGCAACTCTTGATCGCCTTGTGGATCAATTGCCCAAAGAGTCTTCTTCTCGTCATCATATCCAAATATATTTCCAAACTCCGGTACAAATAAATCCCACGAAATGGCTGGTACACCTTGATCAATACTCTTTTGTATCATCGAGATAGCTCGTTTTAACTCATCAGGTGTTGGAGCGACAAAGTCTAAAGTCCGAATCGTTTCACTCTTAAACCCTAAATTCTCTAACCCTTTTGCAAAAATATCTTCCCAGTCATACGCAGTTGGACCAGCTACATCCACATCAGCGGCATTAATATTAATACGAAAAGCATGACCTGTGTAGCCCATCACCCTGACCATATTAAGATCATCTTTATTAAATTTAACTGTATTAAATATCGCATTTCCAGCTGATGTCCAGCTTCCTTGAAAATTTTCACATTGTAGAACCTGACTCTTTTCAGTCATAAACTCACTCCTTTAATTAATTTAGATCGGTCGAGTATACGTTTCGAAGGTAATCCCTTTCGTTTTCTATCTTTAACGTAGTCACCCAATTCAACCTTAATCCGTTCACGTTGTAATTTGTTACGGGATCTCGAAATGACGTTATAGATATTACTTACTTTCATTTCAAAAAGCTCCGCAATTTCTTTTGAGGTTAGCTGTTCAATAAAGAAACATTCAAAAATTTTACGTTCACGTTCCGTCAAGCATCTAAGCAGTATCGCAACCCCTTGCAAAGTTTCCTTTCGAATAAGTTGCTCGACAGGATTGTTCGTAGGCCTATATTCAATAGAACTATTTAGCTTAAATAACACATGATCAATGTTTGACCAATCGATCTCTTGATTGGATGGGATAAATGCACTAAATAGTTGTTCTTTTGCATATGGCCCTCCTCTTCTTAGCTTCATGTGACCTTGGTTCTGGACAATTCGATGGAACCAAGCCATAAATTTTTCAGCATCGATCAGTGTGGATATCTTCAAAAAAGCCTGAAGTAACGCCTCTTGAACGATGTCTTCTGCCATATACGTATCCTGAGTCATCTTACGTGCCCAGCCGTACGCTTTTGCCCGATGTCGGCTCACCAATTCACCAAATGCTTCTGGATCTCCCTGTTTGGCTCGTTCAATCAAGACTTCATCATGAATCATCTCAACGATTATGCTCTTTTCTTTTGTTCTAGAATCGTCGAGCAACTTCAAACTCCCTCCTTTCTTTTGTTCGTCTAACTTATAGATGCCAATCGAAAAAAGAATCTATCATACATTTTTTAAAAATTTCTGGTATTTTTCTAATCTAACTTAACTATATTTTATTGGGGTAGTTTGTCAAATCGAGAGAGGAGGGTAAACTTGTATCAAACTCTAGTGGTTATTCACATTATGTCAGCAATCATCGGGATTGGACCTACGTTTTTTGCTCATGTTTTGTTTAAAAAAGAGCAAAGCGTGCAGGAATTACGAAATGCCCTAACAATGTTTAAAAAGCTTGAGGTTTTTCCTAAAATTGGTGGTACTCTCGCAGTAATTACTGGATTAATCTTGTATTATATGGGGAACTTTGGAACGTTCGCACAACTATGGTTACTGGGAACTCTTATTCT
Organism: Piscibacillus halophilus; assembly: GCF_900110685.1. Classification (GTDB taxonomy): domain Bacteria; phylum Bacillota; class Bacilli; order Bacillales; family Alkalibacillaceae; genus Piscibacillus; species Piscibacillus halophilus. The sequence goes on from NZ_FOES01000035.1 coordinate 12,126, forward strand.
GTACATCATCATTCAAATATTGACGATTGGGTTTGTCGGTCGATATACAAAGAAGCTAAACACTTATTTATCTGATCCTAATAGAGCAAAATTGGATGCGCTTCCAGAAGAATATCAAAAGGTATTTAATAGAACGAATCTGACGTTTTGGATTGTTTCAACTTTAGGGGTCATTATTTTTATATTGATGATCTTAAAGCCTGCTGGATTATAATGATTTGCCTCTCTATTTTTAGGGAGGCCAGTCTTTATTTTATTTAAATTTCATGGTAAAGTCGTATTGTTAATACATTGCGTTGCATGTTTATAAAGAGGGGGAGGTTCATTTGGCAAGACTTAAATTTATTATATTATCTTTAATCGGACTATTCTTTTTTGTTATTCCAATTCCTTATAATGATGAAACGAGTATTCCGGTTGCCATCATTGCGGACGTATTCAAAGACTTATTAGGGGAAAGTATTTTTGGTTTAGCAGTTTTAATCGTTGTAGTATCAGCAATTATGACTTTAATTGCGAAAATAATACCAAGCCGTTTTCCAGAGGAGTCTTTTTTAGGTTCCGTATTCCAAGTCTCTTGGTTTTGGACAATTGTGCGACTTGTTGGGATGGTATTTATCATTTTCGCACACTATCAAGTTGGTTGGGATAAAGTTTATTCCGATGCTACAGGTGGCATGATTCTAGTTGAATTAATGCCATCATTAGTTGCGGTATTCTTAATCGCCTCATATCTATTACCATTACTATTAAACTATGGTTTATTAGAATTTATAGGTGCATTGTTTACTAAAATTATGCGACCTGTATTTACATTACCAGGTCGATCAACAGTTGATAACCTCACATCTTGGTTAGGTGATGGAACGATTGGGGTTCTATTAACTAGCCGTCAGTACGAAGAAGGCTTTTACACAAAACGTGAAGCAGCCGTTATTGGTACAACATTCTCAGTAGTCTCCATAACATTTACTATTGTTGTTGTCGATTATGTTGGACTCATGCACATGTTTTTACCATTATACCTAACTATTTTAGCTGCAGGTCTTGTGGCAGCCATTATAATGCCACGGATCCCACCTTTGTCTAGAATTCCTGATACTTATTATACGGAAAATAGTGAAGGGGTTGATGAGACGATACCAGAAGGTCACTCATCATTCTCATGGGGTTATAAGCAGGCAATTGATCGTGCAGAAAAATCACCTGGTATTGGTGGTTTCTTTAAAGAAGGTACTAAAAACGCGATGGATATGTGGTTTGGCGTATTACCAGTTGTGATGGCGATCGGGACACTCGGTGTCATAGTTGCAGAAGAGACAATGTTCTTTACTTGGATTGGAGCACCATTCGTTCCAATATTAGAGCTTTTCCAAGTGCCTGAAGCGCAGGCTGCAGCGGAAACGGTCTTAGTCGGATTCACCGATATGTTCTTACCAGCACTAATGATTGGGGACGTTGCAAGTGAAATAACGCGCTTCATCATCGCAGCTTTAAGTGTTACGCAGTTAATCTACTTATCTGAAGTTGGGGGCGTGCTTCTTGCTTCGAAAGTACCAGTTAATTTCGGAAAATTGGTAGTGATTTTCTTATTACGTACGTTAATCACTTTACCAATAATCATCTTAGCCGCGCATATGATCTTTTAACAATTAAATCGAAGGCAGTTACTTCAATTGAAACCCGAGCCTTAAATTATTTAAGGTTCGGGTTTTGTATGCGCATTCACTGTCTTTCCAACCTTTTTTATTAATAAAAAAGCAACTTGGCTTTACGCCGAGTTGCTTTTTCCTTTTCTTACGATGTTTTTGTTTTAGCCGCTTCATCTCTTGGACTAGATTTTTTAATAAAGAATGCTAAGATCCATCCTGCAATAGATAAAATGCCTGCTACCAAGAATGAGACGTTGACACCATGTAAGGCACCTTCCACACCTTCATCAGGTATCGTCTGACTAGTCATGATTGAAACAAGTAATGCCGTTCCAACAGCACCTGACATTTGTCGCATCGTGTTGTTCATCGCTGTTCCGTGCGGCATAAGTCGGTCTGGAAGTTGATTTAACCCAGCTGTTGTTACAGGCATCATCACCATTGCAATACCAAGCATACGTGCAGCATTTACGACAGCTAAATAAACAAAGCTTGTATCTGGTGTCAGGTTAGAAAACATAAAGGTCGTAATGACGACAATCAATAATCCAATTATGGATAAATAGCGAGCACCAAATTTATCAAATAGACGGCCAGTAATGGGGTTCATGAATCCCATCAATGCCGCGCCCGGTAAAAGCATTAGTCCCGACTCCAACGCTGAAAAACCTAACATATCCTGCATCATGATTGGCAAAATAACTGCCCCGCCAATCATGGACATGAAAGCAATCATTCCAATCGCAGTGGTTAGAGTAAACACATTGTACTTGAATATACGGAACTCTAATATTGGTGTTTTCAATTTAAGTTGCCTAATTATAAACCATGTTAGAGCAAGAGCCCCTACTATAAGTGAAATGATGACATTCTGATTCGCAAATCCTGTCTCAGGGTTACCTGCGATACTAAACCCATATAAGAGACCACCGAACCCTAGTGTTGATAAAATAATTGATTGCATATCCAGTTTTGGAAAAGTACGTTCGGTGACATTTTTCAAAATAAAATATGCCACAATAATATCAATAATAGCAATTGGTAATACGACGTAGAATACACTTCTCCATGGGAAATGTTCGACTAAATAACCTGATAATGTTGGCCCAATAGCTGGGGCAAAAGCGATAACTAAACCAAACATTCCCATTGCAGATCCTCGTTTTTCAATAGGGTAAACTAAGAACATAATCGTTTGCATCAACGGAAGCATAATCCCTGCTCCAGCAGCTTGAAGCACTCGTCCACCTATTAATATTTCAAAATTAGGTGCAATAGCACAGACGAGTGTTCCAAAAGCGAACGATCCCATAGCCGTTAAAAACAAGGCTCGCGATGTAAATCGTTCTATTAAAAACGCCGTAATCGGGATCATAATCCCATTCACTAACATAAAAATCGACTGTAACCACTGTGCAGATGCGTAGTTAATTTCAAGCGATTCTGCAATTTTAGGTAAAGCTGTACCTAGTAATGTCTGGTTCAATATGGCCACAAATGCTCCAGAGATTAAGACGAGCATCAATGGCCCACGTTTGATATCTTTCCCGTGTTGTTCATGATTTTTTGCCATATATAAATCCTTCTTTCTATTTTTCAGTCGCAACATTTAACTATAACAAAAAATGTTTCGTAAGTCGAAGAATTTAACTAAATTGTAAAATAAAAAACTGGCCTATGCCAGTTTTTATGTTTTATGCTTAGTATAATCAACTTTTTTATAATCAGTACTATGAATTTAAATAGTCTTATACATTTACCACTTGATTTGTTTCAGCCGATTCGATTATGGCTAAAACGGCTTTTAAAGAATCCACAGCATCTTGCCCGGTTACAATGGGTTCCTTACCATTCCTCACACAATCGACAAAAGCATCGATTACACCCGTGTTGGTTTGATTATCATTCGTTTGAATGGCTTCAAGTTTGTAATTAATCCGTTCCTCATCTTTCGTTATAACCTCAATTTGATACTGATCATGATGGTAAATTTTCATGATTCCTTTTTCACAGTATAATGTTGTACTATTGTCCTCTTCGCCATAGTACGTCCAAGAGAAAGCGGCTGTTCCCAAACGTCCTTTTTGAGTGCGTAAATTACAAATGATATTATCACATACTTCTATTGGATCTCCATGTTCATCCACTTTATCTAAAGTACCTTGGAAAGCACTAACTTGTTCAATCTGATCGTCCAATAAATAGTGAACTAAATCTAATTTGTGAATCCCTAAATCTGCAGCAACCCCGTATCCTGATCGATCTTTTTTAAAAAACCAGGTGGAGTTACTTTTATTAACCCCCCAGCTTTCCGGTCCACTATGACCAAAATTGGTTTTAAATGTTAAAACTTTTCCTAATTCGCCACTTTGAATAATTTCTTTCGCCTTTTGGTGTGCTTTCGTAAATCGTTGGTTATGGTCAACCATCAATATTTTCCCTGATTTCTTTTGAGCCTCTAATATTTCTTTTGCTTCTTCTACTGAAAGGGCAATGGGTTTTTCGGTTAAAACATGCTTACCACTTAATAATGCCTGAGTTGAAAAAATATGATGCGACTCATTTGATGAGCAATCACTAATAGCAACGATTGATTCGTCCTCAAATAGTTCTTCAACCGAACGAACTACTTTCCCATCAAAAATCTCCGCCAGAGCATCTGCACGTTCTGGGTTACGATCATAAAATACAATCTCCGTTATATGTGGATTATCGTAGTACTCTGGCGCATGTCGAAATTTCGTAATAGACCCACATCCAATAATCCCTACTTTCATATATTTACACTCCTTCTATTCTCTCTTTTGGAATACGACAGCAATAATAATGATTAAACCTTTAACAAAACCTTGAAGGTGTGTTGATACATTCATTAAATTCATCATGTTATTAAGAATCCCTAATATTAAAACGCCAAAAAACGTTCCAATTATTTTACCTCTACCACCCGTCATACGAGTACCACCTATAATCACTGCAGCAATCGCATCCAGCTCATATAATTGTCCTGAACTAGAGGATGAAATCGAGTTTAATCTGGATGTCTCAATAATCGCTGCAACACTAACCATCAAACCTGCGAGACTATAGATTGACAGTTTCATCTTTTCAACATTAATCGCTGATAGACGAGCTGATTTTTCATTACTACCAATCGCATATACGTATCGACCAAATCGCGTCTTATGCATCAAAACATATACAAACGCTGTCATAATTAAGAAAATAATAATGGGATAATCGACAATGCCTAACTCACTATTTGATATGAGTGAAAAACTTTGGACTTCCCCTGATATACTACCACCATCAGCAATATATAGAGCTATAGACCTGGCACCGGCCATCATACCCAGAGTAGCAATGAAGGCGGCAATCCTCCCCTTAGCAATCATCAATCCATTTAATAATCCAATTAACGGACCCGCGATGAGTGCACTAAGGACAGCCAAAACAACGCTACCAGTCGCATTTAAGGCTGTAACAGTTAACACTCCTACTAATGCAAGGACCGAACCAACCGATAAGTCGATTCCACCCGACAGCATCACAACTGTCATCCCTAATGCTATAATTCCAATAATGGAAACTTGCATCAATATATTCATTAAGTTGTTTATATCTAGAAATCTTGGGCTCATCAGAGATGCTGCGATAAATATAATAATAAAAGCTATTACGACACTGTAATCTGACCAAAGCCAATTTAATCCATTTTTAAATCTATTTGATTTTGTTTCCACTGATTGATCATCTTTCATTTGAGGTTCAGCCAACTGGAACCGCCTCCTTCTTCGAACCTGTTGCGTAGCTCATTATCTTATCCTCTGTTGCGTCTTCACCTTTAAAATAGCCTGAGATCTCTCCTTGATACATGACATAAACGGAGTGACAAATTTTCATAATCTCAAGTGCTTCTGATGATAGAACGATCACAGCTTTACCCTGTTGAGCAAGTCGAATGATTTGCTGATAGATTTCTTGTTTAGCACCAACATCAATCCCTTGTGTTGGGTTATCAAAAATAATAATATCCGTGTTTAACTCTAACCATTTCGCGATAATCACTTTTTGTTGGTTACCACCACTCAATTTGTCAATTGTCACGCGAGGATTATGAACTTTTATGTTTAATTGATCCTTATAATACGTAAATTTCTTTTGCTCTAGCTTCCCTTTGATAAAACCATTTTTCTCAAAGTGGCTTAAAGATGAAATACTCATATTTTGAATAACATTTAGATCTTGGATGATGGCATTTTCTTTCCGATCTTTTGGCACATATCCAATCCCTGCTTTTAACGCTTTTTTGGGGTGATCAATGATTACATGCTTGCCGTTCACATAGATATCACCTTTATAATTCTTTCTGTAACCAAATAAACTTTCAAATAACTCAGTCCTGCCGTCTCCAGCTAATCCAGTAAATCCAACAATCTCACCTTTTTTAATTTCAAAATTGATGCTCTTAAATTGTTCTGGACTCGATAAATCTTCAACCTTCAAAACGGTTGAACCCAACTCTTCATGTTCAATCATTCTGTCTTCAGAAAGTGATTTCCCTACCATATCATGGGTGATTGAATCTAAAGTTTCGCTCTCTAAATCACCTGTTTTGACAGTTTTTCCATCTCTTAATACCGTCAGCCGATCGCAAACGGATTTTATTTCTTTAAGCTTATGTGAGATGTAAATAATTGATATGCAGTCTTCTTTTAGATTTCTCATTAAATCAAACAACCGATCGATTTCATGGTCTGATAAGGCTGTTGTCGGTTCATCCATAATAATAATTTTTGATTTATGTAAGAGCGCTCGACTGATTTCTATGAGTTGCTTATAAGACGTCCCTAGATTTCGTACGTATTCTTTTGGATTAATGTGTACACCAAGCTTTGTTAAAATGTCAGTCGTTTGTCGGCACATTTCTTCAACATTGACAAACCCAAATTTGTTTCGAATCTCTGAACCTAAAAACATATTCTCATACACTCTTAAATCAGATACTAGATTTAACTCCTGGTGTATAAAACTAATCCCATATTCTTGAGATTTTTTAGGGCTAGTCATTTCAACCGCTTGACCATTAAGTTTAATCAATCCTTTATCGGGTTGATGAACGCCCCCTAGTATATTCATAAGAGTTGATTTGCCAGCCCCATTTTCACCTATTAGCGCATGGATTTCACCTTGTTGTAGTTCTAGTGTGACATCCTTGAGAACTGGAACTTGATTAAAAGATTTATATATACTTTGCATTTCTAAATAAGCCATCACATCTCGCTCCTTTAAAGGGAAAAGAAGAAATACAATAGCTCATCAAGCTATTGTATTTCTATTGAATATCTTAGAACTTCGAATCAGGATCATAGAACTCTTCAACATTTCCGTCCGTAATTTCAGTCGCATCTAATATAACTTCTGTCTCCTCTGGCTCTTCACCTTTAGCTAGTTCGGCAGCGATTTCGACACCATTCTCTACCATTGTAGGTGAATACAAGAACGTGGCTGAGATTAAACCACCGTCTCTAATGCTTTCAAAGACCTCTTTAGCTCCACCAGCACCCGTAACAAACTGAATGTCATCCCGTTCAGCTTCTTTAATCGCTTGAACAACTCCTAAAGCCATTCCATCATCTTGAGTAAACACGGCATCAATTTGTTCGTGGGCTTGCAAGATATTTTGCATCACTTGTAATGAGGTTTCGGTTGAGAAATCACCACTTTGCGAGGCAATCACTTCAATTCCTTCCTCGTTTTCCATCGCTTCTTCAAAACCTGCTCCTCTTTGTTCGGTTACAGAGCTTGGAGGTCCAGTAATTTCAACGACTTTTCCTTCACCATTTAATTTGTCAATAAAATATTTTCCAGCATTAACGCCAATACCTTCATTATCCCCTTTTACCACAACTGTTGCTGCATCGTTTTCTAATTCACGGTCAACAATGACAAGTGGTATTCCTTCGTCTTTTACTTTTTGTCCAACTGGCGATAAAGCAGCTGATTCAATCGGCAACATGACAATGACATCGACACCTTGAGTGATTAAGTCTTCTACGTCATTCGCTTGCTGGTTTGGATCTGCTGCATTCGTCATGACATATTCAATACCTTCATTTTCTTCAATTTCCTTGGCCTTGTTCTCGGCACTATCAATGAGTGCTCCCATCCAACCATGAGTCGCTGACGGTAATGAAATACCAATCGTTAAAGTATCATCATCCCCACCAGACTCATCGCCACAAGCTGCAAGTAACAAAACAGAAATAAGTACAACTAGTAACGCATAAAGTTTCTTCAAAACTTCATCCCCCTTAAATTTTAATTCCAGCCTTAAATGTAATCGATTTCATTTACATCTAAGAGCAATGCTCTGCCATTAATTATTCATTTAATAACAGAGCATTAATCTTAGAGGTTGATGTTTTATGTTGATTCACGAATCAATAATTCGTGGTTTAAAACTGTATTTTCGACATGTTTCCCGTTGATCTTATTAATTAACATACTAGCCGCTACCGTCCCCATTTGGTACATCGGTTGGGCAATGGTTGTAAGTGTTGGGTGTGTCATATTCGAAAAATCAATATTATCAAATCCGATCAATGCCATTTCATCTGGAACGTTGACACCGGCACTGTTTAACTCCTTAAGAGCTCCGATTGCTAATAAATCAGATACAGCAAAAATAGCAGTAGGTCGATCTTTTAGGTTCATGATTTTCTTAGTAGCTTGGCTTCCATTGTCAAACCCGAGTTGATCCGTATAAATCATATATTCTTCTTTAACTGGCAGGTTAAACTCTTTTAAAGCTTTTATGTAACCTTCTTTACGCTGTCTTGCATATAAATACTTCTCATTTGAGTTAAACAATGCTATTTTTTGATGACCTAACTTAATTAAATGTTTTACTGCCCGATAGGCTGCGTCTTCATTATCAATCGTGACATATGGAATATTACCTTCAGTCGAGTACTCACTACATTGAATGATTGAGTGTTTCTCTGACAAACTTTTTAACGTATCGATGTTAACAGCGGGATCCATTGAAATAATTCCATCTGCCATCTTCTTTCTAACAAGATCAAAGTAAATATTCTCTCGTTCTGGGTTGGAGTCTGTCTCACAAAGTAATATGTTGTAGTTGTAATCAAGTGCTGTAGCTTCAATTCCTTTGATAATTTCAAAATAAAATGGATTTGAAATAGATGGAATTAAAACTAACAAAACACGGCTCTCTGAATTCCTTAAGTTTCGACCTAACATACTAGGTTCGTAATTTAGTTTTTTTATAGCGTCTTCTACTTTTAATCTTGTTTTAGGAGTAACAACGTCTTGACCATTTAATACTCTCGAGACCGTTGCAACTGAGACTCCAGCAAGTTTTGCTACTTCATTGATGTTCGCCATCTTCTTCATCTACTCCAATTCAAATATGTCTGTAATCGTTTTCAATTTTTATCGTATTATAACTGAAATTTTCTGTCAACTATTATTTTAAATTTTATGAAAACTATTGATAATTATGATTAAATTGTATATGTTGTTTATGTAAAGGATTACATTTTTGTATTTTCAGAAAATATTTTTAGGAGGTAATAGACGATGAAATTAGGTGTGTTTACAGTTTTGTTCTCTCATTTAGATTTTGACGATATGTTGAGTTATGTATCATCAAAAGGAATTGAAGCAATTGAATTGGGGACTGGAGGCTATCCAGGTGATGCCCATTGTAAGTTGGAGGAACTGTTAAATAATCCTGATGCGTTAGCAGAATTTAAACAAAAAGTTGAGGATCATCATTTAACGATTAGCGCATTGAGTTGTCACGGAAACCCTCTTCATCCTCAGAAACATATTGCGGAACCTGCAGATAAATTATTCGATCAAACGGTTAAATTGGCTTCTTTACTAGAAGTTCCCGTCGTCAATACATTTTCCGGTTGCCCTGGCGACCATGAAGGGGCTTTGTATCCAAACTGGCCCGTTTCGCCATGGCCTCATGATTTTCAAGAAGTTTTAAAATGGCAATGGGAAGAGAAATTAATCCCTTATTGGAAGGAGAAAAATGATTTAGCCGAGTCCTACGGTGTCAAAATTGGACTAGAGTTACACGGTGGCTTTTCCGTACATACGCCAAACAATATGTTGAAATTACGAGAGGCCTGCGGTAAAGCAATCGGTGCTAATCTAGATCCATCTCATATGTGGTGGCAGGGAATCGACCCGGTTGAATCTATTAAAATTTTAGGGCGCGAGAACGCTATTCACCATTTTCATGCAAAAGATACGATTATTGATCAACAGAATATAAACCGAAACGGGTTAACCGACATGACCGACTATTCGCAGATGAAAGACCGAGCTTGGTACTTTAGAACCGTCGGATTCGGACATGATACTAAGACTTGGGCTGACATCATTAGTACGCTCCGTTTAATGGACTACGATTATGTTGTAAGTATCGAACATGAAGATGGACTCATGTCAATTGATGAAGGCTTTACTAAAGCAGTCGAGAACTTAAAACCGATTATGGTTAAAGAGTCCGTAAAAGAAATGTGGTGGGCTTAATTGAGAAAACCGGAGCGAATTAAGTTACGCTCCGGCTCTTATCATTTAAGTGTTCTGTGTTTCTTTTTCCTCTTCCTTTTCCTTCAATTGCTCATATCGCTGTCGCTGACGATATCCGTAAGTAGCGGTTAGGATGGTTTCTTCGCTTTCTAACGCGGTACCTAGCGCACCGATAATAGTTGCAAAGCTCGTGACAGTCCACGCAATATAAAAATAATTGGCATAGGATACTGCCGAACCAACCTTATTTTCTAACATACTTAGTGGAATGATCATAAATACCGCAAACAAAAATAATATGAATAAATTTACATAGAAAAGCACAACCGAAATCAGTAAAGTAAAGAAGGTTGCTATATTATAGAGCATTCTTTTTAGGTTATTGGATTCATTATTAGGTTTTTCCCATAACCTGTGAGCTGCTATAATCCAGATTACCATTGCAAATATTGAAACAAAACTTAGCAAAACCATTCTCCAAATGTCATATTCATTAGTTAAATTCCAAAGTGAGGGGAACACCACCGCATAAGAACCTGTTGCAAAAGCCACTACTAACACTTTTATAAAGGAAGGGAAGGTTCTCCAAGGTCTATTAGCCCGAACCATTCCTGTTAATATTCTTAAGCCACCTAAAAACTTTGAAGGAATCGTAAACCGAACATCAATAGTCTTTTCTCCATTATGTGGGACTTCTCGTCGTATAGGTGATAATTTCTCAAAGCCTTTTTTTCCTGCGATGATATTTCCATCAACCATTTTGAGGCCATTTTTTCCTACATCTTTTATTTTATCTTTTAGCCTTCTCTCTGCCTTTTTACGGTCTTCATCCGAACTCCCTAAATACATTTCACTCACTAGTTGAATAATCGAAGCTCTGACTCGTTTAACCATTGGTGTTGAACCTAGGCCAGGCATACTGATTATAGCTATGTTTTCTTCCTCATAAGCTTCTGAGACCACCACTTTACTATTATGGAAGAGTGGTAAATCCGTCAAGCAAATCAAATAATCATTTTGGTCTTCTTTAATACTTTTTAATATTGCCTCTAAAATTTCTCGCGTATTCCCTGTTGAGCCAGTGAGAGGGTCAATGACATGTTCAATTTCCCAATGACACTGATCATCAACATAATACGAAAGCAAAGACGGCAGTTCATTCTTAATTTCATTAGTGACATCCGTTGCAAAACCAGGTGCCGTGATTAACTTAACTTTACAAGTTGAACTGCTCAATGTTGCTCACCTCTCCAAAAAGTCAGTTACTATTGTTTTGCACATAGCTGGATCTTTAAACTATTTTTTTATTAAAAAATCGTTACAAAATAAAAACCTCACCGGTTACGACACCGATGAGGCTCATTTTAATCATTTTTTGGTGGTTTAACTTCACGAACTTCTATTGGATCTACTATATTTTCAATTTGGTTACGATGATGTTCAAGCCATTCTGGAAGTTTAAGGTCTTCACCTAATTTATCGAGTGGTTCGTCCGTATCGAATCCTGGTGTATCAGTCGCGATTTCAAATAGGATTCCACCCCATTCACGGAAATAAATCGATGTGAAATATTGACGATCTAGGATGTCAGTTGGCTGTAACCCTTTGTCTGAAATGTATTGACGCCAACTTTGTTGATCTTCATAATCGTTAGCACGCCATGCGATGTGGTGAACCGTTCCTGCTCCCATTTCACCACGCGGAAATGCTTTAACAGGAACATCGATGGTATTTCCAATATCACTTGTCGAACGGAACCTTAAGTACATGTCTTCTTCAGCTACTTTTTTAAACCCTAATCCATTCTCAAGAAATTCAGCTGTTTTTCTTGGTGAACCAGAGTATAACACGGCTCCTCCAAATCCTTTAATAGCAACATCTGTTGTTACCCCATTGAATTCCCAGGTATTGTTAGGTCCTTCTTCACGCTCAACAAACTCTAACTTCAAGCCATGAGGATCTTCAAATTTTAAATACTCTTCACCAAAGCGTGTTTCTTTTTCTGTTTTTATACCGAATCTATTTAGACGCTCTTCCCAGAAATTATAAGATCCAGTAGGAATCACAAATGTTGTGTAACCAACCTGACCTGAACCGACACGGCCTTGCGGAATGTTCTTCCAAGGGAAAAAGGTCATGATCGTCCCTGGGTTTCCTCGCTCATCACCAAAATAAAAGTGGTATGTTCCAGGATCATCAAAGTTTACGGTCTTTTTCACTAATCGAAGTCCGAGTACTCCAACATAAAAGTCAATGTTTTCTTGCGATTTTCCAGCGATCGCTGTGATGTGATGCACACCACTCGTTTGTTTATCTGTCATAAGGAAAGTCTCCCTCCGCTTTTTATCTTGAATTCAAGATAATTATAGCTTATGTCGTTTGCATTATCAAATAGGTTGCTTTTTATGAGATATTTCATACGTTTATGGGGAAAAACGAACTTTTAATTTTTTAAAATATTTGATAGGTTAATGATATGACATAGATAGGAAGTGATACAGTGATTGGCTTATTTAACGTTGAAAACAAGATTGTTTTAATTACAGGATCGACAAGAGGTTTAGGTTTAAGTCTAGCTAAAGGGTTCTCTGATGCAGGAGCCACCGTCATAATTAATGGAAGAAAACAGAGTGAAGTTGATTCGGTCGTAAAACATATTCAAGATCATGGTGGACAAGCGTATGGCGCTGCTTTTGATGTGACCAAGGCAGAAGATATTGAGGAAAGCATTCAAAACATCGAAAAAGAAGTTGGCCCAATTAGTGTATTAATTAATAATGCAGGAATCCATCGACGAAATCCACTAGAGGAATTAAGTCTTGAGGATTGGCAGACCGTCTTAGATGTTAATTTAACTTCAGCCTTTAACGTTTCAAAACTCGTTTTTCCATATATGAAAAAACACGAAAAAGGCAAAATCATCAATATCACTTCATTAAACGCTGAAAAAGCACGCCCTAATATTGCTAATTACTCTGCTGCAAAAGGCGGACTTAAAATGTTAACTAAATCAATGGCAACCGAATGGGGACCATATAATATTCAAACCAACGCCATCGGACCAGGATATTTTAAGACTGACATGACTGAAAAACTCGTTAACGATCACAACTTTAATAACTGGGTCAAAAGCGAAGTTCCATTACAACGTTGGGGTGTACCTGAAGAATTAATCGGCACAGCTATTTATTTAGCTTCTGACGCCTCAAACTATGTAAATGGGCACACCGTTTATGTTGATGGCGGCTGGCAAGCATCACTATAGAAAAACAGAGGTGCGGGATATCGCACCTCTGTTTTTTTGGTATTTTAAAACCGCGCATAAATTTTGTCGGGATTTTTGCGATGCGCTCAAATAATAGGAATTTCGCTCAAAAAATTAAAAAATCGCTCAATTATGATGAAATTCGCTCAATTATTCATAAAATCGCTCAAAAATTCTATTTTTCGCTCAAAAAACAGCTTTACCCCACGTAAACGTCTCGATATTCATCAGTACGACCAAGTTTTTTCTGAGCATAAGGACAAGAAGCTGTAATCTGTAAGTTATTCTCTCGTGCGTGATCGACAACCGCCTTAACTAGCTTCCCAGCGACACCTTCTCCTCGAAGTTTTTCGGAAACTTCAGTGTGATCAATCTCAATGGTATTATTACCTTTATCGATAAAGGTAATCTCTGCATCCTTATCATTTGGATCTCCTACATAAAATCCTTTTTCATCCTGTTTAATGTCCATTCAGATCACTCCTTTTAATAAGTTTAGACTCATTTCTTCAATATATTGGTTTCGATCCATATACGTAAAAATAGCATAAGTCACTAATCCCATAATCGCGATAATGATTATAATCAAGAAAACCATCTTTTTACCGTCAAAATTCATAGGTCTAACTCCTTCAACTCATTTTCTTCTATTTTAGCAACTTTTAAGTGATTATCCATCAAAGGCGCTCGAATACTCTATGACACCTGATACATTAGACAAGGCATCTTCTTTTAATTCTAAAGCCATAAACACTTCATCCGGCACATCGAATGGTGGCTGTATATCAAAATCAGACGCTTTTTCAAAACCAAATCTTGGGTAATAAGCAGGATGACCTAACACAAAAACCGATTCAAACCCATGTGCTTTAGCTACCCTTAAAGCTTCGAGACACAATTGACTTCCGATTCCTCGCTTTTGATAGCCTGGCAAAACTGATACCGGAGCTAATGCCAGCGAATCCACTTCACCGTGATGACCCTTAATCTTTATTTTGGTTAAAATAATGTGGCCGATAATCGCATTTTGCTCTTGATCAACCGCTACAAGGGATAATTCTGGAACAAAATCGCTAACGCGACTTACTACGTCCCAAGTGAGTGCTAATCACTTGGGACATTCTTCGCTCTAATCATAGTGCCATTACAGTGAGGGCAATGAAGCTCAACCTCTTCATCATTATTTTTATCCACACTAAACTCTCCGATGATATAATCAGGTACTTCATCAGTTCCATTACAGTCAAGACATTTAAATATAACTATTTTGATTTCTTCATCCAATCCGAAAGGATCATCTTCTAACCATTCATCGATGTCTCCGAACAAATTATCCTGATCTTTTTTCTGGGACAAACTCATACCTCCTCCATTTATTAACTGATTCAACA
>NZ_FOES01000046.1 GCF_900110685.1 Piscibacillus halophilus
TCGTTCGCCTATACTGTACAGTACTAACGTGGAATGTTGAACAATTGATCAATTTTTACATCAGAAAGATTAAAAAAGTAGTATAGTAGGATGATAGTACGCTTCTCAACTGGCAAGCTATGCATCGCTTTTGCAAGAAGTGTAGGAGTAATTCTCTTACCAGCTACTTGAAGTCCTTCTATTTCTTCTCCCTTTTAGTGTTTGTCTAAGGTATAGAGCTGTTTTTCTTCTAGCAGTGTTAAATTTGAAAATGTTATCTCCGTTTCTGCCTTTCTTTGTATATGTTGATTGCTTCATTTTTCAGTACTCGCTTACAAAAAGCGTTAAATGCACAGCGAACTTGCCACTCGGTACGATCTGGTTCGATCATGCATTTCCTCTCCCTTCGCAACTGCAAAGGTGGGTGATGATTTCCCCTTTCATAACCTTCAACAAGTTTTTTTATGAAATGTCAAAAAAAAGAGCAATATTTTAAGAAAAATTATTCATTAAATACAAAAAAAGCCCAACTGAACATAAGCCAGGTGGGAGTAAGAATTTATACATATTATTAAATGGAAAATTCTATTTAAAAAGTTGAAAGCCTTAGTTCAAGAAGAAAACAAATTACGACAAAACAAAAAGTAAAAGTAGTATATGAGCTAAGGGACGATTATCCTGTGAAGGCATTACTCAAAATTGCCGGTATTCCACGTAACACTTATTATTATAAAATTAATACTTCTTTAAGCACTCAGATAAAAATTCAAAGTAAAAAAGGCTCATTAGTTCTATTTTTAAGAAGCATAAGGGCAGGTATGGTTATCGTCGTATCCTCTTTTTTCTTTAAAACTCACCATCCCTAAATAATCTTTGACACAAAGGGAATCTGCCTAATTATATAACTTAACAAGAAGCAAAGTGGTATCGTGATCAGAATCATAGCTAGAAACATGAAGGATGGTGGAAAGTGGATGACCTTCAATCCAGCCATAACAATAGAGATAATCGGTATATGAATGATATATATCACGAAGGAATGGGCTGACAAGAAGCTCCAACTTTTTCCTTGACGAGAAACTCTTTTGCGAAAGAATATGATTAATCCGAAAATGACGCCAACACAAAATAGAGCTTCCCACAGAGAATAAACCAAAGATGCCCAGTTCCAGCCGCCAGAAAACTGTAATTCGTCTACCCCAAATATCAAGACTAAGGGAAGGAGAAGAATCGATGCTCCAATTGCAATTCCAAAACCCGCCCTCCCCATAGAATCAGGGGTATTTCGAAACCAATTGCGTTGATAAGCGATGATGCCTAAAATGAATAGCCCGACATATTGTGGGAGATCATAGCCGCTTGCTGTAAATAGTCCAACGAATGCTCGAACCTTGGGAGATCCGCCTGGCAAGTCGAGAGCAGGGACCCACAGTCTTATGATGAAATACGATACTGCTAATATCATGACAAAGATGGCAAGCATTGTGTAGGTGGGTGGCTTACTCTGACGAACTACTGATAGCTTATTTTTACTCATAAACTTCGCCCAAACTGCGTATAAACAAACGAATACGAAAAGTAGCTCGACGTACCACATAGGCCCGTAAGTTAAATGTGAAAAATAGGTTTGCCATGTAAATGGCTCTTGGTTAAGTATATAGGCTTCAATTGCTTGAGCTTGGCTAAGAATGAAAATATAGAAGATAAATGGGATTAGGAATCGGACAGATCTATCTTTGATAAACCGAGTTGCCCCATTTCTTTCAAAAGATGAAGGGACAAAGTAACCAGAAATAAGAAAAAATGTCCCCATAAAGAAAGTCTGATTAAAAGCAAGGAATAGAAGGCCCATTACAACCCCAATAGACCCTTGTGTTAATACATCGTTATAGATGGAAAAGTACACCAAATGATGTAGCACAACCAACACTGTAAGAGCTCCTCTTAGGTTATCAATAAAGGATAATCGTTCTTCCTTTTGGGAAGACGAGTTCCCTATATGTCTTGAATTCATAATAATTCTTATGTTCCTCTCTATAAATATTTAAAAATATATTTCAACGGAGTATCCGCCAAACTGGACGGCTATGTATAAACCGTCCAATTTGCTCTATATTTAATTTTCTCTTTTAGTTGATCTGTCTATTTTCCAAGAGGCTAAACCTATGATCCCACCAACTATAATAAAAATAATGTCCATAACAATTTCAAATCCCTGAAACGCATTAATATAATTTACCAAAAACCAACTTTTTCCACCATTAGTCAAATGATTGATTAATCCGCCTACTCCCTGTATAACAAAAAGTAGACCGAGTCCACTGATTATTTCTTTCATGATGAACACCTCATTAATAATTTTTAATTTAATATTCCTCTAAGACCGATATTGAAAAAAACCGCACCTACTACTCCTATCGCTACCAAGAGTGAGGAAATCGGAGCTTCATTTAATTTTGATTTAATTTTATTTAGAAATTGTTGCAGTCTCTCTTTAAACATAATATTAACCCCTAACAAAAGAAGAGAGGGAAGCACCATTACAAGATTGTAGCCAATTATAATAAAGATAGAAGAGGAAGACTCAATTGTTAGGTGGTTCATTAACAAAATGGAATAAAAGTAAGGCAATGCAGTTACAAATTCAATTAGAAAAACAATGATACCTAATATGATCATCCCTTTCATCGTTGTTTTTTGGGGTATAAATGAAATTAAACGTTTTTTTGTAGTATCATTTGGTTTGCAGAAGCTAATTAGAACAATAACTGCTCCAAAAAGGAGATAAAACCAATTGATAAAGTCAAATTCAGATAATTTTCCAATTCCTTTCAATAATGAATCTCCACCAAAGTATAGGAATAAGCCCACTACGAAGTAGCCAAACTGCGTAATAAATAAAAAAACAAGCAAGCGAGAAGATAATTGATTAGGCTGTGTCAATAATAAATAAGCTGTTACAGCAAGTACACCAGGACTTAATATATCAATTAATGCGCAAATAGAAATAATTAGCAAAGCTATCGATGTGTCTATTGATGAAGAAGGCATCAATGCTTCAATACTTTCGATCAAATATGGAGTCCCTCCTTTTTATATGTTATAATTTAAATAGCACAGCGTGTTAAAATTATATTAACACACTGTGTTAATAAAAGGAAGTGTTTTTTATGCCAAGGATTGTTAATCATGAAAAAAAGAGGAAGTCAATTGCTGAGGCCGCTTGGAATATTATTAAGAAAGAGGGAATCGAAAAGGCATCTATAAGAAGAGTTGCTATTGAAGCAGGCATGTCTGCTGGAGCGTTAAGACATTATTTTTCAACTAAGGATGAAATGTTATTATTTATCATGGATTATTACCTGGAAGAAGGGAAAAAACGTTCTCAAAGTAAAAGTTGGTCAGACAATCCATTGCAGGCAGTCGCAGAAGTTTTATTGGAGCTTGTACCAATTGATGAAGAAAAGAAAATCGAAACGAGCGTTTGGTTGATCCTTGCACTTCAGTCACTTACAAGTGATACATTAAAAGAAAAAAAAGATGAAATGACTAACGGTATGTATGAATTAGCAAATTCAATGATTGAGATATTAGTCCTACAAGGGATTTTATCTGATTCAACTAATGTAAAATTAGAAAAAAGTAGGCTAGCGGCATTAATTGATGGATTGTCCATTCATGCTCTGTTAAGACCTGATGTCTACACTCCAGAAAAGGTGAATGAAGTAATCCGTTATCATTTAGAAACACTCTGTAATGAAAGTCAATTGAATTGATTTTGCAACCGTTAATCTTCATTTGTTTGCCGATTACATACAGTGATGGCATTGGCGTCAATATTCTTTGATGAGCCATTTACAATAACTATAGATTATTTTATACTTCTCTTTACTTTTGGAATTGCTCTACAACTATATAAAAAGTATACAGGAACATTATGGATGAATATTATCTACCATATTGTTTATCTTGAAGTGGCTAGATATATTTCCATGGGTGGTATGTTGAAAAGTGCGGTACGTTTGAATGCTATTAAAAATCGAAATGGAGGGAGATTTAATTGACTTTTATGCACGATAATTTAAAATCTAAAAATGAAGAAAAACTGCAAGAAGTAATGGTTGGAGAGCTAGAACCTCACAATGCACAAATTACGCTCCTTGACTATGATCCGAAATGGCCGAAGTTATTTGACCGAGAGGCTAAAAGAATTTATTCCATACTTGGTAAAAAAAGTACTTCAATTGGAGCACGTTGGATCAACTTCAGTGCCAGGTTTATGTGCTAAGCCAATTATTGATATTCTATTGGTTGTGAAGGATTCAGCTGACGAAAGTGCTTATGTTCCTGACTTGGAGGAAGACGGCTACACTTTACGTATTCGAGAACCAGATTGGTTTCAACACCGACTTTTTAAAGGCCCCGATACAGATATTAATTTACACGTATTTAGTAAAGGCTCATCTGAAATCGACCGAATGTTGCGGTTTCGCAATTGGCTAAGAATTAACCATTCCGATCGAGATAAGTATGCAAACGTAAAGCGTAACTTAGCTCACCGTAAATGGAAACACGTCCAAGACTATGCGGATGCAAAAGGTTCAATAGTACAGGAAATTATGGGGAGAGCAAATGTGGTCAATGAGAAGAAGGGTTGAAACTTACAAATTCCTTTTATAAGGGTGAAGGTATTTAATAATATTACTTATCAGTAAGATAAGTTTGTAAAATAAAAAGCCCTGTTATCACGTCATAACAGGCAACTTGATTTTTTCTACACTTATTAAGAAAATGGAAAAGGGTTAATTATAAGTCCTTTTCTACCAAATAATCCGAATATCCTAAAAAATGAGGATTTAAATGACATTGTTGATCGAACTTTATTCCAAGCCAACAATAATGGTTTTTTTAGAATAAATTAAAGGTAGTGATTGCTATGGTTGTTTTTCGAACCTACCACCCCACGCCTCCCTTGTCGAATTTTATAAATATTTTTTGGTATTACAAAAGTTATAAGCCGCCTCATGAAATGGAACGCGTCCTTCCAGACGGCTCTATGGAATTAGTTATCAATCTAGAAGAGGACTTGATAAAGGTATACGATCAAAAGAATCAGAACCGATTCAAAAGTTTTCGTGGGAGCGTGATTTCTGGACCGCATTCAGATTTTACTGTTATCGACACAGCATGTCAAGCTTCCACAATAGGGATTCACTTTAAGCCAGGTGGTGCTTTTCCATTTCTTAATATATCAGCCAATGAATTATATAATAGGCACGAATCTCTAGAAACACTTTGGGGGGACAAAAGCGGTCGAAATGCGAGATCAGCTTCTTGAAGTTGAAATACAAGCTGCCAAATTTAGAGTTCTTGAACATTACTTATTGGAGATGATAAATCAAGCCTCGGCTCTTCATCCAGCAGTTGTCATCGCGTTAAAGAAATTCCAGTATTTACCTAATCAGTTAAAAATTGCTGATGTGACTGATCAAATTAGTTTGAGTTCACGCCGTTTCATTCAGGTATTCAAGGAAGAAGTGGGAATGACACCCAAACAATTTTACCGCATCCAACGTTTTCAGAATGTACTTCAGCTCATTAATGATGGAGAGCAAGTTGATTGGACAAAATTTGCGTTAACTTGCGGTTATTATGATCAGGCCCATTTCATCCACGATTTTCGTGCATTTTCTGGTCTTAGCCCAACAGTCTACCACATGAATCAAGAGAAACAACAAAATCACGTTCCACTTTAATAGGGTCATTTTTTTACAATACAATTCATTCCAACGTAATTTAGAATAAATTTGATGCAATCATTCCCAATATCTGACCTGTTTCTTTGGAATAATTGCATCCAAATTTAAATTCATTGGAGGAATATTTCATGACATCGAATACAAAAGGCATTCCAGCAGGATACCACACAGTGACACCGTACATGATTATCAAAGATGCAACTGCTGCCATTTCATTTTATAAAAAGGCATTTGGAGCTACTGAACAGATGCGTGTTACAGATAACAGCGGTAAAGTTCAGCATGCAACAATCAAAATCGGTGATTCACCAATCATGATTGCTGATGAGTTCCCAGCATACCCGATTATGCAGAGCCCCCAGTCTCTTAAAGGAGCTGGGATGCATATTTTTCTCTATGTTGAGGACGCAGATGCACTTTTTGCACAAGCTATTGATGCAGGAGCAAAGGAACTGGAGCCCGTAGAAGATCATATTGAAGGCGATCGACGTGGAGGTGTAATAGATCCCTTTGGGCACATTTGGTGGATTGCAACACATATAAAGAATGTGCCGATTGAGGAAATACAATAGCACTTTGTAGGTTTTGTTAATCCTATTTGATGGGAATAAAACTACAACTTAATTTGAAGTGGGAATGCTGATTTAACAGCATTTACCCTAATTTAAAACGGACATATTGATTAAAAATAATATAGTTCCCTGCCCAAAACCCTGCCAATAAAAAATTTTGGCAAGGAACATTTTTAGTAGGAAAAATAGGGTATCGACTTATAAGAAATACAGCTTACTGTTTCTCGTGTTCAATTTCCTGACACAAAAATAAGATTCCCTTGGCCAGGAGAATTTTGCGGTATGAACGTACTTCATGAAAACTAGAAGTCTATATAAAATTAGCTATATGACTCGTTTATTAAAAAAATTTTAGAATATGTAAAGGTATCCTGTAAGGGGGATGAGAATTGATGGAGTTTATGTTTATG
Source organism: Piscibacillus halophilus (assembly GCF_900110685.1). Classification (GTDB taxonomy): domain Bacteria; phylum Bacillota; class Bacilli; order Bacillales; family Alkalibacillaceae; genus Piscibacillus; species Piscibacillus halophilus. Next base: position 6,721 of record NZ_FOES01000046.1, read on the forward strand.
GTTGCTCGGTGGTTTCATGTTTTAGGGGGATTTTTGGCATTATGTGTGTTTTGGGTTCCAATAGTTACGAAGAAAGGGAGAAAGACGCATCGACGTAGTGGTTGGGTATATGTGGTTGCCATGAGCATTGTATCCATTTCAGCATTATATATGGGGATTTATCGCCTTGCTTTGGATCCGTCATTTCACGCAGAGGATGTTCCATTTTCTTGGTTTCTAATTTTTATTGCTATTTTAAGTGGAGGGGCTGTATGGTATGGCTTACGCGTCCTTCGATATAAAAGACGCCGAAATACTCACAAGCATGTGATTGATTTGTTTTTTCCGATACTATTACTTACCTTTGGTATCGCAATTAGCATATACGGTTGGATGATTGATTTTCCGTTATTGAAGTTTTTCCCTATTATAGGTGTGTTTTTGGGAGGAATCCAACTGCAATATTGGCTGTCTGCTCCAACCAGAAGATCTCATTGGATAGTGGAACATATAATAGGTATGCTATCATGCTGTATCGCAACCGTTACTGCATTTGCCGTCTTTGGTGCACCAAGACTTCTTCAAATTGAATCTGTCAGTTTAATTATATGGGTCATTCCAATCCTTATATTTGCTCCGCTTATTTTTGGATTCACCAACTATTATACTAACAAAATGGATGGAAAACGTTCTGCATCTTGAACGTGTGAAAAGAATACCTGCACTAATCAATGAATAAAAGCTTTTATGTTCCTGTGGAAAATAGGTGCAATTTTCCAGATCTAATTTTTAAAAAATAAAGTATGGGGGGAAACAAATGAATAATAATTAAGTTACCTATAAATTAGCAAATTCAATGATTGAGATATTAGTTCTAGCTATAAGGAATTTTATCTGATTCAATTAATGTACAATTATAGATAAGTAGGCTATCGGCATTAATTGATGGCTTGTTCATTCATGCCCTGTTAAGACCTGATGTTTACTCTCCAGAAAAGGTAAAAGAAGTAATCTATTATCATTTAGAAACAATCATCTAGGTTACCTTGCCTACCTTATTCCCTTTAATAGGATCGCCAAATTATTGGCATTGGTCTACAGTATCCTGAAATTAGCTGAACCTTGCAGGCTACTTTTCGAAGATTTTTTAGAAACGAAAAACAAGAGGAAGAAAGATATTTTCCCCTCTTGTTTTATTTTCGAGACGTATTAGACAGCCCTTTGTGAGTGTTTTGTCAAAAATCATATTAAATGATCAAAGCTTTATTCTCTATTTTAATCTCTCTACCAATACATCTAAATTATTCCACGTTTGTGTGATTCCTTCCAACAATCCCATGTCCAAAACAGCTTGCAGGGAATCCGCTGAATCGAATTCAGAACGGCTGACCAATTTTGTTTGACTGCCTAAATCGATGAATTCCATTGTGACTTCTGGAGAAGGCATGGACTCATTGATATTGCCTTCTGCATCCGAAAAATAATCGTTATAAACAATCTTTTCTGGCTCAATAATGTCTTTATAAATGGTTTTGTTCCAAGATTCCATTCCATATTCTTCTTGATTCTTATCAACACATTTCATGCAATAGTGCCATACGCCTCCTGGGCGAAAGTCCATGTTGCAAACGGGCAGTTCCCAACCATCCGTACTCCACCAGCGCTTTAAATGCTCTGGTTCCTTAAATAGTTGAAATAGTTGATCACGTGGCATATCATAAACTCGTTCTAAAACAAGAAACCTTTCATTCTCTACTCTTTGAAACCATTTTGTTATTTGGCATAATTTTTCCTCCTTATTTTTCACTTGTCTATTGTTTTTTATTTTGCAGTTCTTGTACATAATCGTCCAAGTTGTCGAGTCTCCTTTCCATATCCTTTTGAAAGGAAGTCGCCCAATATTCTATTACTCGGAAGGGCTCAGACCGTAGCTTGTAATATCGACGATTAGCTTCTGGCTTCACTTCTACAATTCCATTGTCACTCAGCACCTTTAAATGCTTTGAAGCATGCGGCTGGCTTAATTCCAACCGATTAGCAATTTCCCCCACTGTTAAAGACCCATTACGCAGCAACTCAACGATTGCCATCCGATTAGGTTCAGCCAATGACCCCAGCATAGATACATTCATGCCTGGAATTTTACCTGACATGTCGCTCACCTCATTAAAAAATATCTATTTTTATCATCGCATCCCCTCTCCGACACTTGACTTAATTCATGTGATTTAAATATAATACAAATGGAATATAACTGTAAAGGCATATTTAATGTATTTCATCTATCCCAAGCCATTTAGGAGTCTCATAAACTAAAACGGGAAGCAGAGAGGGGGAAGACACCGATTCCATCAAAAAGGCTACCAATTTTTAAATTTGTGTTATAATTCTTTTTAGACGTGTAATCTAACATATATTTCACCTCTAACTTAAAAAATCATCTGTAGGTGAAAACCAAATTTATATGGATTGATACTTCTTTAAAACCCTTTAAAATCAATGATATTGCTCTATATCTAGTACCGTGAAAGTAGAGTGGGAATAAAAAAAATTCCGGCCCAGATGAGCCGGAATTTTTTTATGCTCTTTTTTTCTTTTTTGATTTAACTTTGGGAAGGATTTTACCGTTGGTGACTTGCGTTTCACGTTCCCAAGTCGCTTCATTGTCTGGATCGAAATTCTCGATAAATTTAATAACTTCTTTGGTAATAGGTGTTGGCGTCGAAGCACCTGCTGTAACAGCAACTTTTTCAACACCTTCTAACCAACTTAAATCAATCTCTGAAACGTTTGCAATCCTATAAGCCTCTGTACCAGCAATTTGTTTGGATACTTGAGCTAATCGATTAGAGTTGTTACTCATAGGGTCGCCGACAACAAGTGTTAAGTCAGCTTCTTTTGCTTGTTCAGCTACAGCTTCCTGGCGAACTTGAGTTGCCATACAAATCTCTTGAACCATCTCAGTTTGAGGATATAGTTCTTTAACTTTTTGCATGACATCATAGACATCCCACTGACTCATTGTCGTTTGGTTCGTCACGATGATTTTTGTGTGTTTATTAAATGAAAGTTGTTCAGCATCTTCCTCAGTTGTAATTAAGTGAACATGATCAGGTGCAACCCCGACGGCTCCTTCTGGTTCTGGGTGTCTTTTTTTACCGATATACACAACTTCATAACCTTCTGCGACTTTTTCACGGATTAAATCATGCGTACGAGTTACATCAGGGCATGTAGCATCTAATACCGTTAATCCTTTATTTTCAGCAATTTCTTTTACTTCAGGCGATACACCGTGAGCAGTAAAAATAACGGTTCCTTCATTAATATCTTTTAATAGCTCTAGGCGACTTTTCCCTTTTTGGTCTAACGTGACAATTCCTTCTTCTTTGAAGGCATTCGTAACATGGCTATTATGAACGATCATACCTAAGATATAGATCGGTCTTGGTAGATTTGGGTCTTTAGCAGCGTTGCTTGCAATTACCATTGCATCGACAACACCGTAACAGTAACCTCTAGGTGCAATTTTTATGACTTCCATGAAAATGGCCTCCCCATTTTATACTCTCTATGCATATTATAAAGGCTATAACCTTAATTGACAAAATGTTTATTCGAGTGGCATTTAAAGTATGACTCCTTTATAATGAGAAATGTTAGGAATAAAGGAGAATGCCAAATGAAACGATATTTTCAATCATATCAGTTGAGCCCAAATATGTTAACCATTATACAAGATTTAAACTTTAAACAACCAACTGAAATTCAACACCGTGTTATACCATCTGTATTAAGAAAAGAAAACGTTATTGGTCAATCACAAACAGGAACCGGAAAAACCCATGCTTATTTGATTCCTTTAATTGATCAGCTTAATTTAAATGAACAAACGACACAAAAGATGATTATCGCTCCGACTAGAGAGCTTGCAATGCAAATTTTTCATGAGATTAAGAAAATGCAAGATTTTTCTCAAGAAGAGTTTAGTTCTCGGTTAGTTATTGGAGGTACCGATAAAGAAAGAGAGCTTCAAAAGGTTCAAAAGCAACCACATTTAATCGTAGGAACACCTGGTCGTATATTGGACTTTATTGAGGAAGGTGCGATTAATCCGTCTTCGGTAGAAAGCGTCGTGATTGATGAGGCTGACTTATTAATTGACCTTGGCTTAATTGAAGAAGTCGATCAAATATTAAGCAGAATGTATGTAGATGTTCAAACTTTAGTTTTCTCTGCTACGATCCCAAAAAAATTACAACCATTTTTAAAAAAATATTTAGTTAATCCTAATTATATTGTTATTGAGGATTCCATCAATCCATCAAAGCTAGAACATAGACTTATTCCGAGAAGACATCGTGATGCAGCCGAATTAATATTAGAGGCGTCTAAATTAATTCACCCTTACATTGCCTTGATCTTTGTTAATAAGAAAGAACATGCTGATGAGTTAAGAGAAGCATTGTTAGATAAAGGATTAGAAGCTGGGGTTATACATGGTGGTCTGAAGCCAAGAGAGAGGAAAAGAATGTTAAATGACTTAAGGTCATTAAAATATCAATACATCGTAGCGACTGATTTAGCAGCTAGAGGAATTGATATTCCAGGAGTAAGTCATGTGTTTAATGCTGAATTTCCTCAGGATGTTGAAACTTACACTCACCGTGTTGGAAGAACAGCTAGAGCTGGTAATGAAGGAACAGCAGTCACTTTTTATGATGAAAAAGATATGACTTTAATTGAGAAGTTAGAACAAACAGGAATAGAATTTCACAACTACGATATTAAAAACGGCGAATGGGCTCCAGTTAAGGAATGGAACGTTAGACAGAATCGTCTAAAACAAGAAAATGAGTTAGAGAAGGAAGCTTGGAAACGCGTTAAGAAAAGAAAACAGGTTAAGCCTGGTTATAAGAAAAAAATGAAACAAGAAAAAGAAAAAATTAAAAAGGAACTTAAAAGGGAAAAATTTAAGAAGATGAATAAGGGGAGGAGAAAGTAATGACACTAAAAATTGGTTCACATGTTTCAATGAGTGGCAAGAAAATGTTATTAGCTTCAAGTGAAGAGGCGGTATCCTATGGAGCAAATACGTTTATGATCTATACGGGTGCTCCTCAAAACACTAGAAGAAAAGACATTGAGGAATTAAACATTGAAGCGGGACAAGACCATATGAAAGAACATGGAATTGAGGAAATGGTTGTACATGCCCCGTATATCATTAATATCGGAAATACAACAAAGCCAGCTACATTTAAGTTAGGGATTGATTTTTTACAATCTGAAATCGAACGCACCGAAGCTTTAGGTGCAAAACAAATTGTTTTACACCCGGGAGCTCATGTTGGTGCTGGAGCAGAAGCGGGTATTGAGAAAATTGTTGAAGGATTAAATGAAATCCTTCAACCAAATCAACATGTACAAATAGCTCTAGAGACCATGGCTGGAAAGGGTTCAGAATGCGGACGCACTTTTGACGAGATTGCTTCCATAATTGATGGTGTGACACATAATGAACATTTATCCGTATGTTTTGATACTTGCCACGTTCATGATGCAGGCTACGATATTGTTAATGATTTAGATGGGGTTTTAAAAGAGTTTGATGATATCATTGGTTTAGACCGCTTAAAAGTGATTCATATTAATGACAGCAAAAACGAAAAAGGTGCAAAAAAAGACCGACACGAAAACATTGGATTTGGACACATTGGTTTTGATGCAATATATAATGTCGTCCATCATCCTGATTTAATGCACCTGCCAAAAATTCTAGAAACACCTTATGTTGGTGAAGATAAAAAGAACAAAAAACCACCTTACAAATTTGAAATTGAGATGTTAAAAAATGGTGAGTTTGATTCGGATTTAAAAACCAAAATTATGAATCAATAGTTATAGTAAATGGTCTAAGTTATATTGTTTTACAAGCTGATTTAATAATTGATCGGCTTGTTTAGCTTCGCGTTGGCCAATATTTTGTTCAACATAGCTATAAGTTTTCGATCGGTCCTGTTTTGAAAAAGGATCGATCGATTCTTTTTTGATAAATTTTAGTAATTCAGCAGCTTGTTCTTTAGTAATGTGAATACCATATTGACGCCCGTATTTGACTATTTCAGCAGGTGTTGATGCATAAAGCCTCGTTCGAATTAAATGTTTTAACATATTGAATATCCTTTCATTAAAAAGTCATCACTATGTATATGCATAAAAAGACAAAAGTTGTGTTTTACCATAAATTACTTATGTAAAAACATAAAATCCTCACACACTATAAATACCACGTAGAAAGTGAGGTTAGATAATCATGGCTGATGATCAGTACCCAAATAGCTTTGACGATGACCAGGATTATTTTCCAAATAAAGGCGAAGAACAAAAGAAAGTTTATAAAGACTTTAATGAATATGATGCAAGAGACCGTGGATATGACACAGAATTTGCTAGTGATGCAGCAACATTCAACCCAAGTGAATTAGATGAAGACAAAATTCGAAAAGAAGAAAGAGAAACTCGTTATGAAGAACATGTAGATGCAGGATGGGGTTGGATAGCTTTAGTGATTTCGTTATTGTCCTTTTTCGTTTGGACATTACTTTTCGCGGTCGTCGGTGCAGTCATGGGTATATATGCAAAAAGACGTGGTGCAGATACGCTTGGTAATATTGCAATTGGTATTGCCATCTTAGCTGTTGCCCTACGATTGTTTGTATTTCCTATAATGTAAAGAAAAATCCCCTTACACCTTAAAAGGTGTAAGGGGAAATTATATTATGCTTTTTGTTTTTCTTCTTCTTGCTTCTTATAATGTTCTTCTGCTAATTTGTCGACTTCTTTTTTAAGTTCTTCAACCATTGTTTCTTCAGGGACTTTACGAATGATTTCTCCATGCCTGAATAGTAAACCTTCACCTCGTGCTCCAGCGATCCCGATATCTGCTTCACGAGCTTCACCAGGTCCGTTTACGGCACATCCTAAAACAGCTACCTTAATAGGGGCTTTAATGGTTTGAATATATTCTTCAACTTCATTTGCAATACTAATGAGGTCAATTTCAATACGACCACATGTTGGGCATGAAATAAGCGTTGCTGCGTTTGATGCAAGGCCAAACGATTTTAATAACTCTTTAGCTACTTTAACCTCTTCGACTGGATCTGCACTTAAAGAGATACGCAACGTGCTACCAATTCCTTTACTTAGAATAGCACCTAGACCAGCAGCACTTTTAACAGTACCTGCAAAAAGCGTACCTGATTCTGTGATTCCTAGGTGCAATGGATAAGGAATGACCTCAGCTGCTTTTTCATAAGCTTCAATCGCAAGTTTAACGTCCGAAGCTTTTAATGAAACAACAATGTCATGGAAATCTAAATCCTCTAGAATCTTAATATGGCCTAGAGCACTTTCAACCATTGCATCTGCAGTAGGGTAACCATATTTTTCTAATAAGTGTCTTTCTAATGAACCGGCGTTAACTCCGATACGAATAGGTATACCTTTACCTTTCGCAGCGTTTACGACTTCTTCTACGCGTTCACGTTTCCCAATATTACCTGGATTAATACGAATTTTGTCTGCGCCACCTTCAATGGCTTTTAGAGCATATCTATAGTTGAAGTGGATATCAACAACTAATGGAATATTAATTCGCTTTTTAATTTCTGGAATAGCGTCTGCTGCACGATCATCTGGACATGCAACACGTACAATTTGACATCCAGCCTCTTCTAAGCGATGTATTTCATTAACTGTAGCTTCAACATCATGCGTTTTAGTCGTGGTCATAGATTGAATGACAACTTCGTCTTTTCCACCAACAATTACGTCCCCGACTTTAACGGGTCTTGTATCTTTACGGTGAATAATCGTAGACATTGCTACAACTCTCCTTGTCTCTATAAAATACTAAAAATATACTTACTAACATAGATAATAACATACAATTTAGGGATTATGCTATTAGTCCTAACTGTTATAATAATAATTATGTGATGAATTTTCCAAAAAGACGCTTAAGTGTCATAAATTTTATGGGGAGAGGAAGATCATGATGATTTTAGAAAGTTATATGGGTGTTTTAATCATTACTTTTTTAGCAATGTTTTTTATGTTAGGTGAATTAATGGTTAAACTGAAAGGTTTGGGAATGATTCTTGGGATTGGATTTATAACATTTTATTTTTTAGGACAATCGCCTACATATAATGTCTGGTTAATGGGATTTGTGTTTATCATCGGAATTTCATTAATTGTCGTCGATGGTAAATGGATTGGAGATGGGACTCTAGGTGTAATAGGGTTAGTGCTAGTCCTATTATCTGTTGCATTTGCTGCTTCGACTTGGATCCACGCATTATACAGTGTAGCAGGCGTTTTATTAGGAAGCTTCTCAAGTTTATTTTTAATGAAAGCCTTCCCTAGAAGAGATATGTGGACAAAAGTAGCTTTATTAGACCAACTTTCTAGTGAAGCAGGTTATAATTCCCTTAACGAAACTTACCAAGATCTACTTAATCAAACCGGAGAAACGATAACGGTATTGAGACCATCTGGTACGATTAGGGTTAATGGAGAAGAATACAGTGCGATTTCTAAAAGTAAATGGGTTGAGAAAGGTAAAAAAGTAAAGGTTGTCGTAGTTGATGGTACAAAAATTGAAGTTGAAGAAGTAGAATAAACCCTTTGTTAAATCTAATACTAAAGAGAGTTAAAACGCATTATGTAGCTAAATTAATTAATTAGTATATACATTTAATTATTAATTTAATGTAAAGTTTTTGTAAATTTTATCTTAGATTTATTTACATTAGGTGCATCCACACATAGAATAGTATTCGGCTTACAAGTATTAGATCTAACGAGGTGACAGAATGAACGTACAAGAAATGATCTTTTTATTCATTGGTGGTTTAGGTATTTTCTTATTTGGTATTAAATATATGGGGGATGGATTGCAGAAATCAGCAGGTGATAAACTTCGTGATATCCTCGATCGATTCACAACAAATCCTTTAATGGGAGTTATAGCTGGTATTATTGTCACGATATTAATTCAATCTAGTTCTGGTACTACAGTTCTAACTATTGGATTAGTTAGTGCAGGTTTTATGACTTTAAGACAAGCAATTGGTGTTATTATGGGTGCCAATATTGGGACGACGGTAACTGCTTTCATTATAGGTTTTGATATTGGTGCTTATTCTTTACCCATAATCGCTATTGGTACTTTATTAATTTTCTTCTTTAAAAATAAGCGTATTAATTATCTAGGACAAACCATTTTTGGTTTTGGCGCATTATTTTACGGATTAGAATTAATGGGAGATGGAATGAAGCCCCTTCGTTCTTTAGAATCCTTCCATGAATTGACGGCAAGTATGAGTGATATTCCGTTATTAGGTGTTGCAATTGGTACAATTTTTACGGTGATAGTTCAAAGTTCATCTGCAACCATCGGTATTCTTCAACAAATGTATGCAGATGGTACAGTAGAGTTGGCAGCAGCATTACCAGTTCTATTTGGAGATAACATTGGGACAACTATTACAGCATTACTAGCAGCTATCGGAGCAAGCGTTGCTGCAAAACGTGCAGCAGCAGTCCACGTTATTTTTAACCTTTTAGGAGCAATCGTCTTTTTAATACTTTTAATTCCATTTACATTTGCAGTTGAATGGATTCGTGACACGTTAATGTTAGAGCCGAAGATGACAATAGCGTTTGCTCACGGTATGTTTAATGTCACAAATGTAATCATTCAATTGCCATTCATTGCATTATTAGCAGTAATAGTAACAAAAATTGTACCAGGTAAAGACAGTGTCATTGATTATAAACCTCAGCATTTAGACCCTATCTTTATACAACAATCTCCTTCTGTAGCTGTTGCTCAAGCTAAAGAAGAAGCTATACACATGGGACAAATTGCTTTACAAGGACTTGAAGAAACTCGTCAATTTTTAAATAATAATCAAAGTAAACACGCTGAGGTTGCCTATCAATTAGAGAGCGCGATTAACAATTTAGATAAGAAAATTACGAACTATTTAGTACAAGCATCCAGTTCCATCTCAAAGGCAGATAGTAAAGCACACTCATCAGTCGTTGATATTGTAAGAGATATTGAGCGAATTGGAGACCATTTTGAGAATATTGTTGAATTGATTGAGTATCGTATTACGAATAAAGTTAATATGACAGATCAAGCTTATGAAGACATGAATACTATGTTTGACTTAACTCTTGAAACTGTATCACAAGCTATTGACGCTTTTGAAAATATGGATGAAGAAAAAGCTAAAGCAGTTATGAAAAAAGAGGACGAAATAGATTCAATGGAACGTAAATTCCGTAAGAAACACATTTTACGATTAAATGAAGGATTATGTTCAGGTTCCGCAGGGATTGTATTTGTTGATATTATTAGTAATTTAGAACGTATTGGAGATCATGCTTTAAATATAGCTCAAGAAGTTGTAGGTAAAAAAGAAGAATAAATGGTATTCCCCGTATTAAGTCATACTTGGTGCGGGGTTATCATTTAATTTTTTTCAAAAAAGTTGTGTTAAAGAATGTTGACAAGATTTCATTATCATGGTAAATTATATCTCGTCGTCATAATTAGTTGATAGACAAAGTATTATTCCAGCGTAGCTCAGTGGTAGAGCAATCGGCTGTTAACCGATCGGTCGCAGGTTCGAATCCTGCCGCTGGAGCCATGGCGGTGTAGCTCAGCTGGCGAGAGCGTACGGTTCATACCCGTGAGGTCGGGGGTTCGATCCCCTCCGCCGCCACCATTACATAATAAGATTAACTACCCGGAGCAATTAGCTTTGGACCGTTTGTCAATTACATACTAAACTTACTTCATGGCGGTCGTGGCGAAGTGGTTAACGCACCGGATTGTGGCTCCGGCACTCGTGGGTTCGATTCCCACCGATCGCCCCATTAGACATCTTAATAAGGACCCTTAGCTCAGCTGGTTAGAGCTATCGGCTCATAACCGATCGGTCGCAGGTTCGAGTCCTGCAGGGTCCACCATTTATTCGGAGGAGTACCCAAGTCCGGCTGAAGGGAGCGGTCTTGAAAACCGCCAGGGGCTTCACGGCCCGCGGGGGTTCGAATCCCTCCTCCTCCGCCATTATATAACAAGCTAAAAGGCTTGTTTTTTTATTGTTTAGGAAATTATAAAATGACTCAGTTGTGGATAAGTATGTGATAGAATTTAACTAATAAATTTAGGAGATATTTCGGTATGGGTAAAAAAGGTTCTGGAGTTATTAAACAAATATTAAAAGAACACTTTAATGGTTTTTGGGCATTACATGCCCAAAGGTTCCCAGTAGATTATCGGGATGATATAGAGGAAACAGTTATAAAAACTATTAGATGCGGAACAAAAGACTTAGGTTATGCACGATATGAATGTTTGGGGTGCGAAGGAGAGCCAAGTCCTAAGTTTGTATGTTTTACCTGTAAAAGTCGCTTTTGTCATGGGTGTGGGAAAAAA
>NZ_FOES01000036.1 GCF_900110685.1 Piscibacillus halophilus
TTGCGCTTCTCTCGAATGTCTGTTAGGGGCAAAGAGAAGGTGAAAAATGAATTAGGATTTGCGTTCATGGCGGTGAATCTAAGAAAGTTCACCACCATGAACGCGAAAACAAGCTGGGCATATAACGAAACAAAGCAGAAAAAAGGCACCAAACCATACTTTTTATGGTTGGTGCCTTTTTTACGTTATTTTAGGCTAGTTATGTCCCAGCCTCTTTTTCTATAGCAAAAGGGCTCCTGGATGACCCAGTGAGCCCTTTTACGTTTTATTCGACAACATATTCATTGAAGAATTCTTCAAATTGTTCATTTGGTGCTGCACCTTTAATACGTGCAATCTCTTCACCATCTTCAAAGTGAATTAACGTTGGAGTTGCTTCAATACCATATTCATTCCATCCTTCTTCAAACTCTAGAACGTTGTATTGTTCGACATCTACTCCCATTTCATCTGCAAGCGGCATGAGACGAGGTGTTGCTTCACGACAATACTCACAAGTTGGGCTAAAGAAGTATACTGTCGTTTCTTCCCCTGCTTCGAGTTTTTCTTCTAATTGATCAGGTGTGATGATATTTTGATAATTCGGATCATCTAATAGGGCAGCTGTTTCTGTATCTAAAGTGGATTTTCCGTATGGGTTATCCTCTCCGACATCTTCCGTTTCTGCCATATTCGTTAATACAGCTGTAGCTGCAAATAATGCGATAATGATGACTCCAAATATAATCAGTTTCTTCATTGATTACTCCTCCTTCATTTTTTTCCACACGATGATTGACGTAATAAAAATGATTAAAAATGCGATCCCTGCTAAGAACGGGATTGTAACAAATCCGAGCCAATCAATGTAAGCCCCTGTACAGGTGACTTGGCCACAAGATGGTGCAGATTGTTGTAGCGCATCAACTTTCTGTATGGAATAGTGGTATGTCGAAATGATAAAACCAATTAATGATAGCACGGTTGTATAATAAACAGCTTTTGTATCCTTAATGGCAATACCAATAAATAAGATGATGACCATTGGATACATAAAAATTCGTTGAACCCAACACAGCTTACAAGGCTCGTACATTCGAACTTCAGAAAAATAAAGTGAGCCGAGTGTCGCAACTAGAGCAACAATCCAAGCAAAGATCATCAAATTTTCATTGATCTTTTTCATATATACACCTTCTTTTTATACAACAAGATTATATTATGAATTGTACTAGAATGTAAGTAATTTGTATGGTGTTTATGAAAAATATTTATGACGTTTCTTTTAAAGTATAAGTTAATGGTTGATAAATCCCTTTATTAATTATATTATTATATAAGCAAATACGAATATAAGGTGGTCAATAATATGGAAAAAATGTATTTAAAAGTGGAGGATGCCGCACAAGTTTTAAAACTAATGGGCGATAAAACACGCCTATCCATTATGCGGTTTGTCAATGTAGATGAGTGCTGTGTATGTGAATTAGTCGAATTATTAGGTCTGTCACAGCCAGCTATTAGTCAACACTTAAGAAAACTAAAGGACGCCAAACTATTAAACGAGCAAAGAAAAGGACATTGGGTGTTTTATTCCATTAATAAAGAACATCCAGCTATAGAAGTCGTTCAAGGAATCTTAGATGCATTACCAAATGGTAAACAAGAATTAGAAGAGCTATCGAATAACAATTTACGTATTATTTGTGACTAGAGAGGAAGTTTTTTGTGGAAATTATAGCGAGTCTTATTTTTTTAATCACCCTTACTTTTGTCATCTGGCAGCCTAAAAACTTAGGGATTGGATGGTCGGCATGTGGGGGTGCGATTTTAGCCCTTATATTTGGTGTTGTCACATTTGGGGATGTAGTGGCGGTTACAGATCTCGTTTGGAACGCCACATTAGCTTTTGTAGCCATCATTTTAATTTCATTAATTTTAGATGAAATTGGATTTTTCGAATGGGCTGCATTACACATGGCGAGAATTGCGAATGGCAGCGGGTTAAAGATGTTTATATTAGTCACGTTGCTTGGAGCTGCCGTTGCGGCTTTATTTGCGAATGACGGTGCTGCACTCATTCTAACGCCTATCGTATTATCAATGGTTCGTGCTTTGAATTTTAAAGAAGCGATGATTTTACCATTTATTATGGCTAGTGGATTTATCGCTGATACAACATCACTGCCACTTATTATCAGTAACTTAGTTAATATTGTGTCAGCTGACTTTTTTGGGATTGGTTTTACAGAGTATTTAGTTCGTATGATCATTCCGAACTTATTCTCGCTTATAGCAAGCATCATGGTTCTTTATTTATTTTTTAGAAAATCGTTACCAAAAGACTATGATTTATCAAAACTTAAACAACCACATGAGGCGATTAAAGATCATAAAATGTTCCGCTTATCATGGTTCGTACTTGCCATATTATTAGTGGGCTATTTTGTGAGTGAATTTGTAGAGATTCCAGTTTCATTTGTAGCTGGTATCATCGCGATATTCTTCTTATGGATGGCTAACAGAAGTCCAGCTGTCCCAACTACTGAAGTCGTAAAAGGAGCACCTTGGGATATCGTGTTCTTTTCCATCGGAATGTATGTGGTCGTATATGGCTTACGAAATGTCGGATTAACCGATTGGTTAGCACAAGTGTTGGATGCAGCAACAGATTATGGACTGTTGGCAGCAACCATGTCCATGGGTTTTATCGCAGCTATTTTATCATCCATTATGAACAATATGCCGACGGTTATGATCGATGCTCTAGCTATTGCGGATACGAATACGACTGGTTCTATTCGTGAGGCATTGATTTTTGCGAACGTCATTGGGAGTGACCTAGGTCCAAAAATCACTCCGATCGGGTCGCTTGCAACTTTATTATGGCTACACGTTTTATCGAAAAAAGGGATTCACATTTCGTGGGGATATTACTTTAAAGTAGGAATCATATTAACGATTCCCGTCTTATTCTTCACGTTATTAGGATTATATATTTCATTAAGATTAATATAAAAGCGAGGGATTCACATGTCTAACAAACCGATTTTATACTTTTTATGTACGGGTAACTCTTGCCGTAGTCAGATGGCAGAAGGTTTAGGAAAAGAAATTCTAGGTGACGAATGGGACGTTCACAGTGCTGGAATCGAGGCACACGGATTAAACCCAAAAGCCGTTGAGATGATGAACGAGATTGGTATTGATATTTCAGATCAAGAATCATCCATCATTGATCCAGAGATTTTAAATAACACTCAATTAGTGATTACCCTATGTGGTGATGCACGTGAAAATTGCCCAGTATTACCTAAAGGAGTTAAGTCAGAGCATTGGGGCTTAGTCGACCCAGCCAAAGCTGAAGGAACGGAAGAAGAGGTGAACCAAGTGTTTCGTGACGTAAGGGATGAAATCAAGAATAGATTGATGGAGTTAAAAGGTAGAAAATGATGAAGATAGACCGCTCTTAAGGCGGTCTTTTTTGATATGGAAAGATTCAACGGTCGTTTTTCAGCTTGTTAAAGGTCAAAGTTAGTCTTTTTGATAAGTTAATGATTTCAAACTATGTGCTAGTAAAAACTGTGCCCCGTAATAGGTTGTCATTACGAGAATTCCTGATAATGGTACGTCAGTGACGAACATGTTCCAAGCTAAAAAAGAATCAGAGATAACAAAGAGAACTGCACCCATTGCCGTATAGATGTTTCGAGTCATGATAGCCGCCCAAGCCATTGCGGAGATTACAATAATGTATAATGTAACGGGTAGGATGAATGAGGTGTCTGTTATAGATTGAATAATCCCATTGCCTAAAATATAACTGTAAATCACAATAGGAATGATGGTCATAGCACGAACAAACGATGATCGATATCTAGTTAAAAATCCAGCCATATAAAATACATGCGCAATTAAGAAAGCAGTTAACCCCACGATAAACCAATGTAGAGTGACATCCCCGACAATACTGAAGATGAGTCCAATCATGATAGCGTAATGAATAAAGAAGCGTTGTTTTGGAAGATTCATAAACGCATAGATCATAACTAGAATCATAGGTAGAGCTTTAAATAGAAGTTTTATAGGAAGTGGCGAGTCAGGTAAAATAAAAATATAAAAAACAGCAGTTAATAAAATAAGCGAAGGGAGAATTTTTTTCATGATCATACACTCCTTTTAAAAAATATATTCAATTAATGACATAAAATGACGGGGATAATTTACACCATATGATGTTTGAACAAGAAAAATACGTAAAAAATGTAGTTTGTTTTAAGGGGGGATGAAAATAGAGTATATAAGTATGAAACACGAAGAAGCGATTAGCGTGATTAACAGGCTTAACATCTTCCGTGACCTATCTGAGTATGATCCGACTCTATGTGGGACGATTCCATTAGGAATTGATGTGGAACAGTCAGATTTAGATATCATTATGGAAGTTCATCGATTTGAAGAATTTAAAGAGAAAATCCACAACTTATATGGTAGCTTTGAAAATTTTTCGATTAAAATTAAAACGATTAGAGATCAGCAAACAATCATAGCGAACTTTTGGTATGAAGGATTTGAATTTGAACTCTTTGGACAAAGTAATCCAGTCCATAAACAATATGCTTATTTACATATGGTGATTGAACAGGAAATTTTAAAACAAAACTCGAAGCTTAAAAAGGATATCATCAAGTTAAAACAAAATGGTTACAAAACAGAGCCAGCTTTTTGTAAGGTACTTGGGTTGAGCGGGGACTCTTATGAAGCGCTTATTGAGTACGGTAAAAAGCAATCGTACATTTAGGAGGGCAAAGATGACAAAGACAAATTGGCAGAAGGAAGTAAAGGAAAAATGGAACGAGAATGCAACGTTTTGGAATTCAAAAAGCCAAGAGATGTGGGAAAATGGTAGTCGACAATCTATTATCCCTTTCTTGAAAAAGTACGTTGAACCGGGTGCAAAAATTTTAGATCTTGGTTGTGGTGATGGATATGGCTCCTATAAGTTATGGATAGAAGGTTATGATGTAACAGGTGTAGACTTATCAGAGGAAATGATCCGCTTTTGTCAAAAACGGGTAACAGATGATATGAAGCACCTACACTTTCAACAAGCGGATATGTTAGATCTTCCGTTTGATGACCATACTTTTGATACCCTCATGGCAATTAATGCTTTAGAGTGGGCTGAAGTGCCAATCGATGCCTTTAACGAAGTCACACGTGTTGTAAAACCAGGAGGAACATTGTGTGTTGGGATTCTTGGACCGACTGCGGCTCCAAGAGTTAATAGCTATAATCGGTTATACGGAAAAGATGTCATCATGAATACGATGATGCCTTGGGAATTTCAAAAGTTGGCTGAAGAGAATACTTTAAAAATCGTGGATTGTGAGAAGGTCTACAAGCGTGGAGTTAACCTAAAACATGTAGGGTCATTACCAGAAGATTTAAAGCAATCATTAACTTTTATGACACTATTCATGTTAAAAAAATAGCTGCCGAACTAATCGGCAGCTATTGTCTATATTATATAAGCACTTCTACGTCTGCATTTTCGCGAAGCTGTTCAAGTAGTTCAAGTTCTTTTTCGCCAGATTTTTGACTTTTAACTTGCTCTCTTAATTGATCTTCCATATCTTCTAAGCTGTCTTCAACTTCTTGACCTTGTTGTTCCATAGCACTCTTGTAGTTATTATAAGCTTCTTCAAGCTCTTCGTCTGTTACTTCTGGTTCTTCAACGTTTTGCTCTAAGTACTCAGTCGTAATTAAGTTCTGACGAATATTTTCTTTAACTTCTTCTTCAGTTGTTTCATTTTCTTCTAATACTTCTTCTTCGCTCTCTAAGTCAGTTGCTTCTTGTACTTGTTGAATTTGTGATTGATATTCTTCGTCAACTTCTTCTTCATCAACTTCAATTCCTTCGTCAGCAGCCGCTTGCTTGACTAATTCAATATGAATTAAGTTGTCTAATGCTTGTTTTTGAATTTCACCTGCAAGTTGAGATGGATCTTGTCCCATTTGTTGATATTGCTGGTTAAAGAAGTTAACACTTGATTTAAGCTCTTCCCCTAAAATTTCTGTTTCGTTTACAGTTGCTACTACTTGATCATCTTCAATATCCTCAATTGCTGCAGACTCTTCACTGCCTTCTTCATTTTCATCTTCGTTTTCTTCAGCATTTTCTTCCTCTTGGCCTTGTTCTTCTTCATTAGGCTCTTCTTGGTTATCACTTTCGTCGCTGTCGCCTGTGCACGCAGCTAGGAAAGCTGTTAACATAACGATCAGAATCGCTGTTAAGAACTTTTTCATGGAAAAAACACATCCTTCTGATATTAATTAGGTTTCGAGTATGAATTGTAGCACAATGTCTTTTATAGACACAAGTTATAACCATAATGTAAAGAAAATGTAATCTCTGTCGAATCCCTTGCTTTTTCATTCCAAAAGGAGTAAAGTATTAATAGTACGAAGTAATTGAGATCGATGTTTACTGAATGGCCTCTTTTAGGAAGTCTAAGTAACAAGATTCAATTGTTTTGTCGTAATTTTTTAAAGGAGGTCATTCTAAATGACAGGTACAGTAAAATGGTTTAACGCAGAAAAAGGCTTCGGTTTCATCGAGCGTCCAGACGGAGATGACGTTTTCGTTCATTTCTCAGCAATCCAAGCTGACGGTTTCAAAACATTAGCTGAAGGTCAAAACGTTGAATTCGAAATCGTTGAAGGCGACCGTGGACCACAAGCAGCTAACGTTGTTGCTAAATAATAAACGATTAAATTAAGTCTTTTAAAGCGCGCGTAAATTTACATTTACGTGCGTTTTTTATATACATAAAGGAGTGAAAGCATGAATTGGAATACTAAATCCTTTTATGAATTAACTCATGACGAACTATATGACTTATTAAAGTTACGTGTGGATGTTTTTGTAGTCGAACAAAATTGCCCTTACCCAGAAATTGATGGATATGACAAGGTGTCCAAGCATCTTTTTGTTGAGAAAGAAGGTCAAATTTTAGCATATTGTCGAATCATTCCGCCAAAAGTCAAGTTTGATGAAGCCTCGATCGGCCGAGTGATTACGCATGAAAGTACAAGACGTACAGGGATTGGAACAGAACTGATCAATCGTGCATTAGAGTACATAGCTTCTGCCTACCATCACCCGAATGTTAAAATTGAAGCTCAATCTCACCTCCAATCGTTTTATGGACAATGCGGATTTAGAACCATTTCTGATGAATTTTTAGAAGATGGCATTCCGCATGTCGAAATGTTGTTTGAAGAAAAAAAGTAAATATTTGCAGGAATTAGGTTATGAAATGTGTAATGTATCCTTTAGGATGTGATAATCATGAAGCATTTATTAAAATTTAAACGAGTTTCAGAGTGCCCAATCGACCAGTTAGTAGATGTATGGAATCGAGGGTTTAAGGGGTATATTGTCGATGTATCTATGACGATGCAATCATTTTTAAAAAAAATGGTTACGGAGGATTTAGATCCTGAACATTCTGTTGTGGCTTTTGATGGAGATTATCCAGTTGGTATTGTGATGACTGGATTTCGTCAAGACGAAGATGCTTTGTATGCTTGGAATGGTGGGACAGCGATAGATCCTGAGTATCGAGGTACTGGAGTTAGTCATGCCTTGATGGAAGAAGTGCTGTCTGTTTATAAGGAAAAAGGAGTCCATACAGCATACCTTGAAGCTATTTCTACAAACATACGGGCCATCAAACTTTACGAAAAACATGGGTATGAATTGATCGAAAGGTTGACATTCTTTTCAGGACCTGAAGAAGGACAAGACATAACCGTGATTCATGATTATGAATTGGAATGTATAAGAGTTCCGAGCGAAAAGATTCAATCATTATCGTTTTACCAACGTCATATGCCTTGGCAAAATCAATTGGAGAGCTTAAAAGAAGGAATTGGTTATATTTTATATGATCGAGAACGTCCAATCGGATATGCTATGACCAAGGAGACTTATGACGAAAAAGGGCAACTAAAATCGGTACAGATTTATCAACTTGGAATCGAGCCTGTTTTAGAAGGCGATTTACTATTGTTGATTACATTTTTACATAAAATTTTTAAACTTGAACGAGATGGAATAAAACGGTTGATTTTTAATTTTCCGAACCGTGATGACCATGTTCTTAGTGCATTAAGTGAGCTAGGATTTCATAAAACCATAGAACAAGTTCACATGAAAAAGTTGCTATAGTTTGCTGAATAGTGAATGAAAATGGTAATTTGAGGGTATGAAGTAATTAGGACAAATTTTAGAAGGAGTGGTTAACATGAGTACATTATTCACGTCAAAAGCTACTGCAAAAGGTGGCCGTGGTGGTCACGTTAAGTCTGATGATGGTGTCATTGATCTAAATGTTGTAATGCCGACTGAAAATACAGATGAAACTGGGACAAACCCAGAACAGTTATTTGCAGCCACTTATTCAACTTGCTTTGATGGGGCATTAAATTTAGTTGCTAAAAACAATAAAAAAGACATTGACTCGACAACAACAGCTGAAGTTAGCTTTATGAAAGATGAGTCAGATGGTGGCTTTAAAATTTCGGTTAAATTAATTTCTGAAATAAGCGGTGTTTCACAAGAGGAAGCAGACGATCTGATAAAAGAAGCTCACCAAGTTTGCCCTTATTCAAAAGCGACTAGAGACAATATTGATGTTGAGTTAGAAGCGAAAGCTAAATAAAATGATAAAACCGAGGCACAGACCTCGGTTTTTTATTATCTATTTTTAGAGATTTATTATCCAATTTCGGGAATTTATTATCTATATTTAGAATTTTATTATCTATTTCATAAGATTTATTATCTAAAAAAGAAGATTTTTTATCTAAACTTCATTTTTTATTATCTAATTACCCTGCTTTATTATCTATTTGTATCACATAAATAAGCCCCTGCCATTCAGCAGGGGCTTGTTTATTAATCTAGGATACGTATTCGAACCTGTTTAACGCCATATCGCTTAGCATCAGCTTCATTAGGCATGAATATATCAATACGATGACCTTTAATCGCTCCGCCAATGTCTGCTGCGACGGCAGTTCCATAACCTTCAACCCAAACGCGAGATCCTATTGGAATCACATCAGGATCAACTGCGATTACTTTTCGTTCTGGGTTTTCTCTTAAGTCAATTCCAGTATAAGTAGTTCCACTGCAACCTTCACAGTAGGCAGTGTAGGCTGTAGCTTTTACATACATTTGCTCGCCTTGACTTTCTTTACTGACTTGTTGAACGTTTTGTTCCTCTTGTTGTTTATTTGATTCTGATTGAGCTTGTTTCTTCTCTGGTTTTGGCTCAATCAGTTTAATTTCTTTTTTCTCTGAAAGTCGATTCTCTGCTTCTGAGAAAAATTGTACATGATGTTCTTGAGCTCCATTTTTATAATCTTCAGTTGTTGTTTGTGTCTCAGTTGCACTTACAGGAGTACTCAACATCATTAGTGCACTAAGCGTTAAGAAAAACACCACGACACTAACTAGTCGTTTACTCATTCAAAAACCTCCATTATATATGTCAATATGACAATAGTCTTTATTTACTTTCTCGATTCCCAAAGGTATTTGAGAAAATTTTCCCTTTTTGACCCTTGGCAAGTATAACAACTTAATATCTCAAGTCAATTACAATGCTTGGTCAGACATATAACAATATGATGACAAAAGACTATTGACAAGGTGAGACGTTTGAAATATGGAAGTTGAAACAGTTGACGAGCACTAGTTCATTCGGTTTATACTTTAATAAATATTGAAGATTCACAAAAAGAAAGTATGACTTAATATAATAAGATAGATTTAAGGGTAAGGAAGGGGACATCATCTTGAAGATTCTGCTGATTAACGGAACGATTACGGGTGAGAAAACAAAAGTTTTATTAAAAGAAGTAGAGAAACAGTTAATGGAATGGATTCCTTCAAATGAGATTCAACCACTTTATTTGGAAGACTATGATATGCAATTTGCGGATGGACGTTCTAAAGAAGATTACAATGATGACACAGTCCATTTGATTAACCAAATAGAGGCGGCTGATGGGTATATCATTGCGACACCTGTATTTCAAGGTTCCATACCAGGTGCTTTGAAAAACATGTTTGATTTGGTTTCTCCCAAAAGTATGCGATATAAGCCCGTTGCGATTATTGGTAATGGCGGTACATTTCAACACCATTTAGTCATCGAAAATCAGCTTAAACCGATTTTAGATTATTTCCGATGCTTAACAACACCGAATTATGTCTATACCCATTCGGGTCATTTTTCACATACGAAAGAACTAATAGATGAAGATGTTAAAAATCGACTTCATGAATTATCTTACGTATTTTCTAAATACTTAAAGATGAGTCAGGATATGATTCATAATCAATAGAAAAAACAACTGGCTGATGTGGCCAGTTGTTTTGTTATTCTCCAATAAATTGTGGTTCACGTTTGTTTAAAAATGCGTCAATTCCTTCTTTATGGTCGTGGGTTTGGCGCATTTTAGCTTGTCCTCTTGTTTCTTGATCTAACACTTCTTCTAGTAGCGGTAGTTGCTTTCCATTAATGATTAATTTACTCGTAATCATGGATTGGATAGGTGATTGTTGTAATTTGTTTAAATAATGGTTTAATGCTTGATTCCAATCAGGAGTTGCTAAATCGACTAGTCCAAGTGTCTGGGCTTCGTTTGCCGTCATCATTTTTCCTTCCCAAATGGTGTGTTTCGCTTTAACGGGGCCTAAGCGTTGTTCCATGAAGAAATGGCCACCACCATCTGGAATTAACCCAATCCCAATAAAGTTCATCGCCACTTTAGCATCCTCTTTAGCGATTATAAAATCAGCTGCCAGCGCAACACTCAATCCTAAACCTGCAGCCGCACCGTTTAATACTGACACTGTCACTTTTGGCATCGAGTAGAACGTGGTAACGATGTTTTTGATGATACCCATGACATCTTTAAAGCCATTAGGATCAGAGTTTTGAAGCATCGTTTTCATATCACCACCTGCAGAAAAGGCGTTACCTTCTCCAGTTAACACGACAATTTTTGAATCATCCTCTTTAATCTTGATTAATTCATCATTTAATTCAGTCAATAACTCGACATCCATTGCGTTTAACTGGTCTGGTCGGTTTAATTTAATCGTTGTTATAGGACCGTCTTTTGTTACTAAAACTGTATTGTTCATGTGCTCACCTCGTTAATTTTTAATTTCGTTTAATTGCTTATAATAGTCGATGGCTTTTTCGTACTCTTTTTTCTCCGTGTAAATCTCAGCTAAAAGTTGAAGCAATTCTTTAATTAACCCATTTTCACCAATGCTTTGAAAGTAAGGTAATATCACTTTCTCGCAGCGTTCTAAGAAGTTTTCGTCATGAGTTTGATCATATAGTTGATGTCTTAGAATGTAGTAGCGGTGACGTACTTTGGTTAGATTAGCTCCTTTTAGTCGTTCTTCCCCTTGTTTTAAATATTCTTCAGCCTTCTCTAGTTTTCCTTGTTGAAAATAAATTTTTGCGATGATGAGTGTCGAGTGGGTAATATCATACAACTGTTGATGGTTCTCTAACGCTTCTAATAATAAGTTTAAAGCACGATTGAGATTGCCTTTTCGGTAATAAAGAATGGCTAGGTTATGGGTGGCACGTGATCGTACTTTCGGGGAGTCCCCCATTGGCTTTGATTGTAGGACTTGATTGAAGTAAGTTTCTGAGATGTCGTATGCTCCAAGGTTTAAATAGTTAATCCCCAATAAATGATAACAGTCGGTAACTTTTCGATAGAGTAAATCATTAGCGTATTGTTCTAATGCGACTCCAACATAGTAGTTAGAGTAAATGGGCTTTTGCATTCCCATATAAGATAGTGCGAGTAAGTAATAAATCTCAGGATCTCTTAAATTATTTTCTTCTAATATATCAACAGCTTTATGGAAGTAATAATTAGCCTGTTTAGAATTAAGGTGACAGTTATAGTAAAAACCAATCACTTTGTAAAAATAAAACTTTTTTTGACCTTTAAAAGTATTCTCTAACCTTAATAGTTCTTGAAAGTTTATATGATACCTTTCAGCCGGGTTCGTCGTAATAAGATAGTAAAAGTGAATGAGCTGAAAATAATTTTGAACATATGGCTCGTGGAAAGGTGTTATGACCTCTTTCAATTCTTCTACTATTTCTTTAGCTTTATCTAGTTTTTGTTCGGTAATAGATCGATACAATAAATCAATTTGTGCGTGGATTGTTTTCTCATCATACGATGAGAGCTTCTCATAATCCATATTTAACCGTTCGAACAATATTTCAATCGTATCCTGTTTAGGCTCGATGACTCCGCTTTCGATTTTACTTAAATATGATATTGAGCAAACTCCACTTGCAAGATCCTTTTGGGTTAATCCATTTTTCGTTCGATAAAACTGTATAACCGCACCTATGTCCATTGACATCACCCGTTTCTATATTTCTGTATAAATTTTACCATAAATAGTAGAGATTAATAGAATTGACTTCAATATAGTTTAAGATTACTATAGAAATATCATATTGAATATTTTGAAACAATGAGGTGTAAACATTTCGGTGTTTACTTAAAAGGGAAGTTCGGTGAGAATCCGACGCGGTCCCGCCACTGTGTATGGGAAGCAACTAATCAACCACTGTCCAAGAAAGGATGGGAAGGGGTTAGGAGCTATGACCCTAAGCCAGGAGACCTGCCTGATTGTTTTAGCTCGTTTTCCTTCGGGTTTAAAGGAAAGGCTATGATCGGTTGCAATCGTCGTGCCTTCGTTTTTCTGACCTGTTGGAAAACGAAGGCATTTTTATTTTAGTAAAAGGGGAGAGTTAGATGCAGAAAAAAATATGGTTATGGTTATTAAGTTTAGTGCTTGCTGTCGGGTTAGCGGCATGCCAAGGGGATCAATCAGAAGACGAGACGCCAGAACAAAACGAAGATACTGAGCAACAAGAGGAAAACGGTGACGAATCATCCGGTGAAGAAACTGAATCTGGAGAGTTTGAAGAGGTCACCTTAACGGATAAAAGTGATACTGAAGTAACAGTAGAAGAAAAGCCTGAAAAGATTGTATCCGTAATCCCAAGTGCTACAGAAACTGTCTTTGCAGTTGGTGCAGGTGAAGAAGTTGTAGGTGTATCTGAATGGGCTAACTATCCAGAAGAAGTTAATGACATTGAAAAAGTCGGGGACCAACAATTAAATATAGAAAAAATCGTCTCGCTTGAGCCAGATTTAGTCGTGGCTGATTTAAATAATGCGGATGATATTGAAGCGATGCGTCAAGCCGGTTTAAATGTCTTGGTTCTAGGTGCTCAAAATTTAGAAGAAGTATATAAAGATATTGAGTTAGTTGGTCAAGCAACCGGTCATATGGATCAAGCAACAGAAGTCATTGAACAGATGAAATCCGATGTAACAGAAGTTCAAAATGCGGTAAGTGATTTAAGCGAAGATGAGAAAAAACGTGTATGGATTGAAGTTGGACCTGAGTTATATTCGGGAGGAGAAGGATCGTTCATAGATGAATTAATCAACCTTGCTGGTGGTGTCAATATTATTGGAGACCAAGAAGGCTGGCCACAGGTGAGCGAAGAGGTTGTATTAGAAAAGGATCCTGAAGTCATTATTACAACGTATGGTTATTATATGGATGATGCTGTGGATCAAGTGTTAACAAGAGATAACTGGCAAGATGTCACAGCTGTTCAAGAAGAACAAGTTTATGATTTGCACAGTGATGTATTGACACGTCCAGGACCACGATTGACTGAAGGGTTAAAAGAATTAGCTCACTCAATTTATCCGGATTTAGTTGAATAAAGGACGTTCATAAAGTGAAGATCAAACATAATTTATGGGTTTGGTTACCTGTATTTTTCCTCATTTTAATATTGGTCATGAGTATTTCTGTGACATTAGGGGCGGCTAATATAAATTGGCAGCTTGCCTGGCAAATCATTTTTTCAAAAATTCCAGGGATCTCAACTTTCATAGAAGAAAGCTGGAGTTCGTCAAATGAGACCATTGTTTGGGATATTCGATTACCACGTGTTTTACTAGGGGCAGCTGTAGGAGCTGCCTTAGCTCTTGCTGGTGCAATTTATCAGGGTGTTTTGCGAAACCCGCTAGCAGATCCATTTATTTTGGGTGTATCATCAGGGGCATCTTTTGGTGCAGCTTTAGTTTTTGTGTTCGGATTACAAATTGTTTTGCTAGGACGGTTTACCTTGCCTGCTGTGGCGTTTTTATTTGGGTTTTTAAGTTTACTCATTGTTTATTTTTTATCAAGAGTTAATCAAAAGGTGCGTCTAGAGACGATCATCTTAGCTGGTGTAGTCGTGCAATCATTTATTGGCGCATGCTTGTCATTAGTCTTAGCTTTATCAAACGAACATCTCCAGACAATTGTGTTTTGGATGATGGGAAGCCTGGCTTTAACGGACTGGGGTTATAATCAAATTATTTTTCCGATTATATTAATCGTTAGTATTGTCTCATTATTCTTTATTAAAGAGCTGAATATGTTAGGTCTTGGAGAAGAAGCGGCACATCATAGCGGGGTATCCGTACAGCGCACAAGATTTTTATTGCTTATATTAGCTTCGATTATCACCGGGGCAGCTGTATCAGTATCTGGTGCGATTGGATTTGTAGGATTAGTCGTTCCCCATATTATTCGATTAATGTTTGGAGCGGATTATCGCGTGATTCTTCCATTATCGATTGTAGGTGGGGCTATATTCCTGGTAGGAGCTGATGCCGTCGCCAGGACGATTATGGCACCAAGAGAGTTGCCGTTAGGTGTGATTACCGCGTTTTTAGGTGCACCATTTTTCGGTTATTTGTTGCGTAGAGCTAAACGTGGATACTTTTAGGAGGACATCCGATGCTTGATATACAAAATGTGAGTAAAAGCGTAGATGGGAAGCCGATTGTTCAGGATATACAATTGTCGATTCAAAAAGGAAAATGCATAGGATTGATCGGCCCAAATGGAGCTGGTAAATCAACAGTGGTTAAACTTATTTCAGCTTTAGAAAAACCAAGCGCTGGACAAATTCAATTTATGGGTAAGGATGTTCAAGATTGGTCAGTCAAAAAACTAGCTCAGCATATAGCAGTGTTAACACAAGAAGGGTTAGCACCATATCCAATTACTGTTTATGATGCTATCTTAATGGGACGCTATCCACATTTAGGCTTTTTTCAACGTGAAAGTAAAAGAGACTATGAGATTGTTGAGGAAGTTTTAAAGATTACCGATTTAACGGAGTTTCGTGATCAATTACTTGATACCTTAAGTGGCGGGGAGCGTCAACGAGTTGCCATCGCGAAAGCCATGGTTCAACAGCCAGAACTTTTACTCCTTGATGAACCTACAACTTATTTAGATATTGGTCATCAATTAAACATTTTGAAGCTCGTTCAAGACTGGCAAAAACGGGATGGGTTGACGGTCGTCATGGTGCTACACGATTTAAATTTAGCGGCACAGTTTTGTGATGAACTCGTATTAATGGATCACGGAAGGGTTGTTAGGGTTGGCACTAGTGAAGACATTATCGCTAAAGAAATGTTAGAGAGCGTGTATCATGCTAATCCTGAGATTATTCGACATCCAAAAACTAATATTCCCCAAATTTTATTATAATTTTCATTCTTAAATGATGGCTTGTCTAGTATAATGATTACTAGTAAAGAAATGAAATGGGGAAGACGTATGATTGAATGGAGAAATCTTTATCGTGGTTTAATGATGGGAGCCAGTGATATTGTTCCAGGTGTTAGTGGTGGAACAATCGCGGTTGTCCTTGGAATTTACGAACGTTTTATAGAAGCCATTAATGGTGTTTTTACAAAAGAATGGAAAAAACATCTAGCCTTCTTAATACCTCTAGGTGTCGGGATCGTATTTGCCATGTGGAGTTTGGCCGGGATTATTAATTGGGCGTTAAATCATTACCCGAACCAATTA
Source organism: Piscibacillus halophilus (assembly GCF_900110685.1). Lineage (GTDB taxonomy): Bacteria > Bacillota > Bacilli > Bacillales > Alkalibacillaceae > Piscibacillus > Piscibacillus halophilus. The sequence goes on from NZ_FOES01000036.1 coordinate 16,010, forward strand.
ATGTTTCTATTTTTAGGATTAATTGCTGGTGTCATCCCATTCTTAGCTAAAAAGTCGAACTATCAAGAAACATTTGGTGCCACCCATTTTATTATATTAATTTTGGCAGCCCTTTTTGTTGGATCAATGGTATTTGTTAATCAAGATCCAGCAGGTGAAGCCATCACAGAGTTTGGACCATCGATTTATATCATGTTATTTTTATCAGGTTGGCTAGCTAGCTCAGCCATGATTTTACCTGGTGTCAGTGGTTCATTTTTATTACTTTTAATTGGGATGTATCCGACTTTCTCTAATGCAATTCATAATTTAGTGATTGAAGCATTAATTCCACTAGGTTTAGGGATTGGTTTAGGACTGATCGTAATGAGTAAGGTTCTAAGGTATTTGTTTCATCGTTTTTATTATCAAACATATGCCTTAATCATTGGCTTGGTGGTCGGTTCATTAGTCGTTGTGTTCCCGGGCTTTGAATCTGATATGGTGTTGAATGTGTTTAGCATAATATTTTTAATCATAGGTCTATTAATAGCGTATGGTTTAGGAAAAGTTGAACATTGATATATGACGAACTGTCCCAGATTGGGGCAGTTTTTTTATGTTGCTATAAGGGGTTTCTATAAATAAAAATGAGTTTACTAAAAAGGACGCCCACATTAAGTGGGCGTCCCTTACTAAGCATTTAAAGCTTATGAAACACCGGCTCTCGATTCTTAAATGTTGTGACATATGTAAATCCAATCTCTCTTAATAAATCATAAGCTTCGTCAATTCGATCCCCAACGCGTTCTGGTTTGTGAGCGTCAGATCCGACTGTGATAATCTCACCACCCATATCATAATACAGCTGTAAAATATCCTTACTTGGTAGTAAACGATTCATATTGTACTTATATCCAGAGGTGTTAATTTCAATCCCTTGTCCGCGTGGAATAATGGTCTTAAAAATGTCCTCCATCACTTCATGGAAGTGGTGTACCCCATCTTCATACTTATAACGAGTGACTAAATCGATATGTCCTAATATGCTAAAGGCGTCATATCGTTTTACGCATTCTAGGAGCTCCGTATAATACTTTTCATAAGCCACATCTAACGTACAATCTTCAAATAACTTACCTGAATGTAAGTCCTTACAATCAGTCGTATGCATGGATAAAATAATGAAATCGAAATGATTGGCTTTGATGAGCTCTTTATATTGGTCAATTAAATGCGGTTGAATGCCTAGCTCAATTCCTTTTCGAATATCAAGCTTAGTTGAAAATTTCTGTTTAACTTCTTGATAAGCTTTTTCATACTGTTCTAGATCCACATCGAAGACGATGGATGTGTCTGGATAATCGTAATCAATATGGTCAGTAAAACAAATCGATTGTACTCCTTTATCAACGGCAGCCTCTGCCATTTTCTCCATGGGAGCTTCACAATCTGCTGAAAAAGTCGAGTGCATATGAAAATCGTACATGTCATTCTCCCTTTCATGAATATACTAAATTTCATTTTAATACCTTGACATACTGCTTGTACAGACATTAAAATATAAAACATACCTTTAATCTGATAAAGTGATAAACAAATAGAGCGATAAAGGAAGTTGTGTATGCAATTCGGAAATCAATTACCTCAAGGAGTCGCAGATTTATACTCTAACGATTATGAGAGAAAAGAATATGTCATCGACCAAATCAATCAAACAACCAAACTATATGGATTTAAACCAATACAAACGCCAACTTTCGAATACTATGATTTATTTATGAATATGCCAGGTACAATGGATACCGATCAGATGATTAAATTAATAGATCATGATGGAAAAATTTTAGTTCTTCGCCCGGATGCGACGATCCCAATCGCACGAATGGTGGCAAACTCAAAAGATCCGGTTACATTTGAAAAACTATCATATGTCACAAATATTTTCCGAATGCAAAATGGAGATTCGGATGTGTTTTCAAGATCGTTTACGCAACTAGGGGTTGAGTGTTTTGGTCAAAAAGATGCGTTCATTGATGTTGAGATGATTGCCTTAGCGATTGAAGCATTAAAAGCAGTAGGACTTGAGCGTTTCCAAATCGATTTAGGGCAGGCAAAGTTTTATCAATCACTCATGAATGAAGTTGATTTACCACAACATGTACAGCGTGAAATTCTAAGTAAGTTGGAACAGAAGAATGAATATGAGTTATCTCTTATTCTAAATAAATATAACGTCAATGAACGTGTTACGAATGTTTTATTAAAACTAGCCAATTTATTTGGGACACCTAGAACTGTTATTCAACAAGCCAAAGATCTAGCCTTAACAGATGAGATGTTAGAGGCCGTTCAAGAACTAGAGTGGACTGTGAATCAGTTAGCAGACCTTGGGATGGCCCCGTTTATTTCAGTCGATTTAGGATTAGTTAACCATTTGAATTATTACACGGGGGTGATGTTTCAAGGGTATGTCCATGGCTTTGGTCGTTCTGTTATACAAGGTGGTCGCTATGATCACTTGACTGAAGAATTTGGTTTAAAAATTGATGCAATTGGATTTGGGGTTTATATCGATCAATTAATGGATGTATTAAAGCAGCAAGATGTAGCGCTAGCCTCCGAAGAACTCCAACTATCTATTGTCAGTCGTAATCGAACAGATGCCTTTAAAATTGCGCAAGAATTAAGAGAGGAAGGTTTTATCGTTGATTTGTTCAGCACGGAAAATCGTCCGATTCTGATTGATTTAGATAATGAAAAATTAATAAAAGGTGAAAACGAAGAACGATTCCAATCCACTAAAGATCTTATTGATAAGGTAGGGCGTTTATATGGAAAAAGTTAAAATTGCACTCACCAAAGGAAGGTTGGCAGAAGAAAGTATTAAAGTTTTTGAAGCGATTGGTCTTAAGTTTTCAGCTTATAAAGAAGACAGTCGAAAATTGATTTTGCCAAGTGATTGTGGTCGCTATGAAATCATCTTAGTGAAGGCACTAGATGTTGCTACATATGTTGAGAATGGTGCCGCTGACATTGGGATTGCTGGAAAAGATACGCTACTTGAAGCAAATGCAAATGTATTTGAATTGGTCGATTTAGGGTTTGGAAAATGTCATTTCGCTGTTGCGGGTCAAGGTGGTTTTGATTTGAATCGAGCTATAAAGTTATCGGTGGCGACGAAATATCCGAGAGTAGCAACTCAATTTTTTCAAGAAAAAGGAAAACAAATTGAAACGATTAAGTTAAACGGTTCAGTAGAATTAGCGCCACTTGTCGGTCTATCGGATGTGATTGTCGATATCGTTGAGACAGGGCGAACATTAAAAGAGAATGGACTCGAGGTCATCGAAAGCATGTATTCCATTAGTGCTAGATTAGTTGTCAATAAAGCGGGCTATAAAACGAAAAGCGAAACATTACAACCGTTTGTCGGACAGGTGAAAGAGGCTGTATCGGTAACAAAGGGGTGAGTCAAATGAAAATTCAACAAATAACGAAAAATGATATCCAACAAATTATAGAGGCTCGTAAACAACGACAAAGTGAAGACCTAACACTCATTGATAAACGCGTTCAAAATATAGTCGAACGAATCAAACAAATGGGGGAAAAAGCGGTATATCAATATGTTGAAGAATTCGATCAGGTAAAACTTGATTCTATATTTGTGAGTGAAGAAGAAATAAACGATGCACTAGATTCGTTGGATCAAGGTATGAAAGATATCTTAAATGAAGCTAAAGCGAACATTGAGCGTTATCACAAGCTGCAGAAAGAAAAATCATGGTATACCCAAGAACAACCTGGAACTTGGCTAGGACAACAAGTGACGCCTATTGAACGTGTCGGAGTATACGTGCCAGGTGGAAAAGCTGCTTATCCATCAACAGTGCTCATGAATGTCATCCCAGCAAAAGTAGCCGGTGTCCGAGATATTATCGTCACCACACCGGTTGGAAAAGGTGGAGCGGTTCATCCAATGACGATTGCAGCCGCAAAGATGGCAGGAGCAACTCAGATTTTAAAAGTAGGCGGTGCACATGGGATTGCGACATTAGCTTATGGAACGGAAAATTTTAAATCAGTTCATAAAATAACAGGTCCAGGTAATATTTACGTCGCTCGTGCTAAAAAATACGTATTTGGTGATGTTGGAATAGATATGATTGCAGGTCCGAGTGAGGTGTGCATCCTTGCAGATGACACGGGAACTCCTTCATACGTTGCAGCTGATTTAATAGCACAAGCTGAGCATGATGAGTTAGCATCAGCCATTCTAGTAACAGATTCGCATCAACTCGCCAATCAAGTTCAAGATGAGGTTTATCGTCAAATGGAAGAGCGGAAACGAAAGGAGATTCTTCAGCATTCTATTTTGAACCAGAGTGCGATTTATGTCACTTCAGACCTTGAGACTGGTTTTGATTTAGTCAATGATCTAGCCCCAGAACATCTAGAACTGTTACTTACTAATCCATTTGAACAATTAAGCCGAGTGAAGCATGCCGGAGCCATATTTTTAGGAGAATTTTCACCGGAGCCACTAGGTGATTACTGGGCAGGGCCAAATCATACCTTACCGACAAATGGTACGGCGAAGTTCTCATCTCCACTTGGAGTCTACGATTTTATGAAAAAATCAAGTGTTATTTACTATGATCAATCAGCGCTGATAGAAGCAGAGAGCAAAATCAGTCGATTCGCCGATGAGGAAGGTTTAGATGGCCACGCGGCCTCCATTCGTAAACGATTTGAATAAAGGAGAAGTGACAGTATGCGTCAATCAACCATTAAACGTGATACGACAGAAACCCAAATCGAATTAAAACTTAATATAGATGAATTTAACCAAACCACCATTGAGACAGGAGTGGGCTTTTTCAACCATATGTTGACGCTTTTCGCGGCTCACGGAAAGTTTGGATTAAACATTAAAGCAGCTGGTGACCTAGAAGTCGACGCACATCATACGGTTGAAGATGTTGGAATTGTCTTAGGGAGAGCTTTTAATGAAGCCATGGGTGATAAAAAAGGAATTAAGCGTTACGCTTCTGATTTTACACCGATGGATGAATCTTTGAGTTTAGTATCCATCGATATTTCAAACCGTCCTTATTTAGTTTTTGATGTAGAAGGTTTACCTGAAAAAATAGGGACGTTTGATAGTGAGTTGGTAGAAGAATTCTTCCGTGCGTTTGTTAATCAAGCGGGTGTCACACTACACATCAAGCTGATTCATGGTCAAAATAGTCATCATATCATTGAATCGATTTTTAAAGGGTTTGGTAGAGTGTTAAATGAAGCAGCTACTATTTTGGATCCGGATGGAGAGGTACCGTCAACGAAAGGAACTTTATCATGATTTCGATTATTGATTACGGAGCAGGCAACTTAAGAAATGTTAAGCATGCACTTGATTTGCTCGGGTTGGAATCGTTTATAACAGACAATCCTGAAGACTTAAGTCAGGCTAAAGGGATGATCTTACCTGGTGTAGGGGCGTTTGGCCAGGCGATGGAGCAACTTCGTGAAAAAGGTTTTGTTCAAAAAATCATTGAAGAAGCTGAATCAGGTAAACCACTTTTAGGAATCTGTTTAGGGATGCAGTTATTATTCGATAAGAGTTATGAACATGGTGAGCATGAAGGACTGGGCTTAATTTCAGGTGAGGTTGTTCGTTTTGAAACGGATTTAAAAGTACCTCATATGGGGTGGAATCAACTTGAAACAGCTGAACATTATGAGAATCACCCGATCGTAAAAGGGATAACCAATGGGGATTATGTTTACTTTGTTCATTCATTATTTGCTCGTACAAGTAAAAACAAAGACGAGTTATTCAAAACGGAATACGACCAATTTTTTACATCAGCTGTAATGAAAGAAAATGTGATCGGTATGCAATTCCACCCAGAAAAGAGCTCAAAGGTTGGGATGCAGTTATTGAAAAACTTTGGGGAGATGGTGACGCGTGAATATATTTCCAGCAATTGATATTAGAAATCAACAAAGTGTTCGATTATTACAAGGGGACTATAACCAAGAAACATATTATGGTAATCCAATCGACATGGCTAAACGATGGGTCAATGAAGGAGCCAGGTATTTACACATTGTTGATCTCGATGCAGCCAAAGGTGATCCATCCAATAATTTAGAAGTCATTCAACAAATCGTTGAAGAGGTTGAAGTACCGGTTCAAGTTGGAGGAGGAATTCGGTCAGAGAATCGAATCAAAGAATTATTAGAGGTAGGCGTGGAACGCGTCATATTAGGAACAGCTGCTGTTAAAGAGCCAGAGTTTGTAAGGGATTCTGTTGAAAGATTTGGTCATCGTGTCGTCGTATCGATTGATGCTAGAGATGGATATGTCGCGACAGATGGGTGGACGGAGACATCGTCGTTAAGAGCGTTAGATTTTGTGAAAAAGCTAGAAGATGCAGGTGTTCAAACCATTGTTTATACGGATATCTCAAAAGATGGCATGCTTCAAGGCCCGAATTTACAAGAGCTCAATTACATGAATGATGCTACTTCGATTGATGTCATTGCATCAGGGGGCGTCACAAGCATAGATGATATTCAAGCTTTAAGCGGGATGGGTATTTACGGATCTATTATCGGAAAAGCGCTATACGAAGGTGAAATTGACCTCAAAGCTGTGATGGAGGAAGTATCATGCTAGCGAAGCGAATTATACCTTGCTTAGATGTTCGTAACGGACGTGTCGTAAAAGGAACACAGTTTCAAAATATACAAGATGTAGATGATCCAGTTGTTTTGGGAAAGCGATACAGTGAGCTTGGAGCTGATGAATTGGTATTTTATGATATAACAGCTTCTCATGAAAAGCGTTCTATTTTTTTAGATGTGGTTAAACGAGTTGCAGAAGAAGTACATATTCCGTTTACTGTTGGTGGTGGCATTAAATCTGTTGAGGATTTTCGTACCGTTTTGAATGCAGGCGCTGATAAGGTTTCGGTTAACAGTTCAGCTGTTCGAAACCCTTCGTTAATCGAAGAAGCAGCGAAACGTTTTGGCGATCAATGTGTTGTGTTATCGATTGACGCGAAGCATGTTAATGGTAAATGGAAGGTATTCGTTCAAGGTGGGCGAAAAGATACAGGACTTGAACTCTTTGATTGGGCTCAAGAAGGTGTTCGTCTTGGCGCAGGGGAGGTTGTCTTAAACGTTATGAATGCAGATGGCGTTAAAACAGGTTATGACGTAGAAGTAACGAGTCAATTGGCAGAAACGGTCAATGTCCCAGTCGTTGCCTCAGGTGGAGCTGGAAGGGCGGAACACTTTTTGGAGGTTTTAAAAAACGGTGCGGATGCAGCTCTTGCGGCATCTGTTTTCCACTTTGGTGAAATTGAGATCCAGAACTTAAAGCAATTTTTATCAATTGAGGACTTACCAATTAGGTTAGGGTGATTAGATGGAATTCAAATTTAATGATGATGGATTAATCCCAGCAATTGTTCAAGATTATAAAACAGGTGACGTTTTAATGCTTGCTTATATGAACGAAGAAGCCATTCAAAGAACAAAAGAAACCAAGACGTCTTGGTTTTACAGTCGAAGTCGACAGGAGTTATGGAATAAAGGAGTAACGTCTGGCAATACGCAAATCGTTAAAAAAATGAGTTATGATTGCGATGAAGATACGATCTTATTACAAGTCGAACAAAAAGGGGCTGCTTGTCATACAGGTGAGCGAAGTTGTTTTTATCGTGAACTTGTTTTAGACGAAGAACTTTCGTTTAATCGTAATGTCATTCATAAAGTGTATGAAGCCATTTTAGAACGCCGAGACAGTCCGAAAGAAGGATCGTATACGAATTATTTATTTGATGAAGGCGTGGATAAGATTTTGAAGAAGGTTGGAGAAGAAGCGAGCGAAGTTATTATTGGAGCGAAAAATGATGATGAAGAAAACTTAGCCATGGAAATCGCTGATCTGACGTATCACATGTTAGTGTTGTTGGCAGAGAAAGGGATGCCGATTGAACGAGTGAAAGAGGAGTTAACGAAGCGAATGAAAGGGGACTAAACATGAGTAAGTTCTGGAGCAGTACGGTTCGGAAAACGAAGCCTTATGTACCAGGTGAACAGCCGAATGAAGCGGATGTTATTAAGTTAAATACGAATGAAAACCCTTATCCGCCATCGCCTAAAGCAGTAGAGGCGATGCGAAGCGTGATTGGCGATGATTTAAGAAAGTACCCCAATCCAACAGTCGATTCATTAAGAAAAGTGATTGCTGATAGAGAAGAGGTAAAGCCTGAAAATGTGTTTGTTGGAAATGGTTCTGATGAAGTGTTAGCTTTTGCTTTTCAAGCGTTTTTCGAGACTAATGAGGCGATCAGGTTTCCAGAGATTACGTATAGCTTTTATCCAGTTTACGCGAAACTTTATGATATCCCTTATCAGACAGTTCCGTTAAAAAACGATTTTACTATTGATGTAGATGGTATGTGTAATTCCATTGGTGGTGTTATTTTCCCGAACCCCAATGCGCCTACTGGAGTGGCTTTAAAGCTGAACGAAATAGAAAAAATCATTCAATGTAATTCGAATCAAGTTGTAATTGTTGATGAAGCATATGTTGCATTTGGAGCGGAATCGGCTGTTCCATTAATAAAAAAATATCCTAATGTCCTGATCACTCGCACGTTATCAAAATCACACGCACTTGCCGGCATTCGATTAGGATATGCGATTGGAAGTACTTCTCTCATTGAAGGATTAGAACGAATCAAAAATTCGTTTAACTCCTATACGATTAATCGTGTGACCTTAGCAGGAGCTGAAGCGGCCTTGCAAGATGATGAATATTATGATGAAATGATTTCACGTGTGACCGACACCCGTGAATGGACTACACATCAGCTTGAAGACTTAGGTTTTGACGTACTTCCATCACAAGCTAATTTTTTATTTGTCAGTCCTTCTAAAGTGACGGCCCAAGAGCTATATGAGTCACTAAAACGTGAGAAAATTTATGTAAGATATTTTGAAAACCTTGAAGATTATATAAGAATTTCAATTGGAACGGAGAATGAGATGAAGGATTTTGTAGAAAAAGTTCGTCACATCATAGAGTCCATTAAAATTTAAGGACCCAGCCTAAGCCTAGGTCCTTTTAATTTTCTTCTTTATCTAATTCCCAATAAATAAAACTTGTGGATTGATCCATTACCTTCATATGGACTTTCTCTAGGACCCTTATAGAGGCCTTGTTATCAGCGTGACATTCAGCTTGAATTTTGTGTACATCATCAAATGAAAAGGCCCAATTAATCAGCTCCGTCACACCTTCAGTCGCAAAACCTTTACCTTGTTCTCCCGGTAAAATTCCATAACCAATTTCAACCGTATGGTTTTTGGGTTTACCTTTAAATCCCATATCTCCAACAATTTTGTTACTCTGCTTAACCAATACGATCCAAACACCCCAGCCCAACAATTCAGGGTCTTGCTCTAAATTCTCCAGATAAGTTTTTATATGTGGTGGCGTATCAAATTTTCTTGATAATACAACGTCTTTTGTACATGGAACTAATGTTAATCTTTCGGATTCTAACTTCATTTGTTCACCTTTTCTCATATTTAATGACCTGATCAGCTATTTTTATAGGGTTAACCTTATGAAGGTAGTGCTCTTCACCTAACCAATAACGACGCTTATATTTTTGCAGCCTCTTTTCATGACTTCCATTGTAAGGGTCGCGATTTAACACTCTGTCAAATCGAATATCGCGCGGACAGTCTAAATAACAGACGTAATCCAAATATTCTCTCCATTCGTCTCTTTGTAGAAAAATCCCTTCAATAATAACAATACTACTTGAATCTAAATTTATTTTTTCTTGATAAATTTGATCGGTCTCATAAACATAAAAAGGAAGAGTTAAGTCAGAGTTAAGATAGATTTTTTTAAATAACTCTCGCTTTAATAACTCAACATCCCATTGGAGATAATAATATTCGTACCATTCATCGTGACCTGTATTATAACGTTTATGTCTTTCAACAATATGGTCATCAATATGGACGACTCTTACCTTATAATTTTGACTGGTCAATATATTTTCAAGTTGTTGGGTGACTGTTGTTTTTCCCGCGCCACTTAAACCATCGATTGCAACGATAAAAGGGCGAGTTTTCGTGTGAGCTTCATATTTATCTATAATTTCGTTAATTATTCGATCCATCACATGCCACACTCCCAAAAAATTCTATATTCATTGTACCACTCCAATGTATAAGAGTTTCTAATTAAATAATAATAACGATAAAATCACTTGAACTTTCAAATTTATGGGGAGGTGGAAAAATGGGTAAGGAAAAAGAGCGTAAGAAAGAAAACATTAATGTTAAATTAGGTGGTATGGAGATTCACGGTACGACTTCTAATAAACCGATCGCTGGTTATCAAGCTTCTGGTGATATAGAGAATGCTGGACAATTGGACAAAGGGTTTAAGAAAGTGGAAGAATCTGATCGACAACCTGATGCTTCAATTAAAGAAGGAGACCAAGAGGATTATTAACTTGAAAAGAGGCTGGGACATAACTAGCCTAAAATAACGTAAAAAAGGCACCAACCATAAAAAGTATGGTTTGGTGCCTTTTTTCTGCTTTGTTTCGTTATATGCCCAGCTTGTTTTCGCGTTCATGGTGGTGAACTTTCTTAGATTCACCGCCATGAACGCAAATCCTAATTCATTTTTCACCTTCTCTTTGCCCCTAACAGACATTCGAGAGAAGCGCAAATTAGCCTTCAGAAATCCAAAAACAGGTTCAACATCTACTTTTCGTTTGCCGTATAGTTCACCCGTTTTTTCTTCCGAAAGCTTTTCCCTTGTATATGCTTTTTGTTGTTCCCATTTT
>NZ_FOES01000071.1 GCF_900110685.1 Piscibacillus halophilus
TTTCATTATACACATCCAGAATTTCAAAAAGAAATTAATGAGCAAGGTTTTACACAATCCATGTCCCGAAAGGGAAACTGTTGGGACAACGCACCGATGGAATCCTTCTTTGGCCATTTGAAAGATGAAGTAGATATAAAGAGTTGTCATACCATCGAAGAATTGAATTCATTAATCAATGAATATGTGTTAAATTACAACATATCAAGATATCAATGGACACTAAAAAAGATGACCCCGAATCAATATCGAGATCATCTTTTAGCTGCCTAGTTTTTTTAAAACTGTCCACTTTTGAGGGTACAGTTCATTAATATCACGGTGGTTCTATTTGTTATCACTTTTAAAAATCAATTTTTAGGGTTGAAAATTGAAAAAGAGGAGGCCTACAGTGCCCATAGCAAGCTTTCTTTCTTATCAATTTCTCAACTTTTATAAGCTATTAAAAAAGTCAATCCTAATTAGTCACTTTTTTATAACTTTTTGGATAGCCTTATCATTTATCTAAACAAATCTAATAACCGATCCCAAAATCCTTTTTCTTCTTCTTCTTGTACTTCCTCTTGCACTTCTTCGTCATGTTTTATACTTTCCGTTTTAATGACAAATTGTACTAAATTGACATCTTCGTTTTTAGATGATACGAAAGATATTGGATCAAAATCAGATTTATCGAATTCATTAATCATTTCATCGATTTCATCCTGCATTTGATCAGGTAGTTCTGCAGTAGAGTCCGCTAGTTCTGCTGTGCCATCATGAAGCTCTCGAGCACCATCTTCTAAGTCATGGATTCCATTGGCAAGTTCAGTCATTCCGTTATGCAAATCACTGTAGGATGTTGAGAGTTCAGATACGCCATCTGTATACTCCACTAAGCCAGAGTGGAATGATTTATAATTAGAAGACAATTCACTTAGCCCCTCTTGTAACTCCTGCATTGATTTTGCAAAATCCATCTGTTCTAAGCTGTTCCCTAATTCATCTGCCATTGTTTCAAGATTTGATCTCATCTCACTTAATGAACCAATGACTGTATTTAAAGTAGATGGAACCGCTGCGAAAGCTTCATTCACTTGATTGTAAGTCCCCTTTGCAGTTTGAGCAGCTTCATAAGTCTCAACTAATTGTTCAACGACTTCAGGGTCAGCACCACTTTGATACAACTTTTGAATATCTTCCTCTTGAATATTGTGAGATGGAATGGCCTTCATGGACCCATTTAAAGCTTCATAAGCTTTTTGATAAGAGTCATTTAATTCAGTTAATCCATTCTCTGTTTCTTGGAGTCCGTCAGCAATTTGTTTTAACCCTTTTTGTAATTCCTGAAGTTCGCTTAGATCCATATCACCAGATTCACTACTTAATGAACCACTGACCTCTTCCAATGCTTGATCAATTGATTTGGATCCTTCAATTAAATCTGAAGAACTTTGAGCGACTTGATTGATCCCGTCTTGGTAATCATTTGAACCATTTTGTAAACTTTGAACACCATTATTAAGTTCCGAAATTCCATCTTTTAATTCACCAACGCCTTCGTTGACATCGTTAGTTGCGTCTGATAGAGACTTCATATCATCCGTCATCTTATCAGAGTCTGGTGAATCAATGGACATAGAAGAAGGCATAGCCGTTATTTCAATACCATCCATTTCAAAGTCTGTTGCGTCAGCTTCGACTGTAAATTCACCATCTTTCTCAGGCATGACGGTAAACGTGACTTGTTTGTTTTTACCTGCAGTAGCAACCGTACCATCTGAAGCTTCAATATTTTTAAAGCGATCTGTATCTAATGTAAGTGAGATTTGTAATAAATAGTTTTCATAGTAAATGGAATCTGCATTTGCATTTGCTTGTGTTTGAAGGTCAATCGTCACATGACCATCTTGCCCGAGTAGATCATCTGGTGAAACCTCGTTTCCATCAAGCTCATAAGATACTTCTAAATCCCAAGGCAAGTCTTTGTTTTCAAGATTCCCTTGATAGTAAAATTGATCTTCATCTGCAATGAATTCAACCTGGTCATTAGACTGGGTAATCTCATATAGGTTTGATAAGTTTTCTACATCCGAGTATGGGCCATAATCCATAATTTTACCCGGCTCTTCAATATTAAAATGGTTAACGATGTACATATCCTTCTGTTTGCCTAACGCATCAAGCGTGGCATATACGACTTCATTCTTCTCAGAAAATGAACCGTCACCCTCTGGAATCGACTGATCCATTGAAGGTTGGCTGGTTGTAGCTGAGACGAGAAAAGTCGGTATGATTAGTAGGTATGCCATCATGATTAAAATTAATTTCTTCATGATCATTTCCCCTTATAAAAATTAGGTTTAATCGTCGTTTTCTCAATCACTTTATCGAACACTAACAGCATAGCAGGTAAGAAGAAAACAACTAACACGAATGCTAGTAATGCACCTCTTCCTAACAGTAACCCAATGGATGAAACAATTGGATTTGATGATGTCGCGCCTAATATAAAACCGACACTTGATAAAATCGATGCAGAAATAAAGATCGCAAAGATTTTATCATCAATCGTTTTCTTAATAGCTTGAAAAGCAGGCAATTCTTTTCGTAACTTCGTGTACGATTCAGTAAATAAAATGCCGTAATCAACGGTGGCTGCTAATTGAACGGTGCTGATAATTAAATATCCGACATAGACTAAGGACGTATCCATAAAGTATGGAACGGATAGATTAATCCAAACCGCTGCTTGAATCGTAAGTAACAATACAACCGGAATAGAGATGGATCTAAATGTAAGTAATAAGACAATCGCAATCGCAACAATCGTTAAGATATTTACAACCTTATTATCTTTTTGAACGGTATTCTTAATATCATATAACGTTACACTTTCACCAAGTAGATGAGTCTCGTCATAATATGAGTCAGCCGTTTCTTCGACTTCTTCGATTAATGCGAAAGCTTCATTACCTTCTTTGTCAACCTCTGTATGGATTGTGATTCGACTATAATTCTCCGAATAAAAAGGTTCTACCATGGATTCATCCAAATATCCTGATGGAATGGCTGGGCTTACCGTGTTCACATAAGATATGACACTAGATACATTAGGTAGATCCTCTAAATGGTGAACGAGTTCTTCCTCTTTGGCAACATCACCTTGAGGTACGAGTAAAACCATAGGTGTACTCTTACCAAACTCTTCTTGAATAGTGATTTGATCTGCCCCTGCTCGAGTAGATTCCGGTTGATCTCCAACTCCGTAAATAAACTCGGTTTGACTTTGAGCTAAAAAGGCAGGAACTATAAATAATAGAACTAAAATTAAACTAGGAACCTTAAATTTCAGTACACGTCTTCCGATATTCTTAAACTCAGGAACAATTGGCTTATGCTTTGTTTTATCAATCCATTTATAGAATAGTAGAGTTAAAGCTGGTAGGAAGACCATAACACTTATAAAACTTAACAAAATACCTTTAACAAGGTTTAATCCTAAATCAGCCCCGATTTCAAAGTTCATAAAGGATAGTGCCGTAAATCCGAAAAATGTTGTACTTGCACTAGCCGCAATAGCAGGGAACGAGCGTTTCATCGCAAGACGCATCGCTTCACTAGGTTCTGAAACTTGTTTTCGGTAATCTGAAAAACTATGAAGTAAAAAGATCGCATAATCAAGAGATACCGCTAGTTGTAAGATGGGTGCGACTGATTGTGTTACGAATGAAATCTCACCAATAAAGATATTGGTTCCTAAGTTAATCAGAACCGAGATCCCAATTGCTGTTAAAAAGAACACAGGCTCCATCCACGAATTCGTTGATAAAATCAGGATAATAATAATCATTGGAACAAGTAAAGCAGCCGCATACATGGACTCTTTACCAGCCATCTCTTGGGACATAGCTGTGTCAACAGCATCACCAGAAATGGCATTATCCTCGCCGATTAAGTCATAAATGGCATTTGTAATTTCAACCTCATCACCTTCACGAATGTGAACGGAAATTAAGGCGTTATTATTTTGGTAATAAGACTCAATAGTGTCTTCATCAGCCATTTTAAGTGGTGTCTTAATATCGATGACATCATCGAGCCAAGTCACTCCTGTAACACCATCAATGGATGATAATTCATCTTTATATGTCAATGCTTCTGGAATCGATACATCATGGATCATGACCCGTGCATTCGTAATCGGTTCATCGAATTCCTCTTCCATCAGTTCCATCGCATTGGTGGATGGTGCATCATCTGGTAGATAATCTACCATATTATAGTTAACCGAGACCGTAAATTGAGCTATTGCACTAACGATAGCAATAATAATAAACGTCATCACGATTGATTTTTTATGTTTTATGATCTTTGATGATAGGTCAATAAGGCCTCATCCTCTCTTGCAATGTTCCTAATTACACTTTATTATTATATGGACACTGTGTTGGATAATCAACAAACAGTATGATATATTGTGTTAGATTTTCAACATTTTATTTTTATATGTTGGATTTCAACAAAAATGTCATAAAGGAGTGACATATATGTCAGAGAAATTAGACCGACGGAAAAAATATACACGAAAAGTATTAAAAGAAAGCTTAATATCATTACTTTCTGAAAAACCAATTTCATCCGTAACGGTCAAGGAACTATGCCAATTAGCAGATGTTAATCGTTCGACTTTCTATACCCATTATTCAGACCAATACGATTTATTAGAAAAGATAGAAGAGGAAATTGCAGACGATTTAGTTAAATACTTAAATAGTTACGAAATAACAAATGAAGAGCAATCATTAAAAATAACACTAAAATTGGTAGAATATATTAAAGATAATCATTATATGTTTCAAATTTTATTAAACCAAAATGGGGATCTCATGTTTGAAAAGAGAATGATGAATATTGCAAGACGCTTTATTATGTTCAATTGGATGGAAGAACATAATGTAGAACACCATTATTCACGTTATTTAAGTACGTTTGTGGTGAGTGGTGCCATCAATGTCATAAAAGACTGGATTGAGAATGATATGGATAAGTCACCAAAAGAAATCGCCGAAATGATTAGTAAGTTTACGAATGAAGGATTATCTTTTCTAAACTAATCTTAGTTCTTTTTTTGTGAATATTATTCTGAAATTTTAGTATTTTTGGTATGATTTATTAATGTAGAATGGATAAGTGAAATAAAGGACGTCACAAATTTGAAGGTTGGAGGTAATCAAAATGACTGAACGTTATCCAGTGTTAGAAGGGGCAGAACCGTTTTATTTTGAGGGAAACAATATAGGAATATTGGTATCACATGGTTTTACAGGAACGACTCAAAGTATGAGACCACTAGGTGTTGCTTTGGCAGAAGAGGGTTACACGGTTTGTGGACCTCGACTCAAAGGACATGGCACACATTATGAAGACATGGAGAAAACAACTTATCAAGATTGGATTCAGTCTATTGAAGAAGGATATCAATGGTTAAAGGAACGTTGTGATACGATTTTTATGGCGGGGCTATCAATGGGAGGAACGCTTACGCTTTACATGGCGGAAAACTACCCAGAACTTAAGGGCATCGCTTTAATTAATGCAGCGATTGAGATTCCGACGATGGAAGAAGTTAAGCAACCTCAGGATATTAGATTTTTAGATTCTATTGGATCCGATATTAAAAAGCCTGATGTAAAAGAGTTAGCATATGAAAAGACACCTGTACAATCGATTAAAGAAATCTTGAAGTTTATGGAAGAAGTAAAAGCAAATATCGCTAAGGTTAATGCTCCTGCTTTGATCCTGGTGTCTGATGAAGACCATGTCGTCCCACCAGACAATTCACAATTAATCTATGAAAAGATCAATTCAGATGATAAAAAATTAGTACCATTAAAAAACAGTTACCATGTTGCGACATTAGACAACGATTTACAATTAATTATTGATGAGGTATTAGGATTTGTAAAAAATAGAATTGAATAGTCATAAACACTTAAATGAAACCGGTCATGATTGTCCAATCACGACCGGTTTTTTTATTGTTTAGGAAATTATAAAATGACTCAGTTGTGGATAAGTATGTGATAGAATTTAACTAATAAATTTAGGAGATATTTCGGTATGGGTAAAAAAGGTTCTGGAGTTATTAAACAAATATTAAAAGAACACTTTAATGGTTTTTGGGCATTACATGCCCAAAGGTTCCCAGTAGATTATCGGGATGATATAGAGGAAACAGTTATAAAAACTATTAGATGCGGAACAAAAGACTTAGGTTATGCACGATATGAATGTTTGGGGTGCGAAGGAGAGCCAAGTCCTAAGTTTGTATGTTTTACCTGTAAAAGTCGCTTTTGTCATGGGTGTGGGA
>NZ_FOES01000037.1 GCF_900110685.1 Piscibacillus halophilus
CAGCATCACTGCCGTGATTGTTCCTGTGGAAAATTTCTTCCCTCTTGTCGGGAACCCTTGCAAGACCTCCCCGGGTAAGAGCTATAACCTTCCTCCCATATAACTGCTGTATTTACTGTATGGAATTCGTGCAGTATAGGACTTCGTTTTGTAATGCAAACTCATCCGTTCCAATTCAGCCTTATATACAGTTTCTGTTCGTCAGTTCAGGATTTTGCCTTAGGCTTCCTTCAGATTCCACCTCACGGTGGACACCCTTGCCATTAGCTAACAGTTCCTACTGCCAGGCCTGTAGTGGACTTTCACCACCAAGTTATAGCCCATGCCGGGCACACATTTAAAAATGATCTCGCCATCATAACGAGATCATTTTTGTATTTTTTTATAAAACTGCAATGTGCCCATCCGTTCGAGGTTCTGTTCCACCACATAAAACTCCCGTATCTGGGTCTCTCCATATGATTTGTCCTCGTCCAAACTCGCTATGATATAAACTTCGCTTAACGTGATGCCCACGACGATGTAATGCTTGAGCGATATGTTCTGGGAACGAAGGGTCGACATGAATGACTTTATCCTTCATCCATTGCCACCTAGGTGCATCTAAAGCAGCTTGTGGATTTAAAGCAAAATCAATCGTATTCATGATGACTTGCACATGGCCTTGTGGTTGCATAAAACCGCCCATTACTCCGAATGGTCCAACAGCTTGTCCATCTTTTGATAAAAAGCCTGGAATAATCGTGTGATAAGTCTGTTTACCTGGCTTAAGTGCATTGACATGGTTTTCATCAAGCTGGAACGTATGACCTCTATTCTGCATCGCAATTCCTGTGCCAGGGATCACAACTCCAGAGCCGAAGCCCATATAGTTACTCTGAATAAACGAAACCATATTTCCTTCACCATCAGCTGTTGAAAGATAGACGGTCCCTCCACGATGAGGCTCTCCTGGAGTTGGTTCAAGAGCTTCCCCATCGATTAACTGGCGACGTTTTTCTGCATAATTTTCCGATAGTAGTTGATCTACTGTCACGTTCATATGGTCTTGTTGCGTGATGTATTCTAAGCCATCTGTAAAAGCAAGCTTAATCGCTTCAATTTGCTTATGATAGGTATCTATGGCATCTTTTTCGTTAAACTCGTAACCTTTTAAAATATTTAACGCCATTAAAGCGATAATCCCTTGACCATTAGGCGGGATTTCCCAAACATCATATCCTCGATAATTCACTTTAATAGGATCCACCCATTTAGGCTGATAGCTTTCCAAATCCTCTTTTGTTAAATAACCTTTATACTGATTGAAAAATTGATCAATCTTATCAGCTAATTCACCTGAATAAAAAGATCTGGCCTTGGTTGCGGCAATCTCTTTCAGCGCATATGCATGGTCGGGAGACGCCCACATTTCCCCTGCCTTCGGTGCTCTTCCATTTGGAGCAAACGTCTTAAACCAATTTTCGAAAATGTCATCATTAAATACTTCCTTAAACTTATTAAAAGCCGCTTCCCAATGAAAGGCTAACGTCGGAGTTAGTGGAAATCCTTCATCCGCATAACGTATGGCTGGCTCAAATAATTCTTCAAATGGTAGAACGCCAAAACGTTTAGAAAGCTCAGCCCACGCAGCAGGTGTTCCTGGTACCGTTACTGGCACTTTACCAAACGTCGGCATTTTCTCATAACCCTCTGCTTTTAACTTTTCAATGGATATATTTTTCGGAGCATAGCCGCTAGCATTGAGACCATGAATCTTTCCATCCACCCAAACGATCGCAAATGCATCAGAACCAATGCCATTAGATGTCGGCTCTACTACTGTTAATGCTGCAGCCGTTGCAATAGCAGCATCAACCGCATTACCGCCTTTTCGAATCATCTCTATTCCAGCTTCAGCAGCCAGTGGCTGAGATGTGGCGACCATTCCTTTTCTCCCATAAACCGTATTTCGTCTAGACGCGTATGGATAGTACATACTGTCAAAATGCATGTTCATTCCTCCCCTTTTATCCAACTTTTATTCTTTATTTCATTTTTTAAAAACTTTTGTAAATTATATCACATTCAAAAATAAGTGAGACGTCATCGCAAATTTATGAGACATTTTTCTGTATTTATGAGCACTTTTTCCAAGTTTATGAGACGCGAAAAATGTCGATTGTAACAAAAAAAGCATTTTATGAGACTTTCATTTTAATTTATGAGACTTTAACAGAAAAAAATCCGCCCATAAGGCGGATTTTATCCTTCTTCATACGAATGAGTTTCAAGCACATTCCCATTTGAATCCTGAATCTCTAAATAAGTCTCTTTGTTTTTAGCAATCTCACGCCCTCTTTTAACTGCTTCATCCTTAGTATTAAAAACGTCGGAAGCTTGCTTTGCGGTCTTCGTTTGAACAGCCCATCCATCGTCATGTTTTCTTACCATCACTCCACGTTCTAGTAACTCTGGTCGACTATCATGATCATCATGGTCTTTAAGCTCCTTGGCCGACTTGTCTTGCATCTCCTGCTTTTCTTTGTCACTAGCATTTTCGTACCAATCTTTTGCTTGTTCAGTCGCTATTGGTATAGCTTGTCCTTCGTCATAACCCTCCTCAAGCATTGCATTAATCATTTCAATCGCTTTAAGACGAGTTGTTTCATTTAAATTTTTTAAAGAACTTGGGTAATCCTTTCGATCATAAGGCATTTAAACCACCTCCATATATGCTTTACTTTTGCTATTCCACTTTTAACCGTATTAAAACATTGATAAAATAAAAAACACACTGGGTACAGAAATTTTTAAAATAGGTAAAGGAGGAAAATGCCATGGCATACGGCTGTATCAAATGCGGGCACACCGAAGCTGATCAAAAAGAAGTCTCCATGACTGGCACTGGCTTATCTAAAATGTTTGATGTCCAGCATAATAAGTTTATTGTGATTTTCTGTAAAAACTGTGGATACTCAGAATTCTATAACAAAAATTCATCCACCGCTGGAAATGTTGTTGACTTCTTCTTTGGAGGTTAAACGAAAAGCAGTGGACTCATTCCACTGCTTGTTTACTCGACATCATCAAAATTGTAATTCTCGTTTATATCACCATCTTCACCTAGTACCTGTACATAGGATTCGTATTCATCTGAAATTTCATCGGCACGTTTAAGAGCCTCTTTTTCCGTTGCAAATGTCTCATAATCATTTTCTTCATTCACTAAATAAACAATCCAATCGTCACCTTTTCGTTTAACGATGACTCCATATTCTTTCATCTCAGGTCGTCCGCCGCCATGTTGACTCTTTTCTTTTTCAGACATTAACCAACCCTCCTCGATTACTTTCTTTTCTTAATATGGATGTAAATATATGATTTTATTAAAATGAAAAAGTTTTTTTAAAATTAAAGCAAATTCGTTTATTAACTGGTTCACTTTTGTTATGATAAGAATATAATAAAACACAGTAAACTTATAGGAATTATAAGTTAAGGAGGCATCCATTTATTATGTCTGAAGAACATCAAAATCCAGTAAGCTTACCTCGTATTGGAGACAAGGCTCCGTCATTCGAGGTTAATACAACTCAAGGTCCGGTTAAGTTGGAGGATTACAAAGGTTCTTGGTTAGTGTTATTCTCACATCCTGCCGACTTTACGCCAGTGTGCACGACTGAGTTTGTAGCATTCCAAGAAATCTATCCTCAGTTACGCGAATTAAACACAGAGTTATTAGGTCTTAGTGTCGATAGTGTCCAATCACATATCGCATGGGTACGCAATATTGAAGAAAACTTTAACACAAAAATTGAATTCCCAGTTATTGCTGACTTAAGCAAGGAAGTCGCAACGAAATACGGAATGATTCACCCTAACGATAGTGGCACTGAAGCGAACCGTGCTGTCTTTGTTATTGACGATCAACAAGTCATCAAAGCGATCATTTATTACCCATTAACAACTGGCCGTAACATGGCAGAAATTGTACGTCTAGTTGAGGCTCTACAAACTACCGTAGACCATCAAGTTTCAACTCCAGCCAACTGGACACCAGGAGATAAAGTGCTAGTTCCACCTCCAGCTTCTCAACAACAAGCTGAAGAACGTGCTAACGACGATAGTGTAGAAGTTATTGACTGGTACTTAGCGAAAAAACAATTATAAAACAAAGGGGCTAACCATATAGCCCCTTTTAAAAGTTAGGTGAACAACATGCCTTGTGGAAAAAATCAAACAACATTATCACCTTCACAAATCCAACTCTTTTTAGCCGTTATAAATCAACACAAAACATTTAACGACATTCGATTAGGCGTTAATCTTCCTGTTTTTAAAGTTCGTAGCGCATTACGAGAACTTCAACAAGCTGACTACATCCAAATCAAAGATGATGATTATTATCTTACAGAAAAAGGAAGGCACTCACTCTCTAACTAGAGAAGAGCACCTTCCTTTTTTAATGTATTTTTCTATAAAATAGCCAACCTGAAATGAGTGGTAATGTAACAGAAACTAGAATAACACCATTCCAGCCCATCGATGTCCAAATCACACCAACTCCTGTCCCACCAACTGTGACACCAATATAATAACTAAACAAATATATACTAGAGGCCCCACTTTTGTGGTGTTCCGCTGTTGCTCCCACCCATGAGGACGTTAATGAATGTGCGGTAAAAAAACCTAAACACATGACGGCTAATCCTAAGATGATCACCACGACATTAGGAATCGCTGTCATTAAAACGCCTAACGCCATAATTATTAAACCTGAAAACAAAATTCGAACCGTTCCATATAAATCAGCTAACTTTCCAGCAATCGGAGAACCAATGACTCCCATTGAGTAAGTTAAAAAGAGTAACGAAATCACTTGTATGGATAAATAAAACGGGTCTCCTTCTAAGTAGAAGGGTAAGTAAACCCAAATCCCCGAAAAACTCACTTGAATCATCATACCGAAAATGAAAGCGTAAATGAGCATCGGATTCTTCAAATGAATAAACATACCTTTTAAATCTTGAGAATAAGGCTGTTTCGAACTGACAAAATACTGCGATTTTGGCAAAACCATGACGCATAATGCTGAAATGATTAAACCAAATACACCTAGAACGTAAAAGCTGGACTCCCACGTATAAGCATCAGCCCAAGATCCCCCGAACACTCTCCCTGCCATACCACCGAGAGCATTACTAGCAATATATATCGTTACAGCAAGTCCTCGACTGTTAGGAGCTACTTCCTCGGTAATATAAGCAACTGCAACAGCTGGTAAGCCAGCACTAAATATTCCAACAAACAATCTCAATAAAACTAACGTATAAAACGATTCCACCATCGGCATAAGAAACAACGGTATAGAAGACAACACAAGCGTCCACTTCAAAATGCCTAGTCGCCCGATACGATCAGAGATAAATCCGAAGGCTAACAAACTGATCATTAACGAGAATGATGCCACCGAAAACAACAAACTCGATTCAGTAGCAGAAACATTAAACTGCTTAGCTAACAGAGGCAATATAGGCTGAATCACATATAAATTAGAAAAAACAAATACAGATGCCAACATTAACCCAAAAGATAATTGCCAAAAACGCCTGTCTCTTAAAGAATAGGGTTCAGCTTCCATGAATATTCCTTCTTTCGTGACTCTGTGATGTTAAGAATAAACTGAAAATTATTATAACAAAATAATGAATAAAACTAAATAAGTTGATTTTAAATATCATTTAAAGTATTAAAAAAGACCTCCTTTTTTAGAGGTCTCCATACCATATAATTTCACCTTTTTGAGCATCGTTATCAACGTCTACCTCAAAATTGTGCTTTTCATAAAAATACGTTAACCGGTTCAAATGGTCCCAGTCACGCTCTACTAAATCACCCGTAATATATTGAAAGTTATAATCACGAACTAAATCCTTTAAATAATTCATTAAAATCGAACCATATCCTTGATCCTCATGACCTTTAATATCTGCAATATGGACCGTTCGTTCGTCTTTAAATTCTACTTGCATACAAGAATCCCAATGGCCTTTAAATGGACGTTTACAATCATTGACCATTATTTGAGCCTGATCTTCATTAGCATCTTTAAACACAATCACCCAATGGTCTTGCTTAGTTTGATCGATGCCAACAATATCGTACTTCTTTGAGATTTCTTTCATATTTTCACGCATTCGAAACACTTGAAATTCCATGTTCTCTAGTTCTGCCTGTCGCTCCTCATGGTCGACGTAGTCAGATTGTAATAATCTAGGAAAACTCATCGAATGCCCCTTTCTTTTAAAACTCAAACGCACAATTGGGCATTATACTAGAGAAGGCTCCTGAACGCAACCTATGATAAAACAATCGAGCGAACAAATAAATCGATTAATTCCGACCGATCTACATCATGTAGAACATATGCATTGGGAGGCTGGCCAAATGTCTTTAAATAATCTATAAATGTAGTTCCCATTGTAATCGGAGACGTCCTCTCTACCGTTACATAGTAAAAATTCCCTCTATATATATCCGGATTAATGACAAAGGCAATCGAATTCAAGTCGTGTATTCGAACAACGTCTGCAAAAAATGGCGTATGAAAAGGAGTCCCTACTGCCGCTTCTTGATAAAATTTCAACATTAGATAAACTTTTTCTGCTAAATCGGTTCCTATATCTCGGATTTGTTCCAACTCACTATCCGTGAGATAAGCCTGTCTTGTGACGTCTAATCCACTCATCACTATTGGTACACCCGATCTTAATACAATCTCTGCTGCATCTGGATCCGCATAAATATTAAATTCTGCTGTTGGAATGACATTCCCCCCAATCGCTGCTCCACCCATTATTGAAATCATTCGAATATTGGATTTAACTTCTGGGTGGGTAAACAGCAAGGCACCAACATTTGTAAGAGGTCCACTTGTCACAATGGTAACCGGCTCTTCAGAATTCATAATGACATCATACATAGCTATTATAGCCGACCGTTCACTTCCTTCAATAGTCGGTTCCGGAAATTCAACATTCCCAGTTCCAGTATCTCCATGAAATTCAGTTGCTGGCTCTAATTCTTTAAATAAAGGACCTTCTAAGCCACGTGCCACCTCCAAATCCTTTCCTAAATAACTGACCATTCTTAATAAATTGTCATAAGTCTGTTCTTGTTCCTGATTTCCTGCTACAGACGTCACTAAACGGACATCCAATAGTTCATGGTTCAAGGCAACGATTAACATCATAAAATCATCAATTCCAGGATCCGCATCAATAATAACAGGTACCCTAGCCACAAAAATAACCTCCAAAAAATGTATTTACTCCATTTTATTGAAGGTATGTAAAATTGGTTCAATCATCTATATTTTTCTATAAATTTTTTAACTTCTTCAGATGTTAGTCCTAACGCTTTGGCTTCTTTCATGAGTAAAACCCATTCCCGATCTAATCTAACGACATCACTTTGCTCCTTAAGCGACATTCATCCTTAACCTCCCCTAAATTAGAGGCAACCGTGCTATCTTAGGCGTCATTAACCCCTTAGACCACTGGTTTTACGTCCCTCCCTTTCAAAAGGTTTGCCTTTTCTAAAAACATAACTATTTCACCATGTTAATGGTAAAAATTTCATCCACCTGTTATAATAATTTGAAATTTCTGTTAACTATCTAACATTGCTTAAAAATTTTTAGGAGGAAGAATGATGAAATATGAAGATTTTTGGTATTTATCTAAGATTGGTTTCTTAGATCAAGTTGAACCACCAGCAAGTTCTGATGTATTAAAATGTATTAAGCATTCCACTTATAACCGTCATGATATCATTCGAACACCAGATGCACCTCAACATGAACTTTGTTTTATTAAAGAAGGCTCTGTTAGGCTTTATACCATTAACGAGCAAGGAAAACAGTTCACGTATAGCCTCCTAGGTCCGGGCAGTACCTTTGGAAAAATTAAATATTTCTCACTTAGCTGTGACGATGTCTATGTCGAAGCAATTGAACCCACCCACTTTTGTGCAATAGATGAAAAAGCCTTCCTAACACTATCCGAAAAATACCCTATTTTATTACATAAAGCTTTAGAAGCATTAAGCGAGAGATTACATGAACGTGAACAACGGCTTAAATATATGGCTTTAGAAAATTCTCGAGAAAAAATTATTCATATCCTCCAGACTTTATACGATCGATATAACTCTCCCTCTGAAAATCAAAATTATTATACCATTGCCTTCCCAATTACTCAGCAAGAACTAGCTAACATGGTTGGTGTTAGTCGAGAATCCGTTTCGATTGTCTTTACAGAACTTGCAAATGAAGGTCTCATTAGATTTCCTAAACGTAAACAAATTGATGTTCACTACTCTTTAGTAAACAACGACCCAAATCCACCATACATTCAAGCCTTATATACAAATAGTAGTTATCCAAAACCTTTTAATTAACAGAGGAGCAAAGAAACCTTATAATATAAGAAGAATTGAACATAAGGAGCATCAACATGAAGTGGATCATCATAAGACCAATTGCGGCATTATTAATGGGATTAACCTATTTAGTTTCGCAGTTTTTCGAATCAAACCTATTACTCATACTTGTAAGCTTATTCGCAACCATTACCGTTATCTCGTACATACCATATTTAAACAAAACCCCGATGATTTTAATCAGCACTTTACTTATATTAAGTGTGATTTTACTGTTAAATGGTGATGGACTGATTACCATGTTTCATGGCATGCGTGAAAACGTCGGTTTATTGGCTATCTTTATTTTTGTGCCATTAATTTCAATCCCCATTCGGACAGGTCAATATTTAAAATACATAGATACGGTCTTCAATTATTACATTAAGACCTCGAGACAATTGTATTTGTATTTGAAAATATCACTATTAAGTATCGGCTCAGTTATGAATCTAGGTACCATACCCATCATGTATCATTTAACGAGCACTGAATCTTTTAAAGATTATCATGATACCCGAATTAAAGCCCTAGTAAGAGGCTTTTCTCTCTGTTTTCTCTGGTCACCGTACTTTATTTCAATTGCCTTAATATTATCTTATTTCAATGTGACTTGGGTGGAGCTTCTCCCTTATGGTTTTCTCTTTGCTTCAACTGGATTTATCTTGGGCTTGTTAACCATAGGGACAATTAATGAACCCATTCAAACCGTTGAACAAGATCATGAAATTCCAATACATAAAGCTAAGCGTAAACTTGTTGAGCTCATGGTCATTATTGTCGGGATGACTGCTTTAACGATGACCATCGAACACTTTGTTAATTTATCCGTGTTAACCATTATTCCAATCATGGCCATCGTCATTTCTACCATCTGGTCACTTTTTTATCAATCACCGAAAGAGTTTGGTAGAGAATTACTCGACTACACACAAGGTAGATTACCTAAAATGGGGAATGAATTATCCCTTTTTATCGCGGCAGGTGTATTTGGGGTTGCGATCTTAGACGCTGGTGCTAGTGAATGGATTATATATTTAATCGATGTTAGTGGCATTAACCATTTATTAATCCTTCTGCCCGTATTAGCTGTCATCGTTAATGTATTGTCATTCATTGGCGTGCACCCAATCATTACGAATACTGCATTAGCCATTACGCTAAGTTCGAGTCCGATGTTCGCTGATGACCACTTATTATTAAGTATTGGCTTATTAGCTGCATGGATGTTGACGATTCTGGTATCCCCTTTATCTGCTACCAACTTAATGGTTGGTAACTTAACGAATACGAATTCCGTACACGTAGGGCTCAAAATGAACTGGCAATATGCATTAATGCTTTATGGAGTTTTTTACATCTTAATTGTTGGAATCTATTATTTGTTTTAATTCAAACAATGGGATCCAAGTCCCCTGAGACTTCATCTCTTTAAGTCATAAACCAACAGGCTGTCTTCCTGTTGGTTTTTATTATGTAAATTTTTCTTTAATTTAGCATATATTTAATAGCTCCCTTAATAAACTTGTACTGATAAGCTCCTAAATTTTGATGAAGAGTAAGGAGGTTCGACATGTCCAAGTCCATAGAAAACATTGAACGTAAAAATAATAAGCGACAAAAAGCTATCAAAAATTTATTAACAGCTCTGTTATATTTATCCCCTGCATTGATCATAATGGGTGCATTTCTATTTTACCCAATGATTAAAACACTTTATTACAGTTTCTTTGTTACAAATTCGAGAGGAGAAACCATTCGTTACATAGGTCTTGAACATTATTTATATTTATTTGAATCACAAGTCTTTCGTACAAGCATGAAAGCAACCTTTTTATTCGCTTTATATACCGTCCCTACCACCATCATCCTATCTTTATTTCTAGCCATCATTGCTAATGAAAAGGTGAAGGGCATTCCATTTTTTAGAGTAGTATTCTCCTCAACATTAGGTATTTCTGTCGCTGCAGGAGCCACCATATGGTTATTACTTTTTCATCCAAGCCTTGGTGTTTTCAATAGCCTTTTAAATGCAATAGGAATTAGCGATATCCAATGGTTAACCTCACCAAATTGGGCCTTAATCTCAGTATCTATTACAACCATTTGGATGAATATAGGTTTTAACTTTATCATCCTACTTGGTGGATTACAAAATATATCAGAAGAACTTTATGAAAGTGCCAAGATTGATGGGGCTGGCTACTGGAATCAACTATTTAATATCACCATACCGATGTTATCTCCAACATTGTTTTTTGTAAGTGTTGTAACCATTATCAATTCGTTCCAATCATTTGGACAAATTGATATTTTAACGGGTGGTGGGCCCAACAATTCTACCAATTTAATCGTTTATTCCATTTATCGAGAAGCATTTGAAAATGGTTTCTTCGGCTCGGCTAGTGCTCAAGCTATTGTATTATTCGCATTAGTTCTAGTCTTTACCTTTATCCAATTCAAAGTCGGTGAAAAGAAGGTGCATTATCAGTGATCAAAAAACTATGGATCTATTTGTTGTTGCTTATTTCAGCAATTGTCATCACATTCCCAGTCTTATACGCTATTTCTGCTAGTTTTATGACAACTCAAGAAGTGAACCGTGGAGCACTAATACCGTCTAGCTTTTCTTTAGATAACTACATTCAAGCATTTAAAAGTGTGCCCCTCTTTCATTTCTTACTTAATAGTTTTATTGTGGCATTCTCAGTAATGGTAGGACAATTAATTATTTGTAGCTTAGCAGCATATGCGATTGTGTTTATACCTTTTAAAGGACGGAACTTTATATTCTTTTTACTGATTTCAACGATGTTAATACCTTGGGAAGCAGCCTTTTTACCGAATTATATTACGGTGTTAAACCTCGGTTGGATTAATGAATATTCAGGACTTACCCTTCCTTTTTTTGCAACAGCCTTTGGGATCTTTTTACTTCGACAACAATTTATGACCATCCCAAAGGAGTTATATGAATCTGCTCAAATGGATGGCTGTTCAAGATTTAGGTTTTACACAAAATTCGCATTACCTCTATCGAAACCGATATTAAGTGCTTTAGGTATATTCTCTTTTTTGACCACTTGGAACATGTATTTATGGCCTTTACTCGTAACGAATAACAATGATGTCAGAACGGTCCAAATCGGACTTAAGATGATGATCTCAGCTGAAACAGGTACAGCTTGGAACGTCGTAATGGCTGGAGTCGTATTAGTGTTGTTACCAACTCTGATTCTTTTAATCCTTGGATTAAGTCACTTAAAACGTGGTTTAACTCAAGGAGCTTTAAAAGGATAAATAATAACATTAAAGGGGGAAGCTTTTTTGAAAAAGCTTATATTTATTCTACTATCTTTAGTTTTGATCGCGGCTTGTAGCAGTGATGATGAACCAGAAGTACAAGAAACTGAAGACGGGAAAAAATTAGTGACATTTTGGCATGCAATGGGTGGCGGTCCAGGTGAAGCGATTGATGCCATGGTAGAAGACTTTAACAATTCCCAAGAAGATATTCATGTTGAAGCCGTCTATCAAGGTAGTTATGAAGAGTTACTCAATCAGCTACGCGCAGTAGGTGGTACAGAAGAAGCCCCTTCACTCGTTCAGGTCTATGAAGTTGGGACGAAATATATGAGTGAGAGTGGATTTATTGAACCGGTTCAAAAATTTATTGATGAACATGACTTTGACATCTCTTCATTTGAAGAGAACATATTAGGTTACTATCAATTAGATGGTGAGCTTTATTCGATGCCATTTAACACTTCTAATGCTATTATGTTCTACAACAAAGACATGTTCAGAGAAGCTGGTTTAGATCCTGACAACCCACCACAAACTTTTAGTGAAGTAAAAGAAGCTGCCGAAGCGTTAACAGTTGAATCCAACGGTGGAACAGAGGTACATGGCTTTAGTATTCTTATTTACGGTTGGTTCTTCGAGCAATTACTAGCTAACCAAGGCGCACATTATATCAGCGATGATAATGGACGCTCAGGTCCTGGAGATGAAGTGTTGTTTAATGATGAAGCGGGGTTAACTATTTTCGAATGGTTAAAAGAGATGCATGATGCTGGCACTCTAGGAAACTATGGTCGTAACTGGGATGATATTCGCTCAGCCTTTGCTGCTGAAAAATTGGCTATGTATTTAGATTCCACTGCTGCGACACGAGGAAATGTAGAATCAGCTGATTTTGAGGTTGGAACAGCTTACCTTCCAGTACCAGACGGCATGGAACCTCAAGGTGTAATTGTCGGTGGAGGATCATTATGGATGACGAATGGGATTGCCAAAGCAAATCAAGACGCTGCATTTGAATTTATTAAGTTCGCGACATCTGCTGAACAGCAAGCAAAATGGGCAGGTGCAACGGGTTACTTCCCGATTACATCAGAAGCGTATGACGAGGCAGAACTACAAGATGTCTATGATGAGTACCCTCAGTTCTTAACGAGTGTAGAACAATTACAAAATACAACACTTACCCCAGCGACACAAGGTGCCTTAATGGGTGTATTCCCAGAAGCGCGAAGCATAGTTGAAAACTCGATTGAAGCCTTATACCAAGGTGAGGACCCTCAAGAATTATTAGATCAAGCTGCTGCAGATATAGAAGAAGCTATCCAAAAGTATAATAGATTACAAGACGAAGATTAAAGAAGAGACTGTCCCAAAAGTCATAAATGACTCATTGGGACAGTCTCTTTTAAAATGATGAAAAACTCTCTTGATACCCGAGTTCTCTTGAGATTTTTTCACTATAATAGACAACACTTTCTAAATAGGTTTCTTCTTCTTGATCAGTCAATTCCCTCATTGGAGTACTGATTCCCAAGGCCGCCACAACTTGACCACTATAATCAAAGATCGGAGCAGAAAAACCAACCGTATCTTTAAAATGTTCAGAACGACTAATCGAATAACCTCGATCTCTAATCAACTTTAAATTTTCTTTTATATGTTCTTTATCTGTGATGGTATTTAGAGCTAACTTCTTAATTTCTACTTTGTCTAAATACTTATCTATTTCTTGTTCGCTCATATAGGCCAATAACACTTTTGGAGCGGAACCTGCATATAATGGTGCACGCTGCCCGACTTTAACAACTAAGCGGACAGGCTTTTTACTTCCAATCGTTTCAACATAAACAGCCTCGTCCCCTTCCATGACCGTTAAATGAACAAGTTCATCAATTCTTTCGTTAATTTCTTTCATATAAGGCAAGGCTATTTTATTGTAAGCTAGACCTTCTTCGACCATGTTACCGTACTGTAATAGCTTTAACCCTAAGCGGTAAGTCACTTCTTGATGTGAGTTCCGATCTTTAATAATCAATCCAGCTTCCTCTAAAGACGTAATGAGTCTAAAGACTGTCGTTTTAGGTAGACCAGACAACTTAGTCAGCTCTGTTAAGGTTAAAGTTGATTGTTTTGTGAAACAATCTAATAATTGTATAGCTTTCACTAAACTTTTACTCATAAATATGTCTCCTCAAAATTACCTATATCTAATATACCATTTTATACCTTTTTCATAAATGAATTAGCTAATAAAATCAAGCATGTAAACATAGAACATGGCTACAACAGTTATGGCGATAAAATACTTCCCATTCCATTGATAAGCCACTTTTATACCATTTGTCCGAACACACGAGCTAATAATGATATTTAAAGCATTTAACGGACTTATACTCGCCGATAACATCCAAGTGAAAATACACATAAAGGCAGCTGCGTAAACACTCACTTCTACCTCCGATGTCAAAATGATCGTCAAAACAATTGGTACACTAACAATCTGATGAATTCCAAACATCGCTAGCAATGTCACAAATAATATAACAAATAAAAATAACCATAATATAGATTGTTCGGAAGACCAAAGAATAACATGACGTAATCCATCGACGATCGGAGTGTGAAGTAAAGCATTTCCGAATAGCCCAGCACTCAAAAATAATGCTACTTCCATACTAGAGTGGTTTTTAACTTGATGCATATAAGCAGTCGCTTCAGATTTTAAAGAATGGCGATCAAAACGAAATAACTGATACACAGCTGGAATTGCAATACATAATATACTGACTAGTAATAACATCGACCAACCTGTTAACGATTCTAGTATGACTAAGGCAAAAAGAATCAAAAGTACGTAAATCATAAAACTCATATATTTGAGGTATTTCTTAGAATTGTCGTGCTCCATTACTTGAAGCTTCTTAACTTTTAATTTTCTTAATAATAAAAGTGAGATTATGACTTGAATAATGGCAAAGAACAGTCCAATAGGTAAATAAGCTTGAAATGATAAATCAGCCGTTACTAATACGATCCCTACTGAAGCAAAAAATGGGGACCACAATACGGCTGGGGTAAAACCGTTATAATAAGCATTTGATAAAATTTTAGGATGAATGTTCAAGTCAGATATAAAACTATGAACAATCCGTAACGACCCCATGTTTAGAATAGGTGATAACAGAAAAACAAAAAATGTAACTCCATAAAACGATCGTTTTAAGTCATTTTTCATATGTTCTAAATCTTCAACTAATCTCTTAATAATCCCTTCTTGCTTCAATGGAATCGATATCAATGGGGCTAGTAGAATAATAGATAATAAAGCCAGATTTTGTGTAATTCCATTTAAGAGCATCAAACCAGAATTTCCGTAAATATAATGAATAATAATCCCTAAAACAAACAACGCCCCAGTAAAAATCTTTGCCTTTAAAGTAAGCTTCATATAAGCCATCAAATAAACTAATACACAGACTAAAACATAAACAGATGTCATCATTGGATGGCTGATGAAACTTTGTGAAATATAAAATAAACACATGAATATGACCATCGAAAAATAGACCACGCTGATCCCAGCTTCCGTATTAATCAGTCCCTGTATTACTCTTCGTTGATAGATTCTTCTACTTAAATATTTTCCTTCTTTATTAACTTGAACGTTCCATTACAATGAACTAATAACTCGCCCTGTTCATCAAAAATCTGACCTTCAACGATAGCCGTTGATCGGGTACGTGAAATGATTTTCCCTTCGGAGTATAACGTCCCTTCTGATACAGACTTCACAAAGTTCGTATTTAATTGAAGTGTGATCACTTCATCAAAACCGAGTGATTTACACGTAAAGCCCATGGTCGTATCTACTATTGAAACAAGTACTCCACCATGTACGGTTTCTCTAACATTCATAAAGTCATTCTTTATTGGTAATTTTAATTTCACATTACCTTTACTCGCTTCATGAACCTCTAAACCAACAAACCTCCAAAATGGACTCTTCTCAAAATCTTGTTGAATGGTATTTATTTCTGCAGACATTTTTCCACCTTCTTTAATTAACAATTGTATCGACAACTTCTCCTTGAATAGCTTTAATTAGATTTTCAGCAATGGTTTCTGTTGTTTCCCTAGCTGCTTCTTCACTAATTCCACCGATATGTGGTGTCATGACAATATTGTCTAAATCATAAAATGGATGATTGTCTAATGGGGGTTCTGGATCATAAACATCCACCCCCGCACCTAATATTTTCTTCTCCTTTAATACTTGGGCAAGATCTTCTTGATTAATGACGCCACCTCTAGCCGTATTAATGAAGACAGCATTAGGCTTCATCAATTCAAAGTGCTTTTTTTGAACAAAATGTCTTGTAAGTTCATTAAGCGGAATATGAACACTTACAATATCCGCTTCTCGAAAAACATCATCTACATTCGTCGTAAAATGATATCCGTGTTGTTCACTTATTACTTCTCTTTCTTCTGTCATCCTTCGAACATAGATAAGAATATTCATTCCAAAAGCTGTTTGCATGATTGAAGCTACCTTTTGTGAAATGGAACCGAATCCTACTAGACCAAGAGTTTTTCCTTTTAATTCATAAGTAAATCGGCCATCTCGATAGCCAAAATTCCCTTTTTTCATCTCTTCATGAAACGGGATAATATTTTTCATTACAGCTAGGATGAGACTTACTGCATGCTCCGCCGTGGCTTGAACGTTAATCTTAGGAGCATGCATCACTTTGACGCCTTTTTGGGTGGCATACTCAACATCAATATTATCTAAACCAATACCAGCTCCTGAGATAGCTTTTAAGTGCTGACCAGCATCGAGTATAGCTGGAGTAATTCTGGCCGGGGCACGTAAAATAATCCCATCTACCGGATGCTCATTTAAGTATCGAACTATTTCTTGTTCATGAAACTCATCAAACTTTTTCACTTGAGCAAGTTCGTTTAAGACTTCTTCACCTTTGATATGGTACATAGATAGAATTTGTAAAACATGAGGCTGATCCTTCATTAAGATTCCTCCTAAGAGTTTGAAGAAAGCCAGTAATAATGGATTACTGGCTGCTTCTTCAATCTAAATATTCTATAATTGTTGATATGCCTTGACCTCCACCAATACAAAGTGTGACAAGGCCATATTTTTCACCACGACGTTCCATTTCATGAAGTAGCTTTGTCATTAAAATAGCTCCTGTTGCACCAATTGGATGACCGAGTGCAATCGCTCCACCGTTCACATTCACTTTGTTAATATCCATATTGGCTTCTTTAATAACCGATAACGCTTGAGCCGCAAATGCTTCGTTTAACTCTATTAAACCAATATCATCGATGGTTAAACCACTTTGTTTTAACGCTTTTTCTGTTGATGATACAGGCCCAATCCCCATTATTTCAGGACCAACCCCACTGACTGCTTGTGCGATTACTTTAGCTTTAGGCTTCACACCATACTCTTTAACCTTCTCACCGCTCATCATGACAACAGCGGCTGCTCCATCATTACGTCCTGATGCATTACCAGGAGTAACGGTGCCTCCTTCTTTAAAAACAGCTGGAAGTGTCCCTAACTTTTCGATAGAAGTCAGACGAGGGTGTTCATCTGTTTTAAATTCAATCGATTGCTTTCGTTCCTTAACTTCATAAGGCACGATCTCTTCCTCAAAACGACCTGATTTAATCGCATCATCTGCCAACACTTGGCTACGGTGAGCAAATTCATCTTGCTCTTCTCGAGAGATTTGATATTTTTCCGCTAGATTTTCTGCCGTTAGGCCCATTGTGATATCACCATACTTTTCACGAGGTTGAGAGCATGGTTGACTCTCCGTATTCGGATCAAGCAATAGACCATTTCCGGCACGATAGCCATAACGCGCATGTCGAATGTAATAAGGAGCCGTACTCATACTTTCGGCACCACCGGCTACAACCACATCAGATAAGCCAAGCTTAATTTGCATATCTGCATTGTTAATCGCTTGAAGTCCAGAGCCACATTGACGGTGAACGGTATAACCGGTCACATCTTCTGGTAAACCAGCACGTAAAGCAGCTAAACGTCCTAGATTTGACGTATCTGCACTTTGCTTGGCTTGCCCTAAGATCACTTCATCTACTTCAATATCCTCACCTGTTCGATGTAACACTTCACGAATAACCTTTTCAGCTAAAAAATCTACCTCAACATTTTTCAAAGTTCCTCCCATACGACCAACTGCCGTACGGACAGAATCAATGATATACGCCTCTTTCATCATGCCACCTCCATTATTTTCGTGTCTCACGAACTAATTCATTTGCAATAATATTCCTCTGAATTTCAGAAGTCCCTTCATAAATTTTCGTAATCCGTGCATCTCTGAAGTAACGTTCAATAGGATAATCTTTCATATACCCGATACCACCATGAATCTGAACAGCTAAATCAGCAACTTTGTTGTAAACTTCAGAGCCATACAACTTGGCAATCGCAGCTTCTTTTACGACCCGTTTACCTTGGTCAGTCATCCAGGCTACACGATAAGTTAAAGAACGTAACGTTTCAATTAGCATTGTCATCTCAGATAGCATGTGTTGAACCGCTTGGATCTCAATAATTGGTTTTCCAAATTGTTGACGTTCATTTGCATACTCTAGGCAGTGTTCTAGTAATTTTTCACAAGAACCTAGATTTCTAGCAGCTAGACCCGCTCGGCCATTTGCTAGAATCTTAAGGGCATTAACGTAACCTCTATTCACTTCTCCAAGTACATTCTCTTCTGGAACTTCCATATCTTCAAAGAAAAGTTCTGCAGAATGAGACCCACGGAGCCCCATTTTTTCCTCAACACTTCCTAACTGAAATCCAGGAAAATCTTTTTCTACAATAAATGAGGTAATTCCTTTGGCACCTTTATCCGGATCTGTAACAGCCATTACCGTAAATACCTGCCCATCGACAGCGTTAGTAATATAATGTTTAGAACCGTTTAAAATGTATTTATCCCCTTTTTTCACTGCCGTTGTTTTTAAATTAGCCGCATTCGAACCTGCACTAGGTTCCGTTAAGGCAAAGGCTCCAATATATTCACCTGTAGCCATTTTCGGTAAATATTTTTGTTTTTGTTCTTCTGTCCCTAGCTCAACAATTCCTACGGTTCCAATTCCGGTATGTGCGCCGATTAAAGTGGTAAATCCATTGTGTGTCTTACCTAATTCTTCATAAATCGCACATTTTCCTACCATATCTAAGCCTAATCCACCGTATTCTTCAGGAATACTTAAACTAAAAAGCCCCATGTCCTTCGATGCTTCTACAATTTCTTTTGGAATCTCGTTGTCTTCTTCGATTTTCATAGCTAATGGTTCAACTTCTTCTTTTACAAACTTACGTACATTCGATCTAAGAAACTCGATGTCTTCTGATAGATTAAAATCCAATGACGACAACTCCCTTATCTATTTTTGAAATCAGGCTTTCTTTTTTCTAAAAAGGCACTGGTTCCTTCTTGTTTATCCTCTGTCCCAAATACAACCGCTTGTGATAGTTTTTCAATCCACATCGCTGCCTCTCCTGACAAATCATAGCCATGGTGTACAGCATGTTTTGCTAGTTTAATAGCAACTGGACCTTTTTGTACGATTTTTTCTGTAATAGAATCAATTTGTTCATCCAACTCTTCTTGGGTCACATAATATTGAACAAGACCCATGCGGTATGCATCGTCCCCTTTAACTATTTTGCCGGTCAAAATCATATCTAGTGCATGACCTTTTCCAACAATGCGAGATAACCGTTGAGTTCCACCAGCTCCAGGAATAATCCCAAGATTCAATTCGGGTAAGCCAAGCTTGGCATTATCTGTTGCTACCCTGATATCACAGGCAAGAGCTAGCTCACACCCACCTCCAAGTGCATAGCCTTCAACCACTGCGATTGTAGCTTTTGAACAATCTTCTATTTTTTTATAAAGACCTTGCATTCCAGGTACTAATGCTTCAAGGGGCTCGCGTTCTTTTAATTGTTTAATATCTGCACCAGCTGCAAATGATTTACCACCAGCCCCTCTAAAAATAATAACTTTTACGTTCTCATCTTCTTCTGCTTCAGTAACAGCTTGATCAATCTCTTGAAGCATGGTGGCATCTAGTGCATTTCGAACATCTGGGCGATTTAATGTCAGCCAGAATAAACCTTGATTATTTTCGACCTCTATATTTTGGTAAATACTCAACTAGATTCCCCCCTTTATGAGTAATCATAGAAACCGCTACCAGATTTTCTACCGTAGCGACCCGCTTTAACATATTTCACTAGTAACGGGGAAGGTCTGTACTTCTCACCTAATGTGGCATGTAAATATTCCATATTTCGAAGACGCGTATCTAATCCGACTAAATCGGCTAATTCTAATGGCCCCATTGGATGATTTAACCCTAGCTTCATCGCTTTATCGATGTCCTCAGCACTAGCGACACCTTCCATCAACATATTCATCGCTTCATTACCGATTAAACAATTCATCCTAGATGTTACAAATCCTGGGAACTCATTAACTTCAACCATCTCTTTATTTAATTTCTCAGTTATTTTTCGAACATAATCTACGGTCGCATCGGATGTTTCTAACCCTTTGATTACTTCTATTAATTTCATTTTGTGTACTGGGTTGAAAAAATGCATCGCTACGACTTGATCTGGTCTAGAAGTTTGAGCTGCAATTTCTGTTGGGCTCATCGTGGAGGTATTCGTAGCTAAGATTGTTTCCTTCTTACAAATCTCATCAAGTTGTTGAAACACCTTAATTTTTATATCCATTTTTTCTAATACAGCTTCAATGACTAAATCAGCATCTTTTGCCGCTTCATTTAAATTGGTAGTATAGCTTAAATGGTCAACCGCTGATTGATGCTGGTCAGATGTTATAAACCCTTTTTCCGCACTACCTGACAGTAATGTTTCAATATCATGTTTAGCGTTTTTTAAAGCTTCTTCACTAATATCATTCAAGAAAACTTTAAATCCCGAAATCGCACTGGCATAAGCAATTCCTTTCCCCATTACGCCAGCACCTACCACTGTAATTTGTTCCATGGTATTCTTCCTCCCTTATGAAGCTTCCTGACGAACTAATAAATCTTGCCTGAATTTTTTCTGGTAAAAATAAACTAGAACTAATATGGCAACGCCAACAAAATCTGTATAAATATCTGGTATCACCATACATATCGAGCCTGCAAACAACACTAATCTCTCATACCAGTAAGAGTGTCTTAACATCCACCCTTCAGCAGCCATCGCAATTCCAATGATCCCAATGATCGCTGTTATAACAGCTAATAACGTTTCAAACGGCCCACCGATTAATAATAAGTTTTTACCATATACAAACATATAAGGAACAATATATGCAGCAAGACCTAACCTCATCGCTATTAACCCGGTCCTCATTGGCTCGGAACCAGATATACCAGCTGCGGCAAATGCAGCTAAAGCCACAGGAGGTGTAATAGCTGACAATGTAGCAAAATAAAAGACAAATAAATGAGCTGCAATTGGACTGACTCCCATTTCAACTAATGCAGGAATAGTTAATGGAACTTGCACGATATATGCTGCTACAGTCGGTAATCCCATCCCTAATATAATGCTTGTAATCATAGTGAAAATTAATGCCAGTAGTAAGACTCCACCCGAAATATCAATGATAATACTACTGAATTTGAGCCCAATTCCTGTTAGTCCTATAACTCCAATAATTAAACCAGCAGCCGCACAGGCAATAGCGGTTTCTAATGCTGCTTTGGCGCCTAAATCCAATGCATTAATTAATTTCTTAAGACCGATTCGATGAACGGAGCTTAACGCTGCCACAATAATCGTACCGACGATTGCAAATAGACCTGCCTTCATCGGGGAGGCACCTGTGGCTAACATATAAATAATTAAGATTAACGGAATAAAGAATAAGAAACCTTTCTTAAACACTTCCCAAAACTTTGGCAATTGTTCTTTCTTTAATCCATCAAGTCCATTTCTTCGGGCTCTGAGATCCACTTGAATAAACAAACTGATGTAATATAAAAGTGCCGGTACAATAGCAGCTACCGCAACTTCCATATAAGGGACACCTAAATATGCAGCGATGATAAAGGCAGATGCCCCCATAATTGGCGGAACAATCTGTCCTCCTGTTGAAGCTACAGATTCGATAGCTGCTGCGAAGTGCTTTCGGTATCCCGTTTTTTTCATAAGTGGAATGGTAAAGGCACCAGTTGTGACTGTATTGGCAACCGCACTCCCCGAGATCGTACCTAGAATAGAACTTGCAAAAATTGCTGTTTTGGCCGGACCGCCACGATATTTCCCCATACCTGCAACAGATAAATTAATAAAGAATTGACCTGCTCCCGATACTTCTAAAAACTTCCCAAATAAAATAAACAAGAAAATAAAAGTGGCTGATACCCCGAGTGGCGTACTAAAAACGCCCGTTGTCGTGTAAAAAAGATGGTCAATTACCCACATAAGCGTGAATTCTCGATGTCCTAAAGCACCAGGAATATGGTGTCCCCATAACCCGTAAGCTAAGAAGATGACTATAATCACGACTAAAACATTACCTACCACACGTCGAGTAGCTTCAATTAGTAACAAACCACCCATAATCCCTAGGGCAATTTCATAGTTCGTTAAATCTTCTATGTAACTCATACGTGATGCAATTTCTTGTGAATTTACGACAAAGTATGAATAACAAATAATGGATAACACCATAAAGATCCAATCATACCAAGGGATGGATGCATCCTTTGAGATACTTTTGGATGGTCTATAGACAGCAAAAACTAAAATTAAAGCGAACCCTAAGTGCATGGCACGTTGCATAATCGAATCAAAAACACCGAACATTGCGGTATATAAGTGAAAAAGGGACATTAGAATTGCAACAAAGGAAATAACCTTCGCTGCAACTCCAACTAATTCTCTATTTTTTGGTCTGACCACTGAATCAGCTTCTAATGTTGAGCTATCATTAAAGTCTAGTTGTTCTAAACTGTTAGGTTTATCTGACATGACTTAACCTCCTCATAAAGGTTCGCCTACTCTAAAGCACCAACTTCTTTGTAGTAGCGTTCTGCACCTGGGTGAAGGTTGCCAATATTATTTTCTACAGAAAATTCGGCATCGAAGTCGGACATAACACTTGAGATGTTTTCCCATGCATCTCTATTCTCTACCATCATCTTCGTAATTTCGTAAGCAACATCTTCACTAATTAGATCATCGTTAGCAAGTAAAACTGTATAACCTGCTACCGTTTGTGTATCTTCTTCAATATTTTCATAAGTACCACCTTCAATGGTGTATGGTAAATACCCTTCATTACGTGCGTGCAATTGTTCTATGGTTTCATCAGATAATGGAATTAAACGAATCCCTAAAGTCGTATCTAATTCTTGGTAAGTCGAAACTGGAGCAGCAAGCATACCCGCAATGGCGTCAATATGACCATCTCGTAATAGTTGAGCAGCATCAGCTGTACCGATATACTCAATACCATCTAAATCATCATAAGACATGTCATTAAACTCCAAAACTTCCTGAAATGCAAGTTCCCCACTGTACCCTTTAATACCAGGGCTTACCGTTTTACCTTTTAAATCTTCAACCGTGTGAATATCTGAATCAGCTCTAACTGCAATGTGAAACACATTCGGGTATAACGTTGCTAAAGTGCTAACGTTTTCAATCGGCTCTTCAAAAGCATTCTTTCCCTCTAATGCTTCAGGTACTGTTTGACCATTACTAAACCCTATATGATAGGTGCCATCCCCTAAACCTAATAAGTTCGAAACCGAACCACCTTCAACAACGGTTGTAGACGAACCTGGGAATAAGTCATTCATCGTATCTCCCATCGCGCCACCTAACGTATACCAAAAACCACCGACAGTAGCGGCTCCAAACGTAAATTCAGATGGTGCCTCAACATCTGCCGCTTCTACTTCTGTATCCACTTCTACTGCTTCTTCTTCACCTTCACCATCTCCAGTTGATTCTTCTGATGGATCTGATTCTGAACATCCGACTAATACAGCAAACATTAAAAAGATCGCTGCTAAAAATATGCTTAATTTTTTCATGACTGTTTCTCCCCTTTTTATAAATTCATAGATTCCTGATTAACTGTGAAGTTTGCATCTGTGATGTCCCTTAACTCTTCAACTGAGATGTCAGATAAAATTTCCACTAACTCACAACCGCCATCTTTAAACTTAAATACAGCGTGCTCTGTAACAAGCATGTCGACTTTTCTTGCACCACTACTAGGAAAGGTTAGTTTTTTAACAAATTTAGGACTTCCATCCTTCG
This sequence comes from Piscibacillus halophilus, assembly GCF_900110685.1. Taxonomy (GTDB): domain Bacteria; phylum Bacillota; class Bacilli; order Bacillales; family Alkalibacillaceae; genus Piscibacillus; species Piscibacillus halophilus. Next base: position 24,149 of record NZ_FOES01000037.1, read on the forward strand.
CTTGATGACTAGAGGCAATAATAATTTTTTTAGCTCCGGCCACAAGGTCCATCGCTCCGCCGACACCTAAAATCGTTTTACCAGGAATTGCCCAGTTTGCAATCTCTCCAGTTTCATCGATTTGTAGAGCACCAAGAACTGCCATATCTATATGACCTCCACGAATCATGACAAATGAATCAGAACTATCGAATAACGAAGCGCCAATATCCATTGTAATCGGTTTCTTACTCGCACTAATCAAATCCATATTAATCTCATCTTCAGGTGGTGTTGGTCCCATTCCTAGCAAGCCGTTTTCAGAGTGTAAATACACTTTCTTATCACCTAAATAATCAGGGATCAGCGTAGGAATACCGACCCCAAGATTAATAATGTCGCCATCATTTAACTCTTCTGCTACTCGCTTAGCTACTTTAACTCTCAACTCATTGTTCAACGTATACACCACCCTTCTTTACATACTTATTAAGAACAACATAGTCGATAAATAAATGTGGTGTCACAACATCTTTAGGTGGAATTTCACCTACTTCAACAATTTCGTCTACCTCGGCTATGACCAGATCACTTGCTGTAGCCATCGCCACGTTGAAATTCCTTGCTGTATGATCGTAGACAATGTTTCCAAATGTATCCGCTTTCAAACCTTTGATAATGGATACATCTCCTCGAATCGCACGTTCAAGTATGTAAGTTTCTCCATCGAATTCTTTTTCTTCTTTTCCTTCTGCTAATTGAGTTCCGGCTGCAGTTTTAGTGTAAAATCCAGCAATTCCTGCGCCTCCACAACGCACAGCTTCAGCTAAAGTGCCTTGAGGAATTAATTCAATTTCAAGCTCCCCTTCAGACCAGGCTCTAACAGCTTCACGGTTTGTCGTAAAATAAGAACCTTTAGCTTTTTTCAAACAACCAGCATCAAGCAGTTTCCCTAAACCTCTTCCAACTTCCCCTAAGTTATTACTAACCACTGTTAAATCCTTTTTATCTGATGCAGCAATGGCATCAATTAATGTTAAAGGGGTACCTGACATACCAAATCCACCAACTAATAACGTGTCACCATCCTTTATAAAATCGATGGCTTCACTAACTTCTATTAGTTTTTTCATCAGATTTAATCCTCCCTTCTTAATCTCCTAATACATCCCTTCATTCCAAAATACGGAATGATTATTCCATTTTTATAACTTGAGTTAATTGTATAAAAGTATTTTTTAAAAATCAACACTTTTTAGAAAATTTAATAAACATCACATAAAAAAAGACGGCCAAATATGACCGTCTCTTAATTAATTTATTTTAAAGCCCTTTTTCTCTATAAATTCTTTCATATGCTGACGTCTTGGTTGCCTCATCATGTTACTCATCGTCTCCGACCAAGTCGTCTGTCTACGATTCGTTAATCTTGTTTGATAATACTCAGACATCGTTTGATCATAATCACTGATCATTTGTTCATACTTCGTTTCATCATATTGATTCTCATGCAAGATCGCTTCAACTGGTAGGCGTGGCTTTACAAACTGCTCTTGATCAGGCACTCCAACCGTCATACCAAAAACCGGATAAACCTTATCTGGTAGATTAACCAATTCACTAATTTGCTCAGGGTTGTTTCTAACACCACCTATGTAACAAATACCATACCCCAGCGATTCTGCTGCCACAACAAAGTTTTGAGCAAACAATGCCGTATCCACTGTTCCAACTATAAAGTTCTCTAACCCTTCTGATGTCATTTCAACACCTTGTTTACGACACGCATACTCCAAACGTTTTAAATCACAGCAAAATAAAAGAACGACTGGAGCTGACTTAATCTGTTTTTCATTTTTGCTAAGGGTTGCAAGTGCATCAATTTTGTCAGGTTCAGTCACACGTACAATTGAATACGCTTGAACAAAATTAGAGCTCGCTGCGTGTTGCGCCGCATGAATCATTTCATGTAATTGCTCTTCTGGAATAGCATCCGCTTTGTATTGGCGGATGGATTTATGTTTTTTCAATAATCGAGTTACCTCATTCATCAAATCAACCTTTCTTTCATCTCTTTACTAATAAGTTACCTAAAATTTGAGCAAGAAAACAAATAATATGTTTCAATAATCATTAAGCGGGTATTATAAATAATATATAAATACCTCCCCTTATAAAGAAAGCGGGAGTGTCAATAATTTTGTGTAAATGACACTAAGCCCTTTTGTAAGAATTAAGCTAGTTATTTATTATAAACGACCTTGCAGGTCGGACTGTGACTTTCTTCTTCAGTTACTAACCCCATAGCTGGTTCTCACCAAGGGTCAAGCGTATTTGGCTTGATGCTTGGTGAGAACCAGCTAAACTTCCAAAACTGAAGAAGATTAAGTTTCGATAGCTTCAAACATTTTAAGTAGTTCTGGTTTAGCTTTTTCAAACCCTCTATGACATCGCATACTATGTTTTTCAATATAATGATGGAATTGCGTGACTAAATAACGTTTGAGCGATTCCTCATTCGGAAATTGCTC
>NZ_FOES01000049.1 GCF_900110685.1 Piscibacillus halophilus
TGTAAGTGATAGCAAGAAGCCATCTTTCAACCTCGGATCATGCGATCCGATGAGTTATCCGGTATTAGCCCCGGTTTCCCGGAGTTATCCCAGTCTTACAGGCAGGTTGCCCACGTGTTACTCACCCGTCCGCCGCTCGTTCCACAAACGTCCTCCCGAAGGATTCAGTTTGCTTCCCGCGCTCGACTTGCATGTATTAGGCACGCCGCCAGCGTTCGTCCTGAGCCAGGATCAAACTCTCCATAAAAGTAGTTTGATTGGCTAATGTCGTTCATTTCCTTCCGCCAATCCAGAAAGAAATAAGAAATTGACTACAGGCTATTTTGTTTAGTTTTCAAGGTTCAAAATTTGTTGTCGCGTTTTGACGACGAAATTAAATTTATCATAGCAACAATCAGTTGTCAACAAGTTTTTAATAACTTTTTTACTAAGTTTTTAACTTGTTATTTCGTCTCGTTTTGACGACAAAAATTATAGTATCACAGGGTCATATAATTGACAATACGTAAATTGTAATTTTATTAATTTAAAATTTTCATACATTGATGATATGTAACGAGGTTATTTTACATTAGGGAAGTTCTTTCTCGGAGTGTATTTTATACACGAAGAATGATTGGCCATCCTTTTAAATATATTAAATAATAATACATAGCGTTCCTTAATGGCTTCTTTGACTCTCGAATCCATATTTTCATAATTGAAATCATAAATCAGCTCATCCATTTCTCTTTTCAACAAATATTCTAATTCCTTTTGTTCTTGTTCTGTAATTAATAATCCTAGCAACACATTCACATCCCACTTACGATTTTTAAGAGAAAATTTATTACTTCTTCTAAACTACATCTTTCACGCATACACATTTATTAAGCTCATTTATTGCTGCGTACTCATCAATATAAGCAGTTCGTAAGTCTGATATACATTTCACAAGAAAATATGATGCAAAGGTTGGATGTATGATGTTTTTTGTTTTAAATTGGACAAGTTGGAAAAGGTGGATCTTCTTCGCATTAATAGGCATGATCGTATATTTTTCATATCAACTATCATCAACTTATGTTTTTGAACCTCGTGCATCTGTCCAATCTACAGGTGGGATTAGTAAAGCGGTTAAAGATGAGGAAGAGATTGCGATAACCATTAATGTATCCTGGGGGGATGACATTATAATTGAGATTCTTGAAATATTACGAGAAGAGAAGGTTAAAGCCACTTTCTTTATTAATGGAGAATGGGCGTTAAGAAATGAAGAAATTGCCAAACTTATTATTGAAGAAAACCATGAAGTTGGACTTTTAGGTTTTTATAGAGACCATTACGAAGATTTAACCGAGGAACAAATAACAGAAGATATCCAAAATGGTGAAGACACTTTAAAAAGACTAGATTATGAACCACTAACATTAGTTCGACCTCCTGAAAATAGGTACAACCAGTCAGTAGTTGAACATATCAACGAGCTTGGTTATCGCACCGTATTTTGGAGTCATTTTGCAAATATTCAAGGTGATACAGACCCTGAACAAAAAGCCATGTCCATAGTTGATGAATTATCCAAGGGTGACATTATCATGTTTAAAGCTCATGATGACTTAACTCCAACTCCAGAAATTATTCGTCAACTCATACAACTCAAAAAAGATGAAGGGTATAACTTTGTAACCGTCACGGAGTTATTATCCCCTGCAAAGATAAAATTAAACCCGATCAATTAAAAAAGAGTAGCAAATGTAGTGGCCCCAGAAGCCAGATTAACTCTCTAACTTTTGGGGCTCAACACATTATTTGCTACCTTTTTTCTTTTTATGATCTTTCGATTCTGTAGGTCCTTCATTAAACCCTACAATCTTATGCAATGTTAATAACTGATAAGTATTCACGGCTAATAATGGAACAATCATTAACATAACCCACTCACGCTCATCGACTCTTAATGCTGGAATCCATTCAACCGTTGTTACAACGATCATAAAGAACAATGCTGGTAAAAAGGCTCTAGGATGCGTTTCCTTAGCTTTAACCTTAGCTACAGCATATGAATAAATAAGTAACATAGCTGGCACAATTAGATAAGGAAATAAACTTCCCGGATCATCAGTTCTTGTGTATCTTAAATAAACTAAATCGAATAACACAATTAAAATAAGCACAATTTGGACATGCGTCCAAAAGAACCCAAAGAAACCTCTTCCAAACTGATGGACTGTTAAGTATGCGAAAAAGCCCATTTGACTAATCACACTATAAACTAAGCCCCAACCAATAAACCATAAAACGGCTCCCGTTAGATTCCATAAGTCAAATGGCTCTAAGTATGGTGTATATGCATCAGCTTGTACAAAAAAGCTGGTAATGACAGTGACGACTGCCCCAATTAATAAGGCCATTGAGAAAAATCTTAACCACTTACGTATTGTCACGAATCTTCCCCCTAATCATTTCCTTTCCTATGGTATTTTATCATTTATTGCCTTTTATTGCTTCCCTCAAATGTGTATATTTTTTCACATCCATCTAATATTAACAACTAAGTAACTCTTTTAAAGGAGTCATTATGATGAAAAAATTTCACTTAATCATATTAGTGTTCATTATATTTTTAACTGCGTGTAACCAAGGCGGAGGAGAAAGCTCACAACAAAGCCCAGAATACGAAGCCACTAAAAAAATGGTCGTCGATATCTTAAAAACAGATGACGGAAAGAAGGCAGTCAAAGAGCTTTTAGCTGAAGAAGAAATGAAACAGCAATTAGTGCTTAATTCAGATGTGGTTAAGCAATCACTTGAACAAACCGTCGACAGTGAGAAAGGGAAAGAGTTTTGGAAAACATTATTTGAAGACCCTTCGTTTGTTCAAGCCTATGTCAATGCCACCAAAGAAGCCGATGAAGAATTGATTAAAGGGTTAATGAATGATTCCACCTATCAGGCTCGAATGATTCAACTTTTTCAAAACGAAGAGATGCAAAAAATGATACAATCTGCTTTAAAAAGCCAACAATTTAAATCTCATTTAGAAGAAACGATTCAAGAAACGTTGAATAGCCCGTTATTTAAAGCTCAGATGCAAGAAGTACTACTAAAAGCCGCTGAAGAAGCCAAAAAATCTCAAGAAGGTAATCAGCAGCAACAAGATCAACAACAAGGTAGCGGTGGTAACGGCGGCGGAAATAGTGGTGGACAACAAGAAGGCGAAGGCGGCGGTGGTGGTGGCCAATCATAACGTAAAAAAGTCTGTCCAATCTCGGACAGACTTTTTATTATTAACTACGTTTAACAAGCTTATTAGCTATACTTAAGAAAATTTTACCTGTAGGGTGATCTTCCTGATAGACACCAGGTGCAAAGATATCTTCTTCATCATATGGCTGTTGTAAAGGTAAACGACCAAGTACATCCGTTTCTAAAACTTCTGCGAGCTTGTCTCCTCCACCTTCACCAAATACATATTCACGCTGACCTGTAATTGAACTTTCGAAATAAGACATGTTTTCAACAATACCAATAATATCATGGTCTGCTTTAAGCGCCATTTGTCCTGCACGAGCTGCAACGAATGCCGCAGTTGGGTGAGGTGTTGTCACAATTACTTGTTTAGAAGACGGTAATAATTCTTGTACGTCTAAAGCAATATCCCCTGTTCCAGGCGGTAAATCTAATAATAGATAGTCTAAATCGCCCCACTCCACTTCTTTAAAGAAGCTCGTTAACATTTTACCGAGCATAGGTCCACGCCAAATAATTGGTGAGTTATCTTCTACGAAAAAGCCCATCGAAATCACTTGAACGCCAAATCGCTCAACTGGAATAATTTTTTGACCACGTACTTGTGGGCGATTCTCAATCCCCATCATATCTGGAACACTAAAGCCATAGATGTCTGCATCTACAATGCCGACCTTTTTACCTAAACGAGCTAAGGCGACTGCTAGATTGACTGTAACAGTGGATTTACCAACCCCACCTTTACCACTTGCAATGGAAATAAACTTAGTTCCAGTTTGTCCAATTAGGTTTGCTTCCTTCTCTTCATTCGCAGCGCTAATATATTCTTGACGTTGTTCTTCTGGCAATTCTGTAAAGCGAAGCCCTACTGTAGCAACGCCCTCTTTCTTAAGCATCCCAACAATTTCTTGTTGTAATTGCATTTGTTCAGCTGAATTCGGCTCAGCTAGCGCAATTTTAACACTTACATGATTCTTCTCTTCTTTAATTTTTATATTTTCAATGGCTCCTGTTTCCTCAAATGTTTTATGTATATGAGGATCCTGGACCGGATTAAGCAACTCTCTGATACGATCTTCGGTAATCAACGACTACACCTTCCTTTAGGTTCTCTCAATTTTATGCTAAAGAAAACTCGTCATGAGACGAGTTCTTCTAACTTCAAGGCTAGTATAACATAAAATTTAAAAACTCTCAGTCAACTTGATTACCAGTTTCATGTTCACCTTGTACATATTCAATAATGCCTTGATAAACTGCAAAGGCAAGCTCCCTTTGGTAGTCATCTGTTAATAGCTTTTCACGTTCTGATGAATTAGATAAAAAACCCAACTCAACTAAAGTGCCTGTTGTTTCTGCTCTTTTTAAAATATATATATTAGAAGTTGAAAAAGCACTTCGGTTTGTTTCTGTCGTTTCCCGGATTCTTTCTTGAACGGCTTCTGCTAACGCTTCATTTTCATCACCTGGGTAATAAAAAGCTTGGCCACCCTTCCATCTTTCATTCGGCATGGAATTTAAATGGAGGCTAACGAATAAATCAGCGTTTTTTTCCTGAATAAAATCCACTCGTTTTCTTATGTCATAGGCTTTTCTTTTAGAATATCCTTTCATTTCTTCAGGTGCTAAGTCCTTATCACGATCCCTCGTTAAATGGACTTCTCCCCCCGCTCCCAACAAATAATCTCTCAAATATAAGGTGGTATTTAATACGATTGATTTTTCATAAATATCTCCGTGATCAGCACCACCGTCAACACCTCCATGCCCTGGATCAAGAACAATGACTTGTCCAGCTAATGGCATCGTTACTTGACTAGGGTGTGGTTCTGAAGACGCCAAAGGCATTCTCAAAAAATAAAATAGTAATATTAAAGCTAAAATCCATAACAAAAAATAGGTGACCCGCTTCATTTTCAAACCTCCTCGTCTAAATATATGGACAAGGCAGTTAAAATATGAACATTTTTATTTAATAAGCGACGTTTTTAAGAAGATGAATTAAGTAAGCAAAGCTTATGTAAAATAAAAAATCCTACTGATAGCTCAGCAGGATTAACGTTGATTACTTTTTGGATCAAAGGCGTCTCTTAATCCGTCACCGATAAAATTAATGGCAAGTACGGTAACGAGTATACAAACACCAGGTGGAATCCAAGTGTACCAATGATGTCTCAAAATACGGACACTCAAAGCTTCATTCAGCATATTACCCCAAGTTGGTTGAGGTTGTGGAATCCCCATCCCAATAAAACTTAAACCGGCCTCTGCAATGATCATAATGGCTACCATTAATGTAGCATTAACCACAATTGGCCCAATCGCATTGGGAATCATATGTCTGAAGACAATTCTCATATCAGATGCACCAATAGCTTTAGCCCCTAGTACAAACTCTTGCTCACGCAAGGATAAGAATGACCCTCGAATAATACGTGTTAAAGTCGGCCAACTTACCAGCGCAATAATGGTTACAAATAATGTAACTGTAATATTCTCTACTAATGACATAACCGTCAAGGCCAAAACTAAGAATGGCAAGGCTAAGACTAAATCCGTTGCCCGCATAATCAAACTATCTACGAACCCTTTGTAATAACCGGATAGCGAACCAAGTATAACTCCAATGATTAAAGTAAAGAACATAGCACTAAAACCGACAACTAACGAAACTCTTGAACCGTATAACAAACGAGCCCAGTTATCTCGGCCAGAGCCATCTGTCCCTAAAATATGTTCACTACTTGGTGGCTGTTCAATCATCAACATGTTCGTTTGAGTCGGGTTATGATCGGTTAGTAACGGTGCGGAAAAAGACATTACAATGATAATCACCATCGTAATAACGCCAATAACGGCAAGCTTATTTTTCATAAAACGCCTTAACGCTAATTGATACGGACTTTTACTTTTACCTTCTTGTTCAGAGTACTCCGGGTTAGTGTTTGGTGTTTTCAGTGTTTCTATTTCCATGTCATTCACCTCTAATCGTAACGAATTCTCGGATCAACAATGCTGTAGAAGATATCCGCAAGTAAATTACCCACTAAGATAAACACTCCAAAGATCAGAGTTAAGGCCATGACAATTGGGTAATCACGGTTAATAATTGCATCTAGAAATAATGTACCGAGACCCGGATAGTTAAATACTCTTTCTGTAATGACAGCTCCACCAACTAATACGCCAAATTCAAACCCCATTAATGTAATAATAGGTATTAAGGCGTTACGCAACGTGTGTTTATATAAGACGTTATGATCTGTCATCCCTTTAGCTTTAGCCGTCCGAATGTAATCACTACCTAAAACATCCAATACCTCTGAACGCATATAGCGCATGTATGTAGCAGTACTGGCTAACCCAAGAGTGATTCCTGGCAAAATCATGTGATGCATGCGGTCAACAAACTCCTGAAAGCCTGAAACTTCACTTCCACTAACTGTTCCCTGAGGAGGAAACCAACCTAATTTGATCGATAAAAAGTAAATAGCTAGTAATCCAAAGAAGAAATTTGGAATAGCTAAACCTATAAACCCGAACCCAGTCGCTGCATAATCTAACATGGAATAAGGGTTTCTAGCAGAATAGATTCCAATTGGAATAGCTACGATAATAGTAAAAAACAAGGCAACTAACCCTAAGTAAATCGTATTCCAAAAACGTGCTTGAATTAAATCCATAACTGGACGACCATTATAAACAATCGATTCACCAAAATCCCCTTGTACCGCACTTCCAATCCAGCGAGCATATTGAACAGGTACTGGATCGTTTAAGCCAAGAGCTTCTTTTCTTTCTTCGAATACTTCACGATCAACGTTCGGATCAAGCATCGTTGTAAATGGATCTCCAGGGGCTGCTTTAGCTAACGCAAAAACAATCACGGATAACGCAAATAACATAGGTATAAAGACTAATATTCTACGAATGATATATTTATACATAATATTCCTCCCTGTTCAAAAAAGGGGATGGGTATGCGAGACAACCCTCACATACCCAAAACAACCATTAAATCTTACTCAGCGTCATCTACCCACCATAAGTGTGGATCGTTAATCATGCTATACGGTAATGGATCAATACCATTTAAACGCTCGTTAAATCCATAAATTTTGTTTTGAGCGTAAAGTAATACAGCTGGTAAATCGGTCGCAAATAATTCTTGCCATTCTTGATATGTCTGTTTACGGAACTCTTGCTCAAAAGCATCTGGAGCTTCTAATGCTTTAAAGATTAACTCATCAGAGTCAGGGTTGTTCCAACGAGACATGTTATATGCTGCGGTAATATTCCAAAGACCACTTGGGTCAGGGTCTCCACTTCCTAGAGACCAACCGATTAAATATAAATCTACTCCATTATCAACATCATTTTCCATAACATCTTCTACATACGCAGACATTTCTTTCGGCTGACGTAGGTTCACTTTAATTCCTACCGCTTCTAAGTTCTCTTGAATGACTGGAGCCGAACGCTCACGGATTTGGTTTCCAGTAGGGTAAGCTAATTCTAGTACCCACTCTTCTCCATCTGGATTTTCGCGGAATCCGTCTCCATCCGTGTCAACATAACCCGCATCATCTAATAATGCTTCTGCTTCATCAGTACTATGTTCATACTGTGGAACGTCCTCAGTATATGCCCAGAATTGCTGTGCGATTGGTGCGTTAATAACACTACCACGACCATACAATAAACCATCTACTAAACCTTGACGGTCAATCGCATAAGCAATTGCTTGACGTACTTGTTGATCAGCTACATCAGGATTTTCTACCCAATTATCAGGATCAATTGTTCCTGCTTCTACATCTTCTTCAGTACGGTAGTTAAGCTTGAAGCCCATTATTTGATAACCGAAGTCCGGTTGTTCAATTAACTCAACATTGTCATAACCTTCAACCATTTCATAATCTGCAGCAGGTACACCGCTTGGATCAGCAACAAAATCAATATCACCAGTCTCTAATAAACTTGTAATGACGGACTGATCTACGATTTGCCAAGTGATTTTCTCTAAGTATGGCTGACCTTGCCAGTAATCATCGTGACGAGTTAAAACATATTCTTCACGTTCTACCATATCTGTAAAAGCAAATGGTCCAGTACCAATAACTTTTCCTGGGTCTAAAGTTGCTTCATGTGTCGGCATATCTTCAATAGCAACATCTGCAAATACATGTTCAGGAATAATAGGGAAACCAACATAATAAAGTGGGTTTACGTTTGGCTCAGCAAAATGGAATGTGACCGTATGATCATCCTCAGCTGTAACCCCAGCAAATTCTTCTGTTTCTCCTGCATTAAACTCTTCATAACCCTCTAGTGGAGTTACATACTCTGTACGTATTCCACCAGCTTCTACATATCCAGGTGATGCAATCGTAGTGTAAGTGAAGACAACGTCATCGGCTGTAAAGTCTTCACCATCATGCCATGTAACACCTTCTTCTAAGTATAATGTGATTTCAGTTTGGTCTTCGTTAATTTCCCAGTCATGAGCTAAAGATGGGATAAATTCTAAGCTATCATTCTGAGATACTAACCCTTCATGAGTAAAATCTAAAATATTAGCCTCATATGCTTCCTGATAAAAAATCGGGTTAAATACCCCTGCTGGAGCTGTATCCATAGCCCCAACAATTTCACCACCAGCTACAGGTCCTTCCTGCTCTGATTCTTCTTCCTCGTCTTCATTACTCTCTTCTTCCTGCTCCGTATCTGGGTCTTCATCTTCTGGTTCATCACTACTCTCACTGTTACAAGCTACGAGCAAGAATGCAAAAATCGTCAACACTAGTAATAAATACCAAAACTTTTTGTTTAACAATACTTAATCCCCCTTTGGTTTAATTAAAGAAAACAAAACTTTAAACGATTATGCAGCCCTATCATCACCTCCTAAAAATTATGTAAAGTGTTTATTCATCATATAGGTGACAAGCAACATAGTGACCTTCACCCATATGTTGTAGCTCAGGCCGATCAACCGCACACCTCTCGTGTGCCATTGGGCAACGCGTTCTAAAAGCACAGCCACTCGGCGGGTTTGATGGGCTTGGCAAGTCACCCTCTAAATGAACGGTCTCGCGTTCTCGATCAACGTCCGTATCTGGGATTGAAGATAACAATGCTTGAGTATATGGATGTAGTGGATTCTCATAAATGTCCTTTTTAGGTGCGATTTCTGCTAACCTGCCTAAATACATCACACCCACTCGATCACTAATATGTTTAACAACACTTAAATCGTGTGAAATAAATAAATACGTTAAACCGAAATCTTCTTGTAAATCTGACATAAGATTTAGAACTTGGGCTTGGATCGACACATCTAATGCTGATACAGCTTCATCCGCAATAACAAACTTTGGATTAATAGCTAATGCTCTTGCAATACTAATACGCTGGCGTTGACCTCCTGAAAATTCGTGTGGATATTTCAATCGATCACTTGCTCTTAGCCCTACTTTTTCGAGTAACTCTTTTACTTTCTCTTTTCGTTCTTTCTTCGTCATATTAGTTTGAATAAGTAACGGCTCTTCGATTAACTGTTCAACGCTCATTTTTGTATTTAATGATGCAAATGGATCCTGAAAGATAATCTGCATATCTTTTCTAATTGGACGCATCTTATGATTTTTTAAATGTGTGATATCATTTTCTTGAAAAAGAATCTTGCCTTCAGTAGGCTCTAATAACCTTAAGATCATCCGGCCAAGTGTCGATTTACCTGACCCAGACTCCCCAACTATTCCTAATGTTTCACCTTTTTTAATATCGAAAGTGACACCATCAACAGCTTTCACATGACCAATCGTACGTTTAAGAATGCCACCTTTTATCGGAAAATATTTTTTTAAGTCTTCAACTTTAACAATCGTTTCTTGATCTGTTTGCACTACTTGTTTTTCATCAACCGTCGCCATGATTAGCCTCCTTAATCCTCTGTGTATAAATAACAGCGCACTGCACGCTCATGGTCTAAATCCATTAATTCCGGATTCGTTTCAAAACACTTCTCCATCGCATGAGGACAGCGACTTGAAAAACGGCACCCTTTAGGGAATTTATGGGCAGGTGGGACAGTACCTTTAATCGTCCCTAACCTCTCTTCTTCTTTATGAACACTTGGAAGACTCTCTAATAGACCCTCTGTATATGGGTGTTTAGGGTCTTTAAACAAATGACGCTTCGGTGCTTGCTCTACAATCTGACCACCATACATTACGAGAACTCGGTCAGCATATTCAGCGACGACTCCTAAATCATGGGTAATTAGTAGCAGCCCCATATCTAGTCGGTCCTTCATTTCACTCATCAAATCTAGTATTTGAGCTTGAATCGTTACATCTAATGCTGTGGTAGGCTCATCTGCTATGAGTAGCTTCGGATCACAAGAAATCGCAATAGCTATCATGGCACGTTGCCTCATTCCACCAGATAATTGGTGAGGATATTCATTCACTGTTTCTTCTGCTCTCGGAAATCCAACCAATTTTAGTAAATCAATTGCCCGTTGACGTGCCTGCTTCTTACTCATATTCTTATGTTTTCTCAGCACTTCCATAATTTGATTACCGACTGTGTAAACAGGGTTCAATGCTGTCATCGGTTCTTGGAAAATCATTGCGACGTCATTACCTCGGACTTTAGTCATTTGCTTGTCAGTAAGCTCTAGCAAATTACGTCCTAGCAAACTAATTTCACCATTAACAATTTTTCCAGGTTTATTAATTAACTGCATAATGGATAATGATGTAATACTTTTACCACTTCCTGATTCCCCAACTAAAGCTACAGTTTCCCCAGCTCTAACGGTTAGATCTACATCATCTACAGCTTTAGCTACTTGGTTATCATCCAAGTAAAAGTAAGTTTTTAAATCTTTAACATCTAATACTGTCTCGTTTGTCACCTAGCAACACCCCATATTTTTTATCCCGAAAATATGTACTTTTGGATCATGCATGAACCAAAAAATAGTTCAAAACTCTTGGAGAAAGTTCCTCGTTTTTTTGCTATGAATTAATATAAACAGACTTTTGTAATTTTTTCAATATTTTAAATTTGACTAATTTTAAGATAATTTAGCGTATAATGTCGTATAATGTCGAAATTAGGGTAAAACGTACTAAAAAATAGACTTATTTCGGAATTCGAATATTACATATACAATACATTTCGTTTACAGAAGTAAAAAAATAATCCTTAACTCTATATACATATGAGTTAAGGATTATAATCATTCTATTTAATGACTTTTAATTAATAGATAAATAAAATACGGTGAACCAATAAGAGCAACAATAATTCCCGCAGGTATGGTACTGAAGTCAACTATGATTCTACCAATCGTATCCGCTAAAACTAATAATGAGGAACCTACTAGTATAGCGATTGGTAAATACCACTTATGAACTGGGCCTATGATTTGTCTCGCTATATGAGGTGCCATTAAACCTACAAAGCTAATACCACCCGTCACAGATACGGCCGCTGCTGCCAAAGCTACCGCAACTAACATTAATAACAATCGTTCTCTAGAGATAAGCACTCCTAAACCTCGAGCACGGTCTTCTCCCATTGAAATAATGTCCAACGTTTTATGCTTTATAAACACAATCACTAAACCAATGACTAGCCATGGTAGAAGCGCAACGATAAATGGCCAGTCAGCTCCCCAGATACTTCCAGCTAACCACTGAGCGACAAACTCTACTTCCTGGCGCTCAGAAGAAGAAATTAAGATCATCATTAACCCTGATAAAGCTGAGGCAAACCCGACACCAACTAACACCAACTTAACAGGTTGAATTCCACTATGCTTTGAATATGAAAAAATGTAAACACATACTGCCGTCAATAACGCACTTATAAATCCAACGACCGGTAAAACATAAGCATAATGTTGAATGTCCGATTCAACAAACAAATAAAAAATCGTAATTCCTAAACCTGCTCCAGCGTTAATCCCAATAATACCAGGATCCGCTAAATCATTTTTAGATATCGTCTGTAATATCGCTCCCGCAGTAGCTAATGCAGCTCCTGCCAGACATAACACAAGCATTCTTGGCAGTCTCACAGAGAATAAAATAAACTCTTCCTTAAAAGTACCTCTACCCATTAACGTTGAGATTAATCGATCAATCGATAACGATGAGCTTCCCAACGAAATAGCCCCAATCCATATTAAGATTGATAGGATGATAAAAAATATGAACCACTTTTGAAATCGTTTTGTTTCACTATGATTCAAATTGGCGACCTCCTTTCCGCACTAGAAGGAGAAAGAACGGCAGGCCGATTACAGCCACGATCGCAACTACTGGAACTTCAAAAGGAGCATTAACCGTACGACCTATAAAATCAGCCAGAATCATAAATAAGCCACCGACAAGTATACAAATCGGAATAATCCGTTGATAATCGGTTCCAACCAAAAACCTTACGATATGTGGAATCATTAGCCCTACAAAAGCCAAGTTACCGACTAAAGCCACTGCAGCTCCGGCTAGCACTACCACCAAAACCAATAAGATGGCCTTAACTAATTTCGTTTTTTGACCTAAACCGACGGCAACGTCTTCGTTAATACTTAATGTGGTTAATACTTTTCCCATCAACAAACTGATGACTAACCCTACAATAATGACTGGCGTCACGATTAAAGCGTTCCAACTCGTTCCAACTAAGCCACCAGCTGTCCACATTGAAACATCTTTTGTAATTTGAAATAACAGGCCAACCCCATCAGCGATGGCTTGTAAGAAAGCTGTGATGGCTGCTCCTGCTAAAACTAATTTTAGTGGAGATAAGCCTCCATTTGTCGCTGCACTAATACCTATGACTAAAATCATTCCAATCCCAGCTCCAACAAAACTTGCTAGAATCAAAGATAAATATGAGCTGTTGGGAATAAAGGCAAAAGTTACAGCAAGTGCTGCATTCGCACCTGCTGTAATTCCTAGTAAACCAGGATCTGCTAATGGATTTCGTGTCACACCTTGCATGATCGCACCAGCTACGGCTAATGCACTCCCGACAAAAAAGGCTGCTAGCACTCTTGGTATTCTAATTTCTCTAAGTATTGAATAGTATTCACCTTCACTATTTGATGAAATGGCATTCCATACATCAATCAAACGAGTATTAGCTGCCCCAAACCAAATCGCTACAAACAGACTTATGAATAGTAGGATTAGATTCACTAATACATGAGTGGATAGCGGTAAATTTTGAAGTCGTTTCATACAATCGCACCCAATCTATTTCAAAACTAGTTATTTAAAAATTGTTCTTTAAAGAAATCTAATTGATAGTCTAATGATAAGGCATCGTTAAAATAAAACTTATTGGCATCAGCCTCAATCACTTGGTCGTTCTTAACTGCTGGAACTTCGTTATACCAATTTGAATCAAGGAAGCTAGTATCTTGTTCAGAGGTTAAGCTCATCACAATATAGTCACCAGCATAATCCCCTAAAACCTCTTGGGAAATGGCAAAATATCCTGGCTCTAATGCCACCTCTTCAACTTTTTCTGGCATATTCAAACCCATTTCTTGATATAAAATTTCAGTCCCTCTTGCCCAATTATCACCAAATAAATAGAACTGTTTTTCAAAGTTTTCAATGACCGTAACGGTTGCATCTTCACCGATTTCCTGTTTAATTTCTTCACCAGCTTCAGCTGCTCTCGCCTTAAAATCTTCAACCCATTCTTTTGCCTCTTCTTCTTTGTTTAAGACTTTACCAATTTCAATGTGTTGTTGTAGATAATCATTTTTTCCATACGTGAATAAAACAGTCGGGGCTATTTCTTGTAATTTATCAGCATTCTCAATGTTGTTTAACCCTAAAATTAAGTCCGGATCAAGCTCGATGATTTTCTCAAGATCCTCATTAGAAACTACTTCGGCATCTTTCAAACCTTCTTCAAAATTTGGATTGTTAGCTGACCATGAATCCACTCCAACAATATTAACGCCGAGCTGAATGACATCTCCAGCATAAGATGATAACACCACGACACGTTGTGGATCTGCAGGAACTTCTATCGGACCCGTTTCAGATTCATATGTAATCGTGTCTTCATTTTTATCTTGATTAGCGTTATTCTCCTCGCCGTTATTACCACAAGCTGCTAACACCAGAATTAATAAAACCATAATCCCAAACATATATTTTTTCATTTGGCTCTTCCTTTCTTTTCTTTATAAAGCAAACATGATAAAATGAAATTGCCAATAATGATAATCATTATCAATTACTAACCATATATTAGTTCCATTTTGATTAAATGTCAACTCCCGGGAGGTTTTAATATGAGTGATCTATATGATGTGACGATTATAGGTGGTGGGCCTGCAGGATTATATTCAGCCTTCTACAGCGGATTAAGAAATATGAAAACTAAAATTATCGAGTATCAGCCCGAACTTGGGGGTAAAGTCCTTTTATACCCTGAAAAATTGATTTGGGACGTAGGTGGTCAACCTCCAATCCTTGGTGAAAAATTTGCTAAACAAATTGTCGAGCAAGGATTAACATTTGACCCTTGTGTGTGCACAAATACAAAGGTTGATTTCATTGAAAAAAACCAAGAAGACAACTTTGTCATCTCAACTCATGATGGCGAGCAACATATTTCCAACTCGATTATTATGGCTAATGGTGGCGGAATTATCAATCCCACTCGTCTAGATATAGAAGGTTCATCAAAATATGAAAATCAAAACCTTCACTATACCATCCCATCCTTAAAACCATTTTATCAACAGAAGGTTTTAATATCTGGAGGCGGTGATACAGCAATCGATTGGGCACATGAATTATTAGGCATAGCGAAAGAAGTTATCGTTATTTATAGAAAAGATAATTTTACAGCCCATGAAGCCAATGTCACTAAGTTAATGAACCACCCTGACTCTACTCTACTTAACAACACAACGATTCAAAAATTAATCGGTGATCGACAATCCATTAAACAAGTACAACTACTTAATGAACAGTCAAATGAAATGAATGTTATAGACGTTGACCATGTCGTGGTTGCCCATGGCTATAACCAGGAGGATTCCTTTAATTTATCAACCGATTTAGAATTGGAAAGAAAAGATGGTTATTTTTATAAAGGAAATTCTTTTGGCTGTACATCTCAGGAAGGAATTTTCGCAGCTGGGGACATCATAGCCTATGAAGGAAAAGTTCATTTATTGGTTGGGGCTTTTCAAGATGCGGTAAATGCCGTCAACTCAGCCAAAAGCTATATTGACCCTAATGCGACTCACAGCGCGATCGTGTCTTCACACAACGAAAGGTTTAAAGAAAAAAATCAAGAAATCATCAAAGATATGCTCAATATCTAATTTATTTTTAGTAGAATATGGTATAATCTAGTTAATTAACTAGAAGCGGGTGAAGAGTATGATTGAACCTCGTTTATATGAAACGATGCTAAATTATCAAAAAGCCATGCAAACGAATGACTTCGGGAGAAATCAATCTTCCGACCATACATATACTATGTTTAAAGAGTTGTTTGAATCCTATTTAGGAAACCAACAAAGCCCTGTAGAATCGCTTTATTTACAAGGGGAACAGCCTAGTACGATGAATCAACCCAATCAACTTCCTTTTACCCATAGTTCTGTGTCGCCAGTATCAATGCAACAGATATCCTATGACCAGCCAAGTAAATTTGATGACATCATTGAAAATGTGGCTGACCAATATGGGCTCGATGCGGACCTAATACGTAAAGTCATTCAAACCGAATCGAACTTTAATCCTGAGGCTGTGAGTCAAGCAGGAGCGGCTGGATTAATGCAGTTAATGCCGGCAACTGCACGAGCTTTAGGAGTTACGAATGTATTTGACCCTGTTCAAAACATCGAAGGCGGAGCAAAGTACTTAAAAGATATGATCAACCGTTATGACGGAGATTTAAAATTAGCTTTAGCCGCTTATAACGCAGGTCCTGGCAATGTCGATCAACACCAAGGCGTTCCTCCATTTGAGGAAACACAAAACTATGTTAAAAAGATATTAGGGTAGTCAATAGTAAAACCGTCAAAATAGAATTTGACGGTTTTTTTATAACTTTAATACGTATAAAAACCTCCCTTTCCCAATAGAAAGAGAGGTTTTGAACTCTTGTATGACAAATGTTTTAACGTGTTCAGAAATATACTTATAAATTTTAAGTATATCTAATCCATCGGAAACCATTTATATCAATTATCCGCAAAAGCATAAATGGATTAAGATGTATGAAAAGGTATTAAATATGATAATATTTGATCCAATTTGAACCAAAACGGGAGTGTCAATAATTTTGTGTAAATGACACTAAGCCCTTTTGTAAGAATTAAGCTAGTTATTTATTATAAACGACCTTGCAGGTCGGACTGTGACTTTCTTCTTCAGTTACTAACCCCATAGCTGGTTCTCACCAAGGGTCAAGCGTATTTGGCTTGATGCTTGGTGAGAACCAGCTAAACTTCCAAAACTGAAGAAGATTAAGTTTCGATAGCTTCAAACATTTTAAGTAGTTCTGGTTTAGCTTTTTCAAACCCTCTATGACATCGCATACTATGTTTTTCAATATAATGATGGAATTGCGTGACTAAATAACGTTTGAGCGATTCCTCATTCGGAAATTGCTC
>NZ_FOES01000017.1 GCF_900110685.1 Piscibacillus halophilus
CATAAGATTATTTTCATCATCATTTTAGGGTGATAAGCAGGGCAGCCGGTGTCGCGTGAAAAGCTTGCGAAAGCTTCTTCCGGAATTTGTTCGACTAAATCATTCACAACAAAAGCCATATCATCTTTGTCTAATTTTATTTCTAAATCTAAAGGCAAAACCACTTGATTCATGTTATAATGTTTAAACATAAGGATCCTCCTTTGGGGTTATGGTGTGGTTACTTTAATTCTATCAAAGGGGATCCTTTTTGTTTATCTAAAATTAAAAAAGAGTATAAAAAAATCGTGGAGAACATCAATTTTGATGTCTTCCACGATTTTTTATTTTACTGGGTTTTGTCCCAGCCTCATTTTTTAATCATTCCGAATCACTAAGTACACAATTAAACCGATGATTGGAAAAAATAATGTTCCTATTAAAATGACAATCGCATATTCCTTACTATTTCCTTTTCTAATTGAATCACGATATGCCCATACACTTGTTACGATATTTAAAATAAATAAAAGTAAAATAAAAAATAAAAAGCCAGCAAAAATCTCCACGGTAATTCCCCTCTCTTCCCCTCTATCATAAAATAATATGATTTTAATGTGAAGAATATACAACCCACATTAAGTTGAAATATTTTTGTTTCTAATATAATGTGATAAAATTTTACCTATGAATGTAATGAAGAATATGCAGCCCATTATAATGATAGAAAGCCATAATGATCCAACGATTGCCATTCTTTGATTGTAATCTGTGACCAATGATTCAGATAAAACAATCGTCAATAAAGTAATCATCGTTATACATAATGAAACAATTAAATAACTCAATGTGTAAACGCATTTGTTTTTAATTAATTTTATGATGATTGGTTTTAAGATTAAATAAGCACAATAAATGAGTACTAAAAATATCAGGCATTGATAGACATATTGAATCATAATTGAATCTAATTGATTTACCATTAAATCAACTCCTACTGGTTAGTTTTACAAAGAAAGGATTATCATCATGAATGATGTATTCATAGGCAGTCTTTTAGCAGGTTTAGCAACCGGTGTCGGTGCTATTCCCGTTCTATTTATAAAGAGATTAACCCATAAATGGCGTGACATACTCCTCGCATTCGCTGCAGGAGTTATGATGGCTGCCGCTTTACTAAGTTTAGTACCTGAAGCCTTAGATCATGGTACGCTTATTCATTTAATCATCGGGTTAGTTATTGGCGCAGTTGTATTATCATTATTGGAACATTTCATCCCACATATACACGTGGAAAATTTAAATCAATCGATCAAAATTGATCAAAAAGCGATGTTAGTCATAGCTGCGATTACGTTACACAATCTACCCGAAGGATTAGCTACTGGCGTTAGCTATGCAAGTGGTCAAGAAGGCTTGGGCGAAGTTGTGGCCATAGCGATTGGGACCCAAAATGCTCCCGAAGGATTTCTAGTAGCATTATTTCTTATACACCAACAAATCAATCGATTTATTGCTTTTATTATCGCTACGTTAACCGGATTGGTCGAGGTCATAACTGCTTTATTAGGTTTTTACCTTACTAATATATTTGAAGGGTTAGTATCATATGGCTTAGCTTTTGCAGCAGGAGCTATGTTGTTTATAATATATAAAGAACTGATCCCTGAAAGTCACGGTGATGGTCATGAGCGACCAGCTACTCATTCCTTTATAATTGGTATATTGTTAATGCTAACTTTAATTAATATCTTCTAAAGAAAGCACGGTGAAGAACATGGAACAATACTTAAATCAAAGCGTTAAAAATATTGAAATCTCTGGTATTCGAAAGTTTTTCAATCTAGTACAAGGGAAAAAAGATATGGTTTCATTGACGATTGGGCAACCAGATTTTCAAACTCCTGAACATATTAAAGAAGCAACTAAAAAAGCAATCGATCAAAATTTCACAACATACACCCCTAACGCTGGTGTTCCTGAACTTCGAAATGCTGTATCTCAATATGTAAACAAACGTTTCCAACTCGATTATAATCCTGAAGATGAGGTTATTATAACGGTAGGTGCCTCACAGGCTATAGACATTACACTTAGGACTATTATTCAACCAGGTGATGAAGTATTACTTCCAGGGCCTGTCTATCCTGGATACGAACCTCTGATTAAATTAGCCGGTGGTACACCCGTTTATGTCGATACGAGGGATCATCAATTTAAATTTACAGCTGATTTAATTCAACAACATTTAACTGAACGCACTAAATGTGTCATTTTACCTTATCCTTCAAATCCAACAGGTGTTTCCTTGACTCATGATGAATTAAAAGACATCGCAGAGTTATTGAATGATCAGCCAATATTTATTCTAGCGGATGAGATTTATAGTGAACTTACTTATGAAAAGCCTCATGTCTCGATTGGCACTTTTGAAGAAGTAAAAAAACAAACCTTAATCGTTCAAGGGGTTTCCAAATCGCACTCTATGACTGGTTTTAGAATTGGCTTTTTATTGGGAGATTCAGAGGTAATGAAGCATGTTTTAAAAGTGCATCAATATAATGTATCATGTGCCACTTCTACAAGTCAGTATGCTGCATTAGAAGCCATGCAAAATGGTTTAGAAGATCCAAAACATATGAGAGAATTTTACTTACAACGAAGAGATTACGTACTTAGCAGACTAAACCAAATGGGAGTTGACGTTGTCGAACCAGATGGTGCCTTTTATGTTTTCCCAAAACTAACTCCATCTAATCAAACGTCATTTGATTTTGGTTTAACATTAGTTGATCAAGCCAAGCTTGCTCTAGTTCCAGGAGATGCATTCTCTTCTTATGGGCAAGGATATATGAGGATTTCATATGCTTATCATGAAGATGTGTTAAAAATGGGGTTAGACCGTTTGGAGCATTTTTTAAATCAATCACAATGATTATTTTTAATAGACCCCTTTTTTACTATCTGAAATAATCGTTTGATATTCATTCAATAAACAATCGAGCTCCTGGGATAATTGGATGGACTCTTTACTGGTATATCCATACCTAGTTGCAATATCGACCATTTTGCTACGAAGTTGTTCAATTTCTTTTTGTAATTGATGGATTCTCGAAAATGATGTCACTGACTAGTTCCTCCTTAATGGATGTATAAACAATCTAGCATAAATGTCACATTAGGTGAACAGTTATATAGTACTATAAAATTTGTAAAAATGTAATGATTTCATTATTTTATACTCTGTTTAAATAGATGTAAAACAATTATAATTAATTAACAAGTACTTAGTAAAATATTGTGTTAGGATAATAATATCCAGACTGATTGAGAGGGAGATTTCCTTGAAAAAAGAAATATGGGAATGGACAAAAGCCATTATTATTGCAGTGATTTTGGCTTTCTTTCTAAGAACTTATATATTTGCAACATCTATCGTTGAAGGAACAAGTATGGATCCAACATTACACAACGGAGAACGAGTTATTTTTAACAAAGCTGTCTATTTGTTTGATGAACCAGAACGTGGAGATATCGTGATTATTCAACACCCAAATAAAAACTACGTAAAAAGAGTTATTGGTTTACCAAATGAAACCGTAGAAGTTCAAAACGGTGTGTTATATATAAACGGTGAAGAAGTCGAACAGGATTTTCTTCCCCCTGAACAACAAGAGGCCACTTCAGATTTTAGGCCAATAGAAGTTCCCGAACATCATTATTTTGTAATGGGAGATAATCGAGACATTAGTAAAGATAGTCGAAACGGGTTAGGATATATTCATGAAGATGATATAATTGGACGTTCGGAAGTTATCATTTTTCCTTTTGACCAAATATCCCTCACTCGTTGATAATTAAGCGTCGAGACAAATCATTTTCATATAATAGAAGTCGAACTTTAGATTATATTTAATACCTAAAGTTCGGCTTCTTTCTTCTTATAGTTTAAGATACTTCTGCTACTTCTCATGTCTATACGAAATCAATGATCAATTTACCTTCTGTCCTAGCCTCGTTAACCATTCATTTTCAGATTTAATTTAAATGATCAGGCAAACGAAGAATGGAATCATTTAATTCCTCAAGTCGTTTTTCAATTCGGTGTAACAAATAAAACGTTACCAAGATTGGAAAACCAACTTCTGGAATCCAATTAACCCATGCTTCCACGCATCTCACCCCTTTTTATATAAAGAAAAAGACCTTAATGAATAAGGCCTTTTTCAAAATGTGATTATTCACTTAATGGAATTTCTGTCACAGTACGATCAACAATTTGAGCACGGTCAATCTCAACTAATGCTCCACCGTTCGATACAAAGACGTTATTCGCAATAATCGTATCCATAGCCTGTTTAATCGCTACAGGGTCGGCTGGATCAACAGGATTATCTAATGAAATGGTCGCAATCGTTCCTAGTTCGTTTCTAAATTTTAATTCAAGCCTCTTTGCCATCTAATTTCCCTCCCTCTTTTTAAGATCATTGGTTCATTAAACTTCATTCACATCAAATGAATCATTACGAACAATGTTTAATAATGGTAGTGACTGTAGTGATGCTAAAGCATGACTGACATCATACAGTTGATCAGGTGTTGAGTTCATATTGATCTGATTAAAAGACTTACGCTTTAACACCGCTTTTCCATCTTCACTTACGCCTGCATCAAACACTAATTGTAATTGAGATTTGGTTTTAATTTCAGTTGCCATAAGTCTCAACCTCCTTTCACTCTTAAAATCGAAAGGAAATAAAAAAAGTGTGGAATGATTGAAACATTCCACACTTTCCATTCGTCAAATAATTGAAATAGGCAAAAGCCGCCTTAAAGGATTAATGTTTTACGTTATCAAACACACAATACCCAATGAATGTAGCTAATAATGCTAAACTGATGATTCCCATTGCTGTCGCCATATTCAATATCCTCCTCTTAATTCAAGTATGTTTGTTATTATTATTTTACCAAATAAATTATATCATATATATTCATTTTTTTATGATACAACTTGATGTAAAATAATGTAGAAGCCCTTATTCATAAAATAATAGATTAGGTGATAACTATGTCTTACTGCCCTAGATGTGGTGCAAAAGCACATGAGGATGAACGTTACTGTGTCTCATGTGGTGCACAATTACCAGAAGATATCCATGATCGATTCGAAGAACAATCTGAACCAGAAGGGTTTAATAGATGGTGGTTCGCTCCAATATCAGTTCTAATTTTTACATTAATTTTATCAATCGCGTTGCACCTTTACTTAGAATATCAAGAAGATCAAGCTGTAGATGCTTATAAAGAAGGTGTAGAACTAGCATTAGATGGTCAATTCAATAATGCAAAAGATAAATTTAATGAATCACTAGATTACAAGAGTAATTATAAAGCCGCTTCCAATAGCCTTGAGTTTATTGATGTGGCCATCAATGTACAAAAGTCGCTAAATGAAATTGACAAATTAGTTGATGCTGAATCTTATCAACAAGCTATGAATCTAACAAACGATATTGAGAGTCAATTAAATCACTATAATGGTGAAGTCGTTAACCATTTATTAACCAACATTGTAGATAAAAGAAATGAAATAAAAGTTGCTCAAGTACGAAGTCAATTAGATGAAGATAATGGAATAGATGAACTAAAAATGCAACTTTGGCAAATTGAGTCGATTGACAATGAAGAAGCTGAAGAATTAGAAAAACAAATGAAGGAACGTATTGTGAATTATTCATTTAATCATGCAAATGAAGAGTTAAATGAAAATCACTTCTCTTCTGCTTTAGCTATTGTTAAAGATGCTCTAAGATTTGTACCTGATAATGAAAAATTGGAAAGCTTAAAGACTACAATTGAGAAACAACAAGTAGCATTTGAAACAGAGCAAAATAAACGAATTGAGCAGGCCTTAAATCAATACGAAATTGAACAAGAAAACAACGCTAATGATGCTGTAGAAGTGGTATCAATTGATGTTACTCGAGACGAAGAAGATGACAATCAAATTATTGTTTCGGGTGAGCTAAAAAGCGTTGCTACAGTTCCAATCTACTCATTATCGGTAAAATATACATTGCATAATGAAGACGGTGAACAAATCTTAGAGAATGAAACATTCCTTTATCCAGATACGCTTTACCCTGAAGAAACAGGTGAATTTGAATATGCTCATTATGATATAGAAGAAGATGTAGAGATTACGGTCGAACAGATTAAGTGGTACCTAGAGGGGCAATAGGAGTTGATACAGATGTTAAAAAAACAAAATAAAGTCCTCCCCATCAGTCTTTCAGTCGCAATTTTAATATTAGGTATCTTAGCCATCTTCCTTTATTATAACTATTGGGAAGATGACGTATTAGCCACTGAAGATGGTATGATTGAAATCGTTGAAAATGAAGAAGATCACGAAAAGAAAGATCTTCAAACCATTATCCACGAAGCAGAAAAAAATGTTGTATATATAGAAGCAGTAAATTCTTCCAGTACCAGTGAAGGGTCTGGCTTCCTTTTTAATGACAAAGGTGACATTGTTACCAATGCCCACGTGGTAAAAAATGCAACAGATATTTATGTTAAGACATCGGATGGTACTTCCACCTATCCAGGCGCTTTAATAGATTTAAATGAGAAAAAAGATGTTGCAGTCATTCGAGTTCCACAATTAAAAAACCAAGGTACAATGGAGATTGATCCTAATTTTGAACCTAATATTGGAGATGAAATTATAGCAGTTGGTTCCCCACACGGGTTCCAAGGCTCTTTTACGGACGGTATTATCTCAGCAAAGAACAGGAACTTTTCCATTAATAATTCCGAATACGAGAATTTATACCAGGTATCCGCAAGCATTTCGCAAGGTAACAGTGGTGGTCCACTTATTCACAAAGATACGGGATTAATCATTGGAATTAATGCCGCAGCAAGTAAGGAAGGGAATTTTGGTTTTACCATTCCTATTTCTCAAGTATATGACTTAATACAAATGTGGTCCGATGTGGCAGATGATGAAGAGCTCAGCTTCGAAGTTGATCCAAATTCTTATCAATCTGTTAACCCTGATTCTTTAGTCGAAGATGCTGAATATATCGTCAGGTATTATTATGATACACTCAATGTTCGTGATTACTTTGCTGCCTATTCCTTATTAGGAAGTAATGAACAAATCAAGCGAAGTTATCAAGAGTTTAGGGATTTAAGCGTAAAGTCTATCGATATTGAACTCCCTGACGACAACTTTGAAATAGACGAACCTGAGGGTGAACAGGTCAAAGTTAATGTATTTCCTGATCACCATATACGCAAGGATGACGATACATTAGAAATACATCACTATAAAACAACATTTGAAGTAGGCTATGAAAATGACCAATTAAAGATTTTATTACTCGAAAGAGAATTATTATCCAAAACTGAGCAAAAAATCGAAAAAGATGAAGAAGATGCAGAAAAAAATGAAGAGGAAAACGATTCTGAAGGCGAATAAAATTTAAAGGGTGGCATGATGCCATCCTTTTTCTTTTTGAAATTAGGTTAATATCCTTACAATTATAAAAGCCCTAACATATACATAACTTGAAAGCGCTTATGGAGGTGATTTTATGTACGGAGGAAACGCTGGAAATGTTGGTAATGTCGGAAATGTTGGTAATGTTGGACACTGTGGTCATGGTCGCAACAACTTTGCGTTAATTGTTGTATTGTTCATCCTACTCATCATCGTTGGTGCTGCTTTTTACTGCTAATCTAAAAATGATTCATAATAAAAGGCTGCCTCTAAATAATTTACCTTAGGCAGCCTTTTAACATTATTTTGATATTTTTTTCTTAAAGAGAGCTAAAACTTCTTGGTTTGGAACAGGCTTACTGAAATAGTGTCCTTGGACCTCATCACAATCTTCACTATTGAGAAAATGAAGCTCCTCCTCATTTTCAACCCCTTCTGCAATCACTTTTAAGTTTAATGAATGTGATAAGTGTATAATGGTTTTCACAATCGCTTTATTTTGTTCTGTTTTATTTTGAATAAACAATCGATCTATTTTTAATTTACTTAATGGAAATTGACTTAAATATTTTAGTGACGAATATCCCGTTCCAAAATCATCTAAAGCAACATTTACACCAAGATTTTGAAAACCATTTAACGTTTCTATGATATATTTCTCATTACTCATAGCCATACTTTCAGTGATTTCAATTTCAAAATACTGTGGCTCTAATCCTGTCTCCTCTAGTATCTGAGCAATTTTATGTACTAGATCTCGTTGTAAAAATTGTTTCGCCGATAAGTTAACACTTACTTTCACTTTTGGTAACCCTAATTCTTGCCACTTTTTATTTTGTTGACAAGCCTCACGAATCACCCACTCACCTAATTCGACAATTAAACCCGTTTCTTCTGCTAGCGGAATAAATTCACTAGGAGCAACTAATCCCCGTTCAGAGTGTTCCCAACGACAAAGGGCTTCGAAACCAATGATTTGATTATTTTTGATATCAATTTGAGGTTGAAAATATAATACAAAATCTTTATTTTTAATGGCTTTATGTAACTCTGTTTCCAACGTTAATCTTTCTTTAAATCCTTCAGTAAATGAATGTTGAAAAACAACATAATCGTTCTTATTTTCTTCCTTTATGAATTTCATAGCCGTATCAGCTTGTTTAATTAACTGAGAACCGGATTGACCTAATTCTGGGTAAATACTAATTCCCACGCTAACTGATGTATAAATTTCATATCCATTTACATTTAACGGCTGTTTTAAACTATTGATTATTTCTTCAGCAAAGTTCGTTGCTTCCTCTTTTTCCTCAATATTTCGTTGAAGAATTAAAAATTCATCTCCAGTCATTCTAGCAACAAAAATATCTTCATAAATTAACTTCTTAAGTCGTTTAGCAAAAGCTTTTAATAATTGATCCCCAAAATGATAGCCGAGCGTATCATTAATATGTTTAAAATAATCTAAATCAATAAAATGAACCGCTAAATTTCTTTCTTTTAACTTCGATATATTAATTTCATCATTGAGGACTTTCTGAAAATAGTTTCGGTTTGGTAAATCCGTCAACTCATCATAATAAGCCATAAATTCAATTTGTTTTTCATTTTCAATACGTTCAGTAATATTCCGGATCATCGCAATGCTCAATTCACCATCATTAACATCTAATGTTTCTGGTACAATTTCTGCATAAATGATACTACCGTCTTTTTTAATCCCTTTTACCGTGTAAGGGGCATGTTTAATCGACTGCATACTTTTGATCATCTTACCGTGGTCTTTAGGATGAATTAAATCTAAAATACTCATACCCAACAACTCTTCTCTTTCATACCCTGAAAGACTGGCGAATGCTTGGTCACAATCGATAATTTGATCACGATCGTGCATGACGACCCCTTCATATGGACCGTTTAACATATTATTTAACGAGTAATAGATTGCTTCCTTATTGGCTTGTATTCCGCCTTCTCTCAAAATCATACAAACGTACTCACCAATTTGCATGCTTCTAAATAATATAAGTCGTTCTGGTTTAGTCTTAGTTCTAACCATTAATTCTTTACCATCTGTTGGTGTTAAAGTATTTAGTTTCAGATAATCTGTGATGAAGATCTTGTCAGTTGTCATTTTAAGTAGCGAATGGGTTGGTTGGTTAGACGCTTCTATTTTTCCATCCTTATTTATAAACAACACAGCATCAGATATATGTTCAAAAATCCAATGATGAATTGGTTGATCTAAGTTACCTCGACTCCTTTTTCCCAAAAATATGCCCCCTCATATCTACCCAATATTAATTCTTTCTTTAGGATAGCGATAGTTACTTTTACGTTTTTGTTTATTAAAAGTGAATAGGAACGTTAACAAACCAATCCTTCCAATAAACATCAAAGCCATTAAAAGCGTTTTACTAAAGTTAGAAAGATCAGATGTTATTCCCATGGATAAACCGGTTGTTCCAAATGCAGAATTAACTTCAAAAATAATACTGGTTAATGAGAACGGTTCAACAGCTGTCACAATAATTAATGAAACCAAAAACATAACAATGGCCAATAATGTGACAACAACAGCTTTAAATAAATCTTCATTTTCTACTTGACGGCCAAAAAGCTTAATGTGGGTTTGTCCCCTCGCAAATGTCAAAATAAAGATAATAACCAATGCGAAGGTAGTGGTTCGAATCCCTCCACCTACACTACTTGGAGACGCTCCAATGAACATCATACTGGATAAGAAAATTTGAGTTTGCTCAGTAAAGTCATTCACATCCATGGTGGATAATCCCGCACTTCGAGCTGTAGTAGATTGAAATAAACTTGTAAATAGAATTTCGTGCCAACTTTTATCCGAGAAATAATGATTAAATTCTAAAATTATAATGACGACAAATGAAAAAGCTAATAAAACAAAGTAAGTAAAGGTTGTCAGTTTTGTAAATAGGGAAAAACGCTTCAAATTACGTTCTTCTGGATTTATTTTTAAATATTCCTTCACTTCAATTAAGACAGGAAATCCAATTGCTCCAGCTATGATTAATAAAATATGTACAAACTGAACGAAATAATCATGTTGGAACATATGCAATGATGTTCCTGTTATATCAAAACCACCGTTAGTAGTCGCACTTATCGCCGAAAAGAACCCTTGATAATAGGCCTCAAGGATGGAATCGTAATAATTTAAATAATAAGTACCTAATATGATGAAACCAATAAACTCGATTGTTAAGATTAAAAACAGCATATTTTTTACTAATCGAACGATGCCTGAAATAGATTGTTGATTTTGGTCCGTCATAATTAATCGTCGTTCACGGAACCCAATTTTCCTTCCTAATATTAGCCAAATCATCGTACCAAGTGCCATGACTCCAAGTCCACCAATTTGAAGAGCTAGTGCAATGACAAACACTCCAAAAATGCTAAATGAGTCTGCAGTCGACACCACGGTGAGTCCTGTGACGCTTACTGCACTTACCGAAGTGAATAGTACATCCATAAATGTAAGGTCAACACCGTCTTTATGTGCGATTGGCAAGGACAGTAAAATGGTAAAAAGTGTTACAGCGGCTAAGTAATACAAAGAAATTAGCTGTACGACAGAAAGTCTGTCAAATAATCTTTTTACCCTTATCTCTTTTTTCTCTCCATACATAGTTGTTTCTCCTTTGTAAGCTACAATTCCTGCCTAATAGTTCAATATACATGGTAAAATCGATCGATTTTAGTAGAAATTTGTTTAATATTGTCGTTTTAGAAGAAGCTTTCTTGGTTTTTCTCTTTAAACTTTTTTAATAAAGAGGCACCTTGATAACCTGCCTCTATTAATTCCTGCAGCATTTGTTCGACTTGTTCACGCTCACGATTAACTAAATTACCTCTTAAAATAAGGTTTATATCATCTTCTATATCATTTATAGAGTTAATCTTAGCTACAATAGTCGCTTTGGGATTTGCGGCTTTCGTAATTCTCACTTGAACCACTAGTTCACGATTTTGTTCCTGTTTATCTTTAAAATAATCTAGATAAGAACGTGGTACTAAGCATTCAATTAACCAACGATCTTCACTAACTTCACGATCAATAATTAAACCGTCTATGATGTCTATTTCTTTGTTATGTAATTCATCTCCGGATTTTTCTAATACTTCAATAGATATCAATTTAAAAGTTTTCATTTAAAACCTTCCTTTCTAAAACTCTGCATCATTATAGGAAAAATAGGAAGTTAAAAGATTAGTACTGTCTATAATATTATTATTAATTAAGTAAAAATCAATACTATTTAAGGAAACACTAACCATAATTTTAAAAACATTGTAAGTGGTATTAAACAAACAAGCAATAATTCTTACAAAAAATTTACGTTTAATTATTTGTTTTATTAAATAAAAAACTGAATCGTCAATTATGACGATTCAGCTTCTTGGATTGAATTCTCTTTGTGTAATGTTTTAAACAATACAAACCCGATTAAAATTAAAGTCATAAATATGATAAACACGTTACTATAGACTGATCCTGAACCAGAAATACCTAGTGGGTTAATGGGGTGTTCCGGTCGATATAGATCTAATGCTTTTCCAACTAGGGCTCCACTTAGTGCACCCGAAACAAAGTTTAATAAATTAAAGACTCCCATTCCAACTCCTGTTTCACTTTTGCTTAAAATATTTGCTAATATATCAGCACCTGAAGCTTGAACAAGCGGGAAACAAAGCATTGGGAAAATAAGACTTACACTTAAAATAACCGGATGAGTTCCCACAGTTGTAGAAACTATAAGGAATCCAGCTAATAGTAATAATAAACTAACTAAAAATATCGTTCTAGACCCTTTTTGGTCAACTAACTTACCACCTTTTCGACCGATCAATGCTGCACTCATTGCACCCGGAAACATTGCTATACCAATTTGTAGTGTTGTTAAACTATAGACATCCCTCAACATGATCGGAACTGAAAACATTAATCCAAAAAGACAAGCAACAGCAATAAAGCTAACCATTAACGTGACGCCATAACGACTATTTTTAAATAAATGTGGCGGAATAAAGGGATGACGTGCCCATTTCATTCTTAAGATTACTAATACAAGCAAGACGATGGCTACTCCAAAACTCCATACCTGCTCTAAAGTAATTCCCATTAATGACGACACAATGAATCCTGCGACCAATCCGCCTCCAAGATAATCAATTTTAACCCATTCAGTCTTCTCATCTGGTAAATTCGCTCTTAAAAACGGTAATGTCACCACAATGAGCGCTGATGTTAAAAATAAAAATTGCCAACTTAAAAAACCAGCGATCATCCCACCTAATATAGGTCCGATACCAGATGCAAATGCCATAACAGATGCAATTATTCCTAATACTTTTCCTCTTTCATTAGGGTAATATCGTATCGGTGCAATAAATGCAATCGCCGGAATCATGGAACCGCCAATGGCTTGAATCATTCTAGCTATTAAGACCACCGCATAATTAGGAGCCACAAATCCTAATAGTGAGCCGACTGAAAATACTAATAATCCAAAGGTAATCAGTGTTTTTAAAGAAATGGAATCCGTTAATTTCCCATATACTAATGCCCCTACAGCATAAACCATAATATACCCCGTCATAACCCAACTGACTTCTGACGGCATTAAGTCAAACGCTTCTGCGATATCTGGAATCGCAATATTAAACATCGTCCCATTCATCACTGAAAACATTAAAACAAAACATAACGAAAATAATAATGCTTTAGGATTACGTATTTCTACTTTTTGATCACTCATGTTTTCCCCTCGCCTTTCACTTTCATAAGCATACCCTCTCTAAAATTTTCTCGCAATAAAATAGCTTTTAAAAACATCGAATGATCAGAAGTACTCAATTTTACAAAATATGTGATAAAATAATATTATTAAATTTTTTGAATTTTCAGGAGGGTCGTTCATGCAGCAGTCAGATTTAGCATTGGAATCTCTTATTAAAAAGAATAAGATTATGCTTGCTTTTCTCACCATCGTAACCGCTCTAAGTCTAGTGGTGAATATCGCTATTGGACAAAGGTTGATTGTGATTTCTATTATTGGAATTGGATCACTGACTTTAATTTGTATACTAGGGATTTTATTAAAGCTTAATAAAGCTATGAAGATTTATCCTTACATAAGCATATTAGGCTTAGGTTCAATTATAGGAGCCATTATCTTATCAGTATCCACTTCAGGGCAAAATGTCGCACTTATTTATTTCTTACTTATTAGTAGTGCCCTATACTTAACGAAGAGCACTCTCATTTATGGATTTAGTATCAGTACAATTTTACTAATCTCTTTTATTATGAAATATGGACAAGAATTTAATTTTGATTATGGAATCTCAGTTTTGGTTTTAGTATTAGCTGGCATCGTCTTGTACTGCCAACAGATTGTTGCACAACAAATGAACGAGAAGTTAGAAGAACTCCAAGAACTAAATAAGCAAAGTTACTTACAAGAAGCAAAACAAAAAGAACAAATAGAAAATCAAGCAAACCGTATTCAACGAAGCATGTCAGAAATCTCTAAACAATCGAATGACCATCGCCAATCATTAGATGAAATGAACCATGCCATTCAAGAAATCGCCAGCGGCACGGAACATCATTCTAATTCAATCGGCACTATTCATCAATTGGTAAAAGATACATACTCCATTGTGAATGAAATGACAGATGAGCTAAAAGCGTTGCATCAATCAACCATTGATAATGAACATCATGCTAATC
Source organism: Piscibacillus halophilus (assembly GCF_900110685.1). Lineage (GTDB taxonomy): Bacteria > Bacillota > Bacilli > Bacillales > Alkalibacillaceae > Piscibacillus > Piscibacillus halophilus. The sequence goes on from NZ_FOES01000017.1 coordinate 14,265, forward strand.
ATGGCTTACAAAGTTCTAATAAACTGATCACTCAAATTGAAGATTTAAAAGGTAGTTTGAACTCGGTGAATATGACATTTAGTGAACTAAGTGATAAAGTTGACTCTTCGGTTAACTCATTAAAGGATATTCAAGATATTACTGATCAGACCAGCTTACTTGCGTTAAACGCGTCTATTGAAGCTGCTAGAGCGGGTGAACACGGCAAAGGATTTGCAGTGGTTGCAGATGAAATCAGAAAACTCTCAGGACACACTGACAAGACTGCTAAAACAATCTCAGGTAACTTAATTAGTATAAAAGATACAAATCAGAAAACGGAACATAAAATTAAGACGATGACCCAGAAATTAGAAGAAAACATTGAAACTGTGAATCAGAACCATTCCATTTTTCAACAGTTTGAAAACCAATCTAAGCAACTTCTAGATCAATTGAGTCAATTTGTAAAAAAAGCTCAAGTCGCTGATGAAAACACTCAAGCTATAGAAGAAACAATTGACCAGTTTACTTACACAATTGAGCAATCATCTGCGTCCATCGAAGAAATCAGTGCCTCTGTCCAAGAGCAAGTTGAACACAACCGTTTACTGCATACAGAAATTGAAAAATCGAACGACGCTCTTCGAAAATTAACGCGTTCTGAATAAAAAGAGGGCAAAGCCGAATGTCTGCGACTTTGCCCTCTTTTTATTCATCTCTTTGATTTTTCTCTTCATCTCGTTCTTTTAACTTTAACCTTCTTCTGCGCAGTCGTTCCCTAATTCGTCTATAATCCAATACAACAGTTTTCGGTCTAAATTTATCTTCTGCTTTAAGGTCACCAGTCGAAGCTTTCATGAACGATATGGCTAACATAAACATGATAAATATTAACGGAAAACCACCGACGATACTCGCGGTCTGTAACGTACTTAACCCACCTAAGAACATTAACGTTAAAGGTAAAATACAGAGTGTGAATGCCCAAAATAGACGGTTCCAACGTTCAGGCTCTCCATCATCAACTTCTTTTTGTGTAACGGAAGCAAGAATATACGAACTTGAGTCAAACGTTGTAGCTAAGAAGACGATGGATAAAATAACAAATATTATAACCATGAGTTTAGCTAATGGTAACTGGTTAATAATCGATATAATCGCAATAGGTGCCCCTTGATCATTTAATACCGAGACAACATCATAAGCACCCGTTAATTGAAGGTACAAACCAAAGTTACCCATGATTCCAAAGAATAATAAACACCCTAATGATCCGTAGACAATTGTTCCGACAATAACTTGCCTAATTGTACGTCCTCTAGAAATCCTAGCAATAAACAGACCAACAAAGGGTGCATAAACTAACCACCATGCCCAATAGAACACGGTCCATGCCTCTGGAAAGCCTGTTTCTTCAAAGTTAGATATATTGGCTAACGGCTCCGTCCAGGTACTCATGTGAAAGAAATTATCTAATATTAACCCAATACTATTAGTAGTCGCTTCTGAGATAAATAACGTTGGACCTGTAATGAAGACGAAAACCAATAAAAATACAGCCAATGCTAAGTTGAAATCACTTAATCGTTTAATACCTTCTTTTAATCCTAAATATGAACTAATACCGAATATGACGGTTACACCCAATAAGATGATTGTTCTTAACAACATGGTATCTTCTAGACCAGTAATATCAGATACACCAGCTGTTATTAAAGGTGTACCAAGAGCTAGCGTTGTACCAGCACCACCGAGTAAACCAAATATGAATAAAACATCGATCACTTTACCAATAATTGAATCTGATGTATTCCCAAGTATGGGCCTAAGAGTTTCACTTATTTTTATAACGGGTGTTTTTCTCACATAAAAGAAATAAGCCATCGGGATGGCAGGTAAGGTATAAATTGCCCAAGCAATAGGTCCCCAGTGAAAAATACCGTACGTTGATGCCCACTGAATAGTTTCGATTTGTGCTTCAGATGGGTCAATTCCAAATGGGGGTCCTTGATAATAATAGGCCCATTCAATCGTTGCCCAATATAAAATACTTGAACCAATCCCTGCACTGAACAACATACCAGCCCAAGATGCAGTTCCAAACTCAGGCTTTTCATCCTTTTCACCTAGTTTGACATGTCCATTTTGGCTAAAGGCTACAAATATTAAGAAAAAGAAGATTCCTAATCCCATTATTAAATATAGGAAACCAAAGTTACCAGCAACAAAATCATTTAATCGGTTAACGAATGCTTCACCAGCTTCAGGATATATAACTAACGGAATGACAACCGCAAGCAGTAAAACAAATGATGCTATAAACGTTGGCCAATCGATTAATTTTCGGTTCATCGCATACTCTCCTTTAAATACCTATAACTATACTTTGTAGCAACACCTCGAATTTTATTAGTCGTAAAATAAAAAAGCTTTGGGACAATGTTTATTTACCCCAAAGCTTTTTATATTAATCGGCTATTAAATGTAATGTACTGCCTGAATCAGCTTTTGTATCGGTTAAATGATAATTTCCTTCCACCCAATCGATTATTTGATCATCATACCACTTACTACGATAATGTCCTGCCTGACCGGGTCCCACAATATGATAGGATTGATCAATACGATCCATGTCTATAACGAACCTCCATGAAGCACCATGATCAACCGTGCCATCATCTCTGAATGAAGTAGCCATAACGGTTACATGGCTTCCTCCAACTTGAACAGGATCCATTTTATTAAAGAAACGATCTAAAAATGAAATGTTGGATAAAGGATGCGCAAAATATACTTGGTGGTAATCCCCCCACGCCCAATTGTTCATATCAGTACCATATTCATCCTTTAAGTTTTGAACGGTAATGGTAAACGAATCTTTAAACACTTTCTCTAATCCTCCGTTTTTATCAAACCAAAGGGACGTCTCGCCACTCAAAACATTAGCAATGAGTTGATCGACATTTTGCCCTTTTCCACTAAACATTGAATAAATATCTTCCGGGATATGTTCAGAGAATAATTGCTCTTCTACCTCATCAAAGAATTGATGGAAGATTAAGGGTTGTGGATCATTTTTATCGTCATTATAATCCCAATCTTTTAATAAAGATAACGCGGATTTCTCGTCTTCTGATAAATCTTGATTTTCTAGAATATCAACCATAATCGGTACTAACCATTCTGCCTGTAAGTTCATTTGGTCCATTTGAAGTTTCATCATATCTTCAACTGTTAATTGATCCTGTTTTTCTAATACTTGATAGATTCGAGTGTAACGGTAAGGTTGCGCCCACATATGACTAATATGATATGGGTATTGATCTGATATAACTTTATTATTGGCCGTTGCGATAAAGCCTTTTTCTGGGTTAATTAAAGTCGGTAATTCGTTAAACGGGACATGCTCATTTAAATCATATTCCGATTCCCATCCTGGCAAAGGTAATAAAGCGTGATCTGGGTCTTGATATTTCGGAATTTTACCATTCGCTTTATAAGCAATCGTTCCGTCTTTAGATGCAAACACAAAGTTTTGTGCAGGAGCGTGAAAATCTTCTAATGCTTGCTCGAATTCATCCCAGTTAGAAGCTCTATTAATGCTTAAAATTGCCGAAAGTTCGGGAGTGGGATCTAACGCCGTCCAATCAACTGAAAAAGCAGTCGAAGTTTCCTCTGGATCTATTCCATTCGTAAATTCTGAAATAATTGGACCATGGACCGTTTCCACTACTTCTAAATCAACAGATTCACCATCTTTGACGTGTATTACTTCATTAATCACATCAGCTTCGACCCACTCCTCATCATATAAAAACTGATGCGGGTTTTCATCATGACGTTTTTCTAAATATAATTGTTGAACATCAGGGCCAACATTGGTGACACCCCAAGCGATATCTTGATTATGTCCGAGAATGACACCAGGAACTCCAGCAAAAATAACACCTGATACATCGTACTCACCGGATTTTAAGTGAACTTGATACCAAATAGATGGTGTTTGCAGACCTAAGTGCGGATCATTAGCCAATATTGGCATTCCACTTTCCGTCTTGTCTCCACTTACCACCCAGTTATTACTCCCATTAAATTCATGTGTCTTAGGAGCTTGCGCCATGCTTTTAGACAGGTCCACATATTCCTCATCTGAAATATTCGTTAAAGCATTTTGGGGGTAAGTTGGAAATAATTCATAAGCTTCTTCCTCACTAAAATGATGAATTAAATAATAGTTAAAAGCTTGACGTTCCCAATGCCCTCCTAAATCGTAAGCCATATATTTACCAATTGTTAAAGAATCAATAATCGTCCACTCTTCCATGGAATCCATTCCCATTAATTTAAATTCAACCGGCCATTTATTCTCTTTTTCAACCTCGCGAATATATTCATTTACACCATTCGCGTAAGCTTCTAAAGCCTGTTGTGCTTCATCGTCATATAACTCTAAAGAGGCTTCCGCTGCACGTCTTAACCCTAACGTTCTAAAATACTTATCTTGAGTCAATGCCGCCTCACCAGCAACTTCACTCAACCTTCCTGAAGCTTGCCTTCTCGACATTTCCATTTGAAATAGACGATCCTGTGCCGTTATATAACCTTGTGCATAAAATAAATCCTCATTCGATTGAGCTGAGATATGCGCAACACCATCTTCATCTCTCAATACTGTCACATCTTCATTTAGTCCACCTAGTATTTGTTCCCCTTCTATTTGAGGAAGCGACCGATTAACGTAAGCGTTTACATAAATGAATAAAGAAATGGCGATAATGAATAACGCACTTAATGAAATTAAAGTCCACTTAATCCATGGTTTCATCTTTTTCTTATGTACACTTTTCTCAATATGTTCTTCTCGTACTGTTTCCATACCTTCTCCCCCGATATTATGTTTTTATCTATTTTATTATATTACAAAAATTTTGACATTTTAACAATTTATGAACGATTACCCTTTTTATTTCCTTAAACTCTTAATCTCGTTTAAAATGGTTAAGGGTGATACATATAAAGCTTTAATCATCATATTTACATTAGCATTATTAATGTTATTCTTTATAAATCCACTGTGGTTAGATATTAGTTCCGATTACATTGTTATTAACGTTCGTCTGTTCTTATTTTTCTAGGAGACGTATGTGAACTTATTAATTATAAGTCTATCAACTGGGACGATTATTGGAATGACCACATTTACTTTTATCGTTGAGGTGAACTATTTTGACTAATAAAAAGAAGGCTTTAATCGCAGGGATTATCGGGGCCGTATTACTAGGAGCAATCATTTTATATTTAAGCTATTTAGGTTTATCACCAGACTCTGATCGTGTAGATGAGGTTGAAAAACAAGCCAATCAATATATGGAAGAACATTTTCAACAAGATTATGAAATCATCGATACGTTATACGATAATGTAGATGTATACGATACGTTTAGTTATGCTGCTATTGTTGAATTAGAAAATGACGATCGTTTTAAGTTTTTAGTTTTTGAACATAATGAAACAAATGAATTGACCGATAGTTATGTAGCTGAGCATTTTGAATATGAGTTAGAATCTGTTTTACAGCCACTTTTAAATGAAGCTTATGGTGAAGACAATGTTCAAGAATTATGGCTAACCTATCCAAAAGATGCCGGTCAGCAGCTTAACTTAGATCATACAAATGTTACATCAGTTACCGAACACGATTTAAAGCCAGTCATCCGCATTACATTGGACCGCGGACAGGAAGATGATGATGAGGAAAAACTCGATCAAATTATAAGTGAGATTCAAGACGAATTAAATATTAGCGGTGGACATGTAACATTAAGCTTTAACGATTCCGCGATTATGTTTAAAGATAAAGATATTAAAAAAGAATTTTAAACCATGAAAAAAGGAAGCATTTTAGCTTCCTTTTATTAATGCTTTAATATCTTCTTCTATTTTTTCCGGTTTTGTTTGGGGTGAATAACGTTCGACTACATTACCATTTCGGTCCACTAGGAATTTAGTGAAATTCCATTTTATCTCCCCACCTAATAACCCTTTCTTTTCTTCTGTTAAGTATTTAAATAGCGGTGCTTTATGGTCACCCTTCACATCGATTTTTTTATAAACCGGGAACGTGACACCGTAATTGGTTTGACAAAACTCTAATATTTCTTCTTGTTGTTCAAACTCTTGATTCATAAATTGGTCTGATGGAAACCCTAACACCTTAAACCCTTCGTCTTTATACGTCTCGTACAATTTCTGCAAACCTTCAAACTGTGGTGTAAAACCACATTTACTAGCTGTATTCACTATGAGTAATATCTGTCCTTTATGTTCGCTTAACGATTCCATTTCACCATTACTTTTTTCAACTTGTAAATCATATACACTCATTCAAACACCTTCTTTTCCTTATTTTGATAACAATGATCACAATAAAGCTGACCATGATGATGTACCCCATTTAAGAAACCATTTTCACAATACACGGGTTTATGACAGCTGTGACAATAACCAACCAGTTCCTCCATACCATCCCGCCTTTTAAACTCTTTATTATATTGTAGCAAAAATCTAGGCCTTCTTTATATTTAAACGCTCGGCATGATATAATTAAAGTAAATCCTCTTTACAAAGGGAGGCGGAAATCGTTGGGATTAAAGTCCAATATTTATAAGATTTTAAGAATTTGGAATGACGTCGACGCCGTTAAAAAAGGGCGCGTTGGAAAGCGAGTTGGTCGACGTGTCGCAGGAAAAACAACAGGTAAAGCATTAAGAAAGTTATTTAAATAAATTGAGGAGTGGCACTATTCGCCACTCCTCTTTTATTTCATCACGCTTTTCGCGTGTTATTGTATTTAGTCCATTTCTACTTCTAATATTTTACCAGTATAGGCATCAATCGTGATTTCCGTTTCTTGTTCCCCAATCACTTCGATTTCGTATACATAATGACCATCATCTTCATCTAAATCAATTTCAGAAATTTTACCTTGAGCAACTTCTAATGCTAGTTTGATAGCTTTTTCTTTCCCAATGACATCTTTAGAGCTTGTTTCTGTTTGTGATTCTGCTTGAAGGTCCACATCAACTCTATGATCATCGTCTTGGTCATCTTCATCTCGGTCACTATCTTTTTCGGTTTGATCATCGTCAAATTTTTCTTCAACATTTACAATTTTCCCGGTGTAGGCATCGATTATTAGTTCATATTCTTTTTTATCTTTAATGACTTCCACTTCAAAAAATGCCTTACCTTCACCTTTTGTTTCTAATTCAACCTCTTCGATTGTTCCATTAACTTTACTAAGTACAATGTCCTCTAATTCTTCTACACCAATTAATTTATTTGTATTTACTGCTACTTGGGATTCCATATCGCCTTTCACATCCATTTCTTTATCAGAGGTTTTGGATGACAATGAATCACTGTATGATACTGCCCCAACAGTACCACCAACAGCTATTGAGCTAGCTAAAGCACCAACAATTATTTTTCTTCTCATATATAAATACCTCCTAATATGTTTCTAGTCTTAATATATCTTTTCAATCTGAGAAAACTTAGAACAGAATATTAGAAAACGATTAGAATTTCATAAAAATTAATTAACCTTTCAAAAAAGGCATTTATGACCTAAAAAAATAGCTTTTTTCCAATGTTTGTCCTACCAAACATGAAATGATGCTAAAAAAAGAACAGAGCATATCGCTCTGTCCCTTAATCTTCTTCTTGATCTTGATCATCATCGTCATCATCTTTGTCATCCCAAATTACAGTTACTTCTCCATTTAATGCATTAATTCTCATGGTAACGTCTTGATCATTTTCTGTTTCAATTTCAATGATGTAATATAAGGTGCCGTTAATTTCCTTGTATTCAAAATCTTCAATTTCACCGCTTTGTTTATCTAATGCAATGTCAATTGCCTCTTCTTGTGATATTGGGGTCTGAGTTTTTAACTCAATCTGTTCGTCAGTTACTTCTCCCGTCTGTGCATCAATCATTAAATGGATAAACTCATTTTTATCCTCAATTTCTACACCATAGTAAGGTCGTTCTTCATCCATAAATTCAATCGATTGAAATTCACCTTCGTATTCATCTTGAAGTTCTTTTAATATTTCATCTTTGGTTAAAAATTCTTGTTCAGGTTCCTTTACGATTTCATGATCCCCATTATTTTCTTTATCGGGGACACTATTGGATTCTTCTTGTTCATCTTCATTGCTTGGTTCTTCCACATCTTCTTCCGTTTTTTCTTCTTCACCAACGGAATCTTGTTCTTTCTCATCTGATTGAGCGGTTTGGTGAGATCTTATCTCCTCTAATTCACCACTTTGTTTATTGACGATGACAATATAAGAACCTGAAGGCAGTTTGACCTTAATTGAATAATGTTTAACGTCTTCTATCACTTCTTCTATATCACCTGAATAGGTATCTAACACAATTTGTTCGGCTTCTTCTTGTGATATTTGTTCAGCGGACGTTGTTCCGAATAAGAACTGTTGTGCCAACACAAATACCACAACGGTAATAATCGCTCCTCCCAACATCCAGATGATTCGTTCTTTCATCTATATCCATCCTTAAATGATCATTTTATTAATATATCATACACATCTGACATTAAAATTTAATGAGAACTCAATGAATTTAAACTTAGAATGACCGTTGTACCTTCACCGACACGACTATCGAGCTCAATATCAATATTTAAGGAATCAGCCAACTCTTTAGCTAAGGCTAAACCTAATCCAGTTCCACCATGGTCTCGATTACGCGCTTCATCGACTCGATAAAAACGATCGAATACCTTTTCTAGTGAATCTTCGGGAATTCCGATTCCTTGATCTTCTATCTTGATTATAGGTTTTGAACCATGACTTAATTCAATACGAACTGGTTCATCACTATATTTGCAGGCGTTATCGATGAAAATATAAATAAGCTGTTTCAACTTCTGTTTATCAGATTGAATAATAATTGATTCTTCCGCGTCCATGTGAATGCTTCGTCGATAAACTCGCTCCATATTTTTCGCAACACCTTCTATGAGTTGGTTCAACTGAATTTCTGTAATATCTAATTTCCAGTCTTGATCTCGTCTCGCGAGTAATAACAATTGCTCCGTTAAATCTTTCATTCGTACTGCCTCTAAATGTATCGCGTCAATCGATTCTTGGACCACCTCAGGCCGCTCAAGCCCACGTCTTTTAACTAAGCTAGCGTAACTTTCAATCACTGTTAATGGCGTTCTCAACTCATGTGATGCATTTGAAACGAACGCTTCTTGTTTCTCGTAATTTTCCTTAAGTAAATCCATCAGCTCATTAAATGTTTGCCCCATTGTATATAATTCATCATTAGATTGTTTATTTAATGGAATGTGTTTAAACGTTTGACTACTTTTAATCTCATTCATGGTTTGAATGAGTGATTGAATCGGACGAATAATTAGATCCGACAATAACTTACCTGAAACAAATACTGGTATTAATGCAATGATCGTTACTAGGAATAACACCAGTTTTAAAATATCTAAATTATTATCTACTGTTTCTAAGCTTTCAAACACTTGCATATAAACAACTTGACCGTCTCGCCATATCGTAGGAAGTTGGACAAAACCATACGAGACATCTGAATGGGTAATAACCCCTGATTGTCTTCCGCGTTCAAAACTTATTTGATAATCCTTTAAGGTATTAGGGACTTCTCCTGATAACACAGCAGGTGACATTAACTGCCCATCTTGATTGACAATCCTTAGCATACCATCATTCGGTACATAAAAACTCATCAAATCGATGACAGAGAATTCATCCGTTTCATTTCTTAGCCCTGAAAGGATATTCTGTGCATTCGATTCAACTCGATTTAATTCACGATCATATGTAATATTTATGAAAGTAAAATAAATCGTGGCAGACAACAGTATCACTAAAATGACAAATAAAAATGTTGAGTAGAAAAAAATCTTATTTTTTAGTTTCATATGCATCCTTCAAAACATAGCCGACTCCACGAACTGTATGAATTAAATCATGGTCTTGTTCGGCATCAATTTTTTTTCTTAAATAACGAACATATACGTCCACTACATTCGTATCACCTACATAATCAAAGCCCCATACCTGATCTAGAATTTGATCACGAGTTAAAACTTGTCGCTTATGATTCAAAAAGTATACTAACAGATCAAATTCACGTGGTGTTAATTCGATAAAACGCTCTCCTCTATAGACTTCTCGAGTCGTTTGATTAAGTTTTAAATTCTCAAAGCTTAACCATTCATCTTCTGCTTCAACTTGATTTGTTTGAACCTGCCTTAATGCCGCTCGAATACGTGCTAACAACTCTTCAATTTCAAAAGGCTTCGTTATATAATCATTCGCTCCAAGATCTAACCCTGTTACTTTATCTTCTGTTGATCCTTTTGCAGTTAGTAATAAAATCGGAGTATGAGTATCATTTTTTCTAATTCGTCTTAATAATTCTATCCCACTCATTTCCGGAAGCATGATATCTAATAAAATTAAATCCCATGTTTGAGAGCGATACAGTTCTAAAGCATCATACCCTGAGTGAGCTTTACTAACTGTATACCCTTCATAACCTAATTCAAGCTCTAAAACTCGAGCAATTTTTTCTTCATCTTCTATGACTAAAATACTTGTGTCTGACATCCAAACACCTCTTTCAACATTCAGGTCTAATTTTCACTCAAATGTATGATACCATATAACTAGATAGGGGTGGTATTATGCCAAAATGTCCTCACTGTCATCAACCATTTATGTATAAACAATTGTTACGTATTTCCTGGAGTAGTAGGGTTGGGGTCGAATGTTCAAATTGTCAAAAAACATCTTTTGAGTCAGCCAGTAGTAAAAAGAAATTGACGTTAGTCACGATTATCACACCCATTACGATAATTATTTTTCGTGAATTATTGAACTTATCAATGACAGTTGTATCCTTCATCATTCTAATGTTCTTAGGGATACTGACTTTAACATTGCCTTTATACACGAAATTAACAAAAGAGGAAGAACCGTTGTGGTAAAAGAACGTGGAATCATTCTATTTGATGGTGTATGTAATTTATGTAACGGAATTGTACAATTTATTTTAAAACGAGACCAACACGATCATTTTCAATTCTCGTCATTACAAAGCAATACGAGTCAAAATGTACTAAAACAGTATCATTTAAGTCATAACTTAGAAACATTTGTTTATGTATATCAAAACAAAGCATTTACTAAATCATCAGCTGCATTACGTGTATTTAGAGATTTAGGTGGGTTATGGAAGCTCTTGTATGCGTTAATTATTGTACCAAAATTTATGAGAGACCCTATTTATAATTGGATAGCCAAAAATCGATACAAATGGTTCGGAAAGCGCAATGAATGCATGCTGCCACGACCAGAATATAAGCATAAGTTTTTAGATTAATTAATAAAAACCGAGATCGTCATTAAACGCTCTCCGTTTTTCATTACTTTGCAATAAATAATTGTGTCCAATATGGTGACATGTTACCACTTGGTTCATAACCAATACCAATATGAGTAACTGAGTCATTTAAAATGTTTTTACGGTGCCCTTCACTGTTCATCCACTGTTGAACAACTTCTTCAGCCGTATGTTGACCTGCCGCGATATTTTCAGCTGCAACTGTGTAATCAATACCAAATTGATCTAACATTTCAAACGGTGATCCGTATGTCGGTGATGTGTGACTAAAATAACCATTGTCAGCCATATCCACTGATTTAGCCTGAGCTGCTTCGTTAAGTTCTTGGTCGATTTCTAATGCATTTAGTCCTTCCTTTTCACGCTCCGCATTTGTTAAACGAACAACTTCTTGAACGATTTGCCTAACATCTTGTGGTTGCTCAGTATCAGCTTGATCTGCGGCTTCACCATTTTGTTCAGCTTGTGGTTGATTCTCTTGTTGTTGTCCTTGCTGTCCTTGACGGTCACGAGTCGTTTGACCTCGGTTATCTTCTTCCACTTCATTATTTCGGTGGTTGTACCCTCGATCTGTATTATAAGGGAAATCTAAATTATCGTCCGTGTTTCCATCGAAGAAAGGAAAATCATTACGATCTCTTCCTTGGTTATTAAAATTTGTATTTTGATCCCCTTGGTTATTTTGACCAGGTCCATATCCGATATTTTGTAGATCGTCGTTTGCATCATTTGCTCCATCCTCTGTATTACATCCCGTTAAGATACCTGCAAATAATATGAAGACGAAGAACCACTTTATATGAAATTTCATAAACTTCTTACCTCCTTTTTTCATGTTCGAGTTTAGTTTAAATCGGAGGTAAAAAAATATGCTCCCAATAATAGGGAGCGTTGGTAGTTAACTCATTTTTAAGATATCTTCTAAGACCTTTTGAACTTGATAACCTTCTTCAAAAGTGACGAGTTGCGCCTCTTTACCATCTAAAGCATTAGCTAATTCATCCATTAATGAAACGTGTTGGTTTATATTTACATTAATTTTTTCTTTTCCTTTTTCTTTTGTTCGAATATATAATTCACGCCAGTTTCTTAATTCCAATACAGCCTGTTCACCATAAATCTTATAAGATAAATATTCTTTTTGTCCTACTTCACTTACCCCATTAAACAAAACTGGAATGTTCTCAATATTTAATCTTGCCATGAAACCGACTTCTGATTTTTTAGGATCAGCAGGAAAATCGACAAAAGATTGTCTACATGAAGGTATTCCAATTAGACGAGTTGTTAAATGCAAATAATGCGGTCCAATTTCTCTTATGAATCCCCCTTGCTCTCTTGTTGCAATCCAATTATTTTGTTGCCAAGCTCTTGGCCATTCTGGGAAATACATATGAAATTCAACACGCTTAATCTCACCTAATTGACCTTGAGCTATGACCTCTTTCATTTTAAGAAATTCATGATGGTATGGTAATGGAAAATTCATCGCATTGATGACACCTTTGTTTTCAGCCGCTTCATACATTTCTCTTGCCTCATCTGTGCTATTGGCTAAAGGCTTTTCACATAAAATATGTTTATTATGTGAGATGATATTTAGAGCTATCTCATGATGAAACTTAGGTGGAACAGCTAAGTAAACTAAATCAATATGATCTTGATTTAATAAATCACTATGAGAAGCGTGCGTTTGAACTTCTCCGTATTTCTTTTGAATGTGATCAAGACGCTGTTCATTTGGCTCACAATAATCAGTTACTTTAAAACGTGGATGATCAATAAATTGTTTTAATACACGTTCACCTACAACACCTAGTCCTATAATGCCTACTTGATATACTTTATTCATCACGTATTCTCCTTAACCCATTTTCTTTTTATTATGGCATAAAAAATGGATAAAAATATATAAAAAGGACTCAACCTTTAAGATTGAGTCCTCTAATCAATTAGAGCTTAATGGCGACGACTTTAGGCTCCGTCATCGTTTCAATCGAAAATCGAATGCCTTCGCGCCCTAACCCTGAATTTTTCACGCCACCAAATGGCATCTCATCAATTCGATAATCACTCGTATCATTAACCATAACGCCGCCACACTCTAAATGTTGAATGGCATAAAAAGCATGATCTAAATTTTTAGTAAAAATCCCTGCCTGAAGCCCGTAGTCAACACTGTTTGCTTTTTCAACTGCCTCTTCTAATGAGTCAACTGGAAATACGGAGACTACCGGACCGAAAATTTCTTCTTTCACTATTTTTGCCGATTCTGGCACATCCGCTAAAATAGTTGGTGAGTAAAAGGCTCCTTTCCGTACACCGCCTGCCAAAATTTGACCACCTTGATCCACAGCATCATTGACCCAATCTTCGACTCTCATCGCTTCTTTTTCCGTGATCAGTGGACCAACATCCGTGTCATGTAATAATTTATCGCCGACTTTTAGAGCTTTCGTTTGAAAAACCATTTTTTTAACAAATTCATCATACACATTTCTTTCTACAAAAATTCTTTGGACTCCTATACAATTTTGACCGACTGCTCCAAACGAACCTGCGACACAAGATGAAACAGCATCATCTAAGTCGCAATCACTCATAACAATGGCAGGTGAGTTTGAACCTAATTCCATTCCTATATGTTTAATTCCTGATTGTTCAGCTACTTTTTCACCTGCATTTAATCCTCCTGTAAAGGACACCATTTTAACCGCTGGATGTTGCACAAGAGTCTCTCCTAATTCACTACCCGATCCAGTAATCACACTAAGCATTCCTTTTGGTAAACCTGCAGCTTCAAAAGCGTCTGCCAATAACAATGCACTTAAAGGTGTGACCGATGCTGGCTTCACAACAATAGCATTTCCAGAAGCGATTGCAGGACCTACCTTATGAGCAACTAAATTTAATGGATCATTAAATGGAGTAATAGCTCCAACAACACCTACAGGAAACCGATAATAATAACCAACTCGATTTTCACTTCCTTCATTTTGATCAAAATTAATTGTTTCTCCTTTTAATCGCCGAGCTTCTTCAGCGCTAATTTCTAAGGTTTGCATCGCCCTTTTAACTTCACCGCGAGCTTCTGTGATCGTCTTACTACCTTCAGTGGCAATCGTCTGAGCATACAAATCTTTATTCTCGTTCATATATTCAACCGTAGCTTTAAGAACTTTAATACGTTCGTGTGTCGGCCAATCTTTGTGTCGTTGAAATGCTGTTTCTGCTTCATCAATCGCTCTTTTCATGTCCTCTTTAGTTGATAAAGGGACGTGAGCAATTAAACGATTATCTTGAGGGTCATACACACCAAACGTTTGCGCAGCATCTACCCACTTCCCAGCTAACAACATCTTTTCCGCCTTCACCTGAAGTTGTTTCACTGATATCACCTCACTATACACGTATTTTTGGATTCACTTGGTAAGCGTGAATCATATCAATTAACAATGAAAAACCCGTCTCCTTAAGACCTGCACCAGCACCCGTTAACATGATTGGGCCAGATAAATCACATTCATATAAGATTGCGTTTGTAGCCCCTTGAACACCTGCTAAAGGGTGAGTTATGTCTATTTTTTCCGGTGCTACTTGCGCTTCAATACCTTCCTCTGTTTTTTTAATTCTCGCCAATAGTTTCCAACGTTTACCCTCGCTTAATGCTTCTTGAACCATCTCTCCTGTTAAATCAGCAATTCCCTGACACGGAATATCTAACGCGCTCACTTTTTGGCCCATCACATAATGAGATAAAATAGCCGTTTTGTATCGCACATCATAACCTTCAATATCACTCGTTGGATCCGCTTCAGCATAGCCAAACTCTTGAGCTTGCTTTAACGCTTGATCAAAAGATAACCCTTTCTCCATTTCGGTAATAATATAATTGGTCGTTCCATTTAAAATTCCCACAACTTCATAAATGTCATTTCCCATTAAGGTGGTCCTCGGTAAACGTAATGCTGGCGTCCCACTCATAACGGTTCCTTCAAATCCAAAGAAACATTCGTTTTCATCCGCCAACGCTTGTAATTCATCTAGTTTTAAAGCGACTGGACCTTTATTGGTAGTGACCACACTTTTCCCATTTTTAAAAGCTGCTACACAATGATCAATCGCTGGCTGGCCCGTTTGAACATCCGTAAACGTGACTTCTACGATCATGTCTGCGTTCGACTTTTCAATCGTCTCTAAGCTATTCCAATCATATTCTTGTGCATTGGGGTAAGCATCCACACGCCCTTTTTCCCTAACGGCATCTAATAAAGTAGAGATGTCTAATCCGTCTGGGTCATACACGGACCCTTTCATCACATCTGACACAGCAACCACAGTTGGTTCTAAACCATACTGGAGTTTTAGCGACTCTTTTTTATCTTGTAGAATTTCAGCTAGCGCCTGACCGACGCCGCCAAATCCGATAAATGCGACCTTCATCAAACTCCCCCTTTATTTCGCTAACATATTTTCTGGTAATGATGCGAATGCTTGCTCTAAATCAGCGATTAAATCGTCGATGTCTTCAATTCCTGCTGAATAACGGATGAGGCCTTCAGGAATCCCCATAGCCGCACGTTCTTCAGGTGTACATTCCACGTGGCTCGTGGTTCTGGCTGGCCCAACAATCGTCTCAACAGCTCCTAAGTTAGCCGCACGATTGGCAAATTGAAGTTTTGGTAGAAGGTGTCGCACTGTATCAATTCCACCTTTTACTGAAAAACTCAGCATTCCTCCAAATCCTCGCATTTGTTTTTTCGCAATGTCGTGTCCTGGATGTTCTTCAAGTCCTGGATAAAACACATCATCCACCATATCAACTGTTTTAAGGTATTCTGCAATTTTTTGCGCGTTTTCATTTTGACGTCCAATGCGTAAATGAAGCGTTTTCATCCCACGTAGTAAAAGGTAAGCAGCCATTGGATCAAGCGTTGCACCGTTAATTTCACGGTAATGATATATTTGTTCCACTAATTCTTCGCGTCCACAGACAACACCGCCTAAGGCATCTGCATGACCACCGAGGAATTTTGTTGCACTATGAATCACTAGATCAACACCAAGTTCAATTGGATTTTGGTTAATCGGAGTCGCAAATGTGTTGTCTATAATGACCAAAGCCCCAACATCATGCCCTGCCTTAACCATGCGCTCAATATCTGTAATTTTTACAGTAGGATTCGTTGGTGTTTCTAAATAAAGAACCTTACAACCTTTAGCCACTTCTTCTTCAATCGCTTCATGATTTCCTGTTTCACAAAGCTCCACATCAACATGTTGTTTCGGTAAAAACTCAGTAAAAATTTTATTGGTACCACCGTACGTATCTTTAATCGATACAATGCGATCGCCCGGGAATAAGAATGTGCCTAATGTGTTACTGATAGCTGCCATTCCGGTAGAAAAGCTTGTTGCCGCTTCTGCCTCTTCTAACGTTTTGACCTTATCTTCAAATGCCTGAACGGTTGGATTCGTGTTCCGGCCGTAAATGTGACCCGTTTTGTTCCCAACAGCCACTTCATACCATTCGTCCATATCGTCATAACCAAACGATACGCTGTGCACAACCGGTACTTGTGTTGCACCGTGGACGAGTTGATCTTTTTCACCAGCCCACAGTGCTTGAGTTCCCTTATTAATTTCTTTCATCATATAATCTCCTCCCTAACTGATAATTCCATCACTTCCATCTGGTAATTGAAACGGGCTTTGAATGAGTAGTTCTCTCGGATAGTCCGTAAACATCTCTACTCCTGTCTCAGTCACCCGGAATGATTCACTCATTTCCAAACCATAATGATCTAACCAAATTCCTGGTATAAAATGAAAGGTCATATTAGGTTCTAGAACTGTCTGATCACCTTTACGGATACTGGCTGTATGCTCTCCCCAATCAGGTGGGTAATTTAACCCCATGGAATAACCTAATCGAGATTCTTTGTCGATTCCGTAACGTCTTGTTGATTTTCGCCAAGCCTCCTCTAATTCTTCTAATACGACTCCCGGTTTCACAATCGACATGACGTCTTCGATTCCTTCCGCCACAATTTGTGCAAGCCGTTCCAATTTTTCAGGTGACTGTCCGATATGAGCTGTTCGTGCTAATGGACAATGATAACGTTTAAAGCACCCTGCTAGCTCAATAATGACGGAATTATCTTCTTTAAAATACTGATCACTCCAAGTTAAATGAGGCGTAGATGTGTTTTCTCCTGTTGGAAGCATTGGTACGATCGATGGATAATCTCCTCCGTACTCTTCTGTTCCCCTGATCAGTTCAAAAAAGATACTCGCAGCCGCATCACATTCACGCGAACCTGTATGAATACTTTTTAAACCAGCATTCATTGCCCGTTCAGCAATTTGAGCTGCCTTTCGAATATAATCTATTTCTTGAGGCGACTTTATAATCCGAACCCAATTGACTAGACAAGACCCATCTTTAAAAGTGGCATTCGGAAGTTTTTCTTTTAACACCTCATATGCCTTAGCCGTGAAGTAATACTGTTCTTTCTCGACTCCAATCACCCGATTCCCTTGCCCAATTTGTTCTAATATCTCTGCGATAAACTCCATTGGGTGGTGATCTTCTGATTGAACATAATAATCTGGATAAGCCATAATGTTTTCGTCGTACATCCATGTTTTAGCCTTAGCCCCAGGTGCATCCATATACCGTCCAATCCAAACTGGCTGTGGCTCATCAATGATGACAATTAACATTTGGTGTACGTAAAACGACCAAGCATCATACCCAGATAAATAATTCATGTTCGCGGGATCGGTAATTAACAGAACCTCAATCCCTTTTTCATTCATACTCTTTTTTGTTCTCTCTAACCGATGCTGATACTCCACAATATCAAAATCCAACACGCCAACATCCTCCCTTCGTTAAATGACTGAATTTTTAGTTTTCTTAATTATATTGTACGAAGAACCTGCTATAAATGTAATGTTCAAAGTGTATGAAGTTTTTTGCTCATGTTTTATACACTTTGAATAATATAATAAAGCCCGCCAAATGACGGACTTAAGTTTTGATTTTATCGGCATGTATTCGTTTTCTATGGACATGTTTTCTGATTCTATCGACATGTTTTGAAATTCTATGGTCATGTTTTCTGATTCTATCGACATGTTTTGAAATTCTATGGTCATGTTTTTCGATTCTATCGGCATGTATTCGTTTTCTATGGTCATGTTTTTCGATTCTATCGGCATGTTTGTAATTTCTATGGTCATGTTTCTTTTTTCTATCGGCATGTTTGCCATTCTATGAGGGATTTCTTACTTCTATAGGTGTTTTTCCTTAGCCAATAGGGGTATTTTCGTTTTCTATAAGCGTATTTTTCAATTCTATGGGTGTGTTTCTTTTTTTATCGGTGTATTTTTCAGCTCTATAAGTGTATCTCATCATTCTATAGGTGTATTCACTAATCTTTAAACTGATTCAACATCCACAACCGAACGCTAAACTCCAGCAAAAAAGAATCATCGGCATCCACCAACGACAGCTTAGTCAATTTTTCTATATTTCTTAACCGGTACAGTAATGACTGGCGGTGCAAGTTCAGTGCTCGTGCGGTTTGACTCACATTCCCCTTATATTTCTGATAGGTCATGAAGGTCTGAATCAAATCAGTCTTTCTTTTTTGATCGTATTCCACTAAAGGCTTCAGAATTTCTTGCACGTGATTCACGACTTGATTGTCCTTCGTCAACATGAGTAACAAACGATTGACTCGAGTTTCTTCAAAAAATGTACGTTCACCGAAACCGTATTGCCTCGTATGAATATCCAAAGCGGTTCTGGCTTGCTGATAACTTTCATAAAAAACATTTCCATCACCACGGTGAAATCCTACTCCCCATGCAAAGTCTAAATTCGTTAACTGATCGTGCAGCCGTCTTTCCACCATATCCAAAAAATGATTCACATTCTCTTGATAAGCAAAATCATCGGTTTCAATAAAAATGATGACTTCCCCATCATCAAACGTGGACATTGTCTTACGATTCAGCTGCTGGCTCGCATGTGTAATTTCCTTTTGAACATAGTAGTTCAAGCTATGTAGAGAGGATTGCATCGATCGGTCATTTTCATGTTCTTCCAAATCGATAGTACGAAAATCACCTACGATACACGCATACGACTTCGCTAAATCATACCCCAACAATTCTCCTTTAGATAAAATCTTCGTCGTTAGCTCTTGCTTTTCTTTTGCCAAATCTAATATAAAATTATCCTTCAGTCTAATTTCCGTTGTCTCGATCGCATTTTCCGTTAAAAAGTAAAGAGCACACGCGGTTAAACCGTGTTCCAACGCATTCATCGTGAGCCACGATAAATCCTCTGGCTTCTCTGGTTCAAACAATAAATAACCTTGTTTTTTATCATTCGAAAAAATACTTAACTCATAGCACGTTTTATCATTTACATAATATTGATCAAGGTGATGGTACAAAGGGTGCTCATCTAAAGGGACCTCTGGTTTATCCAGCTTCTGAATTTCACCATTCGCATGACCATTTAAAACATCAATGACTTCCGTGTCAAACTCATAATTAGCCCGAACTATTTGCCTCTGGTCACTAATAGCAACAGGTATTTTTATGTTTTGATGCAAAAGGGCAAGAATATCCTTTAAAGAACCTCCACTTAATACACAATCCGTTAACTGTTGTCGCAGTTCTTCCGCTTTCAAACGTTCCCATTCATTCTCACGATTTATCGCATCAATCACTTCTTGAATCACATCTGAAAACCGAACCTTCCAAGGGATGTCTATTAAAATAAAATTAGAAGCCTCCGCTAATTCTACAACTCTCTCGGGCACATCTAAAATGTGACGCCCTGTAGAAATCGTTAAAGCAGAAGCTCCCGAATGAATCACATCTTGAACAAATTTTTCAAATAGAGCAGGATCATCTGCACACCCAATCCCTGTCGTTAACACGAACTCATGCTTACGTACAAAGTTCTCAACAGGAACTTCCATAACAGATACCCACTCTACCATTGTGTCCTGAAGATGGTTATGACCTGTAATCACATTTGCTTCTTCCATTATATTTAACTGAACGACATCTTGCATCGCAATTCCCATTCTCATCACCTATATGCTTTGACATAACTATACTTGTATTATAATGATGAAAATGAGAAACAGTCAATTTAGAATATTTAGAACTTTTGTCTATAATTGAAGCAAACGATGTTCCTTCTGTTCAAAATAGTAACGATCAAATGCCTTCAGTTCTGACATTTTGAAATGAGATTTTAAATAATCATATAAATCTCGAATAATCAACCTCACTCTCTCATCACTTTCCTCACCAATTAAAATAAGCGTATCCATAATTACGAATAAGATTGAAACGTCTTTACCCATATGATCAATGACTTGATAAAACGACTGGTATAAAATGTCTCTCATCTGTCGCTGCTTTGTTATCACCCTAACCTGCTTATGATCTTCATACACCAAATGTTCTTTATGATATTTAATGATAAGTAATAAAATTTTTCCCAAATGTTGAATACAATCAATCGCAGTATGAGGATCATTAATACCGCTTGAAATCGCACGAAGCGAAATTTCTTCTAACTTTTGAATCGTATACTGTACATCTTCACTCGCATTACGCTCTCTTCCAAGTGTAAACGCATTTATTAACTCATCTGGAACTCTACTTTCTTCCTTCTGAAAAACTTCTGCAATCACTGTCGATTCAACAACAAAACTCCCAATTTCTTGTTTTAATTGAATAATCCAATCTTCCTTTTTAGCTATTTCAAAAAGATGATCGTAATCAATAATTTGAAGGTATCCATACCTTGGACTAACAACTTTGGATACTATTTTAAATTCGCTCGGTATAATAGGGTTAGCTTTTTCCTTAATTACCTCGGATTTCTCTACTTTTTGGTGATACGTTTCTAAATTGCGCTTAGCTTCTTCAGTAATACTTGAGATAAGATTTGATACTTGAATAAACGTGGCGACGTGTTGAATGAAAAATGCAAAAAATCCTAGACAAATAAGGGATAACATAACCGAAAACGTTGCTGCTAATATTTGTTTATCTTCGAATTCGACTCGAAGAAATAAAAGGGAAATAATTGAATATAGAAAGCCACCCATAAATACCCCAAGCACCGTTAATGTTCTTCGGTCAGTTAAAAAATTTTGCAATGTTCGAGGTGAGAATTGAGAGGAATAAGTCGTCAGCACAATCATGATCGTGGAGAACGTAATCGCCGTCATCGTTAAAAGTGCCCCAGCAATCACCCCTAAGATATCCTTACCAAGCTCGGCATTGGTATAGAAAAACTCAGGTATGTAACGATCAATTCCATTGTAATAATCATAATCTACTAATATAATTCCGACTGTTAAGAAAAGAGCAATTAAACAATACATGACTGTTTTTTACCAAACTTACCACTTCTTTACTATGTTTGAACTTAGTGTGACACGAATGATTGGGTCCCATTCATTAAAAAACGCCTCCCCAATATGTTTGGGAGGCGTTTAACTTTAAATTAACGTTTTACTCGCGACTAATGGTGAGAAGCGTGCATTAAAGAATCTTAACGTTGGTGGTTCATAATCCATTTGTAAGCCCGTAATTTGATCACGTTTTTGATATAGCTCAATCACCGAGTCAGCAACCACATCCATATGATTATTTGTATACACTCGACGTGGAATAGTTAGGCGAACTAACTCTAGCTTCGGCTTATTATGTTTACCCGTTTCTTTATTACGTCCAGCTGATACAATACCTCTTTCCATTCCTCGGACACCAGAGTCTAAATAAAGAGCTGCTGCAAGCGATTGTGCTGGGAATTGTTCTTGTTCTAGATGAGGTAAAAATTGTCTCGCATCTAAGTAAATTGCGTGACCACCAATTGGTCGAACAACTGGAACCCCAGCGTTAATTAATTGTTCACCCAAATAACGTACCTGTTGAATACGGTGTTCGATAAAATGATCATCTGCCGCTTCATAGATCCCTTGTGCCATCGCTTCCATGTCACGCCCTGCCATACCTCCATAAGTTGGCATACCTTCATACACCACAACGAGTTCACGAGAACGAATGTATAATTCCTCATCATTCATCGCTAAGAAACCACCGATATTGACGAGAGCATCTTTTTTACCACTCATTGTACAACCATCAGAATAAGAGAACATCTCTTTTAAAATTTCTTTAATAGTCTTATCTTGATAACCATCTTCACGCTCCTTAATAAAGTAAGCATTTTCAACACAACGCGTGGCATCATACATCACAGAAATACCGTAATGCTGACAAAGTTCATAAACTTCTCTCATGTTAGCCATGCTCACCGGCTGTCCACCCGCCATATTAACCGTCACCGCTAAACAAACATAAGGAAGACGATCTGCACCGACGTCATCAATTAATTTTTGTAATTTCGTTATATCAATATTTCCTTTAAAATCTAGTTCTGCAAAAGGGTCATGAGCTTCATCAATAATAACATCAACGAAAGTTCCCCCGTTTAACTCCTGGTGTGTTCGCGTCGTCGTAAAATACATGTTTCCAGGAACATAATCGCCTTCTTTAATCATGAGTTGAGACAATAAATTTTCCGCCCCACGACCTTGATGGGTCGGTAAAACATATTTATAACCATAAATCTCTTGAACGGCATCACGAAGACGATACCAGCTCTTACTTCCAGCATACGCTTCATCTCCAACCATTAGAGCCCCCCATTGCTGGTCGCTCATAGCACTCGTACCACTATCTGTTAAAAGGTCAATATAAACATCTTTTGAATCTAACAGGAACGTATTATAACCTGCTCGCTTTAGTGCTTCCTCTCGCTCTTCTCTCGATAACATATTAAGGGGTTCTACTGCTTTAATTTTGTAAGGCTCCGCTGTACGACGCTTATTCATAACACCAACTCCTTTTATAAATATTCCTAATTTTCAGTTTAAATAATTATTCTATTCCTGCAAGAACTTGGTGTAAAGAATGAACGCTTTAAAATAATGAAGGATATAGGGAGGTCTGTCGATAAACCTCGAAAAGAACGATATGATGCTGATAAATTTGTAGATTTTCGCCGAATGAGGTCGAGAATCTTTCATAGTAAAAAGGCAAAAGAAAAAGGCGATCAAAATAATGATCGCCTTTCTACGTCCATATAAATCATACCTTAATTTAATGCAATTTTTCCCTGTCTACCGCAATTGGAGGTTGCTCCAACCAACCCTGATTAATCATAATGTTAGCGGCATCTTCTACATATAATGATACATCTAAAATACAACGTGAATATAATGCCCCAAGATCTCTTCTGCCGTTTAACGATGCTCCATTTGCATAAGCTCTTATTTTCATTGAAAACATATCAAGTTTATGAGCTACCATTAGTTTATCTGAGAATGGCGGGGTGGTTGATGTCGTAACTAAATGATCAAGCAGTGATGGAGAAGGCAAATTATCATCCGTTAGTTTTTTCGATAACATTTCAATATGCTTTTGATTAATTTTTACCCCACGTTCCAGAAACTTTTTGATCTTTTGATCTTGAGCACCTTGACTAAACGCCAAAACTAGTGCCTTACTTATTACGTCGTTGTTAATATTATCAAATAAATGTGCAATTTCTAGTCCATGAAGTGATCTTTTATCACCGAAATAACCATTTAAGAAACTTTGATTATTTACAAACTCAACTTTTTTGGGGTTTGGCATAGTGGGCGAATTCATTAACAATCCTTTTGCCTTTAAAACATCATGAAGAATGCCTGCCAATTTAGCTGTTTCATGTTCTACTCTTACAAAAAATTCTCTTATATCCTTCCTAGTTACTATCGGAATTGCAGCACTATAAAGACTCAGCCCTGCTTTAACAGTATATTGTAAATAATAAAGATAAAATTCATCATCAAATAGCCGTGGTGCCTCAAAGTTAACATCTTCATCTACGGTAAATCCGATTGGAACAGGAAAACTTTCTTTATTAAATATTTTTTCAATATCTCGTTTATAAGATTTAGATAAATCTAGGGCTAACTCTACAACTTTTTTTATTTCTTTATCTTGGACATTATCCATAAAATAACTTAACACACATACTCCAAGCGTATTGCCATTGTATGTTGTCCAAAGTTTTCCCATTTCTGCTGAAGTTAAATTATTTATAGTCACTACCCCCCATTCATTGTATGTTTATTTATATAATGCTTCAATTACAGTAGAAAATGTATTTTTTTAATCAAAAACTTCCGGATAGAACATAGCTCATCTTACTTAAAGTCTATCTCTAATAACTGTTTCATTCAATAAATCCTAATGTGTGTCCAGCGTGATAAGAGGAGTGTTTGGATTAGCAACATCGTCGTAATTAATCAGGATCTTTCCATCTTCTAAAACGTTAAAAGCATATTCCCCATTTTCAGCAGATTCAGGGTCTTTAAAAAAACCAAACGTATATACTTCTTGTCCTTGTAATTGATCCATGGAATCTTCGACGCTAATTTTCTTAACTTTTAGACCTTCGACCTTCGATAATACCTTTTCAATTTTTTCTTTATCGGTTACAGTTTTTTTCTTATCACTAGAGGATGAGCTGTTTTCGACTTTTTGTACTATTAATGTATTAGCAAAATCCTTGTTCTCAAAGGTTACAACCTCTTCATCATTTGAACAGGCGCTTAATATTAAGATTACTACAACTAGTGACACACTTAAGTATTTCATGCATAATCTCTCCCGTTTTTTAAATTCCCCGGATTCCTCTTTTCATTTATAGGATAAGTTAAAAATGTCAGGGTCCTTCATGTGGCGGATTTGATTAGCAGCAAATTCATAATCATATTCTGTCTCACGTAAATCCACTTCAGGACCAAGCATGACCCAGCAAGCTCCACTGGCGGCGCTTGGGAGCCCAACGCTTCCTGCATTAATTATCCTTTTATCATATACGGATCTATCAAACTGAACATGTGTATGTCCACAGACTATGATATCTTGATTTACTGTCTCAATCATTGGTTTAATTTCATTTTTAGGAGTATCTTGACGGATGGCTTCTTCATCACTTCTAGGTGAGCCATGTACAAATAAGACATCACCTAATCCATCTATCTTTAAAGTAATATTATCTTGTAACTTATTTAAAAACTCAATTTGGGCATCCGTTAATTGATCTGAACACCAATGATTAATATCTGCAACCCATTTATCAATCCCTTTTTCAATTCCGTGTCGTTCTCCGACTTCGCGATCGGCATTCCCCTTAATAATAAATATGTTCTCCTCAAGTGCCATAATCCGCTCCATAACCAATGCAGGCTGAGGTCCCCAAGCCAAATCGCCACCAACTACTATCGCATCAGCGTCACTTTGTTGTATTTCTTCTAGAACTGCGTTAAGAGCTGAATAATTTCCATGAATATCATAAATAGCAGCTACTCTTTTCACAGTTTTAACCCTCCTATAATCCACGACTTCTAAGATATATTTCCACTTCACATTTATCGCAATCTTGAGATTTATTTTAACATAAATATCCATATACTTTTGATTGATCAAAAAAATAACACTCGAATAAATCGAGTGTTATTTCCACTAAATTATTTAACGTCTTCTAACATAAACCAATAATGTGCTAGTGTTTCCATTCCTTTATCAAAGTTTTCTAAATGGAAGTGTTCATTCGGTGCGTGTAAGTTCTCATCAGGAAGACCGAATCCCATTAACACAACGGGAACTTGTAAAATACGATCTAACTCTGCCACGATTGGAATCGAACCCCCACCTCGAATGTAAGCTGTTTCTTCGTTATAAACTTTTTCATAAGCTTTTGCAGCTGTCTGAATCACAGGGTGATCAAATGGTGTGACGTAAGGCTTCCCTTTATCAAATGGTGTTACTTTTACTTCTACACCTTTAGGTTTATTTTTCTCAACATGTTTAGTTAACAGTTCAACAATTTCTTCAGGATCTTGGTCTGGGACTAAACGACACGTAATTTTTGTTGTCGCTTCAGAAGGTAAAACCGTCTTAATTCCTTCACCTTGAAATCCTCCGTAAATACCATTAATCTCAAGCGTAGGTCTTACAGAAGTACGCTCAACATATGAGTAACCTGCTTCACCTGTTAATTCAGGAACCTCTAAGTCTTGACGTAATTTTTCCTCATCAAATGGAACAGAAGCTAGTGCTTCACGTTCTTCGCCAGACAATTCAGGAATATTGTCATAAAACCCGTCAACTAAAACTTTATTATTTTCATCTCGGAAAGAATCTAAAATTTTAACGAGTGCATGGATTGGATTCATCACCCCTCCACCATACTCACCAGAATGTAAGTCTCCTTTAGCACCTTTAACATCAATTTGAATACCTGCTAATCCACGTAGACCGTATGTAATGGTTGGCTTGCCTTTTTCAATTAACGCGGAATCAGATACCACAATTAAATCAGCTGATAACATCTCCTGGTGCTCTTCAGAGAATTTCGGTAAAGTCGGGCTTCCAATCTCCTCTTCCCCTTCAATTAATACTTTGAAATTCACAGGAGGTGTGTCTACTGTATTCAGAACAGCTTCCATTACTTTCATATGCATGAAAACTTGTCCCTTATCATCTGTTGCACCTCGTGCATATAATTTATTATCACGAATCGTTGCATCAAAAGGCTCTGAATCCCATAACTCCACAGGATCGACCGGTTGAACATCATAATGTCCATAAATTAGAACTGTCGGCGCATCTGAATTTTTTATTACTTCACCATATACGACTGGTTTCCCATCAGTTGGCATGACTTCAGCTTTGTCAAATCCACTTTTTAATAAATCATCTTTTACCCATTCAGCCGCTTTCACAACATCATCATGATGTTCAGATAAAGCGCTAATACTAGGAATAGCTAAAAATTCTTTTAATTGATTAAGATGTTCTTCTCGATGGTTTTTTAAATATTGAATAACTTGCTCTTGCATATTGACTAACTCCTTTCATATTTTAATCTATTAAGAAATATCTTATCATTACCTTAACATCAATTCATTAAAGAAACTCCAAAAATTATTTAAAAATGTTATAATCACGTAGAAAAAAGGTATATAGCTATCATACAGATATAAAAACTGGACCCGAATGTAAACTTCCTGGAGTGAAATATATGATAAAAAGAATCATCCAAATACTATTACCAATCTTTCTGGTCTACGCTTTAGCTTTTTATATACTCTATATCAAACCTCAACCAAATGTTGTACAGCACGACATATTACAATCTGAACATGAAGGTCCATTGGTCATCGCTCACAGAGCCGGGGATTTAATCGCGCCTGGAAACTCTATGGCAGCCATTGAACAATCTGCAGAGCTCGGTGTTGACTTAATTGAACTCGACATACACATAACGAAAGATGGACATTTAGTACTTATGCATGACCCCTCTGTCGACCGAACAACAGACGGATCTGGACTTGTGTCTGAATTAACGTTAGAAGAATTCCAAATGTTAGATGCTGGGTTCCATTTTCTTGACCTAAATGGGGAATATTCATTCAGAGGGTTAGGCGTCTACAAACCAACATTAGAAGAAGTTTTTCAGGAATATCCAGACATGAAATACATGTTAGAAATCAAACACACGAACCCTCCACAGTTATACGGTGATATCGCCTTGAAACTTTGGGATTTAATTCAAGAATACGATATGGAAGACAAAGTCTTAGTCTCATCTTTTGATCAAGAAATAATTGATGAATTTAATGAACACGCTGAGGGCCGAGTCGCTCTAGGAACAGGAGAACAGTCCGCATTTAACTTTGTCATTACCAATAAATTATGGGTACGCAACTTTTTCAAACCGAACGGACATGCCATTCAATTTCCCGTCAGAAATAAATTCTTTAACTTTTTTACAGAGGAAATTATCGAAGGCGCCCAACGACTTGGTATGGATATCCACTATTGGACGATTAATGACGAAGAAACAATGAGAGAACTGATTGATGCTGGTGTTGACGGTATTATTACCGACCGCCCAGATATGCTGATTGATATTTTAGAAGAAAAAGGAATGAGGAAATAACTTGAATCTGTAAATGAAAGCGAACCTAATTAGTAGGTTCGCTTTATTATCAAAAAAGCCAGGTTTACCCTGGCTTTACCATTTTACTCTTCAATTACTAATTCGAACGAAGCATTTAGGTTAACCTCTTTGCCAATTAAAACGCCGCCTGTTTCTAATGCCGCATTCCAAGTTAAACCGTAGTCTTCTCGGTTAAGTTGACCTTCCACATCAAAACCTGCAACCATATTGCCTGCCATTGGATCTTTCGCAACACCATTGTGGTGAACTTTGAAGGTTTCTTGGTTCGTTACTCCTTTAATCGTTAAATCACCAGTTACTTCGTATTCAGATTCGCTTAATTTTTTTACAGACTTGCTTTCAAATACGATATTCGGATGATTTTCTACATCGAAGAAATCTCCGGATTTTAAGTGACCATTACGGTCTTCGTTATTGGTTTCAATTGAAGCTACGTCGATCACAACTTTAACACTTGCATCTTCAAGGTTGTTTACATCGCCATTTAACTCCACATTAAAATCTTGGAATTCACCTTTTGCTTTTGATACCATCATGTGTTTTACCGAAAAATGTACGGCACTGTGTACTTTGTCTAAATTTACTGTAGCCATTTAAAATTTCCTCCTCTGAAATAATTAACTTACTTTATGTAAGTAAGTATACAATTTATATTTAGTTACGTCAAGTCGGTTTTTCTATTTTAAAAAAAGGTCTTTTACGTTATAATAGGTACAAAGAGGTGAATATCATGGCCGATACAAACATTTGCCCAAAATTCGAAAAAGCTTTATCTATATTAAATAAACGTTGGACCGGCTTAATTGTTTTCCAATTACTAAACGGTTCACAACGTTTTTGTCATATTGAATCTGAAATTGGTATTAGTGGTCGTGTGTTATCTGAGCGGTTGAAAGATCTTGAAAAAGAGGGCATCGTTAAACGTACAGTTTACGATGAAACGCCTGTTAGAATTGAGTATTCTTTAACCGAAAAGGGATTAGCACTCGAACCCGTTTTAAACGCCATTCAAAACTGGGCTGACAATTGGATGGAGCAAGAAGCAGTTAATTAAGAGTGTCATATTATGTGTGTTAAAGTGAGCATTAAATTGTTGAGCAATTTAATGCTCTTTTTTGATTTTATCCATTTTAATAAAAGACGATCATTTTAACGATCGTCTTTTTGTCATTTTTTCATTAACAATATTATTCTACTTCAATTCTAGACCCACTAATAAAATGGATCCATTCCTACTTCCTCATTATGGAAAACGATTTATTCAATTTTTCTTTATTAGCGAAAGAAAACGTTATATATTACAAAACCTAATATCAATACAAGTACGATCATCCCAGTGGCTTTCCAACTTAAACCACCTACTAAATCTTGCAATCCACCTCTACTGTAGGCGCTGGAAGCATACTCTCTAATATCCTGTTGTCTTAGTCTTTCTCTTCTTTCTTCGGGACTCTCTTTATTCTCGCTCATTATGAACCCCCCTTAAAAATAAACATTTTACAGCTTTCAATTTTAAACAATAAAAAATGCCACTCGCACCTCATAAGGATTTCGGTTGTTCATTAAAATAATTAGAAAAATATAAATTATAAACGACATAGGTAATGTAAAAACAAAAATGAGTCTGACAGCTAAAGAGGGAATGCTCAAGTATTCCGCTATACCACCGCAAATCCCAAATAATGCTTTATCGTGGTTCGCCTTCATTAAACTCAATTAGACCTCACTCATTTTTGTTTACCTACTACCCTCATTTAACCATAATTTTGTAATAAAATTTTATGTAAATCCTCATCTATTATAAATGTTTCACTTTCTTCAATGACTTTTATAAACGTACCTTTAAGTATTAAAAACACCCTAATTCTATTCTGATGAATTAGGGCGTTTGATGTTAATAATTATTTTTCGCGATCCTGCGCTCCCCACCATTCAACATTTTTCAGACCGGGGACATTATCCACGTGGAAGGATGGATCTTTTCCTTCCTTACGTTGTTTCATATAATCCGATAAAATAGCAAAGGCAATTTTGTTTAACAACAAAATAGCAACTAAGTTGACAATCGCCATCATCGCCATAAATAAGTCTGCCATATTCCAGACAATATCAATCGTTGCCATGGAACCAAACATCACCATACCTAATACAAAGATACGGTATATGTTTCTCCAAGTTTTACTATTCTTCAAGAAATCAATGTTTGACTCACCGTAGTAATAGTTTCCAATAACAGAACTAAAAGCGAATAAGAAAATCGTAACGGCTAAGAAAATCGTTGCCCAGTCACCAATTTGTTCACTTAGAGCCGTTTGAGTTAATTGGATTCCATCTTCTGTATGACTAGCGAAATCATTGTAAAGTAAAATGATGAACGCTGTGAAACTACATACAACAATGGTATCGACGAAAACCGCTAATGATTGAACGAGTCCTTGCTTAGCAGGGTGACTGACACCAGCTGTTGCAGCCGCATTTGGCGCACTACCCATACCAGCTTCGTTCGAGAATAGTCCTCGTTTAATACCTTGCATGAGGGCTGCACCGACCCCACCACCAACAAATTGTTCAAGTCCAAAAGCATGAGAGAAAATCATACCAAAAATACGCGGAACTTCACTAATGTTCATAACAACTACAATGAGTGAGACCACAATATAAATGAGCGCCATAATCGGTACAATCGTACCTGATACAATGGCAATTCGTTTAATACCTCCAAAAATAATGATTCCAGCAAGTACAACTAAAATAATTCCTGTGACATAATGTTCAATATTAAAGGCTTTTTCAACTGCTTCAGAAATCGTATTTGCCTGTACAGCGTTGAAAACTAAACCAAATGTAATCGTAATCAAAACCGAGAATAATACAGCCATCCAACGTTGACCGAGCGCTTTTTCAATGTAATATGCTGGTCCTCCTCGGAAGCCATCTTTATCAGGCACTTTATAAACTTGAGCTAACGTACTCTCAATAAATGCAGTCGCCATACCAATTAAAGCAATTAGCCACATCCAAAAGACAGCACCAGGTCCACCAATCGCAACAGCTAGTGCAACACCAGCTAAGTTACCCGTTCCAACACGTGATGCAATACTAATACTGAATGCTTGGAAGGCGTTCGTTCCGCGTTTCCCGCTCTGTTCAACCGCTTCCTCCGTAATGACTTTAAACATCTCGGGGAATAAACGGAACTGAGCGAATTTACTAAAGAACGTAAAATAAAGTCCAGCACCAATAAGTAAATAAATTAAAATGTAGTCCCAAAAGAATGTATTCCCATAATCAATCAGGGTACTTAAAAAATCCATTCTTCCTTCTCCCTTCATCATGTAATCGTTTTACTAATCAAATTTTATCAATTACCATCATAAAATAATAATATAGATTTTTAAAAATGACTATTTTCCTACTTTATCATTTGAAAACTGTTAATTAAATATTCCTTTTCTATTTTCGAAAGCTGTTTGATTCGTGCTTCTCGGCTCATCGCCTCTGATTTTGTTTCAAATGTCTCATAATAAACTAACTCAACAGGTAGTCTAGCTCGAGTATATTTTGAAGCTTTGCCACTTAAATGTTTTTCGATTCGCTTATCTAGATCATTGGTATAACCGGTGTATAATGATTGATCACAACAACGCAGCATATATGTATAATGCACTATTCCCCCACCCTTAAGCTATTGACCCGCTGTTCAATTTTCCTTAAATAAGACTCCGTTAAATGTGGCGTTCCACCGCGAATGATTTCGTTAAGATAATGATCAGGTGGAGCGATTTCATCTAACTTTTCTTTAACAATGAACGTGAGCATAGGTTTAATTTGGTCCTGAATCTCCACATCGATAACCGCTGGGCGATACTTCCCAATATAAACCCCTTCACGTTCATATAAATAGTCCATCGCTTGTTCACTAATTTCATAAACAATGCCTTCTACCTCGTGCTCATGCGCTTCGACAATATCGGCCCGACCCCCATCATGCGAACGAACAGTAAACCTTACTTCATGATTCTTTAATAGCCCCATTCCTACTGTCCTAAATTGATCCAACATGCCAGCTTGGTCAATCCGTTCGTGGTCCATACAAGATCCATAAGCAAAATAAAGCGGTGTCTCTTTTTTATCTAGTAATGTTTTTAATCGCCAATCGCCATACGGTACTTCAGGAGCATTTTCAACCTCTTTTGGATAATAATATAGTAACGCGTTAAATTCACCAAAGTCACTAAAAACAACCCGTTCCGTTCTCTGATAGTGGTCATTTTCAGGATGTCCGGTGTAGCCTTCTAACTCATCAACCTTAGCTAAAACTCCATCATCCACTTCATAAATTTCCCCATAAACGAGCTCGTCAGAATCCAAAAGTAACGCTGGATAATCATGACCTGTATCTATTAATCTACCAGCTGTCCAAGCTTGCTGAGAGATTAACGTCGAATCCTTAAGAAGTCCATGATTCCGTTCATTATGACGCAATGTGCCATAAACAAAAATAAAATGTCCCATATTCTCACCCCATTTATATAAAATACTATATCGCCAACAAGTCGTTGGCGATTATTGGAGTCCGTTACGAATAAATCGAATCGTTTGCTCAATTTCGTATTCATCATCCCACTCATGGTTTGGCATAACGACGAACCGTGTAATGATAAATCCAATGACGGTCGTCATCATTAACCTAATTACCGTATTAGGATTAAAGTCATTAGATATCTCACCTTGTTCAGTGTATTGCTTAATTAATTTTGTAAAACGAGGATAAACTTTTCCGATAAAAATTTCTTTAAACTTTATTTGTAGCTCTTCGTGAAAACTGATTTCTTGAAGCAATATTTTGAGTAAGCTTTGATTCCTCTTAACAAAATTAAAACGATTAATGATAATAGTACGAAGTAATTCCTCATAGGATTCATTTTCTTTTTTTTCGAATACCTCTTTAATGAAATGGTCCGCAAAAAAAGGAATCGCAAACTTAGTAATCATCGGTGACACAATTGATAACAATAACTCTTTTTTGGTTTTATAATGACGGAAGATCGTCCCTTCGGCCACCCCAGCCCTCTTAGCAATCTCACTTGTAGAGGTTGATGCGTAGCCTTTCTCAGCAAATATTTCCATCGCTGCTTGTAAAATTTTCGCTTGTTTAGGAGTTAATTTTATTTCATCATCTGTATTGGTCATGAGCTCGTGTAGTAGATCTTTTTCATCCATAAAAGCACCTCAATTATAAAGTCCGATGTCCTCTTAATACTCTAATATTTAAAACAAAGAAAACAAACGCAAAACATAATAAAACTAGTATCTCAAACCATACATCCTGTATATGCGCACCGCGAATCATCATTTGTTGCAAAGCTTCAGCCCCATAAGTCAGTGGCATAAATTTGCTGATTACTTGAATCCATTGATCTAATGTTTCAAGGTTAAATAGACCAGCAAAAAAGACTTGAGGAATAATGACGATCGGGATAAACTGCATAATTTGAAATTCATTTTTGGCAAATGTCGATAGTAATGTCGCTAACGATAATGCGGTCATCGCAAGTAAAATCGTAACTAATAAAAGTTCCCAAAAAAGTCCGACCATATACATATCTAATACATAAATGGCAAACGTCACGATAAAGAGTGATTGTATTATCGTAAAGAATCCGAACCCAAGCACGTAGCCACTTACGAGCTCCCACCGTCTAATCGGAGTGGATAATAATTTTTCTAAAGTCCCGTGGGTTCGTTCTCTTAAAAAAGAGATGCCTCCTAAAATAAACACAAAGAAAAACACGAAGAATCCTATAAGCACAGGGCCAATACGATCAAATAAATTTAATTCAGCCGATCCATATAAATATTCTACCACGTGTTCATTTAATTGTGAGGATGAATCAAAACTTTTTAAAGAGTCTTGAACGGCTCTCATCACCGCAGAATTAATCGATGGCTCACTACCCTCTAACAAAATATGAGGCGCTTGGTCATCTATTGATAGATAGGCATCATATTCACCATCCTGCATCAGTTGAACTGCTTCTTCTTCACTCCCAGTGGTCAATTCCCCCGTATGTTCCTCTAGACTTTCAACAATTGGATCAGGCAAGTTGTCATAAACAATTTTAGGCTCGTAATCATCACCATCCACCACTAACCATATTAAAGTTAACACAAATAATGGTGCAATCATCATTAGCGCAAGTGAACGTCGATCCCGTTTCATCTGTCTAGCAATACGTTTTACAATCGCAAACACTCTCATTATTTCACACCCCCAACGGATAGGAAAACATCCTCAATAGAATCGGATTGATATTCTTCTTTTAATTCGCTAGGACTTCCTTGAGCCATTAACACGCCATCCCTTAATAAACCTAACTCATCACATTTTTCCGCCTCATCCATCACATGAGTCGTGACAATTATCGTAATCCCATTACGTTGAAGATTTCTAAATTCATCCCAAATCTCTTTTCTTAGTACAGGATCAATTCCGACTGTCGGTTCATCTAAAATTAATAACTTAGGTTCATGGAGCAAAGCCGTCGCTAAAGACAGTCGTCTTTTCATACCACCGGAATACTTTTCAACTGGTTTATCTAAATGATCAATTAAGTTAACTGTCTCCATAACTGCATTGATTCGTTTCTTTAAATCGGAAGACTTCAATCCATAAATCGATCCGATAAATTCCAAATTTTCCCGAGCGGTCAACTCTTGATATAAAGCATCAGATTGAGCCATATATCCCGTCATATCAATCACATCAAAAGAAGGAACTTTTTTCGAATCAATATAAATCTCACCTCGGTTCGGAGTCAAAATACCAATCATCATGTTCACCAACGTTGTTTTCCCCGCACCCGAAGGTCCTAATAAACCAAAGATTTTTCCTTTTTCAACACTTAACTGAATCTGATTTAGTACGTTCTCGCTGCCAAATGAATGCGAAACATTCCTAACTTCAACAAAACTCATTGGCTTCACCTCTCTTTTAAAATGAGTGAGTACTCACTTTTATTTTATGCATACTTTTCCTTTTATTCAACCCCAGAACAAAATCGCTAACGCGACTTACTACGTCCCAAGTGAGTGCTAATCACTTGGGACATTCTTCGCTCTAATCATAGTGCCATTACAGTGAGGGCAATGAAGCTCAACCTCTTCATCATTATTTTTATCCACACTAAACTCTCCGATGATATAATCAGGTACTTCATCAGTTCCATTACAGTCAAGACATTTAAATATAACTATTTTGATTTCTTCATCCAATCCGAAAGGATCATCTTCTAACCATTCATCGATGTCTCCGAACAAATTATCCTGATCTTTTTTCTGGGACAAACTCATACCTCCTCCATTTATTAACTGATTCAACATCTTCCATGTAATGAT
>NZ_FOES01000014.1 GCF_900110685.1 Piscibacillus halophilus
AGCATGAAGCCCCCCTCAAGATGAGATTTCCCATCGCTTCGAGCGAGTAAGATCCCTCAGAGACGATGAGGTTGATAGGTCCGAGGTGGAAGCGTGGTGACACGTGGAGCTGACGGATACTAATCGATCGAGGACTTAACTTCGATTGGAAAAGACGTAAACGACGCTTGGCGGTTCGTATTTAGTTTTGAAGGTTCTTCAACCTAAAAATATTAAATTTCACTTGCATTTTTTGGCGAAGGTGAATATAATATTATTTGTCTCGGAAATTACCGAGTTACATATAACAAACAAAATGTACGGTGGCGATGGCAGAGAGGCCACACCTGTTCCCATGCCGAACACAGAAGTTAAGCTCTCTAGCGCCGATGGTAATTGGGGTCTTTCCCCTGTGAGAGTAGGACGCTGCCGGGCATAATAATTTAATGTTAATTATTATGAATCATATAGTCAGGGCTCAGATATGAGCTTTCTGATAAAATCGTGGGGTGGAGCAGTCTGGTAGCTCGTCGGGCTCATAACCCGGAGGTCGCAGGTTCAAATCCTGTCCCCGCAACCAATTTATTTCACCGCAACTACGTCGAAATACTTCGTCGAAAGGTGATATATGGAGTACCCGGAAGGGTGCACCCCAATTAATTTACTATTACATAGATATTCGAATTTTAAATTTAAACTTTATATAAATCATCTAAAGAATGCAACCTCAATTGGTCCGGTAGTTCAGTTGGTTAGAATGCCTGCCTGTCACGCAGGAGGTCGCGGGTTCGAGTCCCGTCCGGACCGCCATGTTAGTAAATGTTTTTAGCCTTGTGTGGTTCGCAAGGCTTTTGTTATTTTTTAACCTATTATTTTCATCCCCCTCAACCCCTACAAAATTTTGTAGGGGTTGATTTTTATTTATGGACTTATATATTTCCTATTAGGATGAATTTTTGCTATGATAAGCTTGGAATCAATTAAAAGTAGGGGATTCAGATGGACGAGTTTAGCTTCATAAGAGCAATCCAACCTAAATATTATAAACACTCCTCCGTTATAAAAGGCATTGGGGATGATGGAGCTGTGATCCAACCTAGTTCTGGAACACAGCTTGTTATTGCAACAGATACAATGGTTGAAAACGTCCATTTTTCGTTAGAATATATGACATTTGAAGATGTTGGGTTTCGCGTACTAGCTGCAAACTTGAGTGATTTAGCCGCTATGGGAAGCCAGCCAGTCTATTATTTAGTTAATGTTTCAAGTCCTCATTCGATTAGTAACGATGAGTTAATCCGAATGATGAACGGGATGAAGGAACTTGCTGATCACTATCACATGGACTTAATTGGTGGTGATACAACATCTGGACAAGAATTAGTTATAACCGTAACGGTATTTGGTGAAGTACAGCCTAATAAAAAAAGATTAAGAAGTACAGCTCAGCCTAATGATATAGTGTTTGTTACTGGATATTTAGGTGAGTCTGGATATGGATATCAACTTATTCAAGATGGTTATGATGAGTCTAATCGTTACTTTCATCAAAGGCATAAGCGGCCAGAACCTAGGATAGACTTTGTAGAAGTAAATCAATCTATTCAGCGTTTATGTTTAAATGATGTTAGTGATGGAATTTCGTCTGAATTAAATGAGATTGTACAGGCATCTGGGGTATCTATTTTGATTAATTGGGATCGATTGCCGATCCACCCTAGCATGATTGAACTTGAACATAAACGATTGGAAAAGTTAGTATTATCGACAGGTGAGGACTTTGAATTAGTGGGAACATGCTCAAGATCAGATTGGGAACATGTTCAAACAAATTGTAAAAATAATGGTATTAACGTTACTAAAATTGGTGAAGTACTAGCTTATAAACATCAAAAACCTACCGTTTACATAGAAAAAAATCATGTCAAAAAACGATTAAATCAAAGCGGTTACCAGCATGGGAATGATAAAGGTGATTAAATGTATAGATTGAAAATGAATCATGAGCAGGAATCTCTTCAACTTGGCAAACAATTAGCGGAATATTTAACACCAGGTGATGTTATTACATTAGATGGAGATCTTGGTGCTGGAAAAACGACTTTTTCTAAAGGTTTGGCTAAAGGGTTAGGGGTTAAACGAACAGTTAATAGTCCGACATATACCATTGTTAAGGAATATCGTGGTCGAATTCCTTTTTATCATATGGATGTCTATCGATTAGAAGACCAAGATGAGGATATTGGTTTTGATGAATATTTTAATGGCGAAGGAGTTTCGGTTGTTGAATGGTCGAAGTTTATTGAAGACTTTTTGCCAAATGAACGATTAGAGATTCAAATTAATAAAATTGATGACCATCAACGAGAATTTATATTAAACCCAAAGGGAAATAGGTTTCAACAGATATGTGAGGAGCTTTTGAAAATATGAATGTATTATGTATCGATACATCCAATCAGCCAATGAGTATTGCTGTATATAAAGAAAATGAGTTGGCTGGTGAAATTACAATCAATATTAAAAGAAATCATTCTATCCAATTAATGCCAAATATTGAGCACTTGATGCAACAAGCTAATTTGAAACCTAAAGATTTAGATCAAATGGTAGTTGCGGATGGGCCAGGTTCATTTACAGGAATTAGAATCGGTATGACAACAGCCAAAACGATGGCGTGGACGCTAAATATTCCAATTAAAACAGTGTCGAGCTTGAAATTAATAGGAGCCTCCTTATTGTATCAAAATGGACTCGTCTGTCCATTTTTTGATGCGAGAAGGGGTAATGTTTATACAGGACTTTATAGAGTATTAGAAGGAGAAATAAATACTATTGAGGACGATTGTAATATCGATATGGCAAGTTGGTTAACTCAAGTAAAGGACATCGATGAGAAGATCTTTTTTATTAGCCCAAACGGAGAGAATTTTAAAGAACTCATTGAACAGGAATTGGGTGAGAAAGCCGTTTATGTTGAACAACCTTTTCAGCTCCCAAGAGCGAGCTTGTTATGGAAGATGAGTCAATCGAATGAAGAATCGCCTATTCACTTAGTGAAGCCAAATTATCATCGAAAGACTGAAGCAGAAAACAATTGGCTAAAACAAAATGGGGAAGGGTCTCATGATGAAAGAGGTTAAGCAGGAAACAAAGGTTCGTGAAATGCTTATTGAAGACCTTCCAAGTGTCATTGTGATTGAAAATGAATCCTTTAAGACACCTTGGAAAAAGCGTGACTTTTTACACGACCTATTAAAAAACACTTTCTCTCATTATTTAGTCATCGAAAAAGATAAAGAAGTTGTAGGTTATTGTGGAATCTGGATTGTATTAGAATCTGCTCAAATAACCAATATTGCTATTTCACCAAAAGAAAGAGGTCATCAGTTGGGGAAAAAGTTATTTAATGAGGTATTAAATCATGCGAGAGAGCAAGGTGCTACAGAGCTTACATTGGAAGTAAGAGAATCAAATGTGATTGCGCAAAATTTATATAAGCATTTTGGAATGAAAATTGTTGGAAAACGTGAAGGCTATTACCAAGATAATGGTGAAGATGCTTTAGTGATGTGGGTGAAATTATGAAAACGAATGAAATTATTTTAGCAATAGAAACGAGTTGCGATGAGACAGCAGCTGCAGTCGTCAAAGGTGGAACAGAACTGCTTTCAAATGTGGTGGCCACTCAAATGGATATTCATCAAAAATTTGGTGGAGTCGTTCCTGAAATTGCATCGCGTCACCATATTGAACAAATTACGTTAGTCATTGAACAAGCTTTAGATGAAGCTGGGATGACGATGGAGGACATTGATGCGGTTGCCGTTACAGAAGGACCAGGGCTTGTAGGTGCGCTTCTTATTGGGGTTAATGCTGCAAAGTCATTGGCATACGCGCATGATATACCGTTAATAGGTGTTCATCATATAGCAGGTCATATTTATGCGAATCGACTTGAACAAGAATTTCGATTCCCATTGTTATCGTTAGTTGTCTCGGGTGGCCATACGGAATTAATCTATATGAGAGATCATGGTGATTATGAAGTTATAGGTGAGACACGGGATGATGCAGCAGGTGAAGCATATGATAAGGTAGCTAAAGCATTAGCCCTTCCGTATCCAGGCGGACCTGTTATAGATCGGCTAGCACAAGATGGTGATGATCTATACAACTTTCCACGTGCATGGCTTGAGAAAGATTCATATGATTTTAGTTTTAGTGGCTTAAAAACAGCCGTTATTAATAAACTAAACCAATTAAAACAAAAAGATGAAGAGTATCGAATTGAGGATTTGGCAGCATCCTTTCAGAATAGTGTGATAGAAGTATTAGTTGAAAAAACGTATAAAGCTACGATGGATTTAGATGTTAAACAGTTAATAGTGGCAGGTGGTGTTTCGGCAAATAAGGGTTTAAGACAAGCTCTACAAGACCGATTTAAACATACAGATGTTGAACTCATGATCCCACCCTTGTATTTATGTACAGACAACGCCGCTATGATTGGTGCTGCAGCCTCCATAGAATATCATAAGCAACATTATAAGGATTTAAAGTTAAATGCAAATCCCGGCCTTATGTTAGGATAAAAAAAGTCCACAGACATTTAATTGTTCTGTGGACTTTTTCTATAGAATAGCTTTCCATCAATTATAGACAACGTGGATAAAATTTGTGGATAACCAACAAGCAACCTGTGAATAAAGTGGATAAGTCTGTTAATAACCGTAAATTCGACGGTGATTATGTGAATAACTTGTGGTTAATTAAGTTTTTCGATTTCTTGTTGAAGTTCTTCCCATTTCTCCATCAATTGTTCAATCGCTTCTTCATTTTCTTTAATGGTTTGATTAATGTCTTGTAATTTAGTGTAATCATTGACGTTCTCTGGATCATAAAGTTTAGGTTCTTGTTCTTCAATGGTTTGTTCGTGCTCAACAATTTGTTCTTCAATCGATTGTATTTGCCGTTCAATCTTACGCCGATCTCTTTGGATCTGTTTATTAGTTGGAACATTTGCTTGTTGAGATTGTCGTTTTTCTTCAATCTCGGCTTTTTTAATGGCTTCTAATTGAGACTCTTCCTCTAATTTTTCTAAATAGTAATCATAATCACCAATGAATAGGCGCGAGCCTTGGTTTGATAATTCCATAATATGAGTCGCAATTCGATTGATAAAATATCTGTCATGCGAAACAAAAATAATCGTGCCCGGAAAATCGGCTAAAGCAGCTTCCAAGACTTCTTTACTATCTAAATCTAAATGGTTCGTAGGCTCGTCCATGATGAGTACATTAGCTTTTTGGAGCATCAGTTTAGCTAGTAAGACTCTAGCCTTTTCACCACCACTTAACATCCCAATCGTTTTTAAAACATCATCACCTGTGAATAAGAAATTTCCTAAAACAGTGCGAACATCTTTTTCTGGCATCAACGGATATTCATCCCAAAGCTCTTGTAAAGTTGTTTTATGGGCATTTAACGTCGATTGTTCTTGATCATAATATCCAAATTCGACATTGGTTCCATACTGAATATCACCATTGACATGGTCCATTCGTTTTAAAATCGCTTTTAATAACGTCGACTTACCAATACCGTTAGGACCGACAATGGCTATACGGTCCCCGCGATTCACACGAAACGAAACGTCTTTAAAAACAGGTTCATCCAATTCACCATACTTGGCAGATAAATGATCCACTTTTAACACATCATTACCACTTTTTCGGGTAATCTCAAATGAAAACTTGGCAGAATGGTCATCTAATGAAGGACGATCCATTTTATCCATTTTTTCTAACTTCTTACGCCGAGATTTGGCTTGCTTACTCGTCGAATCACGGGCGATATTCTTTTGGATATAGACTTCCAGTTTCTTAATCTCCTCTTGTTGCTTTTCATAACGTTTCATTTCTAACTCGTAGTCTTCGGCTCGTTTCCTTAGGAAGTAACTATAGTTGCCGTGATACTTTTTAATCGATTGAAACGCAACGTCATAAACGATATTCACCGTTTCATCTAAGAAATAACGGTCGTGGGAAACAATGACCACAGCGCCAGGATAGCCTTTTAAATAGCCTTCTAACCAACGGAGTGTCTCAATGTCTAAATGGTTCGTAGGCTCATCAAGAATTAAAACATCCGGTTTTGAGAGTAAAAGTTTTCCTAACGCTAGCCTTGTTTTTTGTCCACCACTTAACTCCTGGATGGGGGTTTGAAAGTCAAAGTTTCCAAAGTTCAACCCATTTAGAACGGACTCAATATCAGCTTCATAATGAAAGCCACCACGCTGTTCAAA
Organism: Piscibacillus halophilus; assembly: GCF_900110685.1. GTDB lineage: Bacteria > Bacillota > Bacilli > Bacillales > Alkalibacillaceae > Piscibacillus > Piscibacillus halophilus. Next base: position 6,287 of record NZ_FOES01000014.1, read on the forward strand.
GTCATGTTGCTTTGAATCATATTGAGACAGAAGTTGTTGATACTTTCTTTCATCTTCTATAATTTTAGGGTCGGCCATTTGTTCTTCCATTTTTCTTAATTCTTTTTCCAACTGAATTAACGGTTCATACACCGTTAACATCTCATTCCAAATGGATTCTTCTGAATCTAAGCCTGTATGTTGATCAAGATAACCGACTGTCACGCCTTTAGGCTGAAAAATCTCCCCTTCATCATAAGGAATTTGTCCAGACATAATTTTTAATAAGGTTGATTTGCCTGCACCATTTCGCCCGACTATGGCAATCCGGTCATCATGATGTACTTCTAATTTAATTTTCGATAAAATAAGGTCAGCGCCAAAATATTTACTTATATTGTTTAATTGCATAACGATCATGTTCATTCACCTCAACGTGCACTAGTGTATCTATTTTATCACTAATAAGCAATGAACCATATCAAAGGAGATTATAAATATGTCTGAAGAGAAAATACCTCAAGCAACGGTTAAACGTCTACCTTTATACTATAGACACTTAAATTTGTTACACAACCAAGGGAAAACGCGTATTTCTTCAAGAGAATTAAGTGAATTGATTAAAGTCGATTCGGCTACGATCCGAAAAGACTTTTCTTATTTTGGAGAACTTGGGAGAAAAGGGTATGGGTATGACATTGCTCATCTCATCCAGTTCTTTAGAAAATTATTGGATCAAGACGAGATCGCTAGCGTTGCCTTAATCGGTGTTGGTAACCTGGGGACTGCCTTACTGCATTATAACTTTATGAAAAAAGGAAATACCCATATTGAATTGGCATTTGATACGAATGAAAGTAAAATTGGGACAACCATTGGTGAAGTACCTATTTATCACGTGGATGATTTAGAAAAAGAAATTAAACGCCGTGGTCTAAAAGTAGCTATTTTAACGGTGCCAGCAAGAGTTTCACAAGAAGTAACAGACAGACTCGTTGATTGTGGGATAGAAGGAATTCTAAATTTCACACCTTCTCGTTTAACGGTACCGAATCATGTGCGAGTTCATCACATTGACCTATCCATTGAGCTACAAACGTTAGTGTATTTTTTAAAACAAAGTTAAGATAGGTCTTTCTTTTTATTCCATTTAGAGGTAAAATAATTCGTATACCGAAATAAATACAAACATGTCGGAGGCAATCATGGGGAAACTAGACCAAAAGTGGCTTGTTGTTATATCTGTTATCACAGGTACATTCACAGTCATTTTGAATAATAGTATGCTTAATCCAGTATTACCGGAATTAATGAAAATATTCGATACAGATGCGGTTGGAGTCAGTTGGATTCTAACCATTTTTATGATTTCAATGGGGATGACGATGCCGGTGACAGGATTTTTAGGTGATCGGTATGGAAAGAAAAAGATTTATATCATCGGTCTTTCATTATTCGCATTTGGTTCATTATTAGGTGCAGTGTCTCAGTGGCTAAGCATGGTGATTGCTGCCAGAACGATTCAAGGGATTGCTGGCGGTCTCATGATGCCAAATGCGATGGCATTAATTTTCCAAGCGTTCCCTAGGAATGAGAGAGGGTATGCGGTTGGGATTTATGGGGTTTCAGCTATGGTCGCCCCAGCTATTGGACCGACGATTGGTGGAATTATCGCTGAAAATTTTGCATGGTACTTTTTATTCTTATTTAATTTACCATTCGCATTTTTAGGTATCTATTTCTCAACAAAATATCTGATCTCTACGAAGCCAGACCTCTCACGTGTCTTTGATTGGAAAGGTTTTGTTATTATAACAGCAGGTGTTGGTGCTGTTTTATACGTGTTAGGGCAAGGACGTAATTTTGAACATGCCTTAAGTTGGATGAACCTAGGGATCTTTATTATCGGTTTGATCTTAATTATTGTCTTCATAAAATATGAGCTAAAACTTGAATCACCCTTATTAGAGCTATCTGTTTTTAAAGTAAAAACTTATCGATATTCGATCATTGCGACATCAGCTGCTTCGATTGGGCTATTCGCCAATTTATTTTTACTACCTTATTTAGTGCAAGAAGCATTTGAATGGAGCTTGGTGAAAACAGGATTGTTATTCTTACCCAGTGCCTTAGCAAGTGGGGCCTTTATGACATTAGGAGGTCGAATATTAGATAGAAAGGGACCGAAACTAGTGGTTCCGACAGGTTTAATTATTTTAACGTTTGCAAGTCTTATGTTCGGATTTGTCGATTTAAGTACGTCTTATTGGATGTTATTAGCTATTAATATTATTCACGGTTTAGGTCTTGGATTTGGTAACATGCCAGCGACAACCGCAGGAATGAATGCGATCCCTGATCATTTAGTCGCTCAAGGTTCTGCCATGAATAACCTCATTCGTCAAATATCTTCATCTCTAGGAATCGTGATCTTCTCGGTTTATTATGAAATAAGAAGAGGGCAATATATGTTGTTTGATGAATTATCTGTCCAGGAGGCGACATTACAAGCAATCAATGAAGCATTTATTTTAGTGGCGATCATTGTTGCGATTAGTATTCCATTTGCTTATAAAATGAAAGGGATTCAAGAATTAGAAAAGGAATAATCCAAAATCGGATTATTCCTTTTTATTTAGATGACGCTTATATAGTAAATATCTAGCTAATATTCTAATGGCAACTCCAATATCAAAGGTTGCTACAATCGTGAAAATTAGTGTTGGAACGTTCCAAATCGTTTCATCAGCAAATTGTAGGGCTAAATAAACAAAGGCTAGTCCCATTAAAAAATACATTGTAGCTAGAAAAACGGGTGATACTCTCATGTATTATCCTCCAAATAAAATCATAGCTGCATTTTGATACTCTTCTAATTGTCGTTCTAATTCGTCAATATCAACAGATAGTTGTAGTAACACAACCGCTGTATTCATAGCCATGTGAACTAGTATAGGTACAAGGATACGTTTCGTTTTAACATACAAGTATGCAAAAACAATTCCCATAGCCACATAGGTTAAGATAAAAGCAAAGTCAAAATGTAAAATACTAAATACGACGGATGAGAGAATGGCAGCTAATAAGAAATTCATTCTCTTATACAATTGCCCAAAAATAATTTTTCTAAAGATAATTTCTTCTAATAATGGAGCAAACAAAATTGGAAGTATAATAAACCAAACGTTCGCTTCAATAATATCCATTATTAAGCCCGTATTCTCTGATGATTGTTCAACGTTAAAGACGTTGATGTTGATTAAGCCTGCAATATATTGAGCTAAGAAGGCTAGGAAAAATCCATAGAAAGCCCATTTAAACATATATCCATAATTCGGGCGATCTCGCATCTCGCTTCGTTCCATATCAGGTGCAAGCATTTTTAAAATAATAATAGTCCCTAATGCCATTCCAAAGATCGTTGAATAGACCATGGCATCGACATCAGATAATCCGAAATAATCTTCCCCAATAGGTCTTCCGATGGCCGGGAATACTTGTGCTGCAATGTATATAACAATGATCAACCAGTATCGTTTTGGCAAGTCAATCGTCCCCTTTAATGTGAAATCTTAAGTCTCTATAAGGTTTATTCTATACTAATCTAAAAAATGAAACAAAAATTTTAGTTTTTACTTGCAAAAGATTTTCAGATTCATTATTATAATAATTGGAATTAGCACTCACCAATGTTAAGTGCTAATAATCATCTTCAACATAAAATTGGAGGAGGTTTTTGACGTGTTAAAACCACTAGGTGATCGCGTAATCGTGGAAGTATTAGAACAGGAAGAAACAACATCAAGCGGAATTGTGTTACCTGATTCTGCTAAAGAAAAGCCTCAAGAAGGTAAAGTTGTAGCAGTAGGTTCAGGTCGTGTAACAGACAACGGAGAAAAAGTTGAACTAGAAGTTAAAGAAGGCGACCATGTTATCTACTCTAAATTTGCAGGTACAGAAGTAAAGCAAGATGGTAACGAATACTTAGTTTTACGCGAAAGCGACATTTTAGCAGTCGTTGAATAATTTAGATCAAACATAAGGAGGGCATTTTATTATGGCTAAAGAACTAAAATTTAGCGAAGAAGCTCGCCGTGCTATGCTTCGCGGTGTAGACACATTAGCTGATGCAGTAAAAGTAACTTTAGGACCAAAAGGACGTAACGTTGTATTAGATAAAAAATTCGGTTCACCATTAATCACGAATGATGGTGTGACTATTGCTAAAGAAATTGAACTTGAAAACAATTTCGAAAACATGGGTGCTCAACTTGTTTCAGAAGTTGCATCTAAAACAAACGACGTGGCAGGTGACGGTACAACAACAGCTACCGTACTAGCACAAGCCATGATCCGTGAAGGTCTTAAAAACGTAACTTCTGGTGCAAATCCAGTAGGCTTACGCCGTGGTATTGAGCAAGCAGTTGAAGTGGCTACTGAAGAACTACGCACAATCTCTAAACCAATCGAAGGTAAAGATTCAATTGCACAAGTTGCTTCAATCTCAGCTGCCGACAATGAAGTTGGCCAGTTAATCGCTGAAGCTATGGAGCGTGTTGGTAACGACGGTGTGATCACAATTGAAGAATCTAAAGGCTTCAACACTGAGCTAGAAGTTGTAGAAGGTATGCAGTTCGACCGTGGTTATGCTTCTCCATACATGGTTACTGACCAAGATAAAATGGAAGCTGTGTTAGAAGACCCTTATATCTTAATCACAGATAAGAAGATCTCTAACATTCAAGAAGTACTTCCTGTATTAGAGCAAGTTGTACAACAAAGTAAGCCAATCTTAATCATTTCTGAAGATGTTGAAGGTGAAGCACTTGCAACATTAGTTGTGAATAAGCTTCGTGGAACGTTTAATGCAGTAGCGGTTAAAGCTCCTGGATTTGGTGATCGTCGTAAAGCGATGCTTGAAGACATTGCAACTCTAACTGGTGCAGAAGTTATTACAGAAGACTTAGGCCTAGATCTTAAGAGCGCAACAATCAATCAATTAGGTCGCGCTTCTAAAGTTGTTGTAACGAAAGAAAATACAACAATCGTAGAAGGCGCTGGCGACTCTGAAAAGCTAGCTGCACGCGTAAACCAAATTCGTGCACAATTAGAAGAAACAACTTCCGACTTTGATAAAGAAAAACTACAAGAACGTCTAGCTAAATTAGCTGGCGGTGTAGCGGTAATCAAAGTAGGAGCAGCTACTGAAACTGAACTAAAAGAACGTAAGCTTCGTATCGAAGACGCCCTAAACTCTACTCGTGCAGCAGTAGAAGAAGGTATTGTTTCTGGTGGTGGAACAGCACTAGTAAACATTTACAAGAAAGTAGCTAGCCTAGATCTTGAAGGTGACGAAGCAACTGGTCAAAACATCGTACTTCGTGCATTAGAAGAACCAGTTCGTCAAATCGTTCAAAACGCTGGTTTAGACGGTTCTATTATCGTTGAACGTCTAAAACACGAAGAAGTAGGCGTTGGCTTCAACGCAGCATCTGGCGAGTGGGTAAACATGATCGACTCTGGTATCGTAGACCCTACAAAAGTTACTCGTTCAGCACTACAAAACGCAGCATCTGTTGCGGCAATGTTCCTAACGACTGAAGCAGTTGTAGCTGACCACCCAGATGAAAACGATGGTGGCGCCCCTGACATGGGCGGCATGGGCGGCGGCATGCCGGGCATGATGTAGTTATCTATACTAGTGACTTATTTAAAGGGATTTTATCGTTTGTTTGGTCATATAAGTAACATTTAAGTAACATTTTCTGATTTAGTGTCTCGAATTGTTACTAAATAGGAATAGACTTTTTAGTTTACAAATGAAACAAAGATGTTTATCATATGTATATAACCCAGTATTCCATTTCTACTCACTCTTGTGAGGGAAAAGAAGAAAAGCGGACTCGAATAATCGAGTCCGCTTTTCTCTATGCATAATAAGTAGTTGAGGTGAATTATGAAAGACTACAAGTATTTTCAATGGAGATTAAACAAGATGACTAAGGGTCAATAACGGGGCCGTCTTTATTTTACATAACGTAATTTAGACAGAGATATTATTTGGACTTTCTATTACTTCTTCGAATCGAATTTGGCAACATAACGTCAATCTCATTTTCTAAAGGTTTGCTCTTCTTCAGTTTTTAACGCTTTTTGGGCCTGGAGGGGCTTGTCAAGAAAAGTGTGTAAGTTATTCTAAATACTTTAATACACGTTCATTGAGGTGATCATGAATTAACAGCTGATTCATGACCATTGCCCATTGTTGAATATGTCCACCTTCCCACTTATTTTCAAGTTCTTTGGTTCGTAAATACAAAACTTTTAGAAGGGCGTTCTCGTTTAGGAATGCTCCTTTTTTGTCACTTTTCTAAAGCTGGAATGTATACTTTCTACGGCATTCGTAGTGTACATAATTTTGCGTATCGCACTTCCATAATCAAATAATTGTTCCACATGGGAGAAGTTTCGTTTCCAAACGTCAACCGCTCTAGGATAGGTAGCCCATTGTTGTTGAAAGGTTTCAAATGCACTATGACATGCTTTAAGGCTTGGTGCTGCGTAAACCTTTTTTAATGCAGCAGTAAAAGCTTTATAGTCTTTACTTAGAACATACTTAATCGAATTTCTAATGAGATGAACCATACAGCGTTGTACGACAACTTGTGGGAAAATGGCACGAGCTCCATCTTCTAATCCACTTACTCCATCCATAGAAATAAAGAAAATATCTTCTACACCACGAGCTTTTATTTCATCAAAGATCTGCATCCATTTATGCTTACTTTCTGTTTCATTTAACCATAGACCAAGAATGTCTTTCTTTCCTTCCATGGTGTAGCCTAACATGGTATACACAGCGTATTTCTTGGTTTCGTATTCATTACGTATCGTCGTATAAAGGCAATCTACAAACACAAAAGGATAACAGTTGCTTAAAGGACGACTTTGCCATTCTTCTAAATCAGGAAGCACTGTATCGGTAATATCGGATATCATCTCATGAGACACGGAGAAACCATAGATATCTTCGATAGTAGATGAAATATCTCGCTGAGACATTCCTCTTGCATACATGGAGGACTTTATCCTCGATGGCAGAAACATCTCTTTTACGCTTGGGAATGAGGTGTGGTTCAAATGAACCGTCACGATCACGAGGTACAGCAATATCCACTTCGCCAGCTGTCGTTTTGACTGTCTTTTTTCCGTACCCGTTCCGTCTATTGTTTGTTTCCTTTTCTTCTTTATCATTTGATTCATAGCCCAAATGATGATTCATTTCACCTTTTAACATCGATTCAAACATCGGTACGAATATGTCCTTTAATGCATGTTGCATATCTTTTACAGACTTTGGTTGATACTGTTCAATAATCTTGTTAGCTAATTCTACGGAGTTAGAATCTCTTTTGGGTTTGTCATTTAAAACACTCCTTTAGCTTTATAGTTATTATTCTACCAAATAAAAAACTGTGTGAGTAAGTAATCGTACGCATTTCTTACTCACACAGTTAATGTTACACTCCCGGCCTGGGCATAGCTTTTTGCATCGGTCCTAGGTGAATTACTGTACACCTCAGATGTTCTATCCTGTAACTCGTCACGTTTCTTGATTATGTCCTCCATTTCAAGTACCTCAAAGTCAGTGAGTAAAGAAACATATTCTTCTCTAATTTTCCATAGTAGGTCAGAAGCTTTTTGATGCTCCTGTACGGATTCAATTAGGTTGAAATTTTTAGCATATGTGTTTAAGATCAACAAAATTACAGAAAGAATCCCACCGACACTCCCAGAAGCTTTGTCAGAAGAAATAATTGTTACTAAGAAACTTCCACTTAAAAGTGCTGATAAGATAATTTGAGCGATTTTAATAAGATCATTTTTTCTTTTTAATCTATTAATAATTTTATTGTGACATGTTAGAGTATAGATAATTCTTCCATATGCTTCCCTTATTTGTGATTCTAATCTATATCCTTGACTAGCTTGGGAATTTCGTTCCATAGATTTCTCTCCATTTTTGTTTAGCTGTATATGGGTAACCATTAACTTCTTTATTAATAGCCTAATGAAGTATTGTAAGCTTGGTTTGCTTTATATTGAAAGTTTCCACTTTTCCATACATAGCGGTTGCTACCTGGTGCAAGCCAATATAATTTATTTGAATCTATTTCCTTCAAATACTTAAAAAAGTCTCTACTTAACCAATCATAATATACAAAAGATTTATCTTTATACTCCCAATTTTTTAAAAATATGTAGACAAGAGTATCAATTAAAATTCCACTCATGTTAACATTACATTTATATTTCCATGCTGATGCCATTCGAACAGTCTTTTAAGATTTTTATTTGTATCCCTATTCAGCTTATTAATTGAGGCATCTTTTTGCATTTCATCAGTTACATGTAAGTAGATCTGTCTGGTAGTCTGTTCATCTTGATGTCCTAATCGATGCATGATTATTTCAAGATTTACGCCTGCCTGTGCAAGTAAAGAAGTATGGGTATGTCTCAGTCTATGTGGGTTTAATGTTGTTTTCAGTCCAATTATTTTTAAGAGACGTTTCATTCTATCTCGAATTCTTTTTAAAGGTAGAGGATAACCGGGTTGTGAGGTGATATTTATAAAAATAAAATTCTCTCATGAAATGTATTTCAAAATGAGATTTAAACATATTGAAAAATTCCCTTTGTTTATTCAGTACGTTAATGACTGTATCATCGCAGTCAATTTTTCTCACAGATGATAGAGTTTTAGGAGTGCCTAATGAGTATTCAGCTGTGTTGTTGTTAGGATTATAATAAGTTTTAGTAATGGAGATTTGTTTAGATTTAAAATCTATGTCTGACCATTTTAGTGCACATAATTCTCCTATTCTCATTCCAGTGTATGCAAGTAAAGTGAATATTTCATAATTTTGATCTAATCTATTTTCGTTAGAAGTTTTTAAGAAATTCTTTAACTCATCTTTTTGTTACTTGTTCTAAATGATTGGAAGTAAAATCACTTCCATGATCTGTATAAAATTTTTCAGGAATACCACATATCTGCCAATCAGGGTTACTTTTTTTCCATATTGCTTGGTGTAAGACCAAAGATGTATGTATAGCAGAGGGGGCTTGAAAAGTTAAAAAATATCCAGCAACTGCGCGACTATAATCATCTAAAATAATTGTTAGCCAAGGTCTTTCTGGTTTTCCTTTTTCATTTAAAACAACTATATCTAAGGGGGTGTGATCAGCTTGCCAAATTTCATTAGGATAATTAGCTTCCCGTCATCTTTGTTTTTGAGAGGAGGAGTTTTCCTATACTTTCCTATTCGAAAAAATAATTTTTATCCTTTGTCTAAATTTATGTACTAACAATTAATGAGAGCTGCCATTAACGAACTAGGACAACATGGATAATCTGAGGTTCGTCTTAGTGTATTTGCAGGCAATTAAGCAAAATTAAACTTTATGAGAAAATGGGCTCCTTTATAAGAAGTGAATTTGCACTATATGGTGCAAAAACGGAATAAGTATAGCCTCCAAAACTCCATTATTGGGCCAATTTGTGGAATATGGCTTATGGGGCTGCTGAGCGTTGATGTTCAAGTAATTTGTCCCACTGATGTCCTCGCATTCTCTTTGAAACAACCTCCATCTTCTATTTGCATAATTGTATTCAAATTCCGCATATTACTAATAAGAAGTGGTGGTAAAAAGGGTGTGCATGGATGCGACTTAAAAGAAATAAATCCAAAAAGTCTTTGATAAATCAGGCAAATCTCTCTATAGAGAATATCAAAAGTCAATTAAATCATACCAGCGATTTAAAAGACCGTGAAATACATAGCAATAATCAAATCTATATAATCCTTTACATCAATTCATTAGTTGATCAGGAAAAGCTTGAATCAAAAATAATTAAACCGCTTACAAAAATGGAAAACAACAATATTTTAAATGAACTATATAGCCAGGAGATCAGCACTGCCAGAAGTAATAAAATAGCCATCAACGGATTATTAGACGGTTATTGTCTGCTAATAAAAAAAGGCAGGAATAGTGAAGGATTCCTGTTGAAAACGACCGCATCAACCGATAGAGAAGTTTCAGAGCCTAAAATAGAAAAAACAATCCTTGGGGCAAAAGTAGGTTTTGTTGAAAGCTTAGACAAAAACATTTTTTTACTCCGTACTGTAACAAAATCGCCCGATTTCACGGTAAAAACGTATACATTAGGTTCCTCAACAACAACGAATGTATCACTAATTTATTTGGATCATGTGACAGATCCGGAAATCATCAAAAAGGTTGAACAACGTATAAAAAGTATTACGCTTGATTCCATCCAATCAGCAGGAGATATTCAGGATTGCATTGAAGATCATACAGTTACTCCATTTCCTCAGCTTTTACTTACAGAACGGCCAGATCGAGCTTCAGCAAATTTAAAGGACGGAAGTGTTGCTTTAATTATAGATGGAAGTCCTACTGTAATTATATTGCCAGCAACATTTATGACGTTCTTTCAAACACCGGATGACTATATTACCCGTTGGTGGTTAGGTTCATTTTTTAGATTTATACGTTTATTCAGCTATATTATTGCACTTATTCTACCGGCATTATATATTGCTTTCGTTTCATTCCATTATGAAGTAATTCCTTTGGAGCTTGTTTATTCATTGCAGTCTTCGTTGAGCTACGTACCATTTCGGCCATTTATAGAGTTAATGATTATGCAGCTTTCCTTAGAGTTGCTTAGAGAAGCGTCCATTCGACTGCCACCTTCCGTCGCCGCAACTTTTGGGATCGTCGGAGGTCTAGTTGTAGGAACAGCAATGGTTGAGGCAGGAATTGTCTCCTATGGTGGGCTTATAGTTGTTGCAATAACATCAGTCTCATCATTTGTTCAGCCAAATCTAGAAATGAGCAGCTCGATTCGTATATTAGGATTTCCTTTAATGCTATTGGCAGCTACATTTGGCTTTTTTGGAATTGTCATTGGAGTGTTATGTGTGTTAATTCACTTGTCACGCCTTACTTCATTCGGTGTTCCATACTTTTCGCCTTTTGTTCCATTGAACATAAAGGATTTTAAAGATACTATCATTCGTGTTCCTTCTTGGATGATTTATAAACACTCTAAAAATTCACCTCATTATAAGCAAGAAAAACGATCAAGGAAGTGGAAACTAGATGAAAGTGAAGAGCCGTATTAGTTCTGAAAATTTATTTTTTGTGCTGGTGCAAACGATGATGGGTGTAGGCTTGTTAACATTACCTCATCAAACACATCACGCAGCAGGCAGTGACGGATGGATTTCCATTTTAATTACTGGATTTTTTATTCAACTAATTGTACTGCTTATCTGGTTACTTTGCATAAAGTTCCCCAATCTTACCTTATTTGATTTTTCTAAAGTAATTTTGGGGAAAATGCTTGGAACTGTATTAAATTTTATATATATTATTTACCTGCTGACAATGATTTGTTATATCTTCATTGTATATGCGGATATTTTGAAACGATGGATACTCCCTGAAACTCCAGTATGGGTATTATTTTTGATTGAATTCGTTCTACTTATTTATGGAAGTATTTGTAAGATAAAAAATATGATATCTTTATTATCTTTCCCATTCATATTCATCCTGTTTTTATTCTTCATTACGTTTTTTGTTTATGGTGATTCATCCATAGATGTTCGCTATCTTTTCCCTATTGGTTCCAGTGGTGGATGGAATATTCTTAAAAGTACAAGTGATTCAATGATACCCTTCATAGGGTTTGAAACATTACTTATTTATTTTGCTTTTATAAAGCAGTCTAAAACTATTTCAGCACTGAAAGGAGTTTTTTTAGCAGTATTATTTGTAACCATTTTTTTAACGTATATTGTGATTCTAAGTACCGTAATGCTTAGTCCTGAAGAAATAAAAATCACGCCGGAACCGGTTCTATATATACTAAGTGCAATGGAAATAAGGATTTTAAGCCGATTAGATTTAATATTTCTTTCTTTCTGGGGTCTGATAGTTTTTACTACTATTATCAGCTATTCCTTTTCAGTAAGTATGGGAATAAGTAAATTAATCCGTATCAAACATAATTTTGCTGTGATACTATCTGGAACATTCGTCCTTATCGTTTCGATAATATTTTATTATATGGAGATTACCTTACTTGAAAAATGGTTAAAGCATTTAAGTTTAATTTTCGGCATTATTATCCCTATCCTACTGCTTTTAATAACAATTATTTTTAAAAGAGAGGCGGCATCGACCTATGAGAAAAACTGAGATCTTTTTGATTTTCTTTATTCTTCCATTACTAGCTGGGTGCTGGGATGAAAGACTTCTAAAGAGTTCCCGTACTGTGTATTTATCAGGTTTTGACTTGAATGAGAATGGTGATTATCAAATAACTTCAATTATTAGAGATATGAATATTAGTGAGTCAAGTAGAGGGGAAATATCTATATCGAATGAACTGGTAACTGGAAAAGGAAGTTCGATAAAAGAGGCAAGCATGACGATTGATCGAAGCGTACCTGGTAATTATGATCCAGCAAAAGGAAGAGCATTGATCTTAGGAATCGACGTTGCAAAAGGTGATATTTATAATGTGCTGGATGCTGTTTATCGGGATCCAAGGGTGGATTTAAACGCCAAAATTGCTGTGACAGATAACAGTGCAAATGAGATAATTACCCATTTATCCGAAAATGAAGTTGAAAAAGGGGAATACCTGTACGAATTGATTCACAGCAGTGAAATGCATTCGAAGTTGCAGGAAATTACACTAAGATCGATTCGCACCTATTTGTTTGATGAAGGAAAAGATTTTATGCTCCCTTATCTGAGCAAGGACGAGGAAAATAATGAAGTTAAAATAAATGGTGCTGCTCTTTTTCATGACCACAGCTTTACCGGACAGTTTCTTTCCCCTGATGAAAGTACTTTGCTATTATTATTTATGGAAACACAATCCAAAAAAGCAATCTTAACAGAAAAGTTAGATAAAAAAGCTGACGAATCGGTCAGCTATAATGTAAAAAGCGTATCAAGAAAACTTAAGCTGGAAAAAGAAGAAAAGGTACATGCTGATATTATGCTGCAATTGGAAGTGGAGATTGTTGACTATCCTCCAAACCATTTAGATAAGCAGGAAATGATAAATTTTTTGGAAAACCGATTATCAGAGATTCTCACTGAAAAAGCGGATGCTCTGTTCAAAAAACTTGCAGCGAATCAAAGTGACGTACTTGGATTAGGCAGAGAACTCATTGCCTTTCATCCATCTATATGGAAAGAAATAAAGGGAGCAAATTATTATGAGCATATCCTTGTTAATCCAAAGGTAAAAGTCAATGTTAGAAGTAGTGGAATCATTTTGTGATCACTGAAGTTGATCACCTTTTTCTAACTGATATTATTTTTTGAATATTGCGTTGGTATTGAAGCGACAGATATTGAAGTAACGGGCAGGTTTGTTTAATAGTGAAACTTTAATTATTTTAAGTCGTATATAAAATGCGAAATCAATTAGGGAGGTGTACATATGTCTACAACTGTTATTATCATAGTAGTTAGTCATTAATTGTTCAACTATTGGGGGGCGTTAGATTAATAAGGCAACCAACTAATTTTTCGTTTCTTACACAACATTTCTGAATTTTAAGAAAGTTTAATCTATTCTCAACAAAATCATTTGTTATTAATTTTCAGAAAATGCTGGAGAAAGAAACAATTATGGCCAAAAGAGAACGGGTTTAAGGGGTCAGACCTCTATTTATGTAACATCTTGAGGAGGCATGATGTTGACAACGTTGGTAATTCATCCGACAATGGAATAATCTGTGATAAATAAACATTTGAAAAAACGATTATGAATGAAACCGATATTACTGTTCATGACTTATATGAAAAATATCCGGATGAACAAATTGATATTAAACATGAGCAGCTTTTATTAGAAGAACACAACCGGGTTATTTTCCAGTTTCCAAATTACTGGTATAGTTATCCCCCATTGCTTAAAAAATGGTTTGATCTTGTTTTAGAACGTGGTTGGGCGTTTAGAGGTCAGCATGCGCTCAAAGGAAAAGAGTTTGGTATTGCTGTAAGCTCTGGGTTTACCGCGGAAGACTACAGGTTTGATGGATTACATCGTCATACGATAGATCAAGTGATGGCACCATTTACCGCCACGTGTAATTTTATACGGACAAAATCACTGCCATTGTTTGCAACATTCGAAGAAGAACTTCAGACGTCAGCGGATTACAAGCAAATCGCTGATGCATATATTACTTATTTAACAAAATCGTTTAAGTTCCATCGGGAATCGTAAGCGTATGTAGGGGCAGAACCTTAATTTGCAGGGTGAGTGCTATTAATACCTTTTATATTTACGTTAATTTTAGATTTACACCTTAATTAGGCTTAACTTTATTAAAATGGATAGTCCGGTTGTATTATTTTCAATATGGTTTTGATACCTTTGACTTTAATTTACAGTATAATAGATAAATTATGGCGCGTAGTATAACCTGCTATATAGAAGACTTGTATCTGATAGTGCAAGTCTTCTAATAGGAGGTTTTTTCATTAAGTATCGTTAAATACTAAGGTCCCATGCATTGAGGTATAGTTCCAGATTTCGAGTCTAAAGGAGGGCAGGTTTATTCCGTTTCAAATTGAAAATCTTCATGTTCATGTAAACCATCATCATTTTCAATGTGAACAGTTACGGTATAAGATGTTTCAGCATCTAGTTCAACCTCAGAAGTATACACTCCAGATTCAGTTTCTTCGGCATCTGCCCAAACAGGGTGCTCATCGTCATCAGGCTTTATTTCAAATCTAACTCTACCTTCTTCTAATGGTTCGTCATTGAGTGAAATATTAACATTAAGAATCTCTTGCCCACTTGATTCACCATTTTGATGATTAAAATCTACATCAACATTATTTGAATGACTGTGGTCATGGCTATGATCATGTCCATCTTCATCTTCATGTGCTTCGTGTTCATCTGTCTCAGTAGGATTTCCTACTTGTACTTGATGTTTTGGCATAACATGTTGGCTTTTAGCTGTGACATGAGACTGAATATGGTAAATCCCGTCTTCTTGAAAGTTGTATTCTGCGGTATATAATCCTTCTTCGTCTTCTTCAGCGGTTACAAACGTACTTTCTTCTTTCTGTCCTTGCTGCCATACTTCAAATTCAACTTCGTCTGCTTCAGTCACAGGTTCATCGTTATGGGTCACTTTTGCTTGAAGGGTATGTTCACCGACTTCTAATTGATCGTCCATTAATATTTCGACCGAAATGGGCGTTAGGGTATCCTCTGTCTCATCGTTGGAATTCTCATCATCTGCATTAGACGCACATGCGCTTAATATTAATATGATTAACAAAAATAATAGTTTTTTCATATATGATGCTCCTTTCTATCTATAAACAAATATATCAAATTCTTCTAGAACCTTGAGGGTTGAAATGTGACAATGTATTTAAGATATATTTTATTTGAAGAAATTGTGACGGAGAGGTCATATGAAAAAGTTGATCACTATTTTATAAGAAATGATATTTGGGATAACGACTGACTGATGACCTTATCCAAAAATAAACTAATTTTTACAAATCTTTAAAATTATATTACAGTTAATGTAGTTATAATAAAGATGAAGGGGTATAACATGGAGAAGTGTTTTTGCTACGAAAAATTTAAGGACCAATTACCTAAAGATATTAAAATTACATGCTTTAAAGAAAAGTGTCGTAATTATCGTGAAAACATGAAAAAACTTAGGGAACATAAGGATTCATAAGTATACTTTACCAAACTATTAGGTAAACTTTTATAGTATGATAGAATTATATGAATAATCATGGGAGGTTGAAAGGAATGACGCAGCAGATGACAACCCAGCAAAACAAGATTGAATCCATTTTACAAAATATTGAACAAGTTATGGTAGGGAAGAGAGAAGCGATTGAACTAAGTCTACTAGCTTTATTAGCAGAAGGCCATGTCCTATTAGAAGATGTGCCTGGTGTTGGTAAAACAATGCTTGTTCGTTCATTAGCTAAGTCGTTTAACTTAGACTTTAAACGCATCCAGTTTACGCCTGATTTACTTCCATCAGACGTAACAGGTGTTTCTATTTATAATCAAAAAGAGATGAACTTTGAATTCCGTCCGGGTCCAATTCTAGGGAATATTGTTTTGGCAGATGAAATTAACCGTACGTCACCGAAGACTCAGTCTGCTTTACTAGAGAGTATGGAAGAAAAACACATTACGGTTGATGGGACAACAATGGAGTTAAAGCGTCCATTCTTTGTGATGGCGACTCAAAACCCAATTGAGTATGAAGGGACTTACCCTTTACCAGAAGCTCAATTAGACCGTTTCTTATTAAAACTTAATCTAGGGTATCCATCTATTGATGATGAGATCCAAATGTTAGATCGTACGTCTTCTGAGCATCCGATTGACCGTTTAGAAGCGGTTATGGATCAAGAGGATCTTTTAAGGCTACAAGAAGACGTAACTCATGTTCATGTGAGTGATGCGATTAAGAAATATATTGTTTATTTAATTGATGCGACTCGTAAGCATCCATTATTCGATCTTGGGGCTAGTCCACGTGCATCCATTGCTCTGATGAAAGCGGCCAAAGCATACGCTTATATTTCAAAACGTGATTATGTTCTACCGGACGATATTAAATATTTAACGAAACATGTATTAAGTCATCGTGTCATCATTTCATCTGAAGCTAAATTTGAAGGAAAAACAACTGCGTCAATCTTGGATGACATTGTAAGAAAAACAATTGTTCCAATTGAAAGAGGTTAAGTATGTTAAAGCCTTTTTCAACCATCATTCGTTTCATACTTGTCGTATTATTATTGGCCGCACTGTTTTCTTACGCAATGTTTCAAGGTGGATTTGTCAGTTGGTTCTTGTTTTTTGGGTTTTTACCTATTCTTCTATATTCATTTATCATCGTCATTTATCCACTCTCATGGCTTTCAGTTGAACGTGAAGTTTCAAAACGATATTTTCAGGCTGGTCAGACATTGAATGTCAAAGTCACGGTTAAGAGTAAGTTGCCTTTTCCTATCTTATTTATGATCATTGAGGACCAGTTACCTAAGAGTATTCATTATAATGATACTCGTCATCATAAGTATAAATTTTTAAAAAAACCGAATTCGTTGTTTAAAGAGGAAACGTATAAAACGATTATCTTCCCAAGGTTTAGACGAAAGGTAGTCTATGACTATAGTGTTACATCTGTTCCAAGAGGGTTACACGATTTAGATCAGGTCAGAATTTTAACAGGGGACTTTTTAGGATTAGTTAAAAAAGAAAATATTTTTTCTGCTCCTGTCAAAGTGTTAGTCGAACCTAGAGAGGTCGCTTTACGTTTAAATAATGAAATCTCTTATTTTGAAGAAGGCGAACAGACAGCTTATTCAATTAAAGCTAATCATACGAATCTGGTATCAGGAGTGAGAGATTATGCTCCTGGGGATCGAGTATCATGGTTGGATTGGAAGACGACAGCGAAAAAGCAAAAACTTGTTACGAAAGAGTTTGAGCAGGAAAAGCATAAGGACTTAACGGTCATATTAAACCGAATCCATTCTGAAAAAGAGGATTGGTTAGCATTTGAAGGTAGCGTAGAAATAGCTAATTCGATTGTGAGTGAATCGATTGATGACCATGGAAAAGTGTCATTTGTTGCGATTGGGGATAAACGTCATGAAATTCAACTTGATCGAGGTAAGCGAGATTTAGACCGATTGACACGCTATTTAGCTGAAACGAAGCTAGTCGATGAGTCACGTTCATTTTCTTCTAAACTATTAAAAGAAGGTATGCTCATCTCTAAGGATCGTAACTTAGTCGTCATCACACATCAGATTGATTCGAATTTGCACCGTACGATGGTTCAGATTAATCAACATGATGCCAAGATCAGTTTGATTTGTATTAAAAGTAAGCATCGGATTACGCCGAAAGAACGTCAAGCGCTAGAACAGTTAAAACAAGAAGGAGTTATTGTGACTTGGTTAAATGAAGATCAATTAACGAGTCGCTTGATTGAGGTGAACACATAATGCATTCATTAAAAGCTCAACAATGGATATCACTCATATTGTATGGCGGAAGTTTGTTACTACTTCTTGAGTGGATTTTTCCTCTAGAAGAAGTAACGGATACCTCTTTTACATCAACCTTTGTGATGTATATTGTGTTATGCTTCATCTTATCAGCGACACAGCTTCCTTATTGGATTGTGTCACCAGTAAAACTATTAGGTCTTCTGTTTGTAATGCATCAATTATATTTTGAACCAACCTTCTTTACGAAGGCATGGTTTGAATTGTTTTGGTTAGATTTAAATACGAATCTGTCGTTTTTATGGGCTAGAGATTGGGTGTCGTTAACGTCAAGTTTTAGAACGTTATTGTTTTTAATTTTATTATGGATGTTAAGTTATTTGCTTTATTATTGGTTTGCTGTACGAAAAAAACCCTTCTCATTCATTTTGTTTACATTCATTTATTTAACCGTATTAGATACATTTACCGCCTTTGATGCAAGCACACCAATTATACGGGCATTTATCATTGGCGTAGCGGTCATGGGTGTGGCGTATTTACAACATTTATTAGAAAACGAGAACATGCGTATGCCAGCGATGAAAACGATGGTGAAATGGATAGGTCCACTCCTCATCGTAATCGGTTTTAGTACAATCATTGGATATGCTGCTCCAAAATATGATCCCATTTGGCCAGACCCGGTACCATTTATCCAAAGCACAGCTGAAGGTAGTGGTTATGGTGATGGGCCAGGTGGCGGTGTTCAACGGATCGGTTACGGTGAAAATGATGAACGTTTAGGCGGTGGTTTTGTTCAGGACGATACGACCGTGTTCTATGCCCAAGCTCCAAAATCCCAATACTGGAAAGTGGAGACGAAGGATACGTATACTGGGCATGGTTGGACGCGTAGCCAAGATGGACAGTTTGAGCATTCAGAGGGGTCACTGGAAGGACTTCAGGAGTACTCTGATTTAGTCGATTTGAATGATGATCATGCACAAATTCAATTCGTTGAGCCAGGTTTCTTAAATAAATTGGTTTATACGTATGGGGTTGAGCATGTTACACCAGTCCATGATGGCATGAGCCTAGAATTTAACCGTATAACTGGAGAGGTCTTATCGAAAGTAGACGGTCAAACACGATTACCAGAATCATATGAAATTGACATGCAAAGACCCTTTTTCCCTGTTGAAGAGATGCGTACCGTTACAGAGAAAGGTGAACTAGATCAATATTTACAACTGCCAGATTCGCTTCCAGATCGAGTGGTCAGTTTAGCAGAGGAAATTACGGCAGAGCATGATAATCGTTATGATAAAGCGAAAGCAGTAGAAGAATTTTTCTCAAGTAACGGCTTTATATATGAAACACAGGATGTAGCTGTTCCAGATGGTGACGAAGATTACGTTGATCAATTCCTATTTGAAACACAAGTAGGTTATTGTGATAACTTCTCAACATCAATGGTTGTGCTATTAAGGTCAGTAGATATTCCTGCTAGATGGGTGAAAGGGTTTACTGAAGGCGAACGCCTCACAGGTGAAGATTATTTTGAAGGTCATCAGCCGGAATACGAAATCACAAACAACAATGCCCACTCTTGGGTAGAGGTCTATTTCCCTAATGTAGGTTGGGTACCATTTGAGCCAACTGTAGGGTTTAATAACCAAAGTAGTTTCAGCTATGGTGAGACATTGGATGATATTTTAGAAGAGGAAGAACAGGATTATGAACAACCTGAGTCATCTGAAACACCAGAGCTTCCTGAGGGAGAAGAAGAAGAGGAAGATGAAAGTGATGATCAAGCAGTGGCTAGTGGATCGATGTCCCAACCACTTAAGTATTCTTTAATAGGTGCAGGGGTCGTTCTTCTTACTATTATTATTTGGTTATTAATGAAGAAAAGGTTAGTCATCGTGAGTAAGTGGAAGAAACGAAAAATGGAGAATTACACCGATGTGGAGACATTCACGGAAGCCTATCAGTTTTTACTTCGTGCATTAGCACATAAAGGGCTGGTGTTTGGTGAAGGTCAAACGTTACGTGAATTTGCGGTGGATGTGGATCGTTGGTTTGGTGAGAATCATATGTCTCAACTAACAGCATATTATGAGCGTGCCATCTATCGTGATGAGTCGATTGATTCACATCATGCTGAGGTTAATCAATTATGGAATAAGTTAGTCAATGATGTCTTAGCTTGACGAAACGGGGAAACGCGTGTACGATATTTAATGTAAAAAATAAAAAATGAAACACCTCGTATAATATTGGGAATAAGGCCCAAGAGTTTCTACCGAGCCACCGTAAATGGTTCGACTACGGGGATTGCATATAAGTTTTGGTGTGTCATCGTGATTGATACACTCTCATTTGCAATTTTCCTCGTAAAAACTCTTGGTCAAAATACCAAGAGTTTTTTTAGTTGATCGATAAATAGGGGAATAGAGTTTGTCGGTTTTATTCATCGAGGGTGTTTCTTCTAAGGGGAGGAACAACAATGAAAAAGTATTTTAAGTTTGACGAGCATGGTACGAATTATCGTCGAGAAACCATGGCTGGTTTAACGACGTTCTTGGCAATGGCCTATATATTATTTGTTAATCCTAACGTTTTATCATTAGCAGATATTGAAGATCTACCTGCTGGTGTAACAAGAATGGATCCAGGTGCGATTTTTACTGCAACAGCTTTAGCGGCGGCTATTGGTACGTTGATTATGGGGTTAGTCGCACGTTATCCGATTGCGTTAGCGCCAGGTATGGGGCTGAATGCGTTCTTTGCTTATACGGTTGTATTAGGCTTCGGAATTCCTTGGGAAACTGCGTTAGCAGGTGTTTTAGCCTCAGGTCTCATATTTATAGTGTTAACTTTGACAGGTGTGCGTGAGCGAGTTATCAATGCTATTCCGAATAACTTAAAACTAGCTGTTGGTGCTGGTATTGGAATGTTTATTGCATTTATTGGTTTTACGAATGTTGGAATTATCGAATCGGATTCAAATACGTTTGTAACGCTCGGAAATCTATCTGACCCAAGAACATTACTTGCTGTTTTCGGTGTTGTAGTTACGGTTATTTTATTAGTTAGAGGGTTTAAAGGTGGCGTGTTTTATGGAATGATCATTACAGCTATTGCTGGTATGGTTGTAGGGTTAATTGATCCACCTAGTGGTATTAACGGTATTGTAGGCTCTGTTCCAAGTCTTGAACCGACTTTCGGTGCTGCATTCTCTCATTTCGGTGAAATTTTTACGATTGAAATGTTAATTGTTATTCTGACGTTCCTTTTTGTCGACTTCTTTGATACAGCAGGTACGTTAGTCGCCGTTGCAACTCAAGGTGGATTAATGAAAAATGATAAGCTGCCACGTGCGAATCGCGCATTATTCTCTGACTCTGCTGCTACAGTTGCTGGTTCGGTATTAGGGACTTCTACGACAACGTCATTTATCGAATCGACAACAGGTGTAAGTGCTGGAGGTCGTACGGGATTTGCCTCTGTCGTGACAGCAGGATTATTCATTTTAGCGTTGTTCTTCTCACCATTATTAAGTGTCGTCACATCTGAAGTGACCGCGCCAGCCTTAATTATTGTTGGTATTTTAATGGCGGCGAATTTGAAAAATATTGATTGGGATCGATTTGAAATTGCGGTTCCAGCATTTTTAACCGTTGTTGCTATGCCACTCACGTATAGTATTGCAACAGGTATTGCGGTTGGATTCATCTTCTATCCACTTACGATGTTGTTAAAAGGTCGAGGAAAAGAAATTCATCCAGTGATGTACGGATTGTTTGTTATCTTTATTCTGTACTTCATCTTCTTAACAGAGTAAATTATTTCTCGCCTTCTTTAATTCTAATTGCTTTGGCACGGTGTTCATCGTGAACATCTTTAAACAAGTGAATAAAGACAAGGCCATGCTCATAACGAGCGTCAACTTTGTCTTCTCTGACTTTATAAGGGAGCTCAATCGTCCGGTTGAAGCTCCCTTGTATTATTTCTTCTTGAATCAATTCGTAACCGGAAGCTGGAATTTTAATTTCCCCCTTAATATGCATGTGATAGCCGTCAATTTCACAATTGATTTGTTTGATTTGACTAATTCCGGGAATGTTAATGACACATAAGATCTCATATTCTTTTTTAAAAATATTGACTTGCGGGATGTTCGGTTTTAAAATACTGTCGAATTCATTCCAAAATGATTCACCAAAGAACTGATCGATGTTCTTACGCCACTCATGCATATGGTTAAATGAATTCATCATTCGTCATCATTCCTTTTCGATTCTTCTTCATTAACATATGCAAACGGGGTAACAGTTGATATAATAGCAATTACTAAAGAGGTGATGTCCATATGTTGGAAAATGGCATCGTGATGCTCGCAATCATTCTAAGCGTCAATATTGTCTATGTCTCTTTATTGACAGTACGTATGATTTTTACGTTAAAAGGAAAAAGATATATTGCCGCATCCGTTGGCGTATTTGAAATAACAGCCTATACATTAGGTTTAGGATTAGTATTAGATAATCTCGATCAAATCCAAAATCTTATCGCTTATGCTTTAGGATTTGGTCTAGGTGTTATTACGGGAATGAAAATCGAAGAAAAGCTAGCCATAGGTTATATTACAGTTAATATTATTTCTTCTAATCCTGACATTCCTTTTACAGAAACTTTAAGAGAGAAAGGGTACGGCGTTACAAGCTGGTATGCTTATGGGATGGAAGGTGACCGATTGGCCATGCAAGTTTTAACGCCTAGAAAATATGAGCTCATGTTATATGAAACCATTAAGGAAATTGACCCGAAAGCTTTTATCATTGCTTATGAACCACGGCAAATTTTTGGTGGCTTCTGGGTTAAGAAAGTAAAAGGGAGTAAGTTAAGACGTGAAGAAGAAAAATTACAGAGTGAGTGATTTTAAATCGATTAACGCATGTGTGGATCAGATCAAAAAAGATGGATTTATGCCGATAAAACGAATAGAAAAACCTGTATTTAAAGAAACCAGTTCTGATCCAGAACCATTTCGGCAAGAGATTATATTTGAAGCGGTAAAAATGGATGAATAAAGCTGTCAGCGAATGCTGACAGCTCATCTCATTTACTCGATTCAGTGGTTGTTTTATGTGAGTCGTTTTGGTTTAATCGTTGTTGAACAACATCTGTTACTGGACAATAACGGACGATTCCTTCTGCGACTTTCATAGCAGACATTAAAACAACCATCCAATGACTTTGGTTCCATGGTCTTTTTACTAGCTTAACAGCTCCATAAACGAGTAAAAACAGACCTAACGTGATTCGAGTAAGTGCGTTAATAGTACCAATGTTTTGTTTTCCCATTTTACCCCTTCCCTTCAAAGTTTTAATGTATTAAAATTTTAAGTAATGATAGTCTGAAACGGGGGATTTGAATGAATGAACATCTGTATAGATGGCGAAACAGGCAACTACGTGAACATGTTGCTGTCATTGATGGTCATCTTGCTCCTACAAAAATTTTAAAACAAGCAACCTACTTAAATGTATTTTTGAAAAAATGGCTAACCGCAAATATATGGATTTATGAAGATCGCATTGTTTATGTAGGCGATGACTTGCCAGAGCATATTCCGAGTTCTACGGAAGTGATCAATTGTCAAGGTCAATATTTAGTGCCAGGATACGTAGAGCCACATGCTCATCCATTTCAGTTATATAATCCCCATTCTTTAGCTGAATATGCACTTAAAACGGGTACGACCACTTTAGTGAATGATAATCTAATGTGGCTTTTATTATTAAATCAAAAGAAAGCGTTTTCCTTATTAGATGAAATGCAAAATATACCCGTTTCAATGTTTTGGTGGGCGCGTTTTAGCTCGCAGTCTGAACTTCGTGAAGAGGCTGAGTTTATTGGTGATGAAGAGGTCTTGAAATGGCTGAATCATGAAGCCGTGATTCAAGGAGGAGAGCTGACGAATTGGCCAGACATTTTACAAGAAGATGAACGCGGTTTATATTGGATGCAGGAGACAAAGCGTTTAAGAAAAGTAGTGGAAGGTCATTTTCCTGGAGCTTCAAGGAAAACACTAACGAAAATGAAGCTGCTTGGAGCTGACGGGGACCACGAATCCATTTCAGGTGATGAATTATATCGCCGTCTTGAATTAGGGTATTATGCAGCGATTCGAAACAGTTCCATTCGTCCAGATTTACGAAAAATTTTACAGGATCTTAAAGAAATGGACTTAAATGTTTGGGATTACGTTTTATATACTACAGATGGGTCGACACCTTCTTTTTATGAGGAAGGAATCATTAATAAATGTATCGAAATTGCCATAGAGGAAGGCGTACCTGTTGAAGATGCTTATGCGATGGCAACCATTAACCCAGCAACTTATTTCTCGTTAGAACATCGCCTTGGAAGCATTGCTCCAGGGCGTGTGGCCCATATTAATTTCCTTAAATCTAAAGAAGACCCGACTCCTGTATCTGTATTAGCAAAAGGAGAATGGGCTGTAAAAGACGGTGTTACCTCAAGTCTTACTTCATCGATTGATTGGAATGAATTTAATTTAACGAAAATGACATTAGACTGGGAATTAGAGTCGGATGAATTGAGATTCTCGATGCCCATTGGAATGGAAATGGTCAATGATGTCATCATGAAGCCTTATCCTATTAAATCAGAGGCTGATACTAATATGTTAGCTCGCTCTCAAAATGAGGCTTATGTCATGTTAATAGATCGAGATGGAGAATGGAGAGTCTCAACGTTCCTCAAAGGGTTTACAAAACGTTTAGGTGGATTAGTTAGCTCTTATTCTAATACAGGTGATATTATATTAATTGGAAAGAGTAAACGAGATATGTCACTCGCCTTTAAACGAATGCAAGAGTTAGGCGGTGGAATTGTCCTCGCCCATGCAGGTGAAATTATATTCGAATTACCTCTTGAAATAAAAGGGGTTATGACCGATGCCCCAATGGAAAAGCTAATAGAACAAGAAAAAGAAATGAAAAAGATTCTTCAAGATTTCGGATATGCGCATAGTGATCCAGTTTATACATTATTATTTTTGTCATCTACACATTTACCGTATATTCGTATTACACCAGTGGGAATTATGGATGTCATGAAAAAAGACATACTTTTTCCGGCGATCATGCGTTAAAATAGAACAAGATAAAAGTATTAGGGGATGTGGAATATGAGAAAGCTGTTAATCATACTCATTGTAAGTCTATTTGCGTTATTAGCTGCATGTTCTGATGATGCGTCTGAAGGTCCTGTTGAAGAGGATTCGGATGAAGAAGCGGTTACGGATCCGAATGAATCGGAAGAAGGGGAGAATGAAGAACCGGAATTTACGTATCCATTGACTGGACTTGGAGCATACGAGGAACCTAAGAATCGAGCGCTGGCAGTTATGGTAAATAATCATAATAAAGCCCGTCCACAAACTGGATTAGGTAATGCTGATATAGTTTACGAATATTTAGCTGAAGGTAAAATTACTCGTCTTTTAGCTATCTTTCAAAGTGACATACCAGATGTAGTCGGTCCTGTTCGTAGTGCCCGTGAGTACTACATCGAAACCGCAAAAGCACATGAAGCTATTTATATTTATCATGGGGCGGCCGACTTCATCGAAGAAGATTTACGGGCAGGATGGGTAGACAATCTAAACGGTGCATACTACGATGATGATCAATTTTTATTTAAACGTGAATCATTTAGACAAGCTCCTCACAACTCATATGTCATGTTACCAAATGCTTATGAGATCGCTTCTCGTAACAATATTGAGCGCGAAGTAGACCATGAATCGTGGGAATTTTTATCAGACGATGAACTCGTAGAAGGAGAAACAGCTAACGAAGTTAATATTACGTACTATGATAATTTAAAAGTCTCTTATGTTTATGATTCCTCCTCTGAACAGTATACTCGCTATAGTGATGGGGTTAAATCAACAGATTTAGAGACGGAAGAGCCAATTGAAGTATCAAATATTTTAATTTATGAAACAGAACATCGTGTTGCAGATGACCAAGGTAGACGGTTTATTGACCGTGAATCAGGTGGAAATGGTTATTTAATTCAAAAAGGTAAGGTTAAACCAATCGAATGGCGAAATGATAATGGACTAATGAAGCCTTATATTGATGGTGAAGAGGCTAAGTTAGTACCTGGTAAAACTTGGATTAATGTCATTCCATTATCTCCTGGACTAGAACAAGGTGTGACTTTCGAATAAAAAGGAGGCAAACATCATGCAAATTGATAAATTACGTGGTCGTGAGTTAGATCAGTTATTTAAGGCGATTTTAACCCTTAAAGATGTAGAGGAATGTTATCGATTCTTCGATGATGTAGCAACAGTTAACGAAATACAAGCATTAGCTCAACGCTTAGACGTCGCACGCATGTTACGTGAAGGACATACGTATCATCGAATTGAAGAAGAAACAAGTGCATCTACAGCGACCATTTCTCGTGTAAAACGATGCTTAAATTATGGAAATGACGCTTATGAATTAGTGTTAGATCGTCTTTATGAAAATGAAAAAGAGGAAAAATAAAAAGAAGGGCTGCACCTTATCAAAATTATTTAGGTGCAGCCTTTTATTTATTGCATCACATCTATTGTTTCATTTAATTTTTCCGCTGAGGAAGCAACTTCTTGTGAGGCTTCGTCGATTTCGTTTATACCATTTTGTAACTGGATGAGTTCGTTTTCTGTCGCTTGGTTCTGAGCTTTGGTGTTTTGCATGGTCTCTAGTATTTGTGTAAAGGATGTTTCGGTGTTCTTCATATTTGAACTTCCTTCTACGACTAATGAATTAATTTGTTGTACTAATTTGTTAACGTTATTGATGTGATCATTTGTTTTTTGGATCAGCTCGGAAACATCGGTTGTAGATTGTTTAGTTTCATCAGATAGCTTTTTAATTTCCTCTGCTACAACAGCAAATCCCTTTCCATACTCTCCTGCTCTTGCGGCTTCAATTGATGCATTAAGGGCAAGAAGGTTAGTTTGTTCAGCAATGTTATGTACCATATTGATGACTTCATTAATTTGAGCTGAAATATCATTAAGCTCCATAGAACCTTTTGATATATCGGCCATTCCTTCTTCGATACTTTTTAAGTTTTGAATTTGTGTTTCTAATTGGCGCTTTCCTTCAAGTGAAAGGTCCTCCGAGTGTTCTGCAAGCTTTGTACCTTCCTTTGCGGTATTAAGTATTCGTGTAGTTTGTGAATTTAATTCTTGAATGGACGCACTTGTTTGCTGGGTGAAGGAGGCAAGACTTTCTGCTGTCTCACTAATATTTTCAACCGTTTCTTTCTTTTGTTGTTCATATTGATCACGAATTCGTTGGTGCTCTTTTTCATAAGCTTCGAGTACAATCTGTTGTTCAAAGTTTAATAGACGACTGATCGATTGAATGGCTTCTACTAATTCTTTTGAGTCATCGATCTGTTGTTTGATAACATTGACTAATGAGTTTAATAAATCTTGAAAGGCCGACATATACCATTCTGTTTCAAGTCCAATCCGAACGTGTACATGGGCAATTCTTAAGCGTTTTTCATAATAGTCTTCGTCAAGTTGACCCCTAAACATTTCTTTTACATGCCGAGTTAGTGTATTCTTTAACCGTTCAATGCTACTGTGTTCTTCGATGATGCTTAATAAATTTGGTTGAGCGGTAATCTTTTCATAGAATCTCGTTACAATAAATTCTATGTTATCTTCAACAATTGGCTGTAGTTTCTTAATTCTCTTTAAATCTTCAAAATCTAAACCGATCATTTCTAATTGTTTTTTTAGTTTTGGGTGCTTTGACAAATCAATTTTTACATCTTGTGGTAGATCGTCACCGAAAAATAAATGGGGTTGTTTAGTTCGACCAAACATGTAATTCACCTCTTTAGTTTATTTCTTCAGAATGAAATATGTAACATAAAATAAATAATGGTACCTACCATATTACAATATTTTGGCAAACAAATCATGTAAATTTTGAAAATTTATTAACACCATTTCAATAATAAATCGTCTGCTCTTAAAGGGTTTGTTTCTATTATTTTAATGGTAGTTTTTAGGTGGTAATGTTTTAAATAACCATAAAATATTTTGAATATTATGTTAATATTGTGTTAGAAGTTATTAAATTAAAGTATATGTAAAATGAGAAAGGAGCGTCATCATTGGAATCATATACTCACGCTAATTTCCTAGAAAGGTTGTTAGCAAAATTTTTGGACTTTAATATCCTGTCATTATCTATAGCCTTATTATTTTTTATGATGACGGGTCATTTCTCCATTGATTGGAGAAGTAGTTTAACTTGGGACTTTTTCTACGTCTTTTATTTAGTAGTGACCCCCTTACTTTGGTCTGGGTATGTTATTGGAAAACGCATTTGTAAAATCAAATTAAAACAAACAAATGGAGATAATGTTGACATTTCCAACATGATTCGGAGGGAAGTTGTCGGTTTCCATCTCATTGGTTTTCTAACGCTTGGATTGTCTCTTATTGCAAGTGTATTCATGGTCATATTTCGAGAGGACAAAAGAGCGATTCACGATCTCATTGGTGGGACTTACGTCGCTAAAGCTGATCAATCTCATTAAATGAAGAGGGAATTTGTTTGCATTTAATAGTACCAGCAAGTTTGAATATGGGCGACATAATGGCGCGTTAATCATGTTTTGTATTGTTTTAGCTATTCCTACGGCAATAATTATATTATTTTTGGTTATTAAAAATGGAAATAACCGATTAAAGCGAGTTGAAGAGAAACTGGATAAAGTATTAGAGGAAAGTGAAAACAATACCGGATAAACTTCAAATACATATGGCAAGAGCTAAATAAGGCGATCATCTATCTAATCGTCTTGTGAAACGGGGGTTTAGTTAAAGAAAACAGAGCATCAAATCGCTTTGCAATTCGATGCTCTGTTAATAATTCTACTATCCTCTTAACAACCTTAATCCATTCAGAATAACTAAGATCGTACTTCCTTCATGTCCGATAACCCCTAAAGGAAGAGATAAGTTTTGAGAAAAGTTGGCCATGATTAATAAGATAATGACGGCTATTGAGAAAACGAGATTTTGTTTAATAATCCGATTAAGTCTGCTTGATAGTTTGTAAGATTGCTTGATCTTTTCTATTTCACTATTCATTAAGACGAGGTCGGATGTCTCTATGGCTACATCTGTTCCATTCCCCATCGCAATTCCGATATCAGCTTTTGCCATAGCGGGCGCATCATTAACTCCATCGCCAACCATTGCTACAGACCCATAGGTTTCTTTAAGTTTTTCAACTTGAGAGAGCTTTTCTTCTGGTAAGCATTCTGAAATCCATTCGGCTAATCCAGCTTCTTGACTGATTGATGCGGCTGTATTTTCATGGTCTCCCGTGATCATAATGGTTTTAATTCCTTGCTTGTTTAAAAATTGTATAAGTGCCTTGGTCTCTGGTCTAATTTGGTCTTTAATCCCTAGAACGGCAATAAGTCTATCATTTTTCGCTACATACACAACGGTTTTACCTTCATTCTGCAATTCTTTTCGTTTGTTTTGAAGAATATCTGAATCATGCTCGATGTCTTGGATTAACCTTTCATTTCCAACTAGAAAAGTATTTTGTGGTGAATAAGCTTTTACACCTTCACCTGGTACATCCTCAATAGATTCGATATGAATCTTCCCGGTCAGTTTTTGAGATTCTCCGAACGCAACAACGGCTTTCGCTAATGGATGACTAGATTGTTTTTCGATAGATACTAATGCTTCTAAAACATCCTGTTGATCTTCAATAGTTTCATAATCCGTCACTTCAGGTTGACCTTTCGTAATCGTCCCTGTTTTATCAAAGGCCATGGCTTTAACTTTTGATAATTGTTCTAAGTAAGTACCGCCTTTCATTAAAACCCCATTTCGCGCACCTGTACTAATCGCTGAGAGAATTGCGGGCATGATGGACGCAACAACCGCACACGGTGATGCTACAACTAATAAAACCATCGCTCGATAAAAGGTTTGATCAAAACTCCAATTAATAGCGAAAGGAGGGATGATGAGCATCAAGGCTACGACGGCTAAAACGGTGATGACATATGGCCCTTCAATTTTGTCAATTAATTGTTGCGAAGGTGGCCGATTACCTTTCGCTTCTTCAACAAGTTGAATCATCTTTTGGAATAGTGAATCTTCATTACGCTTTGTGACTTTAACGACTACAGAGCCACTGCCATTAATCGTGCCGTTAAAAACGCCATCTCCAGCTTGTTTACTAACGGGCATAGATTCACCTGTAATGGTCGATTCGTCAATAGATGTCACGCCACTTATGACTTCTCCATCTGCTGGTACACGTTCACCATTACGAATTAATATTCGGTCTCCGATTTTTAATTGACTGACTCGAACGGGCACAATCGAATCATCGTTTGTTAAAAGATTAGCTTCTTCTGGAGCTAATTCCACTAATTTAGATAAGTTCTTTTCACTCTTTTGTAATGAATAAGTTTCCAGGACGCCACTTAACGAAAAGATGAAAATAAGAATAGCGCCTTCATGCCAATAGCCAATCGAAGCAGCCCCAACTGCTGCAATAATCATCAGAATTTCAACGTTTAAGCTTTTATCATACAGGAGGTCTTCAATTCCTTCTTTAGCTTTGTAATAGCCACCAATGACATAGGCAGAAATGTAAAGTATGGCAATGAAGATGTTTTCTACCTGATTGATTTCGCTTATATAGGCAAATAAAATTAATAAACCACTGATGATTGAAAAAATTAATTCTAGATGTTCTTTAATTTTATGTGATAGAAAATGGGGATCGGTCGCTTGGTTGTATTTTGAAAGCTCCATAATATCCTCCCTAATTTGAAAATTATAATAGTTATTTATTTATA
Source organism: Piscibacillus halophilus (assembly GCF_900110685.1). Classification (GTDB taxonomy): domain Bacteria; phylum Bacillota; class Bacilli; order Bacillales; family Alkalibacillaceae; genus Piscibacillus; species Piscibacillus halophilus. The sequence goes on from NZ_FOES01000014.1 coordinate 37,353, forward strand.
ATTATTATAAATAAATAATAACACACCTCACCTAAGGAGGTAAGTGTTTTGCTTAAAATAAGAAAAAAGTAAGACTAAAGGTGAGGATGGAACCTGTGAGAGTCGTGGTGAGATATAATATGAAGGTGAGCCATTGATGTTCCTGAATCAGTTTCATGGACTCGACACTGAATGTAGAAAACGTGGTAAAGGCTCCGAGGAACCCGACAGCGAAGAAGGTATAGAAAAGTTGTGTTTCAACGAATAAAGCCATAACGACTCCTAGTAAAGCTGAGCCGATTAAATTGACAGTTAACGTAGAAAAGGGGAAAGAGCTCTTCTTTTGAAATAGGTTGACGACCTCATAGCGACTAATCGCACCAAGTGCTCCACCTATGGCAAGCATTACGAGATTCATGCTGCTTGGCTCCTTTCGTATATGTTTTTAATCACCCAAAAACCTAATGTGGCAAGTAATATACCGCCTATGACTGAAGTAAGTGCATACCATAAAAATGAATGGATGGAGGTATCGATTAGTAGAATTGAATCAGCTGCAAACATGGACATGGTTGTGAACGATCCACAAAAACCAATCCCAAATAACAAATGCATGATGTCGTGTTTTTTAAAATATAAATAGGCTGTAAATCCGCCTAAGAGTAAGCTACCTACTAAATTAACTATTAATGTGGCGGTTGGAAAAGTGGAATAGCTAAAGACCTCTGCCATGCCGCCTCTGGCTAACGTGCCTGACGCACCACCTAATCCAACCCACATCCATTGTTGTGATTTTAGCTTCATACTCATTCCTCCGAATATTGATACACGTATTCTAACATAAAAGCCCCTACCAATAGGTAGAGGCTGACAGATTAGTATTGAATTTTTTCTTGTAAGAAAGATTTAAGCTCTGAGATTGGCATACGTTTTTGTTCCATGGTGTCACGATCACGTACCGTCACTTGACCATCTTCTTTAGAATCAAAGTCATAGGTGATACAGAACGGTGTTCCAACTTCATCATGACGACGGTAACGTTTACCAATCGAGCCTGACTCATCGTAATCAACCATGAAGTCTTGTGAAAGGTCAGCGAAAATTTCTTGTGCTTCCTCAGATAATTTTTTAGAAAGTGGGAAAACAGCTGCTTTATATGGCGCGATTGCTGGATGGAATTTCATCACGGTACGAGTTGATCCATCTTCAAGCTCTTCTTCTTCGTAAGCATCGGCCAAGAAAGCTAGTGCTAAACGGTCAGCACCTAATGCAGGTTCAATAACATATGGTACGTAGCGTTCGTTTGTTTGCTGGTCGATGTATTGCATATCTTCGCCTGAATGCTCAGCGTGTTTACTTAGGTCATAATCGGTTCGAGAGGCGATTCCCCATAGTTCACCCCAACCAAACGGGAATTGATACTCTAAGTCAGTTGTCGCGTTACTGTAGTGAGATAGTTCTTCTTTGTCATGCTCACGGCGACGAACTTTTTCGGCATCTAGTCCTAAATTAGTTAACCAGTTGTGACAGAAGTCTAACCAGTAGTTATACCATTCCAACTCTTCACCTGGTTTACAGAAAAATTCCATCTCCATTTGCTCGAATTCACGCGTACGGAAAATAAAGTTTCCTGGTGTAATTTCGTTACGGAAGCTTTTACCGATTTGAGCAATTCCAAATGGGAGCTTCTTCCGCATGGAACGCTGAACGTTTTTGAAGTTGACAAAAATACCTTGTGCGGTTTCAGGACGCATGTAAATCTCATCAGAAGAATCCTCAGTGACACCTTGATAGGTTTTGAACATAAGGTTGAACTGACGAATTTCAGTGAAGTTATCAGAGCCACAATTTGGGCAAGTGATGCCTTCTTCTTGGATAATTTTTTCTAATTCGTCAAATGGTAAACCGTCTACAATCCGTTCTTCGCCTTTTGATTCAAAATGGTTTTCAATTAAATGGTCCGCACGATGACGTGATTTACAATCTTTACAGTCGATCATCGGGTCGTTGAAGTTCCCTAAGTGGCCAGATGCTTCCCAAGTTTTTGGGTTCATTAAAATGGCTGCATCTAGACCAACATTATAAGGAGATTGTTGAACGAATTTTTTCCACCAAGCATCTTTTAAGTTTTTCTTAACTTCTACACCTAATGGGCCGTAATCCCATGTGTTTGCAAGTCCTCCATAGATTTCAGAACCTTGAAAGACAAATCCACGATGTTTTGCGTGATTGACTAACTGTTCCATATCTTTTGCCATTGTAATTGGCCTCCTTTTAAGTAATGTCATTTTGTTTCAGGCGGATGTTTTCCCTAAAGGGGGCGGTCTCAACTTCACGAAACTCAACATCGTTCGTTTCGGGTGATTTTCTCCTTGCCTAATCCTCTAGGATTCGCCGCCTTTCAGTTCACTTACAACGTATCGTTGTTACAGAACTAACCATGTTTAAAAAACTAAAAACTCTCGTCCACATGGGCCTTCATCAGCCCAGGGACGAGAGTGTATATCCCGCGGTTCCACCCTGATTGGTATGCATTCGCATACCCTCTTTCAGAACGAAAACTCCAGGTCGCCGTTTCACTAAACTATACTTTCAGGCTTTCACCATCCCTGATTCGCTATGAGCATTGAGCTTAGCTACTATAAACCTTTCATCGTTTATATGTAATTTGCTATTTTATATTAGCATATTGTACCACCTAACTCAACTTTTATGAGACACGATTATTCTCTAATTAAATAACAAAAAATTAACACTTTATGACGGTACATGAAACGCTGAAACTCTTAGCTATTTTCTGATATAATGAGATAGCGAAGAAGTCAGTTGGAGGAATCAATGGTGATTGAAGATTATCAACAGTGGAGACACGTATTTAAGCTGGATCCAAACAAAGACATATCAGATGAAAATTTAGAGGCGATTTGTGAATCTGGTACAGATGCCATCATCGTTGGCGGGACGGATGACGTTACGTTAGATGATGTCCTTAATATGTTAGCGCGCATAAGGCGTTATACTGTTCCATGCATTTTAGAAGTATCTAATATTGAATCTGTAACACCTGGATTTGATTTTTATTTTATTCCAATGGTGTTAAATAGTGAAGACCGTAAGTGGATTGTTGGCCTGCATCAGGAAGCAGTTAAAACTTATGGTGCGTTCATCGAATGGGAAGAATTGTTAACAGAAGGATATATTATCTTAAATCCAGATTCGAAAGCTTATCAATATACGAATTCGATTAATTTAGATGAAGAGGATGTCGTGGCGTACGCTCAAACAGCTGAAAAACTAATGCGCCTGCCATTCGTCTATTTAGAATATAGCGGGACATATGGAGATCCTGATTTAGTTCAAAATGTTCATGATGCTTTAGACGATGCTATATTAATCTATGGTGGTGGCATCAAAACAAAAGAACAAGCAACTGAAATGGCGGAGCGCTCTGACATTGTCGTCGTCGGTAACGTCATTTATGAAGATATTAAAGCAGCACTCCGAACAGTACATGCTGTGAAAAAGGTGAATTCAAAATAAAGGTGGGTCTTAATTGAGTTTAACAGCCAATGAAATTTTAGCTGGCATGAATAAACCGCAACAAGAAGCGGTTCAACATACAGAGGGGCCATTATTAATTATGGCTGGAGCAGGAAGTGGTAAAACACGAGTGTTAACACACCGTATTGCTTACTTGTTATCCGAAAAAGAGGTTGCCCCTTACAATATTTTAGCGATTACGTTTACGAATAAAGCAGCCCGTGAAATGAAAGATCGTGTGGAACGCCTTGTAGGGGATGAGGCGAAAAATATCATCATGTCTACGTTTCACTCACTTTGTGTAAGAATTTTACGTCGCGATGGAGATCGAATTGGTCTTGATCGTAACTTCGCGATTTATGATATGACGGATCAATTAACAGCGATAAAAGAATCGCTTCGCATGAATAATATTGATTCAAAACAATATGACCCGAAATCGGTTTTATTTGCGATTAGCGGTGCTAAAAACCAACTCAAAACACCCAAGCAGTTAAAAGAAGAAGCGAATAATTACTATGAAGAAGTCATTGCACAACTTTATGATACTTATCAATCCATTCTTAGAAAGAATCAAGCGCTTGATTTTGACAGCTTGATTATGGAGACCTTCCATTTATTTGATCGCGTGCCAGAGGTCCTAAAGTTTTATCAAAACCGTTTTCAATACATACACGTAGACGAGTATCAGGACACAAACCGAGCACAATATCAATTAGTTAAATTATTAGCGTCACGATTTAAAAATTTATGTGTCGTAGGTGACTCTGATCAGTCCATCTACAAATGGCGTGGAGCTGATATTTATAATATTTTATCATTTGAAAGTGACTATCCGAATGCCAAAGTCATCTTACTAGAACAAAACTACCGATCAACGAAAACGATTTTAGAAGCGGCTAATACAGTGATTGAGAATAATACGTCGAGGAAACCTAAACATCTATGGACGGACAACCCTGATGGTACTAAAATTCGTCTTTTCGAGGCGTATGATGAACGTCAGGAAGCTCGATATGTAATCGATCAAATTCAAGAAATGATGGAAGAAGGAAAACGTAGTTATCGGGATTTCGCTATCCTCTATCGTACTAATGCACAGTCTCGTGCGATGGAAGATGTGTTAATGAAGTCTAACATTCCATATCAAATTATCGGTGGTACAAAATTCTACGACCGCAAAGAGATCAAAGATATGCTAGCTTATTTACGGTTAATCGCTAATCCGCATGATGATATTAGCTTTATGCGTGTCGTAAATGTTCCAAAACGTGGGATCGGAAAAACATCTGTTGAGAAACTTCAGATGCATGCTGAAATGAGTGACCAATCCTTATTCGATGCTATTTTGGAATCAGATTTTACAGGTATTTCGAAAAAGGCAGTAAACCAGCTTCATCATTTCAGAACATTAATTGAACAATGGCAAAAACAACAGGAATTCTTATCTGTGACAGAGCTTGTCCAAGAAGTATTAACGCGTTCGGGCTATGAAGAGGAATTAAAGAAAGATAAGTCGATTGAAGCACAAGGTCGTTTAGAAAACTTAGATGAGTTTAAAACCGTTACACAACAATTTGAAGAAACGAATGAAGATCAGTCATTAGTTACCTTTTTAACGGACTTAGCATTAGTATCTGATTTAGATAACACTGATGAAGAGACGGATAATAAAGTGACATTAATGACGTTACATTCAGCTAAAGGGTTAGAATTCCCAATCGTATTTTTAATCGGCTTAGAGGAAAATATTTTCCCGCATAGTCGTTCGTTATTTGACGAAGAAGAAATGGAAGAAGAACGTCGATTAGCTTATGTCGGGATTACACGTGCTGAACAACTATTGTATATCACTTATGCATCGTCACGTACTTTCTTTGGACGTCGCCAGAGTAATCAACGCAGTCGTTTTATCGAAGAAATCCCAAGTGAGTTAATGGAACGTGAAGGAACATTGAGTAATATGACGTTTGAATCAGGTGGAAGTCTTGAGCAAGCGATGAATCAATTATCTAATAAACAAGCTCAACCGAAGCCAAAGCGTCGTGCTCAAAAGATTCAAAAGCAATCCGCAACACCAGACAACTGGTCTCCAGGAGATAAGGTTGAACATAAAAAGTGGGGGCAAGGTACGATTGTGAAGGTTGTCGGTGAAGGAGATAATAAAGAATTAGACATTGCTTTCCCATCACCTGTTGGGGTTAAACGTTTATTAGCGAATTTTGCGCCGATCAATAAAATTGAATAAAAGAGGTGGCCATTCATGAACCGTGAAGAAGCTGCGAAGAAAATTGAAGAGTTAAGAGATGAACTACATCAATATAACTATGAATACCATGTCTTAGACGATCCATCTGTTCCAGACCATATCTATGATAAGAAGTTACATGAGCTAATGGATTTAGAGGAACAATTCCCTGAATTATTGACTAGTGACTCGCCAAGTCAAAGAGTAGGTGGACAACCTTTAGATAAATTTGAAAAGGTCGATCATGAAGTGCCGATGCTAAGTTTAGGTAACGCATTTGGCGAAGACGACTTACGTGACTTTGATCGACGTATCCGAGAGCGTGTCAGCCATTATCGTTACGTGTGCGAATTGAAAATTGATGGTCTAGCTGTTTCATTACGATATGAAGATGGTAAATTTATCAGAGGTGCAACACGTGGTGATGGTAAGACAGGTGAAGACATTACCAATAACCTAAAAACGATAAACAGCATTCCTTTAAAAATACAGGAAGAAGAAACGATTGAAGTACGCGGAGAAGCTTACATGCCAAAGAGGTCATTCCTCGCTTTAAATGAAGCGCGTGAAGCGGAGGGGCAAGAAGTTTTCGCTAACCCAAGGAATGCTGCTGCAGGATCGCTACGTCAACTTGATCCTAAAATTGCTGCAAAGCGTAATCTGGATATTTTTATTTACAGTGTTGGTCAATGGGAAGCCGGTTCTATCGAAAGTCATAGTAAACGTTTAGAGTACCTTAAAAAACTCGGTTTTAAAACGAATCCAGAAACGAGAACGTTTGAAAGTATTGAAGACGTCATTCGTTACACGGAAGAGTGGACGTTAAAACGAAGTGAATTAGATTATGAAATCGATGGAATTGTTATTAAAGTTGATTCGATCGACCAACAAGAAGAGCTCGGTTTTACAGCTAAAAGTCCACGCTGGGCAATTGCTTATAAATTTCCGGCTGAAGAAGCGATTACTAAATTACATGGTATTGAACTGAGTGTAGGTCGTACAGGTGCAATCACACCGACTGCTATTTTAGAACCTGTCCAAGTGGCCGGAACAACTGTTTCTCGAGCTTCATTACACAATGAGGATTTAATTATTGAAAAAGATATCCGAATTGGGGATACAGTCGTGATTAAAAAAGCAGGTGACATCATACCTGAAGTGGTTCGAGTTGTAAAAGAAGAGCGTTCCGGAGATGAACAAGTTTTCCGCATGCCCGAAAATTGTCCTGTATGTGGCAGTAAAATTGAAAAAGTAGATGATGAAGTCGCCTATCGTTGTTTAAATCCAAATTGTGAAGCTCAGCTTAAGGAAGGACTTATTCACTTTGTTTCACGAAATGCGATGAACATTGACGGACTTGGTGAAAAAGTAATCGAACAGCTTTTTGATAATGATTTAATCCATACGATTGCAGATTTATATAAGTTGAACCGGGAAGACCTCATTCAATTAGATCGAATGGGTGAAAAGTCAGTTTCCAACCTACTTTCAGCTATTGAAGCGTCAAAAGAGAATTCGTTAGAGCGTTTACTATTCGGTCTTGGTATTCGATATGTTGGGAGTAAGGCTGCAGATACATTAGCATCACACTTTAAAACGATGGACCAATTAATGAAAGCAACTTCAGAAGAACTTGTATCAGTACCTGAGATTGGATCAAAAATGGCAGAATCTATAGCAACTTACTTTGATAAACCACAAGTGAAAGAACTTATAGAAGATCTTAAGACACTTGGCCTTAACATGGAGTATTTAGGTTCTACGGTTGAAGTAAGTTCAGATTCTATCTTTTACAATAAGACAGTTGTTTTAACTGGAAAGCTTGAACAGTTATCACGCGGTGAAGCGAAGGAACGAATTGAAGCTCTTGGTGGAAAAGTAACAGGCAGCGTGAGTAAAAAAACAGATTTATTGGTTGCTGGTGAAGAAGCTGGCTCAAAATTGGATAAAGCGAAAAAATTAGAAGTTGAAGTGTGGAATGAGCAACAATTGATGGATGCACTAGATGCATAGGGAGTGGAAAACATGAAGAAGTTAGCGATATTATTGTCGATTGTATTGATCATCGCTGGCTGTACCCCGCAGTATGATTCTGAAGAAGAGGTAGTACAGGATGATCCAGAGGAAACAGAAGATGAGCAAAGACAAATTATACCTAATCGCATATCGGATAATGATTATCAAACTATAGTGCCGTATAAACCAAATGTAGCAAGAGGTACGATCACTGATCAGGTATCCAATTCATATGATGTCGATGAGCTAGAGTTAGGATTAATTCGACATGCCAAAGGGACGTTTAGTCCAGATGATTATTTATTTCAAGAAGGTCAGTATTTAGATGAAGGAATGATTTTAGAATGGATTGATGATTTAAATCCACCAGATAAAAATAGTGATGATCGTGAGTATCATGAAGAGAACCCAAGAATTTTTTCACACGTATTAGAACATAATTACTTAGTCCGTTCAGATGATAATCGAGTTGAACTAGGCGGAATAGCCATTGGTATTGCTTTAAAATCAGAGTACAATTTTAAAACTGAAGTTGGAGGACCTACTTTCTCAACAGATATTAGTCAAAAAGAGATGTTAGAAGAGGGTAAGGAAATTGCAGATTCCCTTTTATCCAGAATACGAGAAGTAGAGGAATTACAAGATGTTCCAGTCATGATTGCGTTATATCGTCAAAACAGCAATAACGCGATTGTACCTGGCCACTTTGTAGCGAAAGCAGAAGTCGAGCCACTAGCTCAAAATGTAGATGGATGGACAAACATTAATGAAAATCACGTTCTTTTCCCATCAAATGAAGCTGAAACAGATTATTATGATCAATATGAGATCATGAATGAATTTACACAAGAAGTTCAAGACTTCTTCCCGAACTATACAGGAGTCATCGGTAGAGGTTTTTATTCGAATAACGAATTACGTAAAATGTCTATCAATATACCAATTGAGTTTTACGGGCAGCAAGAAGTCGTAGCATTTTCTCAACATTTATACAGTTTAGTGATGGAATATTTCCCTAACACGTATGATGTTGAAGTCACCGTGGAATCGCCCAATAAACAAGAAGCCTTAATCTTTAGAAATGCAGGTCAAGAGGAGCCGAGTGTTCACATTTATGAATAATCAAAAATTTTCGATTTGATTGACCGCCACATTTCGTTTAAAATAGACAATGGAAGCGCTACATTAGCGATAATACGAATTTTAAGGAGGCTTTAATATGGTACAACCATACCGTCACGAACCATTTACAGACTTTACAGTCGAAGAAAACAAAAAAGCAATGGAAGAAGCTCTCAGTCAGGTAAAGAGTGAACTTGGTCAAGAGTATCCACTCATCATTGGCGGAGAACGTATCTATACAGACGATAAAATTGCTTCAACTAACCCAGCTAAGAAAGATGAAGTTGTCGGTTATGTATCAAAAGCTGACAAAGAACTTGCAGAAAAAGCGATCCAAGTAGCGGACGAAACGTTCGAATGGTGGAGAAAATCAACGGCAGAAATGCGCGCAGATATCCTATTCCGTGCAGCAGCCATTGTACGTCGTCGTAAGCATGAATTCAGCGCATGGATTATCCACGAGGGTGGTAAGCCATGGAAAGAAGCAGATGCTGATATCGCCGAAGGAATCGACTTTTTAGAATACTACGGCCGTCAAATGTTAGAAATCGACAAAGGGAAAGAAATCGTAAGCCGTCCAGTTGAGAACAATCGTTTCAAATATATCCCATTAGGTGTTGGTCTAGTCGTATCACCATGGAACTTCTTATTTGCGATTATGTGTGGTACAGCTGTTTCGCCAATGGTAACCGGTAACACGGTTCTATTAAAACCTGCAAGCTCTACACCTGTTATTGCATACAAACTAATGGAAGTATTAGAAGAAGCAGGTATGCCAGCTGGTGTTATTAACTACATCCCTGGTAGCGGTCGCGAAATTGGTGACTACGTTGTTGAGCATCCAAGAACTCGCTTCATCAGTTTCACTGGTTCACGCGAAGTAGGTATCGGAATCTATGAAAAAGCAGCAAAAGTTCAGCCAGGTCAAAAATGGTTGAAGCGTGTAGTAGCTGAAATGGGCGGTAAAGATACCATCGTTGTAGATAATGACAGTGATCTAGAATTAGCTGCAGAATCTATTATGAACTCAGCATTTGGCTTCCAAGGACAAAAATGTTCAGCTTGCTCTCGCGTTGTAGCGCATGAGGACGTTTATGATGATCTATTAGAGCGTGTAGCAGAGTTAACGAAAGACATCACAGTTGGTAACACAACTGATAAAAATTACTTCATGGGTCCTGTAATTGATCAAGCTGCATATGATAAGATTATGGGTTACGTAGAAACAGGTAAAAACGAAGGTAAACTTGTATTAGGTGGAGAAGGTGACGATTCAAAAGGTTACTTCATTAACCCAACAATTTTTGCGGATGTTGACCCTGAAGCAACGATTATGCAAGAAGAAATCTTTGGGCCAGTTGTGGCGTTCACAAAAGCTAAAGACTTCAATGAAGCTTTAGATATTGCAAACAACACTGAATACGGCCTAACTGGTGCTGTAATTACAAATAACCGTAACCACATTGAAATCGCTAAAGAAGACTTCCACGTGGGTAACTTATACTTCAACCGTGGATGTACAGCAGCGATTGTAGGTTACCACCCATTCGGTGGCTTTAACATGTCAGGTACTGATTCTAAAGCTGGTGGACCTGATTACCTTTACAACTTCTTACAAGGTAAGACTCTTTCAGAGATGTTATAAGAATGTAAGATTTGTAATTTAAATTTTAGGTTATATTATAAATATAGATGTATACAATGGGTAAAGGGTAGGAATTACAGATGTAATTCCTACCCCCTATATGTGCAGTCTATGCCACAAGGACAGTGGCTAACGGAAACCCATTACGCAAAAGTGACACGCTGTCTTGCTTCCGCCAAAAGCAAGGCAGCTTCTTTTTTGCCAATAAACACGACCATTGGCAGGACGACCACAGGTGTATCTGACATAGTTGTCAGCCCACCTATCACCGCCAGTATTACAAAAATACTTTCGTAATACTTCACTGAGAACCCCTCCTTTCATCGATCCTATTCGCCAACGACAGGACAAGGGCCAACCACTACCTTGCTTTATAAACTGCTCGGCTCAATTATAACAATATTCAGATAATTAAGCATGATAAAATAGTATGGTTATATATCAATCTTTTGCAATACAGGTCAATATAACCATACACCAAATATAACTAGAGTTATATTTTGAACACCTAAAAAATGTGCTTAAATTCACGTCCTTCATGTGATTGATTTCACAATGAAGAAATAAGTAGTCTAGACTAACTATTTCGGGTGGTAAAATTATACTATAATGCAAAAATGAGTGTATTTACCCATTTGATAAAAAAGGTATTGGTTTATGTTATAAGTTAGGGTAAAATTTTAATTTTAAGATAAAAATTAAGGCTTTAGGACAAGGTCTCGGTACCAATAGAATTGATCTTTGACAACATCGTCCGTCACTTTAATGTTTACTGGATGATTAAAAATTGGACCATCGTAAACGAAAGTATGGAACTCACCATTTTCCCCACACGGATCAATAGAGTTTGGTAACTCATTTAAAAATTTATGATCTATGATTTTTCCTAAATTGGATTCAGGAACTTTCACTGGATCTATGGTAGTAATAATCATTTTATAGCCAAGATCTATAAATTCATTCATTAATTCAGGGGTGGCACAACCCCACAAAGGAAAGATTGGTTGAATCGATAATCCTTCAAGGTTTTGTTCTCTGTATTTTTTCAGATCCTCAAGGAATATGTCCCCAAAAGCAACATGTGTGATTCCATCTTGAATGGCTTCTTCCATAACCTTGCTCATTATTTGCTCGTATTTTTCATTTGGACAAGGGTTTGGAAGGTAAACCTTCTTAACTGGTAAGCCAATCGCTTTAGCTTGAGCATCAACAATTTCTTCTCTAACCCCGTGAATGCTACTTCTTTCATAATCCTCACTCATGGTAATTAATAAATATGAAACGTCATAATCTTCATTTTCTAGTAGTCTATGAAGGGCTAATACGGAATCTTTCCCGCCACTGAAAGATAACATAACTTTATTGATTGTGATCACCTCATGTTTTAATAGGATAACTTACTAAATACTTTACCAGCTTTTTATTAGTTGAAAAACTCTATTTGGAAGAATGAGTAGATTACTTGCAAAAAGTTGCCTCCTACTTGTAAGAATGTGAGTTTTATTTGGATAAAAAGTGATTCTACTTGCAAAAACTAAAAGTCTATTTGCGAGAATGAATGTTTTATTTGCGAAAACACCGCCCTAATTTGCCATAAACTATAAAAGGAGGGCATTTTCCTCTAAGAAAATGCCCTCCACTTTTATTATTTTGCCGTTTCATAACTGTTCACTAGTTCATCGATAAGTGAACCAACATGAGCTACAGCTTTTTCGATTGGTTCTGGGGTGGTCATGTCAACACCCGCATACTTCATAAGTTCTTGAGGTGTTTTGGTTCCTCCAGCTTTTAAAACGTCTAACCAACGATCAATCGCTGGCTGACCTTCTTCTTTAATCATTTGAGATACTAGAGTAGATGCGGTTAAACCAGCAGAGTAGGTGTACGGATATAGCCCCATGTAATAGTGTGGCTGTCGCATCCAAGTCAGTTCTGCACCTTCATCTAACTCAACAGCATCGCCCCAGAAGTTAGCAAGTGCTTCTCGTTTTTGTTCTTTCAGAGTATTCGCAGTAAGTGGGACGCCTTGTTCTGCTAGATTATAAACACGACGTTGGAATTCACCTTCAAGTAAGTGCGTCACAAAGTTGTGATAATACGTTCCGAGTAACTGTAAAATAATCCAACGACGCATACGATCATCATCACTATGCTTTTCTAATAAATGGTCCGCTAATAACATTTCGTTCATCGTGGATGGTGCTTCAACAAAGTAAGTCGATGGACGCGTATTGAAGACTCGCTGGTTTTTATTGGCTAAATAGAAGTGGCCAGCGTGACCCAGTTCGTGTGCCAGGATAAAGCCGCCACGCATCGCACCCGTCCAAGTTAATAGAATAAAAGGGTGTGAACCGTACGGGCTTGCACAGAATGCACCGGTTGCTTTACCGACGTTATCAGCGTAATCCACCCAACGCTCTGTAAGTCCTTTTTTCATAATTTCAGTATATTCAGGTCCCATGACACTCAATGCTTCTAAGATGGTTTCGCTCACTTCTTCATAAGTCGTTGTTGGATTAAATTCGGGATCTAGTGGTGCTTTAAGATCCGCAAAAGTCATTTTATCTAATCCAAGGACTTCTTTTTTCAATTTAGCAAACCGACGCATATGAGGAGCTAATTCTCGTTGAATCACATCTAATTGATTATGATACATTTCTTCGGTTACTTTCTGTGGTTGAAGCAGCATTTGTGTTACATTATCGTAACCACGAACTTTTGCTAGTTGTACTTGTTTTTTCACCTCTGTTGCATAAGTAGCTGCATAAGTGTTCTGATATTGTTTCAACGTGCTAACGAACGACTTATAAGCATTGCGTCTGACGTCCGTATCAGTTGATAATTCATACTCATCTTCAAAAAGTGCAAATGAATTCGAGTATTCTTCACCATTTGCTTTAAAGTTATCAAACTGCATATCAGAAGACTTACTTCGCTGATAGATCGTATATGGTGCGCTGTGTACTTCACTTAATGAAGCTAACACTTCCTCTGTCTCAGGAGAGAGTGTGTAAGGTTTATATTCTAATAATTCTTTTAATAGATTCTCATAAACTTTTAGGTCTTCGTTTTCTTCTAAATATATTTCGATGGTTCCTTCTGGTAAAGCTAAAACCTCAGAATCAAAAAATGAAAGTGAGGCCCCAACTTGTGCTAGAGTTGAAGCAACTTTTCCTGAGTTCGCTTGGTTATCAGGGTTTGTCCCATCCTCAGACGAACGTAAATTGGCGTAAGTCGCTACGGGAATAATTTTTTCTTGTAGTTGTGACTGAGCTTCCAAACAGTTATAAAGGACATCTGAGCCTTCGTGTAATTTTCCTTTGTATTGAGTGACAGTCGGTACGGAGTCCTCAATATCCTTTAAAGCTTGTTCCCAATCCTCTGTTGTTTCAAAAAGATCTTCTACCTTCCATGTTTGTTCTACCGGTACTTCATGACGTTCTAATCTTGATTTAGCCATAATAAGTTCCTCCCCACAAATTTATTTCGGATTACTAAGTATTATAAAACAAAACACCTTTGTTGTGTAAAAAAATACTGAATTTTTATAAAGAAGTAGATAATTCAGACTTTGGACTTATGTTTTGAAAAGCATGTGCTGACTTGGACGTATTAGGGGAAGGAAACATCCTTGAACTATTAGAAGAAGAAGGGTTTCAGATTACAAGAAAATAACCTCATAAAAGTCTGACGCACTTGCATCAGACTTTTTTTATCTTCATTTTGCAAATGATGTTATTTAAAATGTGTTTAGTGTTAGAATGGTAATGGGGAAAACATTGTCACAGCAAGTTATGATTTGCTATTATTTATAGTATTGTGTAGTTAATTTTGTACGGAGGTGCAGAACATTGTCAAAGATTTCTAAAGACCAGGTTAAGCATGTCGCGAATCTTGCGAGACTGGCGATTACAGAAAAAGAAGCTGAAAAATACAGTGAACAGCTCAGTGATATCATTGATTTCAGTGAGCAGTTGAATGAACTCGACACATCAAATGTTGAGCCCACCACACATGTATTAGATATGAAAAATGTATTACGTAAAGATGAGCCGAAAGAGTGGATTTCGAAAGAGGATGCTCTTAAGAACGCTCCGGATCAACAAGATGGTCAGTTCAAAGTGCCATCAATCTTAGATTAAGGAGGCTAAGTAAAGATGTCGTTATTCGATTATACAATCAAAGAACTACAAGAGAAGTTAAACCATAAAGAAATTACCGTAACGTATTTAGTGAAAGAATCATACAAGCAAATCCGTGAAACAGATGACGAAGTTCAAGCGTTTTTAACCTTAAATGAAGAAGAAGCATTGAAACAAGCTCAGGAACTAGATGAAGCTGGCGTTGACGCTGAACAATTCCCGTTATTTGGGATGCCAATTGGAATTAAAGACAACATCGTGACAAAAGGCATCCGTACTACTTGTGCGAGTCAAATTTTATCTAACTTAGATGACCCATTATACGATGCAACGGTCATGACGAAATTGAAAAATGCGAAGGCCGTTAATATTGGAAAATTAAACATGGACGAGTTCGCGATGGGATCTTCTACTGAGAACTCAAGTATGAAAACAACTCGTAACCCTTGGAATACAGACTATGTTCCTGGTGGTTCTAGTGGAGGATCTGCAGCAAGTGTTGCCGCTGGTCAAGTTCCATTCGCACTAGGGTCTGATACAGGTGGTTCTGTTCGTCAGCCAGCTTCTTACTGCGGAGTTGTTGGAATGAAACCTACATATGGACGTGTGTCTCGTTTCGGATTAGTGGCATTTGCGTCATCTCTAGATCAAATCGGCCCAATTACGAGAACTGTTGAAGATAACGCTCGAATTTTAGAAGTTATCGCAGGCCAAGATGAGATGGATTCAACAAGCGCAAATGTTGAGGTGCCGAAATACAGTGAGGCTTTAACTGGTGATGTCAAAGGACTTAAAATTGCGGTGCCAAAAGAATATTTCCGTGAAGGTGTCGATGAAAAAGTTAAAGAAAGTGTACGTGCAGCTTTAAAAGTACTAGAAGAACAAGGTGCTGAATGGGAAGAAGTTTCTCTTCCACATTCGAAATATGCGGTTGCTACATATTACATGATTGCTTCATCTGAAGCTTCTGCAAACCTTGCTCGATTCGATGGCGTACGTTACGGTAAACGTTCCGAAAATGCAAAAGACATGATGGATATGTTTAAGCTATCTCGTAGTGAAGGTTTTGGAGAAGAGGTTAAACGCCGTATTATGCTCGGAACGTTTGCCTTAAGTTCAGGTTACTACGATGCTTACTATAAAAAAGCACAACAAGTTCGTACGTTAATTAAGCAAGACTTTGAACAAATTTTTGAAAAATATGATGTCGTTATAGGTCCAACAGCACCAACCACTGCGTTTAAAGTTGGAGAAAAGATCGACGACCCATTAACGATGTATGCCAATGATATTATCACAATCCCGGTTAACTTAGCGGGTGTACCTGGAATATCAGTTCCATGTGGATTCCACCCAGACAACCAAATGCCGATTGGTCTACAAATTATCGGTAAGCACTTCGATGAAAGCACAGTTTATCGAGTGGCACATGCATATGAACAGGCAGCCGGATATTATAAAGAAAAGCCACAGCTTGGAGGTGCCAAGTAATGAATTTTGAATCTGTTATAGGTCTTGAAGTACATGTTGAATTAAAGACTAAATCGAAAATTTTCAGCCCAAGCTCGAACGCTTTTGGCGATGAGCCAAACTCTAATGTAAACCCAATCGACTTAGGGTACCCAGGTGTATTACCAGTGTTAAACGAAGAAGCGGTCAACTACGCGATGCGTGCAGCTATGGCGCTTAACTGCGAAATCGCAACGGACACGAAATTTGATCGTAAAAACTATTTCTATCCAGATAACCCGAAAGCGTATCAAATTTCACAGTTTGATAAGCCCATTGGAGAAAATGGTTGGATTGAAATTGAAGTAAATGGTGAGAAGAAGCGGATTGGTATTACTCGTCTTCACTTAGAGGAAGATGCAGGTAAGTTAACACACGGTGATGATGGCTATTCGCTTGTCGACTACAACCGTCAAGGAACACCACTTATTGAAATCGTGTCTGAACCAGACATGCGTACACCTGAAGAGGCATACGCTTATTTAGAGAAGTTACGTAACATCATTCAATTTACTGGCGTTTCTGATGTCAAAATGCAAGAAGGTTCTCTTCGTTGTGATGCGAACATCTCACTTCGCCCAATTGGACAAGAAGAGTTTGGTACGAAGACAGAGCTTAAGAACTTAAACTCCTTTAATTTCGTACGCCAAGGCCTTGAATTTGAACAAACACGTCAAGAGAAAGTTCTTCGTCAAGGTGGCGAAATTTTACAAGAAACAAGACGTTTCGATGAGAAAACAAAAGAGACGATCTTGATGCGTGTTAAGGAAGGTTCGGATGATTATCGTTACTTCCCAGAACCAGACTTAGTCCCGCTTTACATCGATGATGAGTGGAAAGAACGCGTTCGACAGTCCATCCCAGAATTACCCGATGCCCGTCGTGAACGCTATGTTAAGGAGTTAGGCCTAGATGCATATGATGCGCAAGTGTTAACGAATACAAAAGAAATGTCTGATTTCTTTGAAGCAACAATAGATCAAGGTGCTGATCCTAAGCAGGCGACGAACTGGCTAATGGGTGATATTTCAGGATACATGAATAAACAACAAGTTGAACTAAATGACTTACCATTAACTCCTGAGAGTCTAGCTAAAATGATTGACCTGATTGAAAAAGGGACTTTATCATCAAAGCTTGCGAAAAAAGTTATTACAGAGCTTCTTAAAAACGGCGGCGATCCGGAAAAAATCGTTAAGGAAAAAGGTCTCGTACAAATCTCTGATGAAGGTCAGTTACGTGAGATTATCACTGGCGTGTTAGATGAAAACGAACAGTCGATTACCGACTACAAAAATGGTAAAGACCGTGCCATTAAATTCTTAGTCGGTCAAGTGATGAAGAAAACTAAAGGGCAAGCCAACCCGCCAATGGTTAACAAGATTTTAGTTGAAGAATTGGATAAGCGTTAATTCAAATTTGAGAGGAGAGGCTGGGGAATGAGTTTTACATTTAAGCAGATCGATCATGTACAATTAGCGGCACCACGAGGTTCAGAAGATGAAGCTAGAAAGTTTTTTATCGATGCGTTAGGTTTTGAAGAACTTGAAAAGCCAGAAGCACTGAAGAAAAACGGAGGCGTTTGGTTTGAACGTGGTGAGATTCAAATTCATATCGGTGTGGAAGAACCGTTTAACCCAGCAAGAAAAGCCCATCCTGCATTAGAAATTAACGGTTTAAAGGAGCTCATGAAACACCTTGACCAACAGGAAATTGATTATAAACAAGATGATAAACTGCCAGGTGCTGATCGAATCTATGTTGCCGACCCATTCGGGAATCGCATTGAAATTTTAGAATGGCAGTAATTTATACTTCCAATATTTTTCAAATAGGAGTATCCTATAGATAGATAAGCAATTGTTGACAGAAGGTGAGAGTATGAAACGAGCTCGAGTCATATACAATCCAACATCCGGTCGAGAAGCGATGCGAAAGGCTCTACCAGATGTATTAGAAACGCTAGAAAAAGCAGGATTTGAAGCCTCAGCACATGCAACGACAGGGGATGGTTGTGCTAGAGATGCAGCTAAAGCAGCCTGCGAGCGAGAGTTTGATATTGTGATTGCAGCTGGTGGGGATGGAACTGTAAATGAAGTGGTTGATGGAATGGCAAGAGCTGAGTATCGACCTAAACTTGGCATTCTACCTATGGGAACCACCAACGATTTTGCACGTGCCATCCGTGTTCCAAGGGACCTGAAACGAGCGTTAGATATCATCGTTGAAGGGTATACGAAGAAGCTCGATATTGGAAGAGTGAACGACCACCATTTCATGAATATCGCAGGTGGAGGGAAGCTGACTGAACTAACGTATGAAGTTCCAAGCAAGCTAAAAACGGTCTTAGGTCAGTTAGCGTATTACTTAAAAGGAATTGAAATGCTTCCATTCATAAGACCGACGAAGGTTCGAATTGAATATGACGACCAAGTATTCGAAGAGGAAATCATGCTATTTCTCGTATCCAATTCTAATTCCGTTGGTGGTTTTGAAAAATTAGCCCCCCACGCGACAATGGATGATGGGTACTTTGATCTCATGATTTTGAAAAAGATTAACCTGGCTGAGTTTGTCCTCCTAGCTAACAAAGCTGTACGTGGTCACCATATTGATGATGAACATGTCATTTATGTACACGCGAATCAAATCATCGTCATTCCAGAAGAGGCGATGCAACTCAATCTAGATGGCGAATATGGTGGCAACTTACCAGGGAAATTTGAAGTGTTGCATAAACATATTGAATTTTTCTTACCTAAAGAAGAAATAGAATAATATAAAAAAAGCAATTCATTATGGGGAGATTACAACCCAAATGAATTGCTTTTTTATTACTATATACGAATGTATGTTCGTGAAAATATTCATTTAACAGAAAGAATAATGTATAATATAGACAAGCAGTTCACATACAAGCAAGGTAGGGCTTTTCCTCTAAATCCATAATGAATATGGAGAGAGGAGGTGAAGCTTATGAGCAAATATTTATTACTGTCTCTGTTGTTATTACTTGCAACAACCAGTTTATTAGATGCTCAAATTTTTGTCCTCCCATTTATTTTTATCAGCACTTTGGACAAAAATAAACTACCTTGCTTATTGCGGAAGCAAGGTAGTCAAGAAGATTAACACCATTTGAGTAACAGCCTTATCTTGCTAAATGGACTGCGTGAGGTGGGATGTTGGAAGCATTCCACCTTTTTAAAGTATATGCCAGAAACATGTGGCACATACAAATCATTTTATTTACTTATAATTATAATTAAGATCAAGTGAATGTCAATTATTAGAATTGTATTTAACTGCTCTTACTTTAAATCGATACACGTCTTAACGTATAATGTTAAAGTAATTAAGATAGAAGGACGGATATTCAATGGCAAAAAAAATAGCACCAGTAAAGAAAAATGAATACATAGATTTAGAATTTGTCGATTTAACCCATGAGGGAAATGGTGTAGGAAAAATAGACGGTTATCCTGTGTTTGTTCCATATGGACTCCCAGGTGAAAAGGCGAAAGTTAAAATTGTTAAGGTGAAGAAAAATGTGGCCTTTGGTAAACTTATTGAACTTATAGAACCTAGTGAGAATCGAATTGAACCTCCTTGTGATGTGTTTTACCAATGTGGAGGCTGTCAAATTCAACATATGTCTTACGAACGTCAGCTAAAAATGAAACAAAAACAAGTTCAGGACGTGATGCATAAAATTGCACACATGCCAGATGTTCCCGTTCACCCTGTGATTGGCATGGACGAGCCGTGGAGCTACCGAAATAAAGTTCAAATCCCGGTTGGAGAACGTGACGGGAAGGTTTTAACGGGGTTTTATCAAAAGCGAAGCCATCGTATTATCGATATGGATACTTGTCCAGTTCAAAACGAAGCTAATGATCATATCGTACGTGAAATGAGAGGTATTATAGAAGAACTCGGAATTGAACCGTATGATGAGGAAACACACCGTGGTGTCATTCGCCACATCGTCGTTCGTTCGGGTTACCATACGGGCGAGATTATGGTCGTGCTTGTGACGCGTACTAAGAAAATTCCAAATCAAGAAGCGTTAATTGAAAAAATTAAGGAACTAAACCCTAACATAAAGGGGATTATCCATAATGTGAACTCAAAACAAACCAATGTGATTATGGGACGTGAATCGAAGACGCTATGGGGAGAGGATGTCATCATTGATAAAATAGGTGACTTAGAATTTGCGATTTCAGCTCATTCATTCTTCCAGGTGAACCCTGAACAGACCGAACGCCTTTATGAACAAGCTTTAAAATTTGCGAACTTAACGGGTAATGAAACTGTTATTGATGCTTATTGTGGGATTGGAAGCATATCACTTTTCTTAGCTCAACATGCAAAGAAAGTGTACGGTGTTGAAGTAGTTCCGCAAGCGGTTGATGATGCTAAGGATAACGCGAAGCGAAACCATATTGATCATGCTGAATTCTTTGTTGGTGAAGCAGAAAAAGTGATGCCTTGGTGGCGTGCTCAGGGACTAAGACCCAATGTGATAGTTGTGGATCCGCCACGAAAAGGCTGTGATGAAGAACTGCTTAAAGCCATGATTGATATGAAACCTGAGAGAATTGTATATGTTTCATGCAATCCGTCAACGTTAGCACGCGACATTAAAATACTTGCGGATGGTGGATATAGTGCAAAGCAAATTCAACCAGTTGACATGTTCCCTCAGAGCAATCATATTGAGAGTGTAACGGAGTTGGTGTTGGAAAATTAATTGATACATTAAGGGGATCCTTACCCGAAAAGGATTCCCTTATTTAATGTGTGCCCGGCATGGGCTATAACTTGGTGGTGAAAGTCCACTACAGGCCTGGCAGTAGGAACTGTTAGCTAATGGCAAGGGTGTCCACCGTGAGGTGGAATCTGAAGGAAGCCTAAGGCAAAATCTTGAACTGACGAACAGAAACTGTATATAAGGCTGAATTGGAACGGATGAGTTTGCATTACAAAACGAAGTCCTATACTGCACGAATTCCATACAGTAAATACAGCAGTTATATGGGAGGAAGGTTATAGCTCTTACCCGGGGAGGTCTTGCAAGGGTTCCCGACAAGAGGGAAGA
>NZ_FOES01000038.1 GCF_900110685.1 Piscibacillus halophilus
ACGCCATGTATGGGAAGATAGTAAAGATAAAGTTCGAGAGAACCGTCTTTCGAATGAAGGTAAATGGATATATCGAATGCGAAAAGAGAAAGTCGAACGTAGCTTCGCAGATTCAAAAGAACTGCATGGGCTGCGCTATTGTCGTTTGCGTGGAAGGGATAATGTTCGAGAGCAAGCGCTTATGACAGCTGCTTGTCAGAACATGAAGAAGATTGCCCTCCACCTAGACCGTGTGGTCTAGGTAGAGGAGAGTCTTTTTCTTATTATTAAGGTTGTGATAGACATAAATTATTGAGATATCTATTTATTAACCTAAAAAAGCTTGTAGAAAAACACGGGGTTTCTCTACAAGCTGACCGAGCATGGACATGCTCGGTTTTTTCAATTTGTTAGTAAAACTTATCAAACCTTTTGTAAAAGATCTCAAAAGATGATGTTTTTCATCGGTAACAAAACTGTCATAAACAATTTATCTCACCTCAAGCATGACTTACCTTTTTTTCCACACAATAAAACTAAAACCAACTAAAGGGGTGCGAGTTTATGCGGCTAATCATCACATTCATCACACTTACGATCCTACTCTGTATGCCTTCCTACTTACAAGCTCAAGAAGCAACTTGGATTATGGAAGTAGAAAATGATCCTGAAGAAGCAAAACAGTACATCGAAGAATACTATCCTTTTATAGAAGTAGAGTACGTATACGATACGTTGATGCAAGCAGTTGTGGTAACAGGAAAACAGCGACATGTTAAGGATTTGCATGATGAACCGTTCGTTAATAAGATGAGTCCAGTTCAGTCCTATTCCGTACCTCAAGAGATATCAAAATCTGAAGAAGATATTCATCCAGAACGTGCTCGCTATCACCCGAGCAGTATGCCTTTTACTGGTAAAGGTGTTAAAGTTGGAGTCGTTGACACAGGAGTTGATTATCAACATCCTGATCTTGAAAAAAGCTATCATGGTGGGTTTGATGTTGTAGACTTTGATGAAGACCCAATGGAAACTAAGCCTGATGAAGGGATGCCAACCCTACACGGAACACACGTCTCAGGGATTATAGCCGGAAACGGAACGATGCAAGGAGTTGCACCGGAAGCGGATCTTTTTGTTTACCGTGCTCTTGGCCCTGGGGGAGCTGGGTCAACAGCACAAGTCATTGCAGCACTAGAACAAGCTGTAAAAGATGATATGGACATTATTAACTTATCGCTCGGAAGCGAGACAAATAGTCCAGATGACCCAATGACAAGGGCGGTAAATAAAGCAGTTGACCTCGGAAAAATTGTGGTCGTCGCAAATGGAAATAGTGGACCAGAAGACTGGACAGTTGGTTCGCCTGCAACTTCAGAAAAAGCAATCTCCGTCGGTGCTGCTATTACGGAACAAACCATTGCCCGAATTTCCACACACGATTCAGAAAAAATCCCAGTCCGGCAACTTCCTTCTTCACCAAAATGGGAGCTTAAACGAGACCAGCCTCTAATAGCTATTGATTCGGTTGACGAACTCGAAGAATCGATTCATGACCGTGTTGTGTTAATGAAAAAAGGTGATACACCATACAATGAGTTAATTCCACAATTAGAGGAGAAAGGCGTCACGGCTGCGTTATTCTATAACGAATCAAATGACGACCCTAACGAATGGGAATGGGTTGAAGCATCTTTTCCAACCGCTTATGTAACAGAAGAAGAAGCGGAACAGCTTATGCAAGGAGATGAATATTTAAAAACAGATTATCAAACGGTTAAGAATGCTTTAGCACCGTTTAGTTCAAGAGGCCCAGTTGCTTCGACTTGGACAATTAAACCAGACTTAATCGCACCTGGAGTAGAAATTGTAAGTACCGTACCTGATGGATATGCTTCTCTCCAGGGAACAAGCATGGCGGCACCATATGTGGCAGGTGTAACAGCATTAATCAAGCAAGCTTATCCCGACGATACTCCCGAACAAATAAAATCTCGCCTTCTATCATCAACGAATTTGTTCACAATAGGTGATCAAGAGTTATCACCTTCTGAACAAGGGACGGGATTTGTCGATACAGAAAAAGCGATTACTCAAAAATATACCATCGATCACAATCGATTAAATTTCGGGAAAATAGAAGATAGCTTAAAGCAGGTTGAACGATCGATTACGATCACCAATAATGATCGTAACCCTTTATCAGTAAAATTTAATATTCCAAAAAGAGAAACAGGAATTGTTTGGGACCTGCCATTAAACACAACGATAGGACCAAACGAAAAAAGGACGTTTAATATTAGTGCGAACATAACTCCAGATCGTTTAGAAAAAGGGACTAAAGAAGGATATATAGAAGTTCAGCTGAATGACGATTTAAAGCACTTGCCATATTTATTTATTAATGAGACATCTGATTATCCAAGAATTACCGGTTTAGAATTAGACATGGCACCTTTTCAAAATGAGCGTGTGACATTAAGATTTTATACGAATGAGCCTATCGACCTATTAACAGTCACGCTTATTGATCCTAAAAATTTACAAGCAACAGAGCTATTCACTGAATCAGAACTGTCAAAAGGGGTCTTCGAAAAAGAGTTCGAAATAAACGAATTACCAAAAGGTGAGTATCAAGTAGTGTTTGAAATTGAACAAGAAGGCGAAATTTTATACGAAGAAAAAGAAATTTACTTACCTGAATTCTAGCGCTAGTAAAGCGTTTTCAAAATTTATGTGATTTTTGTCACAAAGTTGTTTCAAATTCTATGTATTTACAATTGACTTTAAAATACTCGTATTGTAATCTAATTTAGTGTGGGCAAATGTTTTGAGAGTTTATTTATCTTTGAATATTTGCCATCTGCAAGATTTTTCTACTAGGTTAGAAAAAGTTTTCCACTGAACTCACGATTGGAGTGGTAACTCTGAACAAACATCCACTTCAAGGAATGGCAATCACTGCGAGTATTTTAAGTTACTTATCCGGTTCGACCATCGTTGGAATCCTTATTGGAAGGTGGCTAGATGGTTACTTCGGTACGCCCCCATTATTTTTAATCATAGGTTTACTTATTGGTTTGGCTTCAGGCGTGTATGGAATGATTCTGTTGGTCAAAAAGTTTTTAGGAGACGATTAGGATGAAAGATTATACATACATGGTCAGTCGCCAACTCAAATGGATGTTTTACATTTTAGCAATTTTTGTTAGCGGATGGGGATTTACAGACTATCAAACCATATTTGCCGGTCTGATTTTAGGTACTGGGATCAGTACGTTTAATTTATGGCTTTTACAAGTCAAAATTAATCGAATTGGACAAGGTGTTGTCGAACAAGATGAGAAAAAACGTACTTTAGGGATGTTAACACGATTCGCCACTGCTGCTTTAGCGGCGGTTGTCGCTTTACAATATCCTGAAATATTTAACATGATTGCTGTGATGATTGGTTTAATGACACCTTATTTGGTCATTATCATAGATTATTTTTTTACTCAAACCGAACTAACCACGAGGAAGAGAGGTGAATGAAGTGGATCACAAAAATCCAATGGCGCATGACGTGTTTGGAATACCTTGGTTGGATTTCAACTTGTCAAACGTGCTCATGATGTTGGTTGCATCAGTGATTGTATTCATACTCGCTGTGACAGCAAGTAAAAGTTTACAACTCAAACCAACAGGCTTCCAAAACTTCATGGAGTGGATCGTCGAATTCGTAAAAGATATGATAGGAAACACGATGGATTACGAAACTGGACGACGCTTTATGGGATTAGGTTTAACTCTATTATTGTACATCTTCGTTTCCAACTTACTTGGGGTTATCACAATGGTGACATTTGACCACGTACTTTGGTGGAAATCACCTACATCAGACCCTGGTATTACATTAACGTTGGCTACGATGGTGGTCGTTTTAACACACTATTACGGTGTGAAAATGAAAGGGACGAAGGAATACGCTGCAGATTATTTCCGTCCATTACCGTTCTTATTCCCGTTAAAAATCATTGAGGAATTTGCTAACACGTTGACGTTAGGTCTACGTCTTTACGGTAACATTTACGCTGGTGAGATCTTATTAACTCTACTAGCAGGTTTAGTTGCATCAGGTACTGTCGCGGGGTTAGTTGGTGGCTTTATCCCGATGATAGCTTGGCAAGGATTTAGTATCTTTATCGGTGCTATTCAGGCATTCATCTTTACGATGTTAACGATGGTTTACATGTCTCACAAAGTGAGCAGTGAACACTAATTATGTGATTAAGTACTTAGCTTCAGCTAAGTATTTGAATAAAATAACTCGTCAAATGACGATGTTGCAATCAAATCTATTTTATAAATATATCTTGAGGAGGAATTCATAATGAATATGTTAGCAGCTGCAATCGCAGTAGGATTAGGTGCACTAGGTGCAGGTATTGGTAACGGTTTAATCGTAAACGGTACAGTAAGCGGGATCGCACGTCAACCTGAACTACGCGGTACATTACAAACGACAATGTTTATCGGGGTTGCGTTAGTTGAGGCGCTTCCAATCATCGCAGTCGTAATTGCATTTATGGCTATGTAGTTTTTAACGACGAACAATTAAATGGCGAAGTTACATTAAACCAACTTCGCCATTCCTTTATGTGTATGCTTAATTAAAGATTATTAGTTTAAAAGAGATGGAAACTCCAACGAGATTGGGCTTCTATTAATTGCAAAGGCATACTGAGAAAATGTGAGGAGTTAGCCGAAAGGAGTGAAGGCTGTGTTAGATACCAACTTGGTTTTAGGTGCAAGTTTTAATGTTGGTGATATGGTTGCGCAATTAGTTATCTTCATTATTCTATTGGCTCTTTTAAAGAAATTTGCTTGGGGACCATTAATGAAAGTAATGAAAGAGCGTGAAGATCATATTGCGAATGAGATAGATACTGCTGAGAAAAATCGTCAAGAAGCTGAACGATTCATGAACGAAGCAAGTGCAGAGCTAAAAGACGCTCGTCAAAATGCACACCAGATCATTGAAGACGCTAAACAAACGGCGAAAACACAAGAGTCTTCTATCTTAGAAGATGCTAGAAATGAAGCAGAGCGCATCAAAGAAAGTGCTCGTGAGGAAATTGCTCAAGAACGCGACAAAGCAGTTCAGGCTTTACAAGAACAAGTGGCTACGCTTTCTGTTCAAATTGCTAGCAAAGTTATTGAAAAAGAACTTTCTGCAGATGAACAAGACGAACTCATTCAACAATACTTAAAAGAAGTAGGCGAATCGAAATGAGTCAATCAGTAGTAGCAAAGCGTTATGCCGTAGCCTTGTTTGAAATTGGTAAAGGAAAATCTAATTTAGATCAATTAGAAGAAGAACTTTTAGTTATTTCAGATGTGTTTAAAAATGATGAAACGTTAAATCAATTCCTAGATAACCCTCGTGTTTCTAGAGAAAAGAAAAAAGAATTCGTACGTAACGTTTTTAAAGACGTTTCACAAGATACGTTAAATACATTACTTTTACTCATCGATAAACGTCGTGTTGATATAATTGAGGACTTGGTCAGCGAGTTTATTAAGATGAAAAACGAAGCAAGAGGAATTGCAGAAGCTGATGTTTATTCTGTTCGAGAGTTAACAGAAGAAGAAACGAAACAAATCCAAGAAACGTTTGCGAAGAAAATGATGATTAACAACCTTCGTATAAACAATATCGTGGATCCATCCATCTTAGGTGGCGTCAGAATCCGAATCGGAAACGAAATTTATGATGGAACTGTTAAAACACAGCTTAAACGCTTAGAACAGAAGTTAGTGACTGCAAACAAGTAAAGATAGGGGTGAAATGGATGAGCATCAAAGCAGAAGAAATTAGTGCGCTTATTAAGCAGCAAATAGAAAACTATGATTCTGAAGTTGAGGCAAACGAAGTCGGTACAGTTATCGAAATCGGTGACGGTATCGCACGTGCTCACGGCCTTGACAACGTTATGGCTGGAGAGCTAGTTGAGTTTTCAAACGGTGTCATGGGTATGGCGCAAAACCTAGAAGAAAACAACGTAGGTATTGTCATCCTAGGACCGTTTACAGAAATTCGTGAAGGTGATGAAGTTCGCCGTACTGGACGTATTATGCAGGTTCCAGTTGGTAAAGAATTATTAGGACGTGTTGTAAATCCATTAGGTCAACCTGTTGACGGTTTAGGCCCAATTGAAACGAGCAAAACTCGTCCAATCGAATCACCAGCACCAGGAGTAATGGCACGTAAATCAGTACACGAGCCACTACAAACAGGTATTAAAGTCATCGACTCGATGGTACCAATCGGTCGTGGACAGCGTGAGTTAATCATCGGTGACCGCCAGACTGGTAAAACATCGATTGCGATGGATACAATTATTAACCAAAAAGATCAAGACGTGATCTGTATTTACGTAGCAATCGGTCAGAAGGAATCGACTGTACGAGGATTCGTTGAAACGTTACGTAAAAATGGTGCGTTAGAATACTCAATTATTATTAATGCAGGTGCTTCTGACCCAGCTCCATTATTATTCCTAGCACCATATGCAGGTGTAACAATGGGTGAGGAGTTCATGTATAACGGTGGACACGTACTAGTTGCATACGATGACCTTTCTAAACAGGCTGCAGCTTACCGTGAACTTTCACTATTACTACGTCGCCCACCAGGTCGTGAAGCATTCCCAGGGGATGTATTCTACCTACACTCTCGTCTACTAGAGCGTGCGGCGAAATTAAACGACGAATTAGGTGGCGGATCATTAACAGCCCTACCATTCGTTGAAACACAAGCAGGGGACATCGGTGCGTATATTCCTACAAACGTCATTTCGATTACGGACGGTCAGATTTTCTTACAATCTGATTTATTCCACTCAGGTGTGCGCCCAGCGATTAACCCAGGTCTTTCGGTATCACGTGTTGGTGGTTCCGCGCAAGTTAAAGCGATGAAAAAGGTAGCAGGTACGCTACGTCTAGACCTAGCTTCATTCCGTGAGCTAGAATCATTCGCGCAGTTCGGTTCAGACCTTGATAAGGCTACACAAGCGAAACTTAACCGTGGTCAGCGTACTGTAGAAGTACTAAAACAAGGTCTTAATAAACCTCAACGAGTTGAATACCAGGTAGCCATCATCTATTCACTAGTTAACGGTTACTTAGATGATGTACCAATCGAAGATATTCAACGTTTTGAAGCTGAACTATTCACTTATTTAGATCAGCATGCGCCTGAAATTTTAGCGCATATTCGCGATACTGGAAACTTACCAGAAAAAGAAGATTTCAACAAAGCAATTGAAGACTTTAAAAATTCATTTGCGGTAAGTGAGTAATGATGATGAAGTCTCGAAAAAAGGTGGTGAGACGTAGTGGCATCGCTTCGTGACATTAAAAATCGTATTAATTCTACGAAAAGTACACAAAAGATTACGAGCGCAATGGAAATGGTATCTGCTTCAAAGCTAAATAAAGCAGAACAAAACGCTAAAAAGTTCGTTCCATATATGGAGAAAATTCAAGAAGTTGTTGCTAGTATTGCTGGCGGAAACACTGGTGCTGACCATCCGATGTTACAGTCACGTCCTGTTAAGAAAACAGGTTACATCGTGATCACTTCAGACCGTGGTTTAGCAGGTCCTTACAACAGTAACGTTTTACGTGCCCTTTACCAAAAGGTTCAAAAAGAACATTCATCTAAAGATGAGTACACGGTTCTACCTATTGGTAAAATTGGTCGCGAATTTTGTAAGAAGAACGGTTTGCCGATCGTTAAAGATGTTACTGGCTTACCAGACCAACCAGATTTCGCTGAAATTAAAGAAATCGCAAGCTATGCAGTAAAACTTTTTGCAGACGGTGAAATTGATGAGTTACACATTTTCTACAACCATTTCATCAGTGCGATTTCACAAGAGGTTACTCAGAAGAAAGTATTGCCATTAACGGATATCGATACTGAAGGCAAGAATCTAACTTCATATGAGTATGAACCAGAAGAAGAAGAAATTCTAAAGACACTATTGCCACAATATGCGGAAAGTATTGTTTACGGTGCATTATTAGATGGTAAAGCAAGTGAGCACGCATCACGTATGACCGCTATGCGTAGCGCAACAGATAACGCAGGTGAGCTCATTGATGATCTAACACTTTCTTACAACCGTGCACGTCAGGCAGCAATTACACAAGAAATTTCCGAAATTAGTGCAGGTGCAGCAGCGCTAGAATAACGGATTGAATGAATTCGTGAGGAGGGAAAAAGATGAGTAAAGGACGCGTAACACAGGTAATGGGTCCAGTTGTTGACGTAAAGTTCGACAGTGGCGACTTACCTGAAATATATAACGCCCTAGTGATCGCTGGTGATGAATACCGCGATGAACTAACACTTGAAGTTGCTCTTCACCTCGGTGATGATACAGTACGTACAGTTGCGATGGGTTCTACGGACGGACTTGTTCGTGGTGCTGAAGTCATTAACAAAAACAACCCAATCTCTGTACCAGTTGGTGAAGCTACTTTAGGTCGTGTGTTTAACGTATTAGGTGACCACATTGATTTAGGAGAAGACATCCCAGAAGAGGTACGTCGTGACCCAATTCACCGTGAACCACCTAAGTTTGAAAACTTAGCGACTGAAACAGAAATCTTAGAAACAGGTATTAAAGTAGTAGACCTACTTGCTCCATATGTAAAAGGTGGTAAGATCGGTCTATTCGGTGGTGCGGGTGTAGGTAAAACCGTACTAATCCAGGAGCTAATTAACAACATTGCCCAAGAGCACAGCGGGATCTCAGTTTTCGCTGGTGTAGGTGAACGTACTCGTGAAGGTAACGACTTATACCACGAAATGAGCGATTCAGGAGTAATTAAACAAACAGCCATGGTATTCGGTCAGATGAACGAGCCACCAGGTTCTCGTATGCGTGTAGCATTAACTGGTCTAACAATGGCAGAGTACTTCCGTGATGAAGAAGGTCAGGACGTACTATTATTCATTGACAACATTTTCCGTTTTACCCAAGCAGGTACAGAGGTATCGGCACTACTAGGCCGTATGCCATCTGCCGTTGGTTACCAGCCAACACTTGCAACGGAAATGGGTCAGTTACAGGAACGTATCACATCTACTGATAAAGGTTCAATCACTTCAATCCAAGCTGTATACGTACCTGCCGATGACTACACAGACCCGTCACCGGCAACAACTTTCGCACACTTAGATGCGACAACTAACTTAGAGCGTAGCTTATCTGAGCAAGGGATCTACCCAGCGGTGGACCCACTATCATCAACTTCTCGTGCTCTTGACCCTAATATTGTAGGGGAAGAACACTATGAAGTAGCTCGTGAAGTTCAGCGTACGCTACAGCGTTATAAAGAACTACAAGATATTATCGCAATCTTAGGTATGGATGAATTATCAGACGAAGATAAACTAACGGTTTCTCGTGCTCGTCGTGTTCAATTCTTCCTATCTCAAAACTTCCACGTTGCAGAGCAGTTTACAGGACAACCAGGTTCATACGTGCCAGTTGAAGAAACTATTAAAGGTTTCAAAGAAATTTTATCTGGTAAGTATGACGACCTACCAGAGGATGCATTCCGTCTAGTAGGACGCATTGAAGAAGTTGTTGAAAAAGCTCAGCAAATGGAACAGTAATAAGGGGAGCATAAGCGGTGAATGACTCACCGCTTGTTGCGTGCCCAAGGAGGGGTAAGTTTGAAAACACTAAATGTGAGTGTTGTCACTCCTGACGGCCCTGCACTTGAAGGCTCATACGAAATGGTTAGTGTAAGAGCAGAGAGTGGAGAGCTTGGTATTTTACCAGGACACATCCCATTAGTTGCTCCACTAACAATCAGTGCAGTACGCTTAAAAAAGGATGGTCAAACGGACTATCTTGCTGTTAGCGGTGGATTCGTAGAAGTAAGACCAGAACAAGTGACAATCCTAGCACAAGCAGCAGAACAACCTTCCGAAATTGACGTTGATCGTGCGAAGCGAGCTAAAGAACGCGCAGAACAACGTCTGAACCTAGCAAAATCAGAAGACATTGATCACAGACGTGCGGAATTAGCTCTACAACGCGCAGTCAATCGTATTGATATTTCGGAAAACAGATAAACATTTGATGAAGACTCGACATTTTACGTCGGGTCTTTAGTTTTAAAAACAGAATATTCTTAATAAAGAACAGAAATAGTGGAATTTCAAGAAATAATTAGGTTTAGTGTCGATATTACCCGGGAAATGTAGAATTAGATTAACGAGGTGTAAACATGTTTACAGATTTAGCGATTGATTCAATCATTTTTATGATGATGCATATTATGTTTATAGTGCTTGCTTGGAAGGTATTAGAAGCTGTACAGCTAGAACAAATTTTTAAAAAGAATAGAGTCATTGAAAGTAGAATACTTTTTATGATGTTAGCCATCGTAATTGGATCAACGGTAAGTAACTTTTTTATCGATTTCATTAATTGGTCAAGACAATTACAACATTTACTTTAAATTTATTTTAAGTGTATAAATGTTCCTGGCTTTGTCCATCCTTGTAACAAATGATTTTTCCAAGGGGGACGAAGCCATGCGTTGGATTTCAATAGCCATATTATTTTTTTTAACGATTTCGTTATTCTATCAATCTAGTAATTCTCTATTAGCTGATGTAGAAACGATAGAAAAGTTAGAGCAGTTTTTCGTAGAAGAAGACTTGGATATAAATCTAGTAAATGTTACTATGCATATTGTTAGTAATGAAGAAGAAGCCAATTCATTTATTTCTAACCAAGAAGTAAACAGTCAAAAAAGAAACGGTATCAACGAAAAATTTAGTACAGTTTATTTAGATGAAAATAGGGTAAAAGTGATATATGAATTTGAAAGTAATGGGTGGAGTAACGAAACTAAAAAAATTCTACAAGATCGTATGTTGGATCCGAAATTTCGACATTTTTTTAAAAACGGACAAATATACTCTTGTTTTCAATCGCGAACAGATGTTAAAATTAATAGTAATTTTATGATTGATAAAATCAGTAACTATTTTGAAGTTGAAACGACTAATGTATTGAATGAAGAAAATTTTAAAGTTGTAAGTGGAACTACTAAACAATTCGAACAATATATACCATTGGACAATGAATCGATCAATATTCAATTTGCGATTAGGGAACAAGGAAATGATC
This sequence comes from Piscibacillus halophilus, assembly GCF_900110685.1. Lineage (GTDB taxonomy): Bacteria > Bacillota > Bacilli > Bacillales > Alkalibacillaceae > Piscibacillus > Piscibacillus halophilus. Next base: position 11,184 of record NZ_FOES01000038.1, read on the forward strand.
AAAATATCATAACAATTGGAACACCTATCCTCGTTATTGAATATTAAATAACATACGGAATATCGACACGGAGGGAAAAACCTTGGAAAAAATCATAGTATCTGGAGGAAACCAATTACGTGGCACGGTGAAAGTAGAGGGAGCAAAGAATGCCGTACTACCAGTAATTGCAGCAAGTATAATGGCTAGTGAAGGGAAAAGTACACTCAATCAGGTTCCTGATTTAGCCGATGTTGATACAATCAGTGAAGTATTACGATACATGAATATAAATATTTTTAAATCTGAAAATCAATTAACGATTGATGCTTCTAGTCAACTTAAAACTGAAACACCTTTTGAATACGTGCGTAAGATGAGAGCTTCTGTTCTTGTTTTAGGCCCGTTATTAGCGCGTTTTGGGCATGCAAAAGTAGCGATGCCTGGTGGTTGTGCAATTGGATCACGTCCGATTGATCAGCATTTAAAAGGCTTTGAAGCAATGGGAGCGAAAATCCACGTTGGGAATGGATATGTGGAAGCTTTTGTTCCTGAAAAACTAGTAGGTGCACGCATTTATTTAGATTTTCCTAGTGTAGGAGCAACTGAAAACCTTATGATGGCAGCCGCTCTTGCAGAAGGCACAACCGTTATTGAAAACTGTGCTAGAGAACCTGAAATAGTAGATTTAGCTAATTATATTAATCAAATGGGTGGAAAAATTGTAGGTGCTGGTACAGAAACCATTCGTATTGAAGGTGTGCCAACGTTAAAAGGTGTAGAACACACAATTATTCCTGATCGTATCGAAGCTGGTACTTTTATGGTAGCAGCTGCGATGACTGGTGGAGATGTAATCGTAGAAGGTGCTATTCCAGATCATTTACGTTCTCTTATTGCTAAAATGAGAGAAATGGGTGTGAAGATTGAAGAGTATGAGAATAGTGTACGTGTAGTTGGAAACGGCAATCTAAAAGGGGTGGACATTAAGACTCTACCATATCCAGGATTCCCGACTGACTTACAATCTCAATTTATGGCATTAGCAATGAAAGCTAAAGGTACTAGTGTCATTACTGAAACTGTATTTGAAAATCGTTTTATGCACGTTGAAGAATTCAGACGCATGAATGCAGTAGCAAAAATAGAGGGACGCAGTGCAATTATAGAAGGACCTTCAGAGTTACAGGGAGCCGAAGTAGCGGCAACTGACTTACGCGCAGCAGCAGCCCTAATTATCGCTGGTTTAGTAGCAGAAGGTCGTACTGTAGTGACAGAATTAAAACATTTAGATCGTGGTTATGTAAAATTTGAAGACAAATTGAGGGAATTAGGCGCTGACATTGAGCGCGTCATTGAGGAAAGTAAAGAAGTAGACCAAGTTGTCAATGATTCCATGGCACAATCTAGTTAATAAATGATAAAAAGCGGCTATTGGCCGCTTTTTTTTATTTAAAGAGATATGATAGACAGCCCTTCAGTATAGTTATTCCTTAACTTAACTAAATAAATCTACTTTTTGGTTCTATTAATTTGATCTTGGGAATAATTATATTGATAGATACAGGTTAACTCAGAGGAGGAGCTGTCGCTATGAATATAAAACGTGAAACCGTCGTATTAGTTGCCATATTAATCACGGTAATTACAGTTTTACCTGCTTTAATTGTTGTACCATTTTCAAATGCTGCATCAGAGTCAGTTGATTTGAATGAAACAGAAGATATTGAATTAGAGGTGGGAGATCAGCCAACCGTTCAGGTCATGAGAAGTTCATCAGAAAAAGTTGAGGAAGTGCCATTAGAAGAGTATGTTGTTTCAGTTGTAGCAGCGGAAGTTCCAGCCAGTTTCGAACTGGAAGCGATCAAAGCACAGGCACTAGCCGCCAGAACTTATATTACTCAAATTCTAGTAGATAGTGGAGATGACCCGGAATATCACGTGACCGATACAGTTGAACACCAAGTGTATAAAAATCTTGATGAACTCAGAAGTGCTTGGGGTGTTGATTATTCTTGGAAAATCAACAAAATTAAGCAGGCTGTTCAGGAAACACAAGGACAAATCATTACTTATAGTGGAAATCCTATTACTGCACAATTTTTCTCTACTAGCAACGGGTATACTGAAAACGCAGAGGACTATTGGCAGAACGAAATCCCTTATTTAAAGATGGTCAACAGTCCGTGGGATAAACAATCTCCGGAATACTTAGAGCAGCAAATTATCCCAAGAGAAGAAGTCATTCAAAAACTAGGATTAGATTCAAATGCCATAACGGTATCGAATACGGTTCGAACCGAAAGTGATCGGATTAAAGAGATTACCATCAGCGGTAAAACATTTACAGGACGGGATGTTCGAGAATTACTAGGTTTACGGTCGAATGATTTTACGATTGAGGAAAAGGGCGATCACATCATTTTTACGACTAAAGGTTACGGTCATGGAGTCGGCATGAGCCAGTACGGAGCAAATGGCATGGCTGAAGAAGGTAAAAGCTATCAAGAAATCGTAAAGCATTACTATCAAGGTGTTGAAATCTCCTCTATTCAAGATGTGATGGGATCATTAAGAGCCATGAAGTAAAAGCGGAATAGAAGACCGAACTTTAGGGTGGATTTAACACCTATGAGTTCGGTTTCATTCTTCTTTCGCTTACACGGCCAAACTCACTTTAAGATTTCATGTGGAAGTGGGTTAAGAGCTCATAAACGGTTTCAAAGAGCTCATAAAATCTTGTTTTTGTAACAATCATCATATATTTTGGCTCATAAATGGATGAAAAGGGCTCATATGTTTGAAAAAAGAGCTCATAAACGCAATAAGAGAAGCCTGACACACTTATAAAAAGTAATCACCTCAAACGAACTCCGTAGTGATTATACGGTACCGATCTTTTTTCAGAGCGTTTCGCTTCAAAAATTAAGAGTGCTGCTTTCTTGTTAACAGTCCGTCACGCATTTCAAATAAATGGTTTCCGTAAGTGCTTAACTCTGTATCATGGGTTACAAGGATAATTGTTATCTCTTCTTTTTGCAGGTCTTTGAGTATAGACATTACGTGATTTCTGCTGTCAACATCTAAATTTCCTGTTGGCTCATCACAAAGCAATATGTTGGGCCGATTGATTAAGGATCTTGCAATCGCTGTTCGTTGTTTTTCTCCCCCTGAAACCATAGCAGGACGATGCTTCTCTCGATGTGAAAGATTTACATTAGCCAGAATTTCCTTTGCTTTTTTCTCAATCTGCTCCTTCTTCTCATATGGCAATAAAGGTATCATCACATTTAATAAGAGGTTAAACTGCTCAAATAACTGAAAATCTTGAAATATATAGCCTATATTGTCTCTACGGAAATTTCTTCTTTCCTCTTCTGACCCCTCAGAAATATGAAAATCACCAATCATAATAGATCCTTCATCAGGTTGTTCAATGCCAGATAAGACTTTCAATAGCGTTGTCTTTCCTGAGCCGGACGGTCCCGTAATCGTCAGCCAATCGCCTGATGCAACTTCAAAATCAATCCCTCTTAATACGTGCACCTTTTCCTTGTTTAATTGATAGGATTTTGTTACATTCTTAATCTTGATAAGCACGGTCATCTACCCCTCTAAAAAAGAACCAATTCATAGATTGATTTGCAATTAGTAAAGTAAGTCCTAAAATAAGCAGTATCGAAATAATATTACCTGCAATGATATGGAAAGATAATTCTACTACGAGTGCTAGAGCAATAAGGCTTATCATACAACCTAAACCCGTCGCTATACCACCCCAAATCAAAACTTCTTTCAAAAAATATTGTTTTATTTTCTTTTTATTCCAGCCAATAGTATTAAATAGAGAAATTTCCTTCTTTCGCACTCTCCATAGATTGGACAACGATTGAATAACAGTGATTATTCCCACTATATATAAGAGAACGACCATCACCAGAAATATTCCCTCAATATTTCCATGTATGTACACACCTAGCCTTGTTTCTGTAACATTTCCAATGAATTGCAGAAGGAAAAATGGAAGAAAGCTAGTCATCAACGTAATGATCAAGATCTGTATACATGCAGCAAGAATCTGTGGAAAATGAAAAAAGATATTTTGAGTCAGTATGCTTTTCCCAAGTAATACAACTTGACTGTTTTTCTTTTTCACTAACTGGAACGCAATGACATAGCATATCAGCACTAATATACTGAGAATAACACTGTAGATAAGCATCGTGTTATTTCCTGTCCGAATACCAATAAAACTACTTATAAGTAATGTGATCACAATAGGGATCAAAAGCAGTCTCGACCATTCTTTTAATCGCAAATAACGAATATGCTTAGCAGACCAACCAAGCTGTGCTAATAAAGCTTCATCCTTCTGTCTTGTTTTAAGCATATGATGAAAAATAAACAGGATAAATGTAAATGCAACGAAAAAGAAAAGAATCGTGATTAATAATTGTAAGGCATTCCAGCTATGCAAAATTTGATCGGCAGCACCTAGTGTGGTAAAAGGCTGATTCACTTCACCAATGCCCTCTACATCGACGGTCATTTCGGTTAAAGATGCTCCAGCAACAATATCTACCGTATAACCCTGCGCTTCCCATTCATTAGCAAGCGACTCAATTAATTCTGCCGCAGCCTGATCATATCCATCAATGCCCGCAACTTTGACACGAATTGCATCAATTGGATCTTCTCCTTTCACCCTTTCAGCCCATTCCAGTGAAATCAATCCATGTGCAGGTGTTGTTATATAGCTGCCTGCAATAGCAGATGGATGCAGGGTAACAGTTTCATCACTTTTTAGGTAAGGAGTCTCTCCACCATAAATCCCTAAAGGGGAAGATGCTAATTGATTTTCATGCTCTGAAATCGAGTAGGTGCCATTTTCCACAAATGCAAAAAATTAATTATCGTTCAGCGGTTTATTTTCTTCATCTACCTCGTAAATTACTTCTTCATGCATTTCTCGATAAATCGGTGCTTGATAATAATCATCTAATCCAACTTGCTCCACTGCCAATGATCCATCTTCCCGGATAATATAGTCTACAGGCTCCAGATTAAATTTTATTCGTTGAGCAGTATAATGAGATGCTTGACCATAATGAGGAAGATCATCCGGCTCACCAATAGATAACTTTCCGTCTTCTGTTACATATAATATACCTTCAGAGAAAGGAAAATGATTGTCACTTGGAGACAGTTCTAGCGTCTTAGGATTATGTAGTCTTTTGGGCGATAGATACTCCTCAACTAATTCTGCATATTCTTCAGGGAACTCTGCCATTGTCAAAATTGGATTCCCTTCAACAGAATGATCGTATATTTCTGCCAGCTCCGAATCGGTCAATGGTTCTAATGCATCAACAGTAACTCGTATTTCCACAGGAACAGAAGCATCAGATAGTGTCATGATTGAGGCATACCCTTCTTTTCCCTCAAAATAACCTGTGTTAGGATCAAATGCCCTTTCTTTTAAAGGAGAAAAATCTTGCCCAATTAATTTCCCTTCTTCTACTGGGTCAACAGCAACAACTTGATGGTAAGAGACAGGGAAATTAAAAGTCGCAAGATCCTCTCCAAAATAAGAACTGCTTACGTCAAAACTAGATCCAAACCGAAGATGGGGTTCACCAAAATCATACATAAACGTCTTCTCTTGAGCGGTATAATCTTGATACCCGTCCGAAGTACTGTATTCCACTTCATAATAAACGGGTTCAACAGGATCCTTTTCCATCATCCATGTTCGGTCAAGAGCTGTAAACAGACCAATAGAGGCGACAGGGGCAGCAATTTCAACATCCGTATGATTTTTAATATCGGTCCATTCTTCTAAACTGATACCGCCTTTTCCAACCCCTAAATAATTTTCCTCTACAAGATTTAGTTGATGTTCCAATTCCGTGCGGGCATCTTCTGGACGAATCAGAAGATCATAGCTACCTCTTGAGAAATCTGTAATATTTTGAGTCACTTCCTCATTCGCCTGGTTCATTATAGAAAAGCTGTAGGCCAGCGTACTAATGATCATCATTAGTATGCCAGCTACCATAAATAGGATTCGGTTGCTGTGCAAATTCATGGTTTTCCATCCCCATTATTAATAGCTTATTGTTGCTCCAGGACCATAGTCAGCACTAATCGCTTGTCCCGAGGTTGTATATGTCTTCAAAGAGTTTGTTCTGTATGCATGTGAAAAGTTTCTTGAACCTGTACCATTTCCACTTCTTATTCCCGAACCATTTCCTGGATCAAATCGAAAACTAGTAATCCGACCAACTTTTATAATGCTTTTCCGCTTAGATTCGACGTATCTCTTTAAGTAAATAATACATAATATTCAAATAATTTACAATATTTTTTGGGCAAAGTGTGTAAGTAGCTTTTAAACGAGCTATATGACCCACTCTTGATAACTCAAGCTGTTCTTAGACGATCTAGTGTCAGGGTTGGCCACAAATGCTACTGGTGATATGTCTTTGAATTAATTAGCGCAGAGCAACGCAGGCCCGATCATTGTTTCGCATTTTGACCTCGATTTAATAGATTTTAATAGTTTAAGGAGATCTATTAACAGTTCAAATCAATTTACTCTAAACTCCCTAATTTTCTACTAAATCCAACACCATTGAACTGAAAAATCTCATTAGTTTACCCCAATCGTAAATATTAATCAGCTTTACAAAAAAATTTTTAAGTTCCATGTATATATTTCTTTCTTTTCGTTCAGAATGTTGCTGAGGTGATGAAAATGAATGAAAAAGAAAGGCAGTTAATGCGCCAATCTAAGTGGAAACGCTTGACGCGCCAACGCTGGTTCTACCCAGCACTTTACATCACTCTAGTTGCTGTGATTTTAGCAGGGGTTATGGTTTATCAATTCCAAGCTTCTGATGTAACAGAAGATGGAACACAAAATGAGGAAAACCCAAGCCAAGTTGCAGACAACAACGGTGAAGAAGAATCAGTACCAGTCGTAGCGGATCAGGAAGATTTAGTGATGCCGACTCTGTTAGGGGATCAAGCTGAAATCATTACAAAATTTTATGACGCCGAAGCTTCAGAAGAGGAACAAGAAGATGCACTTATTTTCTACAACAACACTTACCGTCAAAGCAAAGGTGTCGATATAACTTCTAAAGATGGACAACCATTTGAAGTTATTGCTGCCCTTAGCGGAACGGTAACATCGGTTTACGATGATGATTTAGAAGGTCAAGTTGTTGAGATTGAACACGATGAGAGTCGCTCGACTTACTACGGAAGTTTATCAGAAGTATCTGTGGATGAAGGTGACGAAGTAACTCAGGGTGATGTGATTGGCGTATCTGGTACAAACGTCTATGGAGATGAAGAAGTAACGAAAGTACACTTCAGACTCCTTGAAGACGGTGAACCAGTAAATCCAGAATTTGAATAAGGTACCAAAAAATCCTCGCCAAATTTATTGGGCGAGGATTTTTTCGTGTTGACTTACATAAAAATGTGATATATAACAGAACTCACTAACTCGCTAACATATTTCCTTGTTTTCCTGAATAAACTGTACCATCACATCTTTAGAGGTACATCAGGAGGCGAGGAGTTTGCACGATTACATCAAAGACAGAACGATCCGAATCGCGGAGCATCTATTAGAATCAAAGAAAACGGTACGAACAATAGCGAAAGATTTCGGAGTATCAAAAAGTACCGTGCATAAAGATCTAACAGAAAGGCTCCCAACTATCAATCCAGCCTTAGCCAAAGAGGTCAAGGAAGTTTTAGAATACCATAAGTCAATTCGACATATACGGGGTGGGGAGGCGACGCGCAAAAAGTACCGAGAACAAACAAAGGTTTAGACAAACCAACGCCTGTCACCTTTACATAACCATCGATCTTTATATCAAGTTAAAAAAAGTACCCGTGACGGGCACTCTTTATTGTTTATATTCATATAATTCAAGACGTTCTTCTTGATATTCTCCGCTAGAATCGAGCCATTCCACAACCGCATAGATTTTTTCGATATCATCGAACATAACTGGATCTCCATTCGGTTTAAATAGTGAATTGTTGACTAAGTCAATTCTGACTTCTGAAACATCTATTGGTTCGTGGACAGAGTTAGACTGTAAGGTGACTTCGACTCCATCAATCATCGCCATTGCGCGGAAATTTAAACTATCAACAATCGGACCATCATCCCCAGTATGGTGAAGCATACCGCCACCAGTTGTCTGGTTCGTTGGGACGAGCTCAATTTGATATTGGTTTAAATCCCAATTCTCTGATTCCCCATCTAAATTAAAAACATAGTAATGATTCGATTGGTCTTTATCATCTTGATTAACCCAATAGGTTGCTAGAGCTACTACACCTATTAATATAAAAAGGCCAATGCTTTTTTTGTCCATCTGGCTTCCTCCTAATCGATGTTAATCAAATGTTTGATTGAGTGATTGCCACCGACTTTACTCTATAAAAAGACTAGCATAAAACCCTTAGGAAAAAAACGAAAAAATGTGAAATTTAATGGGCTTGTTTGACTGAAATGTGCATAAATTTAAAAAATCGCGCATAAATCATGGAAAGTGCGCATATAATATAATTTTCGCGCATAAATCTCGAAAATCGCGTATAAGTATGACCTACAATTCTGGAATATACAATAAAACGTCCTCGCTATTTAGCGAGGACGTTTTCATAAAGCTATTGTTGGCTAAGCTCTTTATATTTTTCTCTTAAATCCCTTTTTAAAACCTTACCACTCGGATTTTTCGGTAGTTCATCAGCAAAAGCCACATATTTAGGAACTTTAAATTTTGATAGTTTTTGTTGGCAAAACTCAATGACTTCATCTGCTTTAAGATCTGTTTCAACCTTAGGTACAACAATTGCAGTAACTGCCTCAATCCAGTATTCATCTGGAATTCCAATCACTGCTACCTCGGAAACACCATCCAGTCGATAAATCATCTCCTCAACTTCTCGACTAGAAACATTGACGCCACCTGTATTAATCATATCTTTTTTACGGTCGACAATTGTGATATATCCTTCCTCATCCATGACACCAAGGTCACCACTATGGAACCAGCCATTTTTAAATGCTTCAGCAGTTTTTTCTGGATCGTGAAGGTAACCTTTCATCGCATGAGGCGTGCGGTGTACAATCTCACCAATCTCGCCACGAGGTACCTCAATATCATCTTCATCGACAATACGAGTTTGCATGTTCAAGGTTGGTTTACCAGCTGAGCCTAATTTCGTCATCTGCTCGTCAGGTCCAAGAGCCGTAGCAAGAGGAGCGACTTCTGTTTGTCCGTAAAAATTGTAAAAGCGAGCTTTAGGAAGTCGTTCGGACAATTCTTTTAAAATTTCACGAGGCATAATAGCTGCCCCATAATAACACTTTTCTAAGGTTGATAAATCACGTTGATCAAAGTCAGGGTGGCGGAGAAGTGCAATCCATACAGTAGGTGGGCAAAATAGTTGGGTGATACCTTCACGCTCTATCGTTTCTAAGATGACGTCAGGAGTCGCTGCATCTAAAATGATTCCACTCGATCCTAAATAAACACTTGGACCTAAGAAGCAATGAAGCTGAGCGCTGTGGTAGAGCGGCAATGCGTGAATACAAACATCTTTTTCCGACATATCCCCATTCACAACACAACTGACGTATTCACTAACGATACTTTTATGAGACAGCATCACCCCTTTAGGGCGCGATTCAGTCCCACTTGTGTAAAGGACGTGGGCTAAATCATCATCTTCAATATCCTCATCGACTAATTCATTAGGCTGATTTTGTTGAATATGCGACAGCGGTTTCCATTCCTGCAAAACTTCATATACAGGTTGATTCTTAGGGAATTCCATTAAATAGCGAAATTTAATGTCAAGATCACCTTTAGATTTTTCTAAAACCGGTGCAAACTCCTCAGGCGCTATAAATCCAGTTGCACCTGCATGTTGCAAAATATACGACACATCGTCCTCCGTTAACATGTAGTTGATCGGAATCATCACAGCCCCAAGTCTGGCTAGAGCAAAGTTGACTACGACAAAGTCAAGACTATTCTTAGACATCACCGTCATCATGTCACCTTTTGTTACGCCATCACCACGAAACGCATACGCCGTCTGATTGACCAAATCATCCAATTCCGCATACGTTAATCGAACACCCTGGTAAGCAATTGCAAACTTATCCGGATTCCGTTCGCGCGTCCGTGTTAACAAATCCCCAAGCGTATTACGACGAGCACGAGTTAATAACTTGTCTAGCTGGCCCATCACATTCGTTTCCATATAATAACCTCCCCAAACAACATCTGAATATTCTGTATTTTTAGTTTATTATGTTTTGTTAAATTAGACAAGTTTAGTTAAACTTAAATTTTATTTAGTAAGGGCTATAAATTGTTTAGTATGAATTAAAAATTCTACATTATGAACGAAATATTCTTTAGTAATACATCAAATTTCGACGTTTTGCCCACAATTAGGACAAGTTTCAATAAAAAACCAAGCTGTCAATCGAAAAACAGTGTGACACCGTATCAGAAAAGTGATAAAATATGTCAATAGAGTATTATATTTTCGCACGTGTAGGGGGAGTAATAAACTCATGTTTGCTAGAGATATTGGAATTGACCTAGGTACAGCCAATGTACTGATTCATGTAAAAGGAAAAGGAATTGTTTTAGACGAACCATCCGTTGTCGCAATGGATAAAAATACAGGAAAAGTTCTTGAGGTCGGTCAGGCGGCTCGCCGCATGGTCGGACGTACACCAGGAAACATCGAAGCCATCCGTCCACTTAAAGATGGTGTCATTGCCGATTTTGACGTGACAGAAGCCATGTTACGTTATTTTATCGGTAAAATTAATGTTAAAGGCATGTTTTCAAAACCACGTATTCTCGTCTGCTGTCCAACGAACATTACAAAAGTTGAACAAAAAGCGATCAAAGAAGCGGCAGAAAAGAGCGGTGGAAAGAAAGTTTATTTAGAAGAAGAGCCAAAAGTAGCCGCAGTCGGAGCAGGAATGGATATCTTCCAACCGAGCGGAAATATGGTCATTGATATTGGAGGCGGTACAACAGATATCGCTGTGCTTTCAATGGGAGACATCGTCACTTCAGAATCCATTAAATTAGCAGGTGACAAGCTCGATCAAGAAATCTTACAATACATCAAACGCAAATACAAATTACTCATCGGCGATCGCACAGCAGAAGACATTAAAATCAACGTTGCAACCGTCTTCCCAGGCTCACGCAATGAAACGATTGATATTCGCGGACGTGACCTCGTATCAGGTCTACCACGCACGATCACAATCGGATCAGAAGAAATCGAAGGCGCTCTTCGCGAATCAGTTTCACTTGTTGTTCAAGCAGCCAAACAAGTCCTTGAAAACACACCACCAGAACTTTCAGCTGACATCATCGATCGTGGTGTCATCCTAACAGGTGGAGGAGCACTGCTAGACGGACTAGATCAACTAATGGCTGAAGAACTTAAAGTACCAGTCTTCATCGCCGAAGAACCAATGCACTGTGTTGCCAAAGGAACAGGCATCATGCTTGAAAATATCGACAAAATCGCTAAAGTTGGTTCTTAAACATTTTTTAATAAAAAATTTTAAAAGCTTATTCATAGAAGCCAAAAGACGAGCCAAGGCAGCCGTGAGGAATCCCTCAAGTATTAACTAGGGAGTCACGCAGCCTTGGCTATACATAAACAAAGGAGGCGCACATAATGCTAAGAGGCTATAACGCAGCAGGGGCCGGCATGATTGCGCAACAACGATATCAAGATACATTATCTAATAATATGTCCAATGCATTGACACCAGGATTTAAATCCGACCGATCAACGTTACGTGCATTCCCAGAGATGCTCATCCGAGCCTATGACAGTCAAAACATCCCAACCCAAAACAACTTGAAACTTCCAAATAATCACCGAGTAGGGGCGATTAATACAGGTGTATATATGCAAGAAGATACACCGCTTTTCAAACAAGGTGACGTACGCGAGACCGGGTTTTCAACGGATTTAGCTCTTGTAAATGGTGAAATGCCAGACGAGAACGGATTTAATTTTTATATGATTCAAAATGAAGATGGGGATGTTCGCTATACGAGAAATGGGAACTTCACTGTTGATTCAGAAGGCTATTTAACAACAGCGGATGGACACTATGTATTGGATGCAGATGAAAATCGAATTCAAACCGGCACTGAAGAATTCCAAGTGACAGAGAACGGACAGGTCATTTCGCCGTTTGACACGACATTGCTAGGGATTGCCTATCACCCGAATGCAAACGACTTAGTAAAAGAAGGCAACAACCTTTTTAGAAATGAAGGCGCAGCGGTACAAGATGCTCACACAACCGCTGGGGTTAATTTCAGAGTTGAACAAGGTCAGTTAGAACGATCTAATGTGGACCCAGAACAAGTCATGACGGAGATGATGCGTTCCTATCGATTGTTTGAAATCAATCAACAAGTGGTCAAAACATACGATCAAAGCATGGACATTGCAGCTAACCAAGTAGGGCGTATTAATTAACGCTGAATAAAGGGGACTTTCTAATGCGAAATATGTTAAACGCCGCGACTACCATGAATCAACTACAGCAACGAATGGATTTAACGTCAAATAATCTAGCTAATTCGAATACACATGGCTATAAATCAAAAAGCGCTCAGTTTTCATCTTTATTGTTCCAACAAGTGAATAACTTAAACAATGGTGATCCCGATGCACCTCGATTAACACCAGACGGAATTCGCGTTGGGTCTGGAGCTAAAATGGGACATACTAACACGAATATGAACGTAGGGACTATTCAGGAAACAGGTCGCGCATTAGATGTAGCCACCCAAGACAGTGAGCGTTTCTTTGTCGTTAACGCACCGTTAGACAATGGACAAACGGAAGAGCGTTACACAAAAGCAGGTAATTTTTACCTGCAACCGGTTAATGGAAATGAACAAGTCATGCTCACAACTGGTGAAGGCCTCCCAGTTCAAGGACAGAACGGACCGATTATATTAGATAGTGACTTTGACGAGATCACCATTACCGAAAATGGTGGCGTACAAGTTGACCGAAATGGAAATAGACAAATAGAAGCAACCCTACAACTCGTTGATATCGATCAACCACGCGCTCTTGAAGCTACTGGTGATAACCTATTCCGAATTGATGAAGCGGGATTAGGAGTGCCAGCTGAGCAGCTTTTAGCAGAGGTTGATCCGCAAGAGGCTAACTTAATGACTGGTGCACTAGAGTCTTCTAATGTGGATATCGGAAAGGAATTAACCGATTTATTAGAATCTCAACGTGCCTATTCATTTAATTCACGATCTATCTCAATCGGAGATCAGATGATGGGTCTCATTGGTAGCATGCGATCATAAATTTTATTAAAATAGAGACGGATAAATTATTAGTTTTTGAGAATAGAGGTTTATGTATGGCTTCAGAAGAACAAAAGAACATAAGGACGAGTAAGCAAGCAGAGAAAGAGGATACCCCTAAACAAAAGAAGAAACGTAAAGAAGTCAAAAGTGAACGCAAACAACAGGGGGCAGTCAGACGATTTATTAGTTCAAGAATTCGTTTTATTCCCGTTTGGCTTCGCGTCGTCTTAATCATAGTGTTATGCTTTGCTGCTTTTTATATAGGATTAGATGTCGGCTATACTAAGCTTGGCGACGGTGAAGATGCAGACACGGTCCGTAGCTTAGATTTTTGGAAAGACATGTGGAGTTATATACAAGGTGAGTAATCTGCTAAGGAGGAAAACAATGCTAGATATTGAACAAATCAAATCGATTATTCCACATCGTTATCCTTTTTTACTAATTGATCAAGTTGAAGAATTAGAAGAAGGAAAGCGTGCAGTCGGATATAAAAACGTAACTGCAAACGAACCATTCTTCCAAGGTCATTTTCCAGAATACATGGTAATGCCAGGCGTATTAATTGTGGAAGCTCTAGCACAAGTTGGAGCTGTTGCGATTTTACAAAAAGAAGAAAACAAAGGGAAGCTCGGAATGTTTACCGGCATAGATAAATGTCGTTTCAAACGCCAAGTAAAACCAGGCGATCGTCTAAAACTAGATGTTGAAATGCTTCGTCTAAAAGGACCGATTGGTAAAGCGAAGGCTGTTGCAACCGTTGATGGTGAAATGGCTTGCGAAGCTGAAATTATGTTCGCAGTAGTCGATCCGAATGAAGAAAAATAAGGAACTTGCCGCTATTATCGTAGCAAGTTCTATTTTTTTGCAAAAAATTTACCAAAACCATGATAAAAGATAAAAATATGGTAACAATATTCTTGAGAAATACAACTTTAGGAGGTACAAAATATGAAATTACTCAAACTAATGATGGCAGCGTTTTTAGTATTAGGAACTCTAGGGGCATGTGCCACTGAAGATCAAGAGCAAGATCAAAACGGTGGAAACCAAGAACAAAATGGTGGAGACCAGCAAGAGCAAAATGGTGAAAACGGTGGTAATGGTGGCAATGGTGAAGAAGATGACATGTTCCAAGATGAAATGGATGACCCAGAAAACGAAGGAAATTAATAAAGTAGAAGCTTTCGCTTAAAGCGAAAGCTTCTTTTAATGTGTGCCCGGCATGGGCTATAACTTGGTGGTGAAAGTCCACTACAGGCCTGGCAGTAGGAACTGTTAGCTAATGGCAAGGGTGTCCACCGTGAGGTGGAATCTGAAGGAAGCCTAAGGCAAAATCCTGAACTGACGAACAGAAACTGTATATAAGGCTGAATTGGAACGGATGAGTTTGCATTACAAAACGAAGTCCTATACTGCACGAATTCCATACAGTAAATACAGCAGTTATATGGGAGGAAGGTTATAGCTCTTACCCGGGGAGGTCTTGCAAGGGTTCCCGACAAGAGGGAAGAAATTTTCCACAGGAACAATCAC
>NZ_FOES01000021.1 GCF_900110685.1 Piscibacillus halophilus
CTACCCTTCCTCTATTCGTCCGATGATTTACACGACAAACATCATCGAGCGCACCATGAAGGAGTTCAAGAAACGTCTGAAAACGATGAACAGCCTTCCCTCCGAAGAAGCCGTGGAGAAGGTGATTTATATGGTTTCAGATGAATGCAACACCAAATGGTCTACGCGCAAACTCCGTGGGTTCAAAGAAGCAAGCCCTGAACTGCACGCCATGTTTGAGGAACGTTATGGATCTCAGACCGAAAGCGAGGAGGGGAAATAACCCTCCACCGGATCACCCTACTTTTTTACACAAACTTATTGACGGTACCTTAGTATAACTTGATTGAGGAGAAAAGACTATATGTTGAGGGGAGGTTTTTTCTAAAATGATGGTAATATTAAAGGAATTTTTTATATTAATAACAACTTACAAATGATACCATATAAATAATTAGGTATTTATTAATAGATTAATTAAATTGTTGAAGGTGTATGTTATGAGCCATAAATTAAAAGTAGGAGAACTAAAAGAAGATTATTTAACAGATGAAGAAATATGGCGGATATTTACTATGGTACTTTCCACTAAGTCTGCTAAATCATCTACCTACAAATATGCTCTAGTAAAATCGATCATTGAAAACCTTTACCAAGTGAACGACCATTATGAATTAACCTATGATCAATTAGCTTATGGATTCACAAAGGTGTACTGGAACTTAGTCGTTCATCATGATCTAGTAAAGCAAAATAGGGGAGATCGTAATGCAAAAGCTGTCTCCGATATCTTAGATATACAAAAAAGATATAATATCCCTAGTGAATTTAGGTTTGATAAATTAAACTCTGAACTGCAGTTGAAAATTGTATCTAAGGTTAAGTCCGTTATGAAAACTAATGTTTTTGGAGCTTTGTATGGTGACACGGATGGACAGTTCTATGCGTTTGATCATAAGCAGGAATATTTCAAGTTAAAACCATCAGTTCATCAATTTATGATGAAATATCAACTCTTGTTGGTTAATCTAACAAACTATCATATGGCTAAGATGATAGAAGAACTAAATGAAGTACCTAATATTAATTATTTATTGGGTAAAGTCGAAACGGTTGCGAAAAGGAGTTCACTTAAACCGTTTGAGGAAATCTTATTACATTACTTCGAGTCAAGTTGTTTCTATTGTGGCAAAGATTTATCCAAAGAGAATAGTCAAACTGAAGTGGACCACTTCATACCGTGGTCCTTTGTACAATCAGATCAAATTTGGAATTTAGTCCTTTCTTGCAGAAGTTGTAATAACACAAAACGGGATAAGCTACCTGAGCGAGGTTATTTAAACTTAATCATAGATCGTAACGAAGAACTTAAAAATAAAGTTCAAGAATCACAACAAGAAGTGCTTCAAAACTACAAAGATAAAAAGATTATTTTGCTATATGATTATTCAATAAAAAATGGATTTGACGAGATTTGGGTGCCTAATAAAGGGTGAGTATTCTCGTAAATATTAAGGGGGTTAGTAATGAAGGTAGATATTGGAGAATCAATAATGCTCTCATGGTTAAGACATGAAAAGAACTGTCAGCTAGTGCAATTAAATTGGAAGCCATCGATTAACACATGGGAGTTAAGTAATGAGAAAGCATTAGAATACATAATGAAAGAAACAGACCTTATTTTCACAGAAAAATATAACTTGGACTTGTTTAAGAAAAATAGCTCTTATTTACAGTTAATTCAACAAGGTGAGCTTGATGCTATAGGGACTGAAATAAAAGATGGCATTCAAAATATATATGGAATAGATGTTGCTTTTCATGAGAATGGTTTACAATATGGATCTAAAGAGAAGACTGTTGCTCGAGTATTAAAGAAGTTAGTAAGAAGTGCTATGATTATATATGGTTTCTTTAATGTAAGTAAAGCTAATATCATCTTTGCTTCACCAAAGGTTCATAAAGCAACTTATCAGTTATTGATTCCTTGTATAGAAGAATTAAATGACTTTTTTGCTACACTAAATCTCTCTTATGAATTCTCATTAATAATAAACAATGACTTTGAGGAAGAAGTATTCAATAAAGTATTAGATCATCAAAATTCAATTTCTGATACATCAGAGTTATTCATGAGAAGTATGCAGTTGTACAATTTGTTTGGACAAAAAAATGATGTAAGCTTAGAGAATGAACTTAATGATGGTAATGAGGAAAAAGTTGGGAACTTTGTTAGGCGTAAGCTCGATGAATTAATAATGCAAGGTCTATTAACGGATGAAGAGATTGATAATCTCAAAGATCTAAAGTATTCTAAAGACGTTTTCGGTATAAACTACGAATTTTTCCGTGAAATAGAAAATGGTGAAGCAGTCAATAATCGTAGAATAATCAAAGGGAATTCTAGGTACTACTCTAAACCTTATAATATAAACGAGAGAAAACTAATATTATGTAATCAATGGTTCGATAGGAATCGTGATAACTTTTACGCATGGGTTAAACAAATTGAACTATTGAATAACAAATAATATGACTCCAAAAGCTTTTTTGGAGTCATTGTTTTATGGTTACGAATCTTTAACTTCGATTAAGTATACTTTATCTTTAAATCTACCACGCTCAATCGCCTTTTGTTTTCTAATACCTTCAACTTTATCAATTGATCCGCCGTGTATTTGAGAGAGCGAGTGAATAATTTCTAACACATCTGCTAGTTCTCTAGAGATTCACTGTTATCCTCGCTCTCGAAATATTCGTTCACTTCTTCGGTTAGCTTTTTCTTAAGTTCTTTCTCGTACTCTTGGTCATTTAGAATTCGTGTGTCATGATTTAATCCTTGTTTTGCAATAATTTCAGGGATTTTATCTCTAACTAGTTTGTTATAGATTGGCATTTAATCTCTCCTCACACACTATCCCTTTTCTCCTTTTTCAACTCACCTTTTATCTCATCCAAATACTCCGTAAACTTTGATTCGCCAGAATAACTCAACGACAGGTATTTATGGGCTCTAGTCATAGCAATGTACAACAATGAAGCCTCTCTGTTCTCATCTTCTTCCAAAAAGAATGGCATGTTATCTACATTGACGATGAACACAGCTTGGAAGTCTAGTCCTTTACTGGATTCAATGGTGCTAATTTTGACTTGCTGGTCGTTTTTGACGTAATTACGTTTAGATTCTGGATTTTCGCTGATCCAGTAATGTGGAATGTCTTGTTGTTTTAAAGTGTGTTGGATGGTCCCAATGTAATCCTTAGATGATAGCCTTTTAACGCGGTATAAGATGACCATTTCGTCGTAAGGGACCTTTTCTTTCTCGTGTAACTTCTTAATGATTTGTGAAACTTTCTGCATTTCGTCTTTAAAGTTATTAGTTTTATAGATGAATGGTTCAGGACCTTTTCTCGGTGTGGCCTTTGGTGCTATGATCTCACCTTCAAACCCTTGTTCGACGACTTTGTCTTTTAACGTAGAGTTTCTTTGGTAAAATTCCCATGCGAATCGAACAATTTGTTGAGTGTTACGATAGTTAATCGACAAGATTTTAGATCGACCTTGAAAGTTAAGTCCGGTGTCTTGAACATAAGTGCGTTTTCGTTTATAGATCTCCTGGGCTCGGTCCTCTACTAATAATAAGGATTGAGTACTAGGGTTCAAGAGATAACTCACAAGCTGAAGCCATTCTTGTTTAAAGTCCTGCCCTTCATCAATTAAGACAGCGTCGTACTTTTCAATTAGTTGATTATTAGACTTTAATGTTTCAATTAGATTCGGTAGTTGTTGTTCAATAACCTTAAGCTTGTTTTTAAGTAAAGAGTGAAAGTTATAAACGTCAATTTTACCTTCAGGTGTCTGTTCTTCGTCTGGTTCAAACAGAGAAGCTTGCTCACCTTCTTGTTGCACTTCCTTGACTTTAATATCGATCAACTGTTGAAGGTATCTTGAGAGTGAAATGTTGTAACATAGAACTAAGATATTCCAGTCAGGGTTTTCTCTTGCTAATAAGACTGCGCGGGTTGCAAGTATGAGGGTTTTACCACTACCAGCGACACCACGGATAAGTCTATTTTTATCCCCAATATTCTTCGCGTAATTCTCTTGGTGAATATCCATCGTTTTAAGGTTGTGCATTGAAAGTAGAATTTGGTCTTGGTGTGGTACAGGTTCCCGATAGTCAGCACTAATCCTTACCTCAGGGAGTAGGTTGCCTCTAATGGCATTAATGTCAGCGTTACTCAAAGGTTCACGCAACCTGAATGGAATTTTAAACATATTAATAATCTTCTCAATTAACACTTCTTCAGAAAAATCTTCGTTGTCAGGGTCAATTTCATTACGGGCTAAACAGAACTGAGGGCTGATCACGTTGTATAAAGAATGCTTTGTCATATCAGTCGTATGTAGTCGTGTAAAAACAGCCCCATACCCACAAGGAAATTTTAGCTTATGCATATTGCGGCCTTCAGTTTGGATAAGATTCGTATCTTGTTTTAAGAAATTCATAATATGGAAAGTGAATTCTTCTGCTTTTTTATATGGGTTTTTCTCGAAAGCTTGTTGCTGATTTTTACCAAATATAGTCCATTCGTCTTTCGTCGCCTGGACAATCGTTCCTATCGTCCAGTCCTTAACTTCAAGCACAATTAACCCAAGATCAGGGCCTATAATGACAAAGTCAGGTCGTCTGCCGTGAATCTCAGGTTCATAGTAAACCAGATAGTCGTCTGGTAAGTAATTTTTTAATGTATGAAATAATAGACGCTCACCAGCCGTGGCTGTCCGCTTAATCGCCTCTGGTACGGTTTGTGCCATAAACGTCACCTTCTAACATAAGTTGACATTATTTTAACATAATTTGGGTAGGGAGCGGTAAAATCAATTCCTATATGGAAATTTTATCTTAATATTCAAATTTTGTTATAATAAGAAAAGGTATTAACTGTTAATTAAGTTCGGAGGAATAAAAATGAAAAAAGACATATTTGTGGTTGGGGCAGTAATTATAAAAGATGGGAAAGTTTTATGCGCACAAAGGGGGATTGACTCGACCCTTGCATTAAAGTGGGAATTCCCAGGTGGTAAAATTGAAAAAAATGAGTCTCCTCAAGATGCTTTGATTCGTGAAATTAATGAAGAATTCAAATGTGAAGTAGAAATAGGAGAAAAGGTTGAACATACGGTATATGAATATGATTTTGGAATTGTCCATTTAACCACGTACTACTGCAAACTTGTTAGTGGTGAACCAATTTTAACAGAACATGAAAGTATTAAATGGTTAAAACCTGAGGAACTCTCTAAATTGGACTGGGCACCTGCAGATATACCAGCAATAAAGAAAATTGAACGGGATCAACTTATAAATGAAAAGTACTAGGTTTGTGAGGGAGATATTGCAATGGAGGAATTGATTAAAGATATTGAAAGCTCTTTAAGAAAAGGGTTTATAGATCGGAATGTAAAGAGTACGAATAGATATGAACCGCAATTATTAATAAATAATCAAAAGAGTAAAGAAAGCGTTCTTTCTACGTTTCATGAGGAGTTAGAGAACTGTAATACGTTTATATTTTCTGTTGCATTCATAACAGAAAGTGGTTTAGCAACGCTAAAATCATTGCTGCTGGACCTTAAAAGAAAAGGTATAAATGGAAAAATCCTCACATCTACGTTTTTACACTTTAATCAACCAAAAGTTTTTAAAGAATTATTAAAAGTTACTAATGTTGAGGTGCGACTAACAGATGTGGAAGGTTTCCATGCGAAAGGGTACATATTCGAGCATAACTCGTATCACTCACTGATCATAGGAAGCTCAAACTTAACAGCTCAAGCGTTGAAGGTTAACCATGAGTGGAATGTGAAACTAACTTCTTATGATAATGGTGATTTGATTAATCATTTCAAAAACCAATTTGAAGAGATATGGAATTCTGCTCAACCATTAACAAATAAGTGGATTGAAAGTTATGAGAAGCAGTATCAACCTATGTCCAAAGAAGAGTATGTTGATAAAGTCATAGAGTTGCCTGAGGCTTATCAAGTTAATTCAATTGAGAAATCCATGGAAATAGAACCAAATAAAATGCAAGTTGCTGCATTAAGTGAAATCCAAGCAGTAAGAGATGCTGGACATGATAAAGGCTTAGTCGTATCAGCAACAGGAACTGGGAAAACGTTTTTATCTGCTTTTGATGTAAGAAAGTATGCGCCAAAGCGAATGCTATTTATTGTTCATAGAGAGCAAATTTTAAAGAAGGCCAAAGAGGACTTTAGAACAATATTGGGTGGTAAAGACGAGGATTACGGATTCTTAAGTGGTTCAAGCAAGGACCTTAATGCTAGATATTTATTTGCCACGATTCAATCGATTTCTAAAGATGAAACTTTAACCTCTCTTGACCCGGGTTCGTTTGACTATATACTGGTTGATGAAGTACACAAAGCTGGCGCAATGTCTTATCAAAAGGTCATAGACTATTTTGAACCAGAGTTTTTGATGGGGATGACAGCGACTCCAGAGAGAACCGATGATTTTAATATTTATGAGTTATTTGATTACAACATTGCATATGAAATACGGTTACAAGAAGCTTTGGAAGAGGATATGCTTTGTCCATTTCATTATTTTGGTGTGACGGATTTTGAAATTAATGGTGAAACAATTGATGAAACAACCCAGCTTGCTAAACTTGTAACTAATGAGCGGGTTGATCACATACTAGATAAAGTAAATTACTATGGATATTCAGGTAAGAAAGTTAGAGGTTTAATGTTTTGTAGCAGAAAAGATGAAGCCAAGAGACTTTCAGAATCGTTGAATGACAGAGGTCTAAAAACGGTAGCACTAACGGGAGATGATTCACAAAAATATCGACTTGAATGTGTTGAAAAACTGGAAAATGAAGAGTTAGATTACATTTTAACGGTTGATATTTTTAATGAAGGTATAGATATCCCAAGTATTAACCAAGTTGTCATGTTAAGACAGACTCAATCGAGTATAATCTTTGTCCAGCAATTAGGACGCGGTTTGAGAAAGCATGATACTAAAGAGTTTGTCACAATTATAGATTTTATTGGTAATTACAAAAAGAATTACTTAATTCCGGTTGCCCTCTCTGGGGATCGTTCGCAAAACAAGGATAATATAAGGCGTAAAACAGTTGATACAAGTTACATTACTGGTGTGTCAACGATTAACTTTGAAGAGGTTGCTAAGAAAAGAATCTATGACTCTATTAATAATGAAAACTTATCACAACTAAAAATATTAAAAGACGAGTTCCAACAATTGAAGAACAAGTTAGGTAAGACTCCTTATTTAGTTGACTTTTGGAAGAACAATTCTATTGATCCAGAGGTAATAGTTGATAAATACGATAACTACTATGATTTTTTATTAAAGGTTAAGGAAAAGGATCTACCACCTATAGATATACAAGAATTTAAAGTGTTAACAATGTTGTCTAAAGAATTGCTTAATGGTAAACGACTTCATGAAATAGCTCTTCTTGAACTAGTATTAGAAAACGGACAGACAAATGAAAGTGTTTATATTAATAGACTTAATGAACTGGGGTGTCAGACAAATCAAGATTCATTAGAATCCGTTAAAAGTATATATAATTTATCTTTTTTCAAAAGCAACGATATTAAAAAGTACGGTGGCGATTCAATCATAGAATTTAACGGACAAACTGTTACTCTTAACCCTAGAATACTGAATTCAATTAACAACAATGAGTACTTTAAAAAATTAGTATTAGACATTTTAGAAACATCAAAAGAGAAGGCAAAAGGGTACCGCTGCGATGAACCTTTTACTTTATATGAAAAATACTCAAGAAAAGATGCTTGTAAGCTTTTAAATTGGGAACAAGATGAAAGCTCCACAGTCTATGGCTATAAAGTAAAACACGGAACATGTCCAATATTTGTGACCTACCATAAGGAAGACGTTGAATCTAGTATCGATTATGGCGATGAATTAATTAGTCCTGAAGTTTTCAAATGGTACACGCGTAGTAATAGAACATTAAAATCCAAAGAAGTCCAGAAGATCATACAAGCTGAAGAGAATGGACTCGATATCCATATATTCATTAAAAAAGATGACGATGAAGGTAAGGATTTTTATTATTTAGGTAGAGCAAAACCAGATCAATCCACAGTTGTGCAAGATCGTATGTTGGATAAGCACGGAAAAGAAATACCAGTTGTTTATATGCATATGTTGCTAGAAGAGCCAGTAGAGTATAAGTTGATTAAGTATATTAGAGATGAGTGAGCTTTTTTATATAGTGACTTAGGCGAATAAGAATATACTATAAATTTGCAAAGGGGTTAGGGTAAATGGATCCACTAAAAATATTATTTCTTCTATTAGTATTGTTTGCGGGTGTCGCTTGGCTTGTTAGTCGACACTATGCAAAAAAGAAAGATAATGCCAAAATGGGTTTTATTTATATGCAAGTGAGTTTTGTATTCCAATTGGTTGCTGTTATTGTTTTCTTTTATACTATTTAAAATACTCTTTTTGAAAAGGGTCGAATTGCACTAAAGAATTAATTAGGATCTTGGAGTCTTATAAGAGGTTCCAAGTTTTTTATAAAAAGAGGATTCCTTACGTCAATATGGAAATGGAAAGTAATAGGAGGTGCTGGGATGTTCATTTCCAAAGGCCAGGATACTAAGGATTTAGCCATTACTGTTTACAACCAAAACTTCGCAGTGGTAAAAGACCAGCGTTCATTTGATGGCTACAATCAAGAGCATTTAGTTCGGTTTGAGGATGTATCGGAAAAGATTGAAACGGATTCGATTATTGTTGATGGATTGAATATTAAGGAGCTTAACTATGATCACGATTTGGTCAATAAAGAGAAGTTGTTAAAGAAGTATATTGGTCAAGAAGTACAGTTATTCGATTCTAAGACAAGAGAGAAAGACATATATCGCCTGTTAAGTGTAGAAAATGGGTTAGTGTTAGAACACCTTGAAACAGGTGAAATTGTTTTAAACCCTCCTGAAGAAAATTTGATTTTACCAAAGCTACCAAATGGTCTTATTATAAAGCCATCTTTAATCTGGGAAGTTGAACCTAAAGATGTTGATGGGGTCCATGTGACTTATACAACTGGTGGATTAAGATGGAAAGCTAATTATGTCATTCATTTAAATGGAGATACGTTTGACTTAACTGCATGGCTTTTACTACATAATGAATCTGGAACGAATTTTGAAAATGTGCGGTTAAAGCTTATAGCGGGTGATGTGAATCGTGTGACGGAAGAGGACTTAATTAGGTTACCTGATGAACCTGGGGTGTTATATGATGTATCACCACCCATTATAGAAAAGAGTTTTTCTGATTTTCATCTTTATACATTACAACGAAAGACCACGATCAAGAACCAACAGGAAAAACAAATTACGTTGTTTGAAGCGACTGGGGTACCCTTCAAACGATATTATCGCTTAGAGAATCATGAGAATGAAGCGGATATCATGTTGAAGTTCTATAATAGTGAAGATCAAAATCTAGGTATGCCTTTTCCTGCTGGGAAGGTGAAAGTCTATAGTGAGGATGAGGCTGATGGAAGTCTTGAGTTGGTAGGGGAAGATCAGATTAATCATCAGTCTATAAATACCGATGTTGAATTGAATTTAGGTAAGGCGTTTGACATTAACTGCGACAACCGCCAGATTGATCGTTATAAACAAGGGATCTATGAGTATTTCGAGTACCAATACGAGATTAGAAATAATAAGGGTGAGGTTGCGCCAATGAACATAGCTCATCATATACGCCATCGTCATTGGGAAATGGTAGAGTCTTCCCATGCATACGATAAGGTGAGAAGTGATGAGATTGAATTTAATGTGGATGTACCCGCTAATGAGGAGGAGACCATAAATTTTAAATATCGCGTTGATACGAGTACAACAATCAAAGTGAGATAAGGGAAGTTAAGCTCGCTTTAACTTCCCAGTTGCGAAGTATGAGATGAATAATGCTATTCCTGGTACTAGTGGTAAAACCACCATCCATCCTAAGAAATAAAAGATAGGTGTGAGAATGAAAAGTCCACCAAAAAATAAATGAAGTATTGATCGGCGTTTCCAGCCAAAGACAGACCAAATGAAACCTATCACCATCACGATGACAAGAGTTAAATTCAACCAAATCATGATATTCGCTCCTAGAATTAAACTTACTTACACTTTACATCGAAAAATATTCATAAACAAGGGGGTTAAATTGGAATGGCAGTTTGTACATATTGCCAGCACCAATGGTCTAGAAAAGAGATTTGGTTAGCGGGTTGGTCTAAAAATGGCAGAGTATGTGTGAATTGTGGTGAGAGACAGTACATATCAAGTCCAACTCAAAGATTTTTAACGGCTGGTTATATAAGTTGGTTATTCGTATTAATTCTACCGTTCGCTATATACTTCTATCCTAATAAAATCCATTTAAGTGACAAGAACGAAGGGTTGTTTGATTACTAGAGATCAAGCAGCTCTTTTTGGTGTGTTTTTCTAAATTTATTGCATTTTGCATCAGGTTATGTTTTCCTTGAGATATCATATGTTCGTGTTAGGGGTATGATTATGAAAGTTAAAGTGATGTTTATTGCGCCTTATCAAGCGATGGTCCCGTTAGTGGAAGAGTGTAAGGCCGATTTAACAGATTTGGAGATTGATTTAGAAGTTGGAAACTTACAAGATGGGGTTGAGATTGCTAAGCAAGCAGAGTTAGCTGGCTATCATATTATTATCAGTCGTGGGGGAACGGCTCAAATGATTCGAAAAGCGATCTCATTACCTGTCGTTGACGTCAATATAACGGGTTATGATATTCTTCGGATTCTAACATTGGCAAAAAATTTTAGTGAGAAGAAGGCTTTAGTTGGTTTTACGAATATTACCTTGGGTGCTCAATCGATCGCGGATGTGCTAGATTATCCTATCGATGTTTATTCAATCAAACAAGCGGATGATGTTAAGGAGCTTTTACCTAAATTAAAAGCTGAAGGGTATGGATTAATCCTCGGGGACGTCGTGACGGTAGAGGAAGCCAACCGACATGGGATGGAAGGTGTTCTTCTTCAGTCAGGTCGTGAAGCGATTTATAGCGCGTTTAATAAGGCGAAGCAGCAGTTTGTTTATCACCGATATAATTTGTCTCGGATTGGGCTTTTAACTGAACGTTTAAAAGAGCATCAGGAAGACCTGATCATTGTAAATGAAAACGGTGGGATTGTTCATGAAGTCTGGACCTCGTTTGAAAGTTTACCGATTTCTTATGATACGTTACAGGATTTTAGTGAGCAGGTATTAATTCATGGAACGGTTCGTGAGTTTGTGAATGTCAATATAGGGCAAGAAATTGAAGTTTATGGCTATAAGAATGAGATCTTTAATAAGACTTATTTCATTTTCACTTTCTCTTTAAATGTAAATGCCTTCAATCGTTTAAATGGGATTCGTGTACAAGCTGAAAATCAAAAGCCTAAATTGATTCATCAGAGTGAAGCGATGAATCAAGCTTTAAAGGTGATTGACCAAAGTGTTAATCAACATCAGTTGTATGTGTTGTATGGTGAACCTGGGTCTGGTAAAGGTTTATTTGCTGAATATATTCATTACAAAACGAATGGGTCAAGCTTATTAGTTGTGATTGACTTTAAAAATTGTCAGGCAGCGGATTTGAATCGAATCTTAAGCTCAAATGTTAAAACAATCTATTTTAAAAACATTGATGAGCAACCAGCAACAGAGAAGCTTAATTTAATCAGAACGTATCTTTATCAACTTATAAATCAAGGTATAAGAGTCATACTTTCGTCCAGGCCAGATTGGTTGAATGAATTAGTGATTAATGACGATCAATTAGTCGAAGTATATGTACCGTCGTTAGATCAACGTGATGAAGATTTTAAAGGGTTAGTGACTTTATTTATGACAGAATTCCATCAAACGTTAGGAACTCAACCGATTAGAGTCAAAGAAGAAGCAATCAAGGAAATGAAAAAAGTAAATTGGCCTCACAATGTTCGTGAGCTTAAATCGTTCATTAAGACATTAGTGCTTTCGGAAAAAGGTTATGTCATTGAAACATCTAGAGTGAAAGCATTATTAAATGAAAAGAAAAAGTCGGAAAATAAGAAAGTCCCTGTTTTAGAAGGGACGCTAGAAGAAATCGAGTCGCGCGTGATTGAAGCGGTATTAGAGGAAGAAGATTTTAATCAATCGAAAACTGCTAAACGATTAGGGATTAATCGTTCGACTTTATGGCGTAAGCTAAATAAATCATAGCTTACGTTTTTATTTTTAGTTAATTGTTTAAAAATGCAACGATTTTGTTTAATGTTAAAATTTTTTGTTTATAATGTGTTGCTAAATAGAACGATGTCACCTATTATAATTTGTGAAAGCGTTTTAATATTTTTCTTTTAGGGAGGCAATCACTTATGCGTATTAAAGCAACTTTAGAACGTATCCCGGGTGGAATGATGGTGGTGCCATTATTATTGGCAGCTACGATCAATACGTTCTTTCCTGATTTACTAAGAATCGGAAACTTTACTGAAGAGTTATTTGTGAATGGTGCTTTAACGCTAATTGCGTTATTCCTTTTATGTACAGGGGCACAGATTAATCTTAGATCATTTGGTGTCTCACTTGCTAAAGGTGGGGTGCTATTAGGAACAAAATGGGCCGTTGGTGCGGTATTTGGTTTACTAGCTTATATGTTTGCTGGAAGTGATGGTTTATGGTTAGGTCTTGCACCTGTGGCGGTCATCGCGGCGATGACAAACAGTAACGGTGGCCTTTATGTGGCATTAGTTGGTCAATACGGTAATAAAGATGACCGTGCAGCTTATTCATTACTAGCTTTAAACGATGGTCCATTCTTAACGATGGTGGCTCTATCCGTTTTTGGTGCGATGGGCTTCGTTGATGGCATGTTCTCAATCGTATCATTTATTGCCGTGCTATTACCTATTTTAATTGGTATGGTCTTAGGTAATTTAGATGAAGAAATGCGTGAGTTCTTAGATAAAGGTAGTTCTATGTTAATTCCATTCTTCGCTTTTGCATTAGGTATGGGAATTGATTATGCGGCGATTCTTGAAGGTGGATTAGCTGGTGTCATTTTAGGATTACTAACGGTATTTGTAACAGGTACAGCTGGTTTCTTCGTATTTAAAGCTTTAAAATGGAACCCAATTGTTGGGGCGTCTGAAGGTTCTACAGCAGGTAACGCGGTTGCGACACCTGCAGCGATTGCAGCAGCGAGTGCATCGTTTGAACCATTAGCTGATATCGCGACCGTTCAAGTAGCAGCAGCAACCGTAACGACAGCTATTCTCTTGCCGTTGTATATTGCCTTTTTAGTTAAGCGTCTAGAGAAAAAAGGGTTTAAATTTGAAAACGGAGAGATGGTAGAAGGTAACGCTTAAAGGTGAGTGACTTCAATGGAAAAACTATTAGGAATTATAGCAGATGATTTTACAGGAGCTAATGATACAGGGATCCAATTAAGCAAAAAGGGTTATTCAACGAATGTGTTAGTTGACCTCCCAAAAGATCATATAAATAATCAAGCTCAAGTCACGATTATAGATACAGATACTCGTGCGGCATCTCCTGATCAAGCTCAAGATAAAGTTAAAAAGGTAGCGTCTTTTTTACAGATAAATAATATCAATCAGTTTTATAAAAAAGTAGATTCAACGTTAAGAGGGCAAGTAGGGGCCGAAATATTAGCTCTTGAAGAGGCCGTGACCCCGGATGTGGTCGTGATTGCTCCTGCCTATCCAAGTCTGGGTCGTGTTACAACGGGTGGTGTGCATTATGTTGATGGCCAACCGGTTGCCGAGACAGAGTTTGGCCGTGACCCGAAGACACCTGTAAAAGATAGCCGAATAATCGAGTTATTGAAGCCTTATGGCAAAGAGCGAATCACGCCGTTTGTTCCGGGTGATGATGTTGAATCGGTTGAGGAAAAATTAAACCAAGGTCAAAAATGGTTTGTTTGCGATGTAGAAGAAGACCAAGATTTAAGAACCATTACAAACGTTTTTTCTGAATTAAATCTAAATATCTTGTGGGTTGGTTCTGCGGGCTTAATAGAATTTATTGACTTCGAACTAGATCATGAAGGAGTAGTATCTGAGTTTTCAGCCTCTGATTCGTCAAGTCATGTATTGACCGTTTCAGGAAGTTTATCGCAGAAAACCAAGTCTCAATTAATTGAGTTATCGAAATTAGATCACGTCCAAACGTTAGAGGTTAGCCCGATTGATTTATTAAATGGTAACGTATTAAAAAGTTCTGATTTGGACCAACTATGGACGAAGCAAGATGTCTTGTTATTCGTTGACTCAAGTGATAAAAATATTGAAGAAGCTAACCAATATCGAGAACAATATAGATTGACTAAAGAAGAAGTAGGGCTCAAGATCTCGCAAGGGCTAGCGATAATTACAAAAGAGATGGTTAAAAAGTTTTCGATTAACCATATGATTCTAACTGGCGGAGATACTGCAAAAGCTGTTTGCAGTGAGTTAGGAATATCAGTCTTAGAATTAGTCAAAGAGATTGAAACGGGAATACCTTTAGGGAAAGCCCAATTGAATGGTGTTGACCAATGGATAGTGACTAAAGCCGGTGGATTCGGAAATGAACAGTCGCTTGTTCATGCCACGAAATTCTTGAAGGGAATGAAACATCACGATGAGTAATAAACCGATTGTTGGAATTACAATGGGAGACGCAGCTGGTGTAGGACCAGAAATTATTCTAAAGAGTTTAATGAATGCAGATGTGTATGAGTGGTGTCGTCCATTAGTCATTGGAGATGCAAAAATATTAGAAAATGCTAAGCGAGTAGTGGATGGAGAGCATCTAACGATTCAGCCGATTAGCGATGTGCGTGAAGGTAAGTTTCGTTTGGGAAATGTGCCATGTATTGATCTGAACCTTCTGCCTGAAGATTTGCCTCTAGGAGAGGTGTCGGCTGTTAGTGGAGATGCAGCTTATCAATTTTTAGCTCAAGCCATTGAATTAGCTAAAAAAGGTGACATTCAAGCTATTTGCACGGCTCCATTAAATAAAGAAGCCTTGCACCTTGGGGGGCATAAGTATCCTGGACACACGGAGATTTTAGCGCAATTAACGGATACAAAGGATTATGCGATGATGCTCTCAGCGCCTGAATTGAAAGTGATTCATGTAACGACTCATGTAGGTTTAATCGATGCTGTGAAGCAAATCAATCCGGACCGTGTATATAGTGTTATTAAAATGGCTCATGAAACGTTAAAGAAAGCAGGAAATGAGCAACCGAAAATTGCTGTTTGTGGTATAAATCCTCACGCAGGAGAGAACGGCTTATTTGGTTATGGTGAGGAAGAAGAGAAGGTTATTCCTGGAGTTGAGCGTGCGGCGAATGAAGGGATTGACGTTCAAGGTCCACTTCCAGCCGATACGTTATTCTTCCGTGCTGTACGTGGTGACTTTGACATCGTGGTGGCGATGTATCATGACCAAGGCCACGGTCCAATTAAAGTATTAGGATTGGATGCTGGCGTTAACATTACTGTTGGCTTACCAATCATTCGTACTAGTGTGGATCACGGTACAGCTTTTGATATTGCAGGTAAAGGAATTGCGGATGAAAAGAGTTTAATTGAAGCGATTAGACAAGGTGTCGAACTAGCACCTAAAAGCTTTGATGTCTAAGAACTGAATAATTTAAGCGTCAAAAATATGACCCCTGGGGAGAACCAGGGGTTTGTTTTTAATTCATAATAACCAAATATAACAATACTTAATTAGTATATTGGATAAACAAAGTTTATAAAATTATAGTACGAATGTAAGTGACTGCACTATTACGTTAAGATTTTAAACGTTGTTCTTTGGTGGTAGGTTCCTGAGATGATAATCGAAGGTAGTGGCATGTCTAAAAGACTTGCAGGATGTGCTTGAGTTTCAAAACATACGCCTAAATGTTTTTGCCCAGTTCTTTGGTTAATATTAAATTGGCTGTCTATGTTGTTTCCTGAGTACATAATCATTCCAGGTTGGTTAGTTTCAATTAATAGTTTACGGCCTGATTTTGATTCACTTACTTGAACCTTTGGTTGTTCGTTGTCAAATAAGAAATAGTGATCATAGCCTCTGTTTGCTATGTAATGTTGCTCGTGAGATGACTCCAACCCTTCTTTTAGATCGCGGCCATGACGAAAATCAAATGTGGTTCCTTCATTGTTTAATGGACAACCGGTTGGAATTAGGTTCTGGTCGAGTTCCAGTATCTTTGAAGCAGGAAACTTCACGTGATGTTGATGAATGGTCTGTTTAGCGTCTCCGGATAAATTAAAATAAGTATGATTGGTTAAGGCAATTGGTGTTGGTAGATTAGGTTGCGCTTCGTAATCAATTGAAAGCTGGTTGTCGTTCGTTAATGTATAGGTAACGCTAATATCGACATCGCCTGGATAACCGTCTTCTAATTCTTTAGCTGTTGTTGTCATTTGAACACCAATTGCATCTCGGGTTTTAAATGGAGTTGAACTCCATAAATGGTGGTGTAGCCCTTTTGAACCGCCATGCAAGTGGTGTTCGCCATCATTTTGTTCAAGGTGGTAAGTTGTCTGATTTACAGTAAAAGAAGCATTTTTAATTCTTCCAGCAACTCTTCCGATAACAGAACCTAAAAATAAGGGGTTCTCTTCATACATATCATAATCATCGTAGCTCAAGACGATATTTTCAATCTGACCGTCTTGATCTGGGGCAAGCCACTTCGTAATAGTTGCACCATAATCTAGTAGGCTAATCGATACGTGATGGTCATTTGTCAATGTATATTCGGTCCATTTGTTAAGTATGGTCTTTTGTTTAATGTTCATCTAATCACCTAAATGCCGTATTGGTCCCGTTTGTTAAGCTAATCATGAGAAATTTTTCAATGGTAAAGGCGCTTACACCTAATGAAGCTGAGTAACTATTTAACGTTGAAAACTGGATTGATAAGTCTTCTTGGAAGAAAGAAAGCAAATTTTGTTTAAGCTTTTGATCCAAAGATGGTTTAATCCAATTATTCGCCATGGCAAGGCGATTACCGATAATGATCTGTTCAGGGTTGAATGTATTGATAATATTGGTGATGCCTATTCCAAGCAGCTCTCCAATTTCAGAGAAAATATCATTGGCTTTTGAGTTGCCTTGTTCAGCTAGGTGAATCAGGTTCTCGAGTGTTGCTTTTTCATTAGGAATGTCTGCTTCCTTGGCTTTTTCGATAATGGTTTGTTCTGAAGCATAGAGTTCCCAACATCCACGGTTTCCGCAACGACATAGTTTACCGTTCAATTCGACTGTCATGTGCCCCATTTCACCTGAAAAACCGTTATTCCCTTTATATAGTTTCCCGTTAATGATTAAGCCGACTCCGATCCCAATCCCAGCACTAATGTAAGCAATGTTGTCAAATCCTCTTCCAACTCCATATATTTTCTCACCGTAAGAGCCTGCGTTTGCTTCATTTTCAACCGTAACAGGGACTTGAAATAACCTTTCCATATGTTCTTTTAAAGGTATATCGCGCCAACCTAAGTTAGGGGCTAATAATACCATTCCGTTCTTGTGTACGGTGCCTGGTACACCTACGCCAATTCCAACTAATCCATATGGGGTGGGATTCATTTGGCTTTTTAGATAATCCACTATGGATTGAACTTGATCCATTACGCTTTCAAATTCGTGGTGATTAAGGTCAACTTTCTTTTCCGTTATGATTTCACCGTTTAAGTTGGTTAAGATGCCTAAAAGATAATTGACTCCAATATCAATGCCGATGGAATAGCCAGCGTTAGAGTTGAATAATAGCATGATCGGACGTCTACCGCCTGATGATTGTCCGGGGCCAGTTTCTGTTACGATTTGGTCTTCTATAAGTTCGTTAACCAAAGAGGAGACCGTACCTTTATTAAGCTGAGTTAGTTCTGCGATGGACGCTCTTGAGATGGGGGAATGGTTTTTAATGGCTTCAAGAACCAAAGATTTGTTCCCTTTTTTTACTTCATACTGGTTGAACGTCTTGCTACCGAAATTGTACATGTTAATCTCCTTTAACAACTGTGATTAATGTCATTATACTATCAAATTTAAAAAATTTAAATAACTTTGTTTATCTACTAGACAAACTAAGTGGCTGTTGTTATACTTTAGTTAAAATTCAGAATTTTTATGAGGGGGATTTTTTTAGGATGAAAAGGAAAGCGGTTTCATTAATGTTTTTAGTTCTGTCGAGCTTCCTAGTGTTAACTGCTTGTTCAAGTGATGAAGAAGGTAGTGGTGATGATGAGAAAGTTGTAGAGTTTATGCATCTTTGGCCTGAAGGTAACTCAACGGCGCACTACAATATTGTAAACGATATTGTTGAAGAGTTTGAAAGTGAAAATCCGGGTGTAAAAGTTGAACTTGAGGTTTTAAGTAATGAACAGTACAAGGATAAGATTAAAGTATTATCTTCATCTAATGAATTACCAGATGTCGGCATGACGTGGGCAGCTGGTTATATGGAGCCATTTATTGAAGGAGATCAGTTTGCTTCTTTAAATGACATTTTAGATGGAGAGTTTGGAGATTTGTTTGTTCCAGGTACAGTAGATGCTTATAGCTTTGATGAGGAAGCGTATGGTTTACCATTAGAGCTAAACATTGCACCTGTGTTTTATAACCAAGCTATATTTGAAGAACATGGGTTAGAAGCACCTGAGACATATGATGATTTCTTAAATATTGTGGATGTTTTAACGGAAAATGATGTGGCACCTATTGCATTGGGTAACAAAGATGCTTGGACTGGATCTCTATGGTATATGTATCTAGCAGACCGAATAGGAGGTCCTACGTTATTAACAGATGCGATTAATGGGGACGCTAATTTCACTGATGATGCTTTTGTAAACGCTGCCAATGAAATTCAGAGCCTAGTAGACAAAGGTGCTTTTGTTAAAGGGTTCAATGGTCTTGGTGATCAGGAAGCCAAAAGTATGTTTATGAATGAACAGGCGGCTATGTATTTAATTGGTTCTTGGGATCTTCCTAACTACACAACGAGCGAGGATGTTCCTCAAGAATTCAGGGATTCTATCGACTACTTTAAGTTCCCTACGGTCGATGGAAATGGCGATGTTGATAGTTTTGTAGGTGGACCTGGAGTTGGCTTATTTGTCTCTGAGAATTCCGAAGTGAAAGACGAAGCGAAGGCATTTGTTCAATTCTTTGTTGAACAGTGGGGAGAAGAAGCAGTACAAGAAGCTGGTGTTATTCCTGCTACGAAAGTAGACACGGACGAAGTAGACTTACATCAAATGTATATCGATGTTTTAGATGATTTAAGCAATGCTAGTAATATTACATTGTTTGCGGATGTTCAAATGTCACCTGATGCAGCTCAAAAACATTTAGATTTAATTCAAGGGCTATTCGGAGCTGAAGTGACACCTGAAGAATTTGCGGAAGAACATGAAAAAGCAATGGAATAATCAACTTGTTGGATTGAGAAGGGGCATACCTTATGGTGTGTTCCTTTTCACTAATACATAAAGAGAAGGGCGATTTTCTATGGATAAAGTAATGTCTAATAAATTAATGATTGCTCTATATGTTTTGCCAGCTCTAATCATGGTTTCAATATTTGTCTTTGTTCCATTAGTCTTAACTGGGTATTACGGTTTGATGGATTGGAACGGTATTGGAGCAATGAATTTTATTGGACTTGAAAACTATAAAGAATTATTGTTTGACCTTAAGTTTTGGGACAGTGTTTATCATTCCATTTTATTAGCTATATTCTCGACTCTAAGCTTAGGAATCTATTTACTGATTTCAATCGTTCTAGATTCGAAGATTAAAGGAAGTGATTTGCTTAGAAAGATCTACTTGATTCCAATGCTACTATCTTCTGTAGCAATTGCTCAATTGTGGTTAAAAATTTATCACCCTACAAATGGGATGTTAAATAGTTTATTAGCGTTCTTTGGAGTTGACCATACACCAGATTGGCTAGCAGAGCCTCAAATCGTGTTGTATGCCATATTCGTACCAATTCTATGGCAATATGCAGGGTTCTATATTTTGATTTACTATGCTGCTTTAAAAAATATTCCAAATGAACTCATCGAAGCGGCTCGAATTGATGGCGCATCACCGTTACAGATTGCCCTTAAAGTTAAGCTCCCATTAATTTCGGGGATTATTAAGGTAACCATCGTGCTTGCGATTGTAGGTTCACTTAAATACTTTGATTTGATTTATGTTATGACAGGTGGAGGGCCGAATGGGCATAGTGAAGTCATGGCTTCCTATATGTACAAAGAGGCTTTTAGTAGTCATAACTTTGGCTATGGTAGTGCAGTGGCATTTTTCTTGCTAATTATTACGTTAATTACCACTTATATTATAAGAAAATTAACTGCGTCCAAAGAAGACGAAGTTCAGTATTAGGGGTGAATCTATATGCGAAAGTTATATTATTTTCTTTTATATCTGTTTTTAGCGTTAGTGGCTATATTTCAAATCTATCCTCTCGTGTGGTTGTTAAAGTTTTCGCTTAAAGATAATACCGAGATTTTTGGTAAATCTCCATTTGCTTTGCCAGAAAGTCCAAAATGGGAAAATTATCTTAAGGTTTGGACAGACGGTAACATCGGCGTATATTTCTTTAATAGTGTGTGGATTACGGTCGCTTCAATTGCGCTAACGATCCTACTTGCTAGTATGGCAACGTTTGCGATTACGAGAATGAAGTGGCGTTTAAATAAGTTTGTTCTGGGTCTCATCATGGTCGGGCTCATGATCCCGGTACATTCAGCTTTAATTCCGTTATTTAAAATGTTTCTAGAAGTGAGTTTGGTTGATAATCCGATTTCAATTGTTCTCACTTATACGGCATATAACTTGCCGATTACGGTCATGATTTTGCTTGGGTTTTATTACACATTGCCAAGGGAGATTGAGGAAGCGGCTATTATGGATGGCTGTTCCATTAACCGTATGTTTTTTACAGTAATTTTACCACTTACTACTCCAGTTATATCAACCACTGTCATCATCAATATGATTTTTAACTGGAATGAGTTTGTATTTGTGAACACGTTTATTAGTTCAGATAAATATAAGACATTGACGGTTGGGATTAATAACTTTGTCGGTCAGTATATGACGGACTGGGGTGCGATTGGGGCGACATTGATGATTAGTGTCATTCCAATTTTAGTAGCGTTTATTTTCTTTAGTAACAAAATCATTGATGGTATATCTGCTGGAGCACTAAAAGGGTAGGAGGTTTCGTCTATGCCAAAAAATATATTTTTTAATGCGCATCACTCACCAATTGGATCTTATTCTAGTTTTACACTAGGATTCCCTGGGGCTGGAGGCGGTCTTGATGTAGAGTTAGGGCGTTCGCCTAGGGAGAGTGTCTTTATTGGAGTAGAATCACTTGAACAAGACGGGAAATATGAAGCATTACCATTTTTTGAAGGTAAAGAAGATGAGAGTTTGAGATTTGATATTGAAAATCCGGACCCTAATCCGGATAAACCTGAGGTAATTATCCCTTTTAGTAGGGAGAACATTCAACGAGAGTTTCAGTTAGGAACGGATACTTGGAAAGCTGGGGATTTAACGTTTACAGTTTATAATCAAGCTCGATCGATCCCTGAGCCTGAAAAAGCAACAGATGAAGAGTTAAAAAAGGTGTTATTACCAGCTGTGTTTGGGGAATTAACGATTGATAATCGATCGGGCGAAAGAACACGTAAAGCTTTTTTCGGATATGAGGGAAGTGATCCATATACGTCGATGAGACGCTTGGATGATACGAGTTCTTTAATCGGTGTTGGGCAAGGTCGTCTAACTGCTGTTTCCACGAATGATTCTCAGGCAAAGTCGGCGATGCATTTTAGTATGGAGGATATTTTACTAGAAGAAGATGAAGATAATTGGACGTTTGGCCTTGGATCGGTTGGAGCTCTTATATTCGAAGTGCCAGCTGGTGAAGTCAGATCGTTTCCAATTTGCATTTCCTTTTTTAGAGATGGATGGGCAACAGTAGGTTTAGATACAAAGTATTATTATACGAATTTATTTAAGGATATTGAGGATGTTTCAAGCTATGCGTTAGAACACTTTAATGAATTTATAGAGCTTTGTAAGGAGTCTAACCAATTAATAGAGTCCTCTAATTTGAATAATGATCAAAAGTTTATGGTGGCGCATGCGATACGTAGTTATTACGGAAATACGCAATTGCTAGAACAGGATGGAAAGCCTTTATGGGTAGTGAATGAAGGCGAATATCGAATGATGAATACATTTGATCTAACGGTAGATCAATTATTCTATGAATTAAAGATGAATCCATGGGTGATGAGAAATGTCCTAGATTTATTTGTAGATCGTTATAGTTATGTCGATCAAGTTAAGTTTCCTGAATCAGAAGAACAATATCCTGGTGGAAGAAGTTTTACTCACGATATGGGAGTCGCCAATACGTTCTCTCGACCGGAGTATTCATCCTATGAGTTATACAACATCGATGGTTGTTTTTCTCATATGACGCATGAACAATTATTAAATTGGGTTTTAACAGCTGCATCTTATGTCATGAAAACAAGTGATGATGAGTGGTTTAGAGATAAAAAATCAGTATTTGAAGAGTGCTTAAACAGTTTATTGAATCGTGACCATCCAGATGCATCGAAGCGGAATGGTGTCATGGGATTGGACTCCTCTCGTACTAAAAATGGAGCAGAGATTACCACATACGATAGTCTCGATATTTCATTAGGTCAGTCTCGCAATAATATTTATTTGGCGAGTAAATCTTGGGCGGCTTATGTGTTGTTGAAAAACTTGTATGAACAATATGGTGAAGACCATTTGGCTAAAGTTGCTCATGAACAAGCATTGAAGTGTTCTGATACGATTGTATCTCATGTGAATGAAGAAGGGTTTATACCTGCTGTTATTGAGAAGAACAATCAATCGAGAATTATTCCAGCGATTGAAGGGTTAATTTATCCTTATTTTATTGGTGATGAAGAAGCGGTTAGTGAAGATGGGGAATTCGGCCATTATATTAAAGCTTTAAAGCATCATTTAAACACAGTATTAGTTAAAGGTGTTTGTCTGTTTGACGATGGTGGTTGGAAAATTTCTTCAACAAGTAATAATTCATGGTTAAGTAAAATCTATCTCAATCAATATATAGCTAGACAAATATTAGGCTTCCCTTGGGGTGAAGAAGGTCAAGCTGCTGATCGTGCTCATGTTCAGTGGTTAACTCATCCAGAGTTGTCCATTTGGAGCTGGAGTGACCAAATTATTAACGGTGAAATTTCGGCTAGTAAATATTACCCTAGAGGCGTCACAAGTATTTTGTGGTTGGATGAGTGATTCTTACTGTTTTTTTGCTAAAGCTTGCTTGGTGGCATCCATGACAAAGAACGTGTTGAGCCAAGCAAATGCACTTACATTAAAGAAGAAAGCAATTCCAGGGATGAAATAATAGATGATAAGTAATGACCCAAGACTTAATAAAAGAAATAGATTTTGCACAGGACTAACTAGCATGATCAATAATGCATTTTTCATCACGCCTAATAAAGGCAATTCAAAGTAATTGTAAGTAGGAATGATGTAAAGCAAGGTTAGACCCAAGATCAAAATGATCATCCAAAATGGGATGTGAACGATCTGAAACGTCCCTTGTTTAACGATAAATAATAGATTAATACTTATGATGACCATTAGTGGACCAATAAGGATGTATAGTTTATTAGATTCTAAGAATGTTTGTTTATATAGCTTCCAAAATTCTTCGTGTAATTTGAACTCATGGTGGCCTTGGATCCATTTTTGAATGATGGTATAGAGCGTAACTGTTGCTGGCACAATTCCAAGAATGATACCACCTAATAGAGTGAACACGAACCATAAGAGGTTGATGTAAACGAGATTCATAATCCAATTGGTTAGTAGATATAGGGACTGCATAAATTGTTTCATAGTTTGGAAGCTCCTTTGGTTCGTGTCATCATCTACTTGTTATTATATCGAACTTTTAGACTAGTGAAAAATTAATTTTAATAGAGAAAGGAAGAATGGCAGATGGCATATTTTGATCAAATACCAACTGTAAAGTACGAGGGGATTCAGTCTAATAATCCGTATGCGTTTAAATATTATAACCCAACAGAAAACATTGGTGGAAAAACAATGGAGGAATGGTTAAGGTTCTCTATCGCTTACTGGCATACCTTTACTGGTGATGGGGTTGATCCATTTGGTGCTGGCACGATGGTACGTCCTTGGGATCACTTAAAAGGTATGGATTTGGCAAAAGCTCGAGTAGAAGCAGCGTTTGAGTTCTTTGAGAAAATGCAAGTACCTTATTTCTGTTTTCATGATGTGGATGTGGCACCAGAAGGAAATACGTTAAAAGAAACGTTTGATAACCAAGATCAAATTGTCGCTATGATTAAGGATTATATGAAAGATAGCCGAACTAAGCTATTATGGAATACGGTTAATATGTTCACGCACCCACGTTTTACACATGGGGCTGCTACTTCTAATAATGCAGATGTGTTTGCTTTTGCTGCTGCTAAGGTTAAAAAGGGATTAGAGGTAGGTAAGGAATTAGGTGCAGAGAACTACGTGTTTTGGGGAGGACGTGAAGGTTACGAAAC
This sequence comes from Piscibacillus halophilus, assembly GCF_900110685.1. Taxonomy (GTDB): domain Bacteria; phylum Bacillota; class Bacilli; order Bacillales; family Alkalibacillaceae; genus Piscibacillus; species Piscibacillus halophilus. The sequence goes on from NZ_FOES01000021.1 coordinate 24,768, forward strand.
CCTTCTAAACACGGATATGAAATTTGAATTAGATAATTTGGGACGCTTTTTCCATATGGCGGTTGATTATGCTAAAGAAATTGGATTTGATGGTCAGTTCTTAATAGAACCGAAGCCGAAAGAACCTACAAAACATCAGTATGACTTTGATGTTGCTTCAGGCTTAGCTTTCTTAAAAACATACGGTTTAGATGAGTATTTTAAGTTTAATATTGAAGCAAACCACGCAACATTAGCAGGTCATACATTTGAACACGAATTACATTATGCGCGTGCGAACGGATTACTAGGGTCTGTGGATGCTAACCAAGGTGATTTATTATTAGGCTGGGATACAGATGAGTTCCCAACCGATTTATATTCTACCACTCTAGCGATGTATGAAATTTTGAAAAATGGTGGCCTCGGATCAGGAGGGCTCAACTTTGATGCTAAATTAAGACGTGGATCCATGGATGATGAGGACCTTTTCCATGCTCATATTGCTGGAATGGATAGCTTTGCAGTTGGACTAAAAGTTGCTCATAACTTACTAGAAGATCGAGTGCTAGAAGATATTATCGAGGATCGTTATTCTAGCTATTCGGATGGAATTGGTAAAGAAATTGTTGAAGGTAACACAGACTTTAAACAGTTGTATGAATATGCATTAAATCATGATCAAATTGAAAATAAATCGAATCATGTAGAACTCATCCGAGCGAAAATTAATCAATATCTATTAACAGCATTTGCATAAACTATGTGGCTAACCTTTATGGGTTAGCCTTCAATCATTTGAGGAGGTACAACAATGAGTTATGTTATTGGAGTTGATTTAGGAACTAGCGCAGTCAAAGTATTACTTGTGAATGAACATGGAGAATTGATCGGTGAAGCTTCATGTGAATATCCTTTAATACAAGAAAAAGCTGGCTATAGTGAGCAAAAACCCGAAGACTGGGTTGAAGGAACAAAAGATGCCTTATCCAAATTAGTTCAACAGTCTACTATACCAGTTGAACAAATTAAAGGGATTAGTTTTTCGGGTCAAATGCACGGGCTCGTATTGCTTGATGATGAGGATCAAGTACTGAGAAATTCCATTCTTTGGAACGATACAAGAACAACCAAGCAATGTGAAGAAATCTATGAAATGGTTGGAAAAGAACGTTACATACGGATTACTAAAAACTTAGCGTTAGAAGGGTTTACGCTCCCCAAAATATTATGGGTCCGATCGCATGAGCCAGAGCTTTTTAACCAGGCAACGACGTTCTTATTGCCTAAGGATTACCTACGTTATCGCATGACGGGTAACATTCATATGGACTATTCAGATGCTGCTGGAACCGGTCTCCTAGATTTAAATGAAAATCAGTGGAGTTCTGAGATTTTAAGGGCTTTAAATCTTTCAAGTAAACTTTGTCCAAACCTCGTTCATTCGCAAGAATTTGTCGGGTACTTAAATGATGATTTCGCCAATGCGACGGGTTTAAGTCCTGAGACAAAGGTCTTCGCTGGTGGTGCAGATAATGCTTGTGGAGCAATCGGATCAGGGATTTTAGAGGAAGGGAAAACGATGTGTAGTATCGGAACATCTGGAGTTGTTTTATCGTATGAGGGAGATTCCTCAACGACTTATGATGGGAAGGCGCACTTTTTCAATCATGGAAAGGAACATGCTTATTATTCCATGGGTGTGACGTTGTCGGCAGGTCATAGCCTAAATTGGTTTAAAGAGACGTTTGCCAAAGAGTTAAGTTTTGAGGAACTGTTGGATGGGGTTGACCGTGTTCCTATAGGAAGTCAAGGCTTGTTGTTTACTCCATATCTTGTGGGGGAACGGACTCCTCATGCGGATGCTGATATCCGAGGCAGTTTCATTGGGATGGATAGCTCCCATCAATTAAAGGATTTCACAAGATCTGTATTAGAAGGTATTACATTTTCATTGAATGAAACCATTGAGATGTTCAGAGAACGTGGCAAAACAATTGATACCGTTATTTCTATTGGTGGTGGGGCTAAGAATCGTGAGTGGCTACAGATTCAAGCCGATATATTTAATGCGAAGATTGTAAGGTTAACCAGTGAGCAAGGCCCAGGAATGGGAGCTGCTTTATTAGCTGGTTATGGCTTAGGTTGGTATGAAAATCTTACTGAAGGCGCTTCAAAATTGATTGAAGTGAAGGATGAGATTAAGCCAATACTAGACAATGTAGAGAAGTATCAACAATTATTCTCTATTTATCAGCGCATATATGAGAATACCCATTCGATTAATCATCAGTTAGTAGAATTTCGAAAATAGCTTGACGGGAGAGGTTGTTATCAATTTCCCATGCAATATTCATAACCGTATATTTCTATAAATTGGAGGATTTTTGTACTTAATGGAAAAATTAAGTATATAGGATGAGTATACGGAGGTGATTGATCGGTGGACACATGTAAAGTTTGTGGAAATGATGAATTTTATAAAGGTAGGTTAGGGAGTGGAACTACGAGCTTAAGACCGTTAAATAAAATTATGGGAAGTTCGTTTATGATCTTAACGTTTTGTAGCAAATGTGGAGAGGTTTCGTCAATAAAAGTAGAAAACCCAGGGAAGTTTAGTTAGCTTCCCTAGTAGAAAATCATATTTACAGCAATCAAGCCAATAACTCCAGTTAAGTAAAACGTCCAAGCCATCAATTTGTTGGTTTTGGGCGCTTCTTTTATTCTAATGGCTTTTATGAAATTAAAGGTTAGTGCTAGAAACGCAGCAATAGATAAAATGAGTATTTTGCTCATGATTGGGCTCCTTATTAACTGATTAATTTGATTTTACCATAAATTGCGGAAAGTTGAGGTTAAACTTGGTACAATTGTGTTAATGGATTTTTGGAATAGGAGTAAAGTGAATAATTGTAGGTTTCGAAGTTACAATATACGTTAAAAGCACCCATACATAGTATAAATTTTTTATGAGATTTTTAATTTACGTATTGAATTATATACCGTCTGGATAGTATAGTATCCGTAGTAGAATTAATCTTTTGGGCTGGGGATGATAACATTGGCTAAGGAATCAAGAAGAATCGCTATATTAGAAGCAGCATCGAGTATTGTTAGCGATAAAGGGATTTTTAATTTAACGTTGGAGGCTGTTGCGAAGGAAGCTGGAATCAGTAAAGGTGGATTATTGTATCACTTCCCCTCAAAGGAAGCGCTAGTTCAAGGGATGGTTGAGCATTTAGCACAAAACTATCGTAGTAAGATTGCCAGAAATGTTGAGGATGATCCATTAGATCGAGGAAAGTGGACGAGAGCTTTTTTGAATGTAACGTTTAATCAAGGTTATCCGAATAAAGATATGCATGCAGGGCTGCTAGCAGCGAAAGCCGTTAATCCTAAGCTCATGTTGCCGCTATATGAAGCCTATGAAGAGTGGCAGACTCATATAGAAGATGACGGTTTAGACCCGATCGACGCTACAATTATTAGGCTAGCAACAGACGGAATCTGGTTAGCGGAACTGCTTGAGCTTTATAATATAGGTGATGACAAGAAAAAAGCTGTCTATAAGAGGTTACACGAATGGATTCAAGATTTATATATTGAAGCTGAAAAGAAAGAAAAAGAGTAAAACTGAACTGCCAATACACTTGGCAGTTTTTATTTTGTCATTTAATTAAAACCCGCATAGATGCGGGTTTTTTATTGTATTTAAATGCGAGTTGAAAAATTTATTTTCTAAATACGGTTGATAGAAAACCGTCTAGATGGTATAGTAACAAACGGATTGAAAAACCGTCCGTACGGTATAGTAATAGCGCGCTAATTAATTATATATAGGAGGTTTCAACATGAGTCAGAAAGTGATGCTTACAGCAGCGGTTACAGGTGCTGGAGATACAACGCAAAAGAACCCGAATGTTCCCGTAACACCGAAAGAAATTGCAGAATCCGCTATTGCATCTGCGAAAGCTGGAGCAACAGTTGCGCACGTTCACGCTCGTGACCCTAAAACAGGTGGTATAAGCCATCATATTGATCATTATCGTGAAATTGTGGATCGTATTCGTGAATCTGAAACAGATGTGATTATAAATATTACTTCTGGTGGTGGTGGAGACTTTATCCCGAGTCTTGACACACCAGCTGCAGGTGGAGACGGTACAGATATTCAAACACCAGCCGAACGACATGAACCGGTTGGGGAGTTACTACCTGAGATGTGCACGTTAGATTGTGGTAGTACGAACTTTGGCAACATGATTTACATGAGCCCAACAGATTGGTTAAGAAAACAGGCTAAATTGATTCAGGAGAGTGGCGTGAAACCTGAATTAGAATGTTTCGATACGGGGCATGTTCGTTTTGCTAATCAGTTAGTTAAAGAAGGATTAATTGACGATGATCCGATGTATCAGTTTTGCTTAGGGATTCCTTGGGGGGCTGATTCGGATGTTGAGACCCTCTCTTATATGAAGAGTCGTATTCCTGAAAATGCACATTGGTCAGCATTCGGCATTGGACGTATGCAATTACCAATGGTGACACAGGCAGCCTTATTAGGTGGAAACGTTCGTGTTGGATTAGAAGATAACCTTTATTTAAAGAAGGGTGTTTTAGCTTCTAATGAACAGCTCGTTGACCAAGCAGTAAAACAATTAAACAGTAACAATATTGAAGTCATGACTCCTGCTGAGGCAAGAGAGGCATACAACTTAAGAAAATAGGAGGAAAGACGAATGGGGAATGAATCGAAAAAGGTCGCGGTCATTGGGACAGGCGTCATCGGAAATGGCTGGATTATTCGTTTTTTAGCCAATGGATTTGATGTCGTGGCCTTTGATCCAGCTGACGGTGCAGAGGAAAGAACTAGTGCAGCTATTGACCGTGCGTGGGAGTCAGTCGAAGCACTTGGTTTAAAGGAAGGTGCTTCAAAAGAACGTTTAACGTTTGTTTCTACTCTTGAAGAAGCGGTTCAAGGTGCAGATTTAATTCAAGAAAACGTCCCAGAACGTGTTGATGTAAAGCAAGCCGTTTTACATGATATCGATGTGCATTCTAAGTCGAATGCCATTATTGGTTCAAGTACATCAGGAATTAAACCGACTGATCTTCAGGAGAAACTTAAGAATCCGGAGAAGTTAGTGGTCGCTCACCCTTTCAACCCAGTCTATCTTTTACCACTCGTTGAAATTGTAGGTGGAGAAAAAACAACTCAAAACACGATTGACACAGCGTATAAAATTTATGAATCTGCCCAAATGAAGCCAATGGTCATAGATAAAGAAATTGAAGGCTTTATTGCAGATCGTTTGATGGAAGCTTTATGGCGTGAAGCTTTACATCTCGTTAATGATGGCGTGGCAACGACTGAAGAGGTTGATAAGGCAATCACGTATGGTGCGGGCTTAAGGTGGGCGCAAATGGGGCCTTTTATGACGTTCCATTTAGCAGGTGGCGATCAAGGAATGCGTCACATGCTTGAGCAGTTCGGTCCAGCATTAAAGCTTCCATGGACAAAGCTAGAAGCTCCTGAATTAACAGATGAGCTAAAAGAGCGAGTTATCACGGGTTGTGAGAACTTTGCGAATGATCGATCCGTTGAAGAACTAGAGCGTCAGCGTAATGAATTTCTAGTCAAACTTATTGATTTAGTTGAAGACTATTGGCCTTAAGAGGTGAAGAGATATGAATACCCCCTTCCAATATAAAGATAGCGTCAAAGAGCAGTGGGTTGATTATAACGGTCACATGAATGATGCGGCGTATGCTGAAGTATTCAGTCATGCTGTGGATGCTTTAATGAATTATTTCGGAATTACAGAAGATGTCATTCATGAACAGAAATACACCATATTTACGTTAGAAACCCACTTATGTTATTTACAAGAGGTTCATCAAGGTGAACCAATAACCGTGGAATGGCAACTTCTAGATCACGACGCCAAGCGTTTACATGTCTTTTTCAAGATGAAAAATTCAAACGGTGATTTAGTGGCAACGAGTGAGCAGATGTTAATGGGCATGGATCAACATCTAGGAAAGCCATCTCCATTTTTACCCTTTATTCAAGAGAAAATTGATCGGATTTGGAACGAGCATGAACATTTAGAGCAACCGAAACAAGCAGGAAGAGTTATAGGTATTCGCAGGAAGTAACTCTCCTGCTTGATTAAAAAAGGAGAATGTTTATGAGCAAAATAGAAGTAAATGGTTTAACTAAAGTCTTTGGGTCTCACCCGAAACAAGGCTTAAAAATGTTAGATGAAGATTATTCAAAGGATGAAATTTTAGAGAAGACGGGTAACACTGTCGGAGTAAACAAAGCTTCATTTAAAGTAGAAAATGGCGAGTTTTTTGTTATTATGGGGCTTTCTGGCAGTGGTAAATCGACTCTTATTCGTCTAATCAATCGTTTAATTGAACCGACAGCTGGCGAGGTTTTAATTGATGGTGAAGATATAACGAAAATGAATAAAGACCAGCTCATCGAGACAAGACGTCAGAAGCTTGGAATGGTTTTTCAAAACTTTGGATTATTCCCGCATCGTACGGTGATGGGGAATGTCTATTACGGCTTAGAAATCCAAGGTGTTGAAAAAGGAGAACGTGAAAAGCGTGCTCAAAAAGCGATTGAAGACGTTGGTCTTAAAGGGTATGAAAATAGCTATCCGCATGAGTTAAGTGGTGGTATGCAGCAGCGTGTTGGACTTGCTAGAGCGCTTGCGAACGATACCGATATTTTATTAATGGATGAGGCTTTCAGTGCATTAGACCCACTTATTCGTAAAGAGATGCAAGATGAGTTACTGAAGCTTCAAACAAAATTAGGTAAAACAGTTCTTTTCATTACTCACGATTTAGATGAGGCTTTGAAGCTTGGAGACCGTATTGCCATTATGAAAGATGGACAAATCGTTCAAATCGGTACATCTGAAGATATACTTGAGAACCCTGCTAACCAATATGTTAGTAACTTTGTTAAAGATGTCGACCGTTCTAAGGTGTTGGATGCAGCAACCGTTATGAGAAAACCTGAAGTTCTCATTACATACAAAGATGGACCACGTATGGCGGTTCGAAAAATGGAAGAGGTTGGAGCCTCGAGTATTTTTGTCGTCGATCGAGACGATCAGTTTAAAGGGTTACTCACGATTGACGATGCAATTCGTGCTTATAAGGAAAAGATTTCGATGGAAGAGGTTCTGATAACCGGTGTTCATCAGACAGCCCCCGATACTCCATTGAATGATTTAATTGGTGTGGCAGCGGATGCTAAATATCCGATTGCAGTTGTAGATGAGGGTCGTTTAGTTGGAATTGTATCAAGAGTATCTATTTTATCTGGTCTCGTGCTTGGGAAAGAGAAAGTTGAGGTGGCTAATTAATGGACTATTTCTATTTTCCACTTGAGAGATGGACGAATACATTTGTGGATGAATGGTTTTTACCGACTTTCGGTAATGCTTTCGATACAGTCAGTAATGGTTTAAATGCGTTTATTGGTGGAGTAACAGATCTATTACTATTTATTCCAGCAGAGTTATTTACGTTAATTATTGCCGCTATAGCTTGGAGATTATCAGGACGTAATTTAGCCATATTCACAGTCATAGGGTTTCTATTTATTGGATCAGTTGATCTATGGACTGAGGCAATGCAGACGCTGTCAATCGTTATAGTCGCAACTCTAGTATCTCTAATCGTTGGTATTCCAATTGGGATTTTTAGTGCCATGAATGATCGAATATTGAATATTGTAAAGCCTATTTTAGACTTCATGCAGACACTACCGAGTTTCGTGTATTTAATCCCTGCCGTATTATTATTTGGTCTTGGTGGTGTGCCAGCCGTTATTGCGACATTTATTTTCGCGGCTCCACCAGCTGTGCGTATGACAAACTTAGGGATTCGTAGTGTATCAAAGGAAGTCGTGGAAGCATCAAGGGCCTTTGGTTCCACAAAGCGTCAGTTATTGTTTAAGGTCCAGCTCCCATTAGCGGTTCCAAGCATCATGGCAGGAGTTAACCAAACGATAATGTTATCGCTATCGATGGCGGTTATAGCATCGATGATTGGAGCGCCGGGTCTAGGAGCATCTGTATTGACCGCGATTTCAAGAGTTAATATTGGTCTAGGTTTATCAGCAGGATTAGGTATTGTGGTTCTAGCGATTGTCCTTGACCGTATTACACAAGGTATTGGTCAAGGTAGAGTTTAAAAATAATAGATAGAAAGGGAGATTTTGAATGAAGAAGTTTTTAATAACGTTAATGATGGTTAGTTTAATCGTTTTAGCAGCTTGTGGATCTAGTGATGAAGCTGAAGGTAGTGAGGAAGGCGGAGAAGATAAAGGTACGATATCATTTGCTGTGACACCTTGGACAAGCACAGTTCCTCCAACAAAAGTGGCAAAGATTATCCTAGAAGATATGGGTTATGAAGTTGAAGAGACTCAGGCAGATGTTAGTTCAACATTCGTAGGTCTTTCTCGTGGTGACCTGGACGTTTTCATGGATTCATGGATGCCAGCACACGAATTGCAATTTGAAGAATATGAAGATTCTATTGAAATGGTAGCAACAAGCTATGAGGATGCGGATTCTGGTCTTGTCATTCCGACTTATGTAGAGGGAATTGAGAAAGTTAGTGATTTAAAAGGTAGAGAAGATGAATTTAACAATAAGATCTACGGTATTGAAGAAGGTGCGAGCGCGACTGAAATGATGCGTGATTTAATCGAAGAAGCGGATCTTGACCTTGAGCTGATCACTTCTTCTGAAGGTGGTATGCTAGCACAAGCTCAAAAGGAAATGAACAGTGATAATCCAGTTATTTTCTATGGCTGGAGACCACATACGATGTTCAATAAGTATGATATTGAGGTTATAGAAGATGATTATGGTTACTTTGAAACATCATCCGTTCATGTATTAGCTAATAATGGTTTAAAAGATAAAGCTCCAGATGCATATGAATTTTTACAAAATTGGAGTATTCCACTTGAAGATGTAGAAGAAATGATTGTGAAGATTGAAGACGGGCAAGACGAGGAAGAAGTAGCTCAAGAGTGGATTGATGAACACCAAGATCAGGTTGATAACATGTTAAATAACTAATCAATAATTGGGGTCTGCATCTTTTATGGTGCAGGCCTTTTATTACTTGGAGGGATAAAGTAATGAGTGAACAAGTGATAGTTGAACGGGATGTCCCATGTAAATTGCGAGATGGAGTGACGTTATATGCGAATGTGTATCGACCAAGTGAGGGAGGTCGGTATCCTGTATTATTAAGTCGCCTTCCGTATAATAAAAATCTGCCGAATTTTTCACATCGGTATGTCGATCCGATTCGTATGGCGTTAGAAGGTTATGTTGTCGTGATTCAAGATGTTCGGGGGCGCTATAGTTCGGAAGGGGAATTTACTCCATTTGAACAAGAGTTTGAAGATGGTTATGATTCAGTTGAGTGGGCGGCCTCTTTACCTTACAGTAATGGCAAGGTTGGGATGTTTGGCTTGTCATACTATGGCTATACGCAAATCTTCGCGGCGATGGGGCAGCCTCCTTCATTAAAAGCAATTTTTCCAGCGTTTACGGGCAATAATATTAGCCGTGATTTATCCAAACGTGGTGGAGCCTATGAACTTGGTAAGTTAGAAACGTGGATTCTAGATTCAGTTGCTCCAGATTATTTAAAGCGAAAGCAAGATTCAAAGAATTATGAGTTCACTTCTCGAGAGTTGCTAATGGACTTGGACCAAATATTAGATTGGCACCAACACTTTCCTTTTGAAGAATGGCCACCTGTAATGAGGCACCCAGAGTTACGAGATCTCTATCAATCTTACTTGAATGGTGAATTGGCAGCAGGTAATGGAGCATCACTAGATGATATCAATGTCCCCGGATTTCACATGGCCGGGTGGTTTGATTGCTTCTTAAACGCGACGATTAATAATTTCACGGAACTGAAAGGTGACCAGAAATTAATCATTGGACCTTGGGGGCACGGTGTTTTCAACCCTTACTTCGGTGATCGCTATTTTGGATTGAAGGGATCGGGTGATTTAATCGATGGGGAAGATAATGTGACGTCTCTTCATCTGAAATGGTTTGATTATTGGTTGAAAGGTAAAAAGAGCAGTTTGTTTGAAGGTGATGCCCCTATAAAACTATTTGTAATGGGGACCAATGAATGGCGCGACGAGTATGAATGGCCATTAGCCCGTACGGAGTATCGTCCGCTTTATTTACAATCTGGTGGAAGGTTGAGTTTTGACAAACCTGAGAAGTTAACGAATCAGTCATATCTCTATAATCCTGAGAACCCAGTACCAACAAAAGGTGGCCCCTCATTATTTATTCACGGTATCAATACGGGGCCACTAGCTCAAAATGAGGTGGAACAACGAGATGATGTTTTAATTTATACGTCCGATCCGCTTGATGAAAATTTAGAAGTAACAGGTCCTGTTAAATTTAAATTGTATGCCTCAACGGATGCGATTAACACAGACTTTGTTGTGAAGTTAACTGATGTTTTGCCAGATGGAACATCGATCAATGTAACAGAGGGAATTGTTCGAGCGGACCATATTCATGGGCTCCTGAAACCTGGAGACATTTATGAATATGAAATCGACCTTTGGGCAACGAGTCAAGTGTTTTTAAAAGGACATTCGATTCGAGTTCAAGTAACTTCAAGTAATTTCCCAATGTACGACCCTAACCCTAATACTGGTCACACATTATTAAATACAACCCAAACAGTTAAAGCAAATCAAAAGATTTATGAAGGAGCAGGTCACACGTCTCATATTGTTTTACCAATTATAGAGGATGAATAAGGCTTCCCGGCGAAGTTATGGGTACATCACAAAGGACCGACTAGGTTTGCCGCTTTTCTTGAGCACATCATTTTTCGATTTTTGTAGATTGTGGCAAGATAGTATAGACAATGAATAAAGGAGGAAGTTGAGATGGTAAATAGTTTGCAATCAACCACTACACTACATAATGGTGTAAAGATGCCACGGTTGGGTCTAGGTGTTTTCTTAGTAGAAGAAGGAGAAGAAGTTTATAATTCTGTTAAGTGGGCACTTGAACACGGCTATAAAAGCATTGATACAGCAGCCATTTATGGTAATGAAGAAGGTGTAGGGAAAGCAATCAAAGATTCTGGTATTCCTCGAGAAGAATTATTTATTACTTCTAAGCTTTGGAATGGAGATCAAGGTTACGAAGAAACTCTTCAGGCTTTCGAAACAAGCTTAAATAAACTGGGATTGGAATATTTGGATTTATATTTAATTCACTGGCCAGTTCCAGAACAAAATAAATATAAAGAATCCTGGAAGGCAATGGAGAAATTATATAATGATGGAAAAATCCGCGCGATTGGTGTAAGTAACTTTAAGGAGCACCATTTAGAAGATTTGATGAAAGATGCGGAAGTAGCCCCAATGGTAAATCAAGTAGAATATCATCCACATTTACAACAACGTAGTTTACATGAGTTCTGTAAACAACATAATATCCAGCTAGAGGCTTGGTCCCCGCTGAAACAAGGGAAGCTATTAGATGATCCAACATTAACAGATATTGCAAAACGTCATGGTAAATCAACAGCACAAGTTATTTTACGTTGGGATCTACAACAAGAGGTTGTGACCATTCCTAAATCAGTAAAACAACATCGTATTCAAGATAATGCAGATGTATTTGATTTTGAATTAACAGAAGAGGAAATGAAATTAATTCACGATATGAATAAAGATGAACGTGTCGGCCCAGATCCGGACGAATTTAATAAGCGATAAATTTTAAAATGAGAACCCGTTTCTAAGTGAAGCGGGTTTTTGTTTATGGAATGAAAAAAAGTTCTCATAAATTACAAAAAATGTCCCATAAAAACGATTTTTTACCCCGGTTTGACAAAAATTGATCCCATAAAATATTGAAAACGCCTCATAACTCAGAAAAAAAGGCTCATAAGATGTATTTTGGACTATGATTTGGGTTAAATGACTGAAAATTCCAAATCAAAGTGTTAAAATTATAATTTAGGAAACTGCCAACCTATTGGTATTGCGATATCAATTTAAAGGGAGCATTTATTCACTTACGCGAAAGTTGATATGATATAAAAGAGTTCGAGTTATAGGGGGATTGTATGAAGAAAAAAGTTATCAGAGTTTTAGTCGTTGCGGCCGTTATTGCATTAATTGTTTATATACAAATGGAAAAATATAAAACAGCTGAGGATCTATTAGATGAAGAGATTGGTGATGCAACGGTTGGGCAAATAAGTCTTTCGAAGTTTGATTCGACTAAAGAAAGACCTTACAATACTGTGGCTAGAGCTGACATACGAGATGAGGCAACAATTGAAAGAATACTAGATGAATTTAAGTCGATTGATTTAAAAGAAGTTGATGAGTTTTACTATGACCCTAACTATCGTATGCAAATTACTTATACTAGAGAGGTCAAAGAAAATTATAACCGAACAAAAAGTTTATCTTTGAACGTAGGGAAAGACTACTTTCAAACTGATAAACCCTATGACATTAGAGATGACACAGATACTGATGAACTAATTGAAACCTTATTAGAAGATGAGGGTGTCGAGTGGGAGGATGTTGAATAAATGGAAATAATGTTTAAAGAGATTAATCAGAGTAATTATAAATCTTGCGTCGAGCTAGGGGTTAAATCAGAACAACGGAATTTTGTAGCACCAAATTGGTACTCCTTGCTAGAAAGTTACTATGAAGAAGGGGAGCGACACCCATTAGGTATTTATAAAGGAGATCAAATGGTTGGTTTTATAATGTATGTGTTTTATCCAGCCGATGAGGACTATCAATTAGATTCTTGGTGGATTGAGAGATTTATGATTGGTGACCAATACCAAAATCAAGGATTAGGGAAAACCGCTTTAAAAGAGTTTCTTGATTATTTTAAAAGTGAATATGGAAAGGTGGAACTAAGAATATCCATGGAACCTCACAATAATGTTGCGTTGAGTTTATATGAAAAGGTCGGTTTTATTAGAACAGGAGAAATGGTGGAAAATGAAGCAGTACTTTGTATGGAGGTATAGGGCGAAACTTTTTAAGACAGTAAACGTATAAATGACTATCAATTAGCAGAGGGGAATCGTCTATGCCCATTCATATACTGGTCGTTGAGTTAATTGGGGTGTTGTTCATTTATTTAGGGTTTTTAATCCTAAATAGAAAAGCTCCGACGTTTCTTGATTTTGTTCTAAAAATCGGAGTTACGTATACTGATAAAATCTCCAACCGTTTTTGGGGAGGCTTAATGATTGTAGTCGGGTTAATCATTATGCTGATGCCCCTTATTCTTGGTGCCGAGAATATGAATATATAACACGGCAACCTATGTAGTAAAGCAGTCATAATGCAAACAAAATAATTGAAATGAAAACTAGTGGCTTACATAATAAAAATAGATTCTAAAGGCAATTAACCAAGAGGGGATATATATGGAACAAACAGGATTAGTATTAGAAGGTGGAGGAAGTCGAGGTGTGTATACCGCTGGAGTCCTTCACTATTTAATGGAGCAAGATATTTATATACCTTATACAATCGGGGTTTCAGCAGGAGCTTGTAATGGTTCTTCTTATGTGTCTCGTCAGATTGACCGAAACAAAACGGTGACGATTGATTTTGTAAACCATCCTGAATATTTATCGTTACGCAATTGGATTAAAAAACGGCAAATATTCGGGATGGATTTTATATTCGATACGTTGCCTAATAAACTCGCACCTTTTGATTTTGAGACATATGATCAAGCGGAAGAAGAGTTTGTGGTCGGTGTAACAGACTGTATGACAGGTGAACCGCTATTTTATAAAAAATCTGAATACCCAAAAGATGTGGTCACCATTCTGCGTGCCTCAAGCTCGCTTCCGTTGTTTGCACCAATGGTCGAATTTGACGGTCGATACTTGATGGATGGGGGAATTTCAGATCCCATTCCAATTAGACAATCAGTAAAAGATGGTAACCATAAAAATGTTGTGGTGTTAACTCGGAATAGAGGTTATGTGAAGAAGCCACAATCATTCAAACGATATATTAAGAAAAAGTACTCAGAATATCCTGGTCTGTTACATGCATTAGAAAAGCGACATGAAGTTTATAACGAAACGTTACACTACATATTTGACCAAGAGAGACAGGGGAATATATTTGTCATCAGTCCTTCTGATAAATTAAAAGTCGGCCGGGTCGAGCGTAACAAGGATAAACTTACGGCTTTATATCAACTAGGATATGAAGATGTAAAAGAAGTAGGAGACCAGTTGAAGGAGTTTTTGGCGTCATAAATAGTTTAATATTCTTATAAACAAGGAGCTAGTTTTACCGGAATTAATTTCGGTAAACTAGCTCTATTATTATTTAACTTCCCTTAAGCCCTGGCCATCTAAAATTTCTTGTACACCCTCTTCACAAACTCCGTAAGTGCGCCATGAACACGTATCACATACTGATTGTATGTCAGAAGGAACGACATGATGTTTGATTTGTTTTTCAATTTCTCCCCAAGCTATAATCTGACCAACTTTTAATCCTAATTTTTTTAATATAGCTGCGTCTCTTTCATAAATGTTTTCGTCTTGGCAATGGTACTCTCCTGTGTTAGGGTACTTTTCACACAAATGGTCAGGTCCTTTTATGATATGTACTTTTGTGCTGGGGTTGCTTCTTAGGGTTTGATGTAATTCTGTCATGTTTTTTACGTACTCTTGAGAATAGCCCATGCCTCGATATCCTAATAGACAAAAAAGATGATGTCCTCGTAGTCTATACATAATCGCCACCTAACTTGGTCGAATAGTTTAACTTTATTGTTAACCTTAAAAACGAAGGGGTTAACTATTAATCTATCATAACATAATAAGTAAGGTTGAGAAGGATAAGCAATTATATTTTTAGTATAATAAACGCGTCATAAAAAAGGGGCTAAGTATTTACGTAGCCCCAAAAGCTTTATTTAAAGGAATCTTGCGTTATTTTTGTCAGTTTAGGATTTTTTGCTTCTACTAATACGGATCGATCAATTTGATTAACTGACCTCTTACCAATTAAACCTAACGTGATATCAAGGTCAGCTGAAAGGTTCTGTAAAACTTCTTTGACTCCGCGTTTACCAGCAACGGCTAGTCCGTACATGGCTGGACGACCAACCAAGACAGCTTTAGCACCTAATGCCATTGCTTTAATGATGTCAGAGCCACGTCGGATTCCGCTATCCATTAGAACTGGGATTCTGTCTTGTATGACTTCAGATACTTGAGGTAGTGCGTCAATCGCTGAAATCGCTCCATCCACTTGGCGTCCGCCATGGTTGGATACAATAATCCCATCGACACCGTACTCGATAGCTAACTCAGCATCTTCTGGGTGAAGGATCCCTTTTAACAGGATTGGTAGATTCGTGTGTTCTCTTAAAAAGGCAAGGTCACCCCAAGTGAGTCCTGTGTTTCCGAACACTTTTGTCCAATGCATGATGGCTGCTTCTGGATCTTTTTGAGGTGATTGGTCTAGTTTGGCAAGAAAGGCTGGGTCTGTAAAGTAGTTGCCAACACCTTCTCCAATTAAAAATGGTAGATAAACATTTCGTAGATCATCTTCGCGCCAAGCCATCATTGGAGTATCGAGGGTTACGACAATAGCGGAGTAGCCAGATGCTTCTGCACGTTTGACGAAACTCCCCGCTATTTCAGGGTCACGACTCCAATAAAGCTGAAACCAGCGAGGGGCATCTCCCATTGCTTCAGCGATTTTTTCCATTGGTATGGTTGCAGCCGAGCTTGCGATATAAGGGATACCTAGTTCGGCACAAGCTTTCGCAGAACCAATCTCACCTTCGTCGTGAATAACGGACTGTGTTCCGATGGGAGCATGTAGAATCGGTGAAGGAAATGTTTGATCAAATAAGTTAATGGATAAATCACGCTCGTCCACGTTATTCAACATTCTTGGGACGATTTGCCAACGATTGAAGTTTGAGACGTTAGCCTCCATGGTACGCTCGCCGCCTGCTCCTCCTTTTACATAATAAAATGGTCCATCTTCTAGTTTTTTGCGTGCTTCTTTTTCCCAGTCTTCATATGACACAGGAAGGCGGTTCGGATCAGGGTTACGCATATCTTTGTAAATGTTGAATTGAATTTGATCATCAATATTCTTCATCATCATTCTCCTTCTTAGATTATTTTAGTATTACTTCGATGAAACTTTAATGGATTCCTGTTCGTAAGATGATTAGGAAATGAAAAGGATTGATTTGGATGAAAATGATTTTTAAATTACCTAAAGAAGATGAAAAGTTTCATGAGGAATTAATCCATTCTAACTGGACACCACTTAAGGAACCAAAAGGTATAAGTACAGCCTCCCTTTTATCAATTCCACTTATGTTTATAAATTTCTTTATTTGTTTAGGTGTTTTGATTGTATTTAGTAACATATCTTTTGAGGAATTTGGGATATCGTCTGGCTCTATAACGATTATAATTTCAGGAAGCTGGATATTGTGGTTAGTAGGTTTAGTGATTATACATGAACTCATCCATCTTGTTTTTGTGCCCAATTTTCTTAAGTCTAAACGGACTTATTTGGGCATTAATTGGATGGGTGGTTTCGTTTTGACAGAAGACGAGATTTCTAAATCAAGGTATATTTTGGTTTCATTAGCTCCATTTGTCTTGATATCTATCATTTTACCAATTGTTCTTAGTTGGTTAGGGTTACTCACCACGCCTATTAAAGCTATTGTGCTAATTAATGCTCTGGCTTCTTCGGTGGATCTATTGAATTTATTATTGATTATGACGCAAGTTCCGAAACGAGGTCGATTAGTTAATAATGGATTTAGAACATATTGGAAGGCTGTTTAGTGGTGCAGTTGGTCAATGTCAAAGAGGCATTAATAGACTGAATACAGTTATGACCAATCTAAAGGGTGAAAATTATGCTTATTTCAGATGTTATATATGAAAAATTTACGGTAGCCCCCGTTTTACAAGAGTTAATACAATCTAACCCTGTTAAAAGATTAAATGGCGTTCATCAAGGTGGTGCGATTTACCTTGTTAATCCGGAATGGAATGTAACGAGATATGAGCATTCATTAGGAGTGATGCTGCTGATCAAGAAAATGGGCGGAAGTGTGGAAGAACAAATCGCAGGCTTACTACATGATATTTCTCATACTGCTTTTTCTCATGTTATTGATTATGCACTCGAAAATCGACACGAGAATTATCACGAGGAAATTTTTGAAGAGATATTAATAAAGTCTGATGTACCTAGTATTTTAGATAAGTTCGGTTACGACTATCGTGACATAGTGTTAGATGAGTCAAAGTGGTCGATATTAGAACAGCCAGCTCCAGACCTTTGTGCCGATCGTGTCGATTATACTCTAAGGGATATGTTTCAATATGGAATGATTTCTCTCGATGAGGTTAAGAGCTTTTTAGATTCTCTTAAGGTCGTGGAAGGCAAGATGTGTTTGGATTCCATTGATGCAGCAGAATGGTTTGTAGAAACATATTATAAAGAAGTAATTGATTTCTTCTTAGGACCTTTAAATATTTATAGTAATGACCGATTTGCGAAAATCATTAAGAGAGCCCTGGAGGTTGGAGTGTTAACTTTAGATGATTTATTGAAGCAGGATCATGAAGTGATTGAACAATTGCAAGCTTCTCAAGACGAATACATTCTTAAGGGCTTAGGTCAGTTGAATAAACATGTTGAAGTGGAAGAGAACGAAAGCGATTATGACTTACATCGAACAAATAAGGTACGGTTAATTGATCCTTTAGTTCAGGTGAACGGCAGTGTCAAACGGGTTTCGAAGGTTTCAGATGGGGT
The DNA here is from genome assembly GCF_900110685.1 of Piscibacillus halophilus. Lineage (GTDB taxonomy): Bacteria > Bacillota > Bacilli > Bacillales > Alkalibacillaceae > Piscibacillus > Piscibacillus halophilus. Next base: position 42,673 of record NZ_FOES01000021.1, read on the forward strand.
CAAAGCAATGAATCAAAAGGCTTATGAAAAATCACTAAGAGGGACGTACGTCAAGGTTAAGAGTGTTTAGTAATATCAAAAGGGAGTATTTGTATTAAGAAGAAAATAGTCATTATTTCGGTCAGTTTAATAGTCGTAATTGTTGGAGGTATGACTTGGTTATATCCACAGTCTAGTTTTAGTGTCGTGGGATATTCCTATACTCCAGATCGTGGTGAAGTCACGGGTTTTAAAGAAAATTTTGAGGAGTTGCAAGAACTAGTTGAAAGCTCCTCTTATGATGACAACGCAGCGTTTCGTTTACGGTCGATTAACAAGATGTTTGAAATGGATTGGTTAACAAGTTCTGAACCCGTGAAGATGGATGAGCAATTGCTTAATAAAATGGGTAACTTTGTTAGCTCTTCAAGAGAAGAGGTCACCCAGTTGTTGGTTCATGAAGAATATAATGAGCATACTAAAGAATGGTTGGCACTAACCCTCCATAATATGGTATCTGCTGAGAGATGGATCGCCGAATTAAGGAGCGATCGTTGGAAATCAAGACGTGAATTAGACCATACGTATAGAAGGTTACACCAATCATTTGCTAGAAGCTTAGACACTTTTAGAACTTTCTACGAACGACGGTCTAATTTAGAATCTGAACAATAAAGGATACTAAAAAGAACGATGAGAGAAGGAAGTAAATATAACTAAAGGCTCTCTTGTTCTCTTTATAGGCAGACATACCCGAGATGCCTGTGACAACAGCTACCATTAAGAACAGGTTAGTCGTCGATAAATAAAATTGATCGTTTGTATAATGTAAGATAAAGATGAAGAGTGCAATCGCAAAGACACTTAATTCAATTTTTCGAAGCATAAGAGATATCCTTTCTAAACATCTATTGAATTTTAGTATAGATATTTTTTTATGAAAATGCAAAAAGACTATAACATGGCAAAAAGAGGCTGGGACAAAACCCAGTAAAATAAAAAATCGTGGAAGACATCAAAATTGATGTTCTCCACGATTTTTTTATACTCTTTTTTAATTTTAGATAAACAAAAAGGATCCCCTTTGATAGAATTAAAGTAACCACACCATAACCCCAAAGGAGGATCCTAATGTTTAAACATTATAACATGAATCAAGTGGTTTTGCCTTTAGATTTAGAAATAAAATTAGACAAAGATGATATGGCTTTTGTTGTGAATGATTTAGTCGAACAAATTCCGGAAGAAGCTTTCGCAAGCTTTTCACGCGACACCGGCTGCCCTGCTTATCA
>NZ_FOES01000005.1 GCF_900110685.1 Piscibacillus halophilus
ATGGATATATCGAATGCGAAAAGAGAAAGTCGAACGTAGCTTCGCAGATTCAAAAGAACTGCATGGGCTGCGCTATTGTCGTTTGCGTGGAAGGGATAATGTTCGAGAGCAAGCGCTTATGACAGCTGCTTGTCAGAACATGAAGAAGATTGCCCTCCACCTAGACCGTGTGGTCTAGGTAGAGGAGAGTCTTTTTCTTATTATTAAGGTTGTGATAGACATAAATTATTGAGATATCTATTTATTAACCTAAAAAAGCTTGTAGAAAAACACGGGGTTTCTCTACAAGCTGAACTTAATTCTATTAAGTTTTTTGTAGTCCACATTCCCTAATAAAATTCGAAACCCGAAATATCATACTATAGTAATAAACCTTTTTAAATGTTGATTTTCCAAGGCTTATCACCTCTTCGTCCCTTTAACACTGAAACCATTATACTATTCAGATAATTCAATAAATTAAAGAGATATCATCATGACAACCTGAATCTTCCAATCTATAATATCTATTAAATAACAATTAGGAGGGGTTTATTTGAAGAAAATGAAACGCGCGACATCCGTTTTACTTGCTTCAACATTAATACTAGTTGGCTTTCAAACAAGTCACGCACTCATCGAAGATGATATTCAAGCACCAAATGTTATGTCACAACAAAAAATAAAGGACTTTAAAGATCATGTCCCCATCTTCGTCCAAGAAAAGCAAAAAGAGCGGTTTGCCAATAGTGATGTCAAAAATGCCATGGCATACTTAAATAAGAATAAAACTAAACATGGCATTGATAGTGTTGAAGAAAATTTAAAAGCTAAAAATGTTGAGAAAGACGAGATTGGAATGACACACGTTCGCTTCAACCAAGAGAAAAATGGCATTCCAATTGAGGGAACAGAAGTCATTGTTCACTTCAATGATCAAAATGAAGTGGTTTCAGTCAACGGTCACGTTAGTGATCATTCCATCATAGATCACCTCAATACTTCCCCTAAGTTAAGTGCAAAAAAAGCGATTGAATTAGCAATATCATCTGTTAATGCTCCTGAAGAGTTAAAATATGAGCCAAACTCAGAACTTGTCATTTACCCATTTGAAGGTGACAACTATTTAGCCCATAAAGTTAATGTTACGTATCTATCTGATGACCCAGGTAACTGGTTTGTTTATGTAGATGCCCATAATGGACAAATTATTGATAAGTTTAATGCTCTGCATCCAATAGAAGAATATGAAATGAAAGATCACAAAGGTGTCGGAACAGGTGTTCATGGTGAACACCGCAAGGACCTTTATATGTCTCGAGTTAAACCAGATAAAGAAGATACTTTATTCATGCTTGCAAACCATATCCATGAGGGATTAGAGGGTATTTATACGTACGATTACAACACTGGTGAGCTAGCAACTAATGACTCAGCTTCTTTTGTAGATGAATACCATCACCCTGCCGTAGATGCTCATTATAATTCAGAAACGGTTTATGAGTATTATAAAGAAGAGCATGACCGTAATTCATTAGATGATGAAGGCATGGCGATCATTTCATACGTTAACTATGGAACCAATTATAACAATGCCTTCTGGAACGGTCGTCACATGACATATGGTAATGGAGATGGTGATTTCATGGTTCCATTATCTGCAGGTCTTGATGTTGCTGCACACGAAATGACTCACGGGGTTATTACAAATACAGCTAACCTTGTTTATCGTGAGCAACCAGGTGCATTAAACGAAGCCTTTGCTGATATCTTTGGTGCTCTGATTGATGATGAAAACTGGGAAATGGGTGAGGATATCATGGGTCCTGGAGCAATCGAAGATGGACGAACAGCATTACGAAGCTTAAGTGATCCTAGTAAATTCCCTGTTAACGAAGATTACGTACCATATGGGAATGGCGAAGGAATGTACCCATCACATATGGATGAGTACTATGATTTACCACTTAATCTAGATAATGGTGGTGTACACATTAACTCCTCTATTATTAACCATGCTGCTTATTTAACTGCTCAAGAAATTGGACGTGATGCATTAGGGCAAATCTATTACCGTGCACTGACGCATTATTTAACACCTTATTCTGATTTCCAAGAAGCACGCCAAGTAATCATACAATCAGCAGTTGATTTATACGGAGAAGATAGTGAAGAAGCTTTAGCTACAGCTAGCGGCTTTGATCAAGTTGGAATTTACGAAGAATAATGAATAAAAGCCCTCGCAACTAGTTGCGAGGGCTTTTATTGCTTCTTCCAACATTTCATTGATTATCTCTATAACGATACCTATACTGATAACCATCAAACCAATTATCTGTTGTGAATGAATATTTCATCCACATCTCTGAAGACGAATTTGTTTCCTCTGTTTCAACTAACTTGATCTCTCCTGGTTCCATAGTTATAACTTTCGACTCTATCTCTTTTTGCTGTTCTCCATTTTTATCTATGGTTCTAATTAAAAACTGAACATCCTGAGTTTTTTCTAAATTGTTTTTAGCATAAAACACGTTATACACTTTAAAATCGCAATCTCTTCTTCTCATACATCGTTCTTCTGAAGTTGCTAAAACTAATCCTATTTCCTCATCATTATCTTCTTCAAGTTCACTATAGGCGTTATTGAGTGCTGAAGTGTAATTCATTTTTTTGCCAGCAGGAAAAAACCAAGACATAAAAACAAATATACCTAAACATATAATAACCCCAAGAATCCAAACCACCTTAGGATCATGTAAATCTTTGGGTAACGGGTTTTTACGATAACGAAAGGTCACAAATATATTAACTAAACCTATAATTGCAAATAGACCTCCCGATACAATTAATCCACTTATAAAAGATGAGCTGTTAATAAATATTGGAATGTCGTATGTATATTTTTGATAAATGGCTATGACTAATATTAATAAACATAACCCTATATATAGCCCAAGTGGACCTTTCCAATTCACTTGATCTCGCTTTCCCTTTCTCACATTTAAAAACGAGAAATATAACCAAATAAAAGGAGCAACTCCTAAAGCTATAACAATATATTCATAATACATAATATTTCTCCTTTAGCTAACTTCTCGATGAGATATTATTTTCTATCATCAGAATACTGTTTAAGTCATAACATCTCAAACAATAATAGTAATAGAAATAATCCAAAACTTTAAGATTCTTCAAGTTCGATATTATATTCTTCTGCTAACTCTTGTAGTTTTTCATCCGCTTCTTGAGTTAATTGCTCAAACTCGCCAAATAACCCTTGAGCTTCCATCGAAATTTCTGTTGCTTCATCTTCAGATATTTCACCATTCACCAACTGTTCTAAAGCATCTAGTTCAACCGTGATTGCTTCATTCCATTTTTCAATTTGTTTTTTGCGTAATTCATGATACTCTTGAACGGCTTCAGTTTCAGGTTCTTGCGATTCCACGTACTCTAACATTTCACCTGCTAGTACAGGTAAATCCTCACCTTGAATCTCATACATTTCTTCGACACTAGTAGCTGTGGAAGCCTCTTGAGCAATAATATTGATTTCATCCATTCTTTCTTGTGTGTAATCCATGAAATCGTTATGGTAATTTCTTAGTTCTTTCCCTTCATCTGACTCACCACAAGCGACTAAAAATATAGGTACCATTAAAACCGGTAATAGACTCTGAAATAATTTTTTCACTAATGATCTCTCCCTTTATTATTCAAGATCTATGGTTGTTGATCCTGTCCATACCTCTTCTAAAAAATCAATTTTAGGTCCAGAAGAACTTTGAAAAACATTCTCTTTAAAACTATCAATCACACCTTCTAATGTGGTAGATTTAAATTCGTTTGATGCCTTTACATGGAATTTATTTTGGTCAACCTTTAACTGGGCATCCTCTAATAAACCGCCATTCGATGTAATCGCATGTCTAACCCTTTGGATAACTTTGTTTTCTACTGCTTCACTAGATAATAAATCTCTAAGTTTATTTCTAACGAGCGGTTCATGCAATTCTTCATTTAAGACCTGGTCGAATGCCTCGATTTCAATTTCCTTTACCGACCAACCAGAATATTGACCTGAATTTGTTAGAGACTGTTTTCTATCGGACACCTTTTCATCAAAATCTTCAAAAAAAGCTTGTAAAGCTCCTTCTAATGTTTCGTCCTCATACTCCTCTATCACTCGTTGGACTTCTTCATAGTAAACACTCGTCGCAACCATACTAGCTTGTTGAGCGATGGTGGATGATTTCTCTTTCGTAGCAAAGACGCTACCTAGGTTTAAAACAAACACAAACAACACCATATTAATGGTTAATAAACCTAATACAAATATCGCGATGTTACCTCGTTCATTTTTTAAAATGTTTTTCATCACTCAATCACCCTACTATTGGCTTTGGTCGAAAAATTGATCGTAGGCACTCCGTGACCTAATATCTCGTCTGGTAAAAAAATAAGCTTAATCTGTGCATTTACTGTAGTCGAAAACTCTTTATTAATTTGGTTGGGTCCGCTGATTGACCCACTTAAGTAGCTACCTGTCGAATTCAAAACTTCCTGTGCTGCAGAAGTGGCTTGATCATGGTTTTCGGTAACTGAATACACTTTCGCATACTCATTAGCCGCCGATTGCGCTACAATCACCCCATTAACGCTTACAATGAATTGAATCATAATCGCTAGCAGGATAATAGCCAATGGGACTATTCCTATAAATTCAATTGTCGCTGAACCTTCCTCAGATTTTAATTTTTTCATTAACTATTACCCTCCCTGAGTAATTATAGATTTCTAGTGTCTTCTTTAATATTATCAAGATATCTTTCTTGATCTTGATCATGTTTTTCTAATGCAGCTTTCTTATGTTCTTCTTTGGACATATTATCTTCCTCTGGTAAATAATTAATTTTTTTCATTTCAACATCTATTCTCTTCTCAGCTGTTGCAAACTGATTCACAAACTGTTTGACATCTTTATAATTTCTTTTGTTATATTTACCATCTTCCAAATAGCCCTTAATTAAATCGAATGTACTAATCATTTCGCGAGAAGTTTTTAATATATGATACTGTAAATAATCCAACTCAGCGACCAAATCTTTTAATTCACTTAAATCTTCAAGCAAAAACTTTTGCTGGTCTATTACTTTGCGATCAATAAACTGCTTACCTTTTTCCATCGTTTTTAAGTGATGACTATGTAACTCCAATATTTGATTCATATATTGGGCACCATTTTGCAAATTCTCTTTTTCCGTTCCACTTGTGCTAATCTCAGTGACAGCATCCTCTAAAAAATTCTTTGTTTGTTCATAGGCTCCCATATTAATTTCACTTCTTTCGGATCCTAGAACTATTAAACTGTTTAACAAGTTATTTATGGCAATAATTTTCTTAAACGCAAATTCATAGTCCTCTTGACTCGCATCTTTATCAGATATAATAGCTAATTTTATACCCTTTGTAATTCGATTCTTATAATCTACCATGTAAAAATTGACACCTTTATAGTAAAGGTGATTGTTAACGATTCTGTAACGTTCAAAAGCTTTCTTATATTTTTTTGCTTTGTTAATTAAACTCTGGTCTGTTACTTTCAAATGACCACCCTCAATATAATAAAGTCTGTATTAATTCTTAAGAGAACCAGCCTTTAATTTTATTAATCGTTTTCTTACCACTATCAACTAATGAATTTTTCATAGATTTTAAAGTATCACCATTGAAACCTTTCCAGTTTTTAGAAACAAATTTAGTAGCTCGAGATGCTAGCCATACACCTGCGCCTGCTGCACCAACGCCAAGTCCTACCACTGGGTTAACTGCTGCTACTGCTATACTTGCATTCATCATCATATTGCCTACTCCAGCTCCTATGTCTGCTCCTGCAGCTACTTTGTCAGGTGTAGATGCATTGCTCCCCAGAACATCAGTAAAAGTATCTATCTTATTATAAGTGTCTATCCCGGATAACACTGTACCCACTGCGGATGCTGCAATATTAAATTTTGATAACGCCCCAACTGCAGTTGTATGTGGTGAAGCTCCGTTATTCACTACACTAACAGCATTTGCTAAGTCTTGTGCATTGTCAATTGTCGAAGTTAAGTCCTTTGCACTTTTTACCGCATCTAGATACTGTTTAGTTTTTACGGTATCAAAAGTACCTTTAACTAATCGTTTTGTATTTGATGCAGTGTCATATGTATCAAATAAAATGTTATCTCCTAGACCTAGCTTTAGCCCATTCATCAATATATTATTTCGGAATTCACTAACAGATGAAAAGCCAAACTTTGAATCATAACCCATGCCCTGCATGTTTTGACTGGTAAGAAAATTACCTATTAGATTTGCTTTACCTTGAACTAAACCTTTAATAATCAATTCGGATCTTTTATAACCATCAGAATTAATAACATCAATAAACTGATCATGTAAAGAGCTTTCATTTGAAGTACCGCTTATTCCTGAGAAACCAGGTTGCATCCAATATGACCCTAGAGTCCCATTTCCATTGAAACCATTGTTCAAAAATGGAGAACCGGCAAACCCATTTCCATAAAATCCACTATTAGCCCAGGGTGATCCTAGAGTTCCGTTTCCATTAAATCCGTTTTGGGACCAAGGATTTCCCGTGATTCCTTCTCCAATAAACCCTTCCTGAGTCCAATACTCTCCTGTAAAACCTTCATCTCCCCATCCTTCTAGTTGCCAAGGTAAAGACTGCCACTGATTAGGTGGGATTCCTTGCGTTGGATTTCCTTCCCAATGATCTCCTTGAGTTCCTTCACCTTGCCAAGGATCACCTTGCCATTCAAGATTTGAACCATCCCACGGAGCTCCTTCCCATGGGTCACCTGTCCATGGATTACCAGACCATGAATCTACCGCGTAAACCACAGGTGTAAATAATGGATATAATGCTATAACGGCAACGACTAGGGAAATTAAAACTTTTTTCAATTTACTAAACACATCAACACCCACTCCCAAATTTTTTCACAAACTAATCATAATTAACGGTTCATGTTGTTTAATAAAAAGTAATCTCATACCAAAACTAAATTAAAAGTTTAGTAGATTTTATGGATAATAATCTGAATTTTTTATCTGTATCATCTAAGCATGAAAATTTAATCCAGATTCCTTAAATCTTTTTTTAAGTCTTTTAGATACCCACGTTGTGTATCCTTATAACTTTCTTTAACGAGTTGAACATGCTCTTCCTTAGTTAGATTTCCTTGGTTTTCAAAATAAGTCACCTTTTTAATTTCTTGTTCAAGGGCAGATTTATTTTTAGAGAACTCTGTTATATACCTTTTTACATCAGATGTAATTAATTCTTTAACTTGACTATTATAATTTAGATCTTCATTGATCTGAACAAAATCATCAAATGTATTAAGTTCATTATTCAATTGCTGGTACTGAATATAATCTAATGTAGCTAATATCGTTTGTACATATTCCACATCTTCCGGAATAAATCGATTTCCATCATTTTCACGTTTTTGTTCAATAAATAAATGATATCGATCCATTAGTTCAATTAATTCATTTTGTAGAATTAAATTGTTCGTAATAGTATTCAGGGCATTCTTATAGTTATTTTTTATATCTTCGTCCAATCTAACTTTTTCTGCTACCTGGCTTAAAAAAGACTTTGTTTTTTCGAAAGCTAACATATTTATATTTTTTCTAGCATTACCATTTTTCACTATACTAGCACCATTATTAAGTAAGAATACAAGTAATTCTAATGCTTTATTATAGTCACCTTTCGTTACTCTGTTATTTGTAGCTGAAATAATAAAATCATTACCTTTACTAAATAAGCTAGAATAAAAGACTAAGTAAAAATCATTTCCATTTAAATGAACATAAAAAGGGTGTACCGTATACTTTTCAAATAGTTTTTTATGCATTTTTGCATCTTGAATAACTTTTTGAGGTGCCATTAAATTCCACCATACAGTTAAGTTAAATTTACAGGATATCTTAACTCTTTAATTATTTTTTTATTAGAATTTCTTTGCCTCTGGATATAATCTTGAATATAAGCATCCATATATTCTTCTTTAGATTGAACTTTAGATGTATCAATATATGTTGCTTGTGCAAGCTCTTCCCTCATTTGCTCTTTACCTTTAGTGAATTCAGCAATATATTTATTAATCTCTGCATTAGATAAATCTGGATTATGCTGAATGATTTGTTGTAATAACTTAAATTCGTCTGTTGAGTCAATTAACAAATTTATTTGTCTGTTTTGTAAATAATCTAACTCTGCATTCATTTTTAATATTTCATCAACATCTTCAGGAGTATAGATATTTTTGGGTTCTTTTGATTTTATAAAATTATTGAAACGGTTCATAAGGTTAGATAGTTGTTTTTGATAATCTAGTATTTGCTCTATTGAATCATGTAGTGAATTTATAATCGAAAAATCTTCTTTGGTTAGACTAGTATTATTTTGTACATCATTTAAGTAGGTATTTGTTTTCTCAAACCCTATCATATTTATATTTTTTCTTTCAGTCCCATATTTTAATGTCTTACCGTATCTTGTTAGTAAAAGAGTATATAATTCAAAAGCTTCCAAATATTCTTCTTTAGTTACGTTTTCATCTCTTAATGTGAAAAATATTCCACCTGTATCTTTATTAAACCTTTTATAAAAAGCCATGTGGTAAACGTTACCTTTATAAGATAGGTTTTTTTGATCGATCCAATATGATTCAAAAAGTTTCTTATGATGTTCAACTTTATGTTTTAATTCAACCTGCATCTTATCATCCTTTCAATTTAAGAGAACCAACCTTTAACTGTGTTAAATGCACCACTTACTTTCTCTTTTGCACCGTTCCACATGGATTTAGCAGTCTCTTTCACACTGCCTTTCCAACGTTTAGCAATAGCCCCCGTTAATTTGGAACCTACCCATACTGCTGCACCTGCTGCGACCATTCCTGCACCTACTAATTGACCACCTGGAATGGCGGTTGTAACGACACCCGCATTCATTAAAGTGCTTCCTACTCCTTCTCCGATTTTAGCGCCTGCTTCAGTCAGTTCTGACCCCGATGCACCCGAGGCCCTTAAATCATTAAAGTCAGATATACTTCCCGCTGTTTCAACAACTGAAAATCCTGTCCCCACAGCTGCTGCTGCAACATTTAGTTTTGATAATGCACCTACTGCAGCAGGAGGTGGAGTTATATTAGAAGCCGCTGCTAAGTCACTTACACTATCAGCCGTTTGAGCTAAATTTCTTACAGTTCTAAAATCTTGAATTCCACCGACTCCGGCTGCAACAGTGTTTGCTGTATCATAAGCATCAAAGACAAAATTATCTCCCATGCCTAATTTTAGACCATTAACAAGAAGGCCACCTCTGAAACTGTTAAGCGAACTTAAACCAAAACTAGAATTATATCCTAAGTTCTGCATGTTCTGATGAGTAAAGGCATCTCCCACTAGATCCACTTGACCCATAATGACATCGTTAACCACATACTTGCCAGCCTTATAACCATCACTTTGGACAAAGTCATGTAAATTCCATGAATCACCATTAGTTGTTTCACCTGTTGATGAATTGGCAGTGAATCCATTTTGAGCCCAACCTGAACCTTGAGTTCCATTTCCATTGAAACCATTGTTCAAAAATGGAGAACCTGCAAATCCATTTCCATTAAATCCGTTATTGACCCACGGAGATCCCACGGTTCCATTTCCATTAAATCCGTTTTGAGACCAAGGGGTTCCTGTAGTTCCGTTCCCATTAAACCCGTTCTGGGACCAATAATCTCCCGTAAAGCCGTCAGCTTCCCATCCCTCTAATTGCCATGGTAAAGCCTGCCACTGATAGTATTCTTGGATAGGGCTTCCTTCCCAAGATTCCCCCTGAGTTCCTTCGCCATCCCATGGATTACCTTGTGTGCCCTCACCTTCCCAAGACTCTCCTTGCCACTGTAGATGAGATCCATCCCAAGGGTTTCCTTCCCATGAGTCACCAGTCCATGGATTACCAGACCAAGAGTCTACTGCATAAACAACTGGTGTAAATAATGGATAAAAAGCTATTACAGCAACAACTAACGAAATAAAAAGTTTCTTAATCTTATCAAACACATTAGCACCCACTTTCTTTAAACAACTTTTTCCTCTTCTGCTACTTCTAATGTCTTTAAGGATTCACGCCATTTCAAAATAAAAGAAGTCATAAGCATAATTAAGAAAGGAAAAAATATTAGATTTAATGTCATCTGGGTGATCATCTGAGCTGCAAATGAAGATGTTATGTTAAATAATTGATAGGTAACAAAGATTCCAAATAATAGTTCTACCATCCCTAAAGCGAAAAGCAGTAAGGATATTTTAACAATACGTTTCTTACCAATCCGAAATCCTTCTTTAAACGATTTCCAAACGGACTTCTCATCGAAAACACTTATATATGGTACCGGGAAAACCAAAGCTAAGAAGATTAATCCTGGAAGTAAAAATAAGGCAAATCCTATCGTACTAATAAATGCCGTAATACAAGCAAACACAAAAACAGTGAATCCATTCACTAGAAAAATATAAATCGAGTTTCTAAGATTATGATCTATACCAACATGCTCGTTATAAACAAATCGAATATAAGGAGTTTGGGCATACAGAAATAACAACAAAGTTAAAAAGCCGTTATAAATATCAGCAACGGAGTAAACTGCAGAAAAACTCGGTGTAATCGCATATATGTAGTTCGTAATGAAGGAATGTAATAAGAGCAATGGTAACGTTGTGGTTAACATCAGCACTAATATCTGTTCAAATTTACCTGTATATAATTCCCAAGTATTTCTTAAAGGATGATCCATTTTAACCTCTCCAACTTTTCTAATGTATTAACTTAATAGATTTAATGGTTACTACTTACTTTCTTCCTAATTCATCAAGCATATTAATCGTTTTCTCGTACTCTTCTTCCATTAAGCCTTGGTATTGATCAAATTGTTCTTCATTATATTGTGATAACTCATTGTATCGATCTTCAATTAATTTTTCTAAATCTGATACGACCTCTTCATTAATTTGTTCTTGTTCTACAAGGAGGTTAATACCTCTATCATAGAGTCTACTTTCTCTTTTAATAATGTCCTGAAATTCAGACGAAATGCTGTTCAGCTCATTATTCTTATCGATTTTATCCCAATTAATATCTGTTTTTTCTAAAGCGCCCCATATATTGTTACTTGCATCTTGTAGCGCTTTACCTATACTGTTTTGAGCGGCTTCTAATAATTCTGCGCCCGAATCAACATTAGTAAATTCCCCGCCACCAGCATTTGCAACTTCTTGGAGTTGTTTCTGTGCTTCATTTCCTACGTCAAAACCAATTATATTTACAGCGGTTGCAATCCCTGATTCATGTAATTCTTTTGCTGCCTTTACTGGATCACCGTCACAGGTCTCTTCACCATCACTTATGACATAGACAACATTTTCTACATCATCGCCAGAGTGTTCCATTAAATCCTCCTCAGCTGCCTCTATTGAAGCTGCAAGCGGTGTCCATCCAACGGGTTCAAATAGAGAAAGAGCTTCCTCAAACTTCTCACTATCATAGATATCTAATGGATAAACTACCTCAGAACTTTCACATGATCGTTCTTTATCCGCATTTTTGTTACTTCCTTTATGACCATACACTCGAAGCATAATTTGGGCATCTTCAGGTAGGTCTGATACAAATTGTTTTAAAGCATTTTTAGCAGCTTCCATTTTCGTTTCATTACCTACTGAAGCTCCCATGCTTCCACTTGCATCCATTAATAAGGCAATATGTTGTTTCTTTTCTTCTGTTTCATTTTCTTCTTCAAAATTTTCACTCTCGGGTGCGCCTTCAACACTGAACGATGGATCAAATTTCTCATACTTACTTAATGGGGGTTGAAAGTCAGCCGCAAATAAAGATGTTAAGTAGCGATAAACATCATCTGCCGTGGAATCTTCAGGTAAAGCTTCTAGTCTATTCTTTAACGCTTCTTCATCAATCTCATCCATGGAAAATAACTCTCCAGGCCCCTCTTCAATCATTCCTTCTGGATCAGTTGCAGCTTCTGGAAATTCATTAAATTCTGATTCACCTTCATTCTCATCGTTTTCGTCTGAAGCGGTATTTTGATTAGAACAAGCGGTCATCAACAAAACCAGAAGAAAGATCATGCTTAAAACCCATTTGAATCTAAGCATATCACCCAAACCTCCATCTACATGAACACTTAACTTGAATAACTATCTTTTTATGCAGTATCCTTCTCTTCATGAGCACGTATCCTGTTTAAAAAATTTTTTCTGGCTAACGGCAGTGCAGTACCCACTACAATTGCTGTTAACGGAAAACCTCCACTTCCAGTTAGCCACTCATAAATCGTAATTGGTGCGTAAATAACATAAATGAAGACCATTAAAATGATAAAAAACCTATTCCATTTCTTTTCCTTCTTAGACATTTTTATCCTCCTTTCATGGACACATTTTTAGGACTGATGATCAAAAAGATCCACATCTTTATATTAATTAGTCAATATTGGATATCTAAGATTTTTTATGCTTTTTGGCAATTTTTCTAAATTCGAGAATGTTATTGCTCATTTTTATACTCCTGTACTATCTCCATAACAAAGGGCTATATGTGTGGAATTTCCTTCTGTAATTAGGATGGGTAACGTAAATGATTTATTTTTTCGTTTATGAGGTCTTCTAGACCTCTTCTATAGGTGACATCCCATTTTTGATGTATGGAATCATAAGAATCAAAGCTTGTGATATTAATATCTCTTGTTAAGTTATTAATTAAATTTTCTAATTCAGATTTTACAATTTGACTAGTCATTCCTTTTAGGGTATTTGGCTTAATTAGTGAATTTGTTTTAGTAAGTTCATTCCTATTTTTATAAATATAATTAAAATCATCACTATTTACATACCTTTTATGTAATTGCTTATATTGGATTAAATTAAGCGAAGGCACATAATTCAACAGTTGTTCCAGTTCTTCTCTTGAAAAGATGTTTTTCTCATCTATCATTTCAAGAAATTTTTTAGCATCATTCCAAAGTCCATTAAATTCATTTTGTAATTTAAACATTTGATCTAAGGTCTCAAATGCCCGTCGATAAATTTCTTTTGTATTTGTATCTAGTGATTCTTTTTTTAAGACGATTTCTAAATAGTTCTTAACTTCTTCATGTGAACTTAGTTCAACATTAGTTCTGTCAACACCATTTTCAATATTCTTCTTTGTTATTATAAACTTGAAAAAAGCTGCAAAGGCTTCAGTTGATTTATTATGATCTACACTTTGAGTGGGAGAAATAATTGCATAACCTCTCTCTGTACCTATAAATCTTGATTTATACAATACAAAATAGTAGGGGGTATCATCTATGAAGTATGCGTAAGGATTCACTTCTATTTTTTCAAAATCTTTTTTATGTATTTTCCCTAGTTCTAGAAGACGTTTTTTATCAAAATTCACAAACAAATCCCCTTATCATAACATTCTGCTTAATAGATAGATTAGAATTAGGAAACCTTAGTATTTTCAATATCTTTGCTTTAACAACTTCTGCACTTTCGAGAGCGGTTTGTTTAACAGCAGCAATGTGTTCTTCCTTAGTTAGTTGATCCATATTTTTATTTTTGTGACTTAAGTTCTGAAGCGATTTACGAAATCCTTTTTTACCTTTCGAGAACTTGGAAAGATAAAATCTAACATCATAATTTAAATATTGTTTAATATCAGGATTGGATTTTGCAATCTTATAAACTTCTTTAAATTTATCAACGGTTAGATATTGAGTGTTTAATTGTGTATATTGTATATATTCTAATTCTCCAACAAACTGAAGTAGATCATTTACATATTCTTTTGTAAAATGTTCCTCTAAACTTTGATCTAATTTATTTTGTTCAGCATTAAACTCGTTATATTGATCAATAAGCTCATCTTGGAGATTTAATATATATTCCACCGAATTCAAGCACTCAATAAATAAGGGTTTTTCTTTAAAATTAACTTGCTCAGTTACCTGTTTGAGAAAGGCATAAACCACTTCAAAAGAAGACATATTAATGCTAGCTCTAAAATAACCATCCTCACTTAATGACGTAACATATAAAGAATATTTTACTAACCAATCTAATGCTTCCATGTAGTGACTAACATTCTTAGGGTATTGCGGTGAAATTACTGTATAACCCTTTATACGTTTTTTTCTATAAACAACTAGAAAAAATTGGTTACCATTAACAACATAACCACCTGGTTGGATACTAATTTTCTCTAAAATTTTTTTATGTTTTTTGGATATATCCTTAAGCTTAGGGTCTTGGTAATTCATTGTTACACCCTTGATCGGGACATCTCCTTATCAAAGTTTTATATAGTTTTACACATACTACACATGAGGTTATGATGGATAACGCAGAAGTTTTAATTCTTTTTCAATCCGGTCCTCTAGTCCTCTTTTAAAAGTATCTTCCCACTTTTGGTGAATCGAATCATAAGTATCAAAGCTTGTTACAACTATATTTTTTGTTAATTTTTTTAACAGATTTTCTAATTCCTGTTTAACATATGGACTGGTCATACTTTTTAATATTTTTATATCAATTAAAGATTTAGATTGTTTTAGATGATATCTATTTTCATAAATGAAATCAAAATCTTCGCGATTTATGTATCTTTTATGTAATTGTTTGTATTGGATTAAATTAAAAGTTGGAATGTAACTCATTAATTCCTCTAAATCATCCTCAGAAAAAAAACCCTTTTTATTTATGTCATCAATTCGTCTTTGGGCTTCCTTCCATTGTTTATTAAATTCCTCTTGTAACGTAAACATCAGTTCTATGGTTTCAAGAGCGCGTTTATATACATCCCTATCCTTCAACTGTTCAATACTTAGTATATTTTCTAAGTAAACTTTAACTTTTTCATGAGAAGTAAGATCTACCTTTGTTCTATCTAAACCATCTTCAATATTGTTAGTCGTAATCGCATATTTAATATGTGCAGCAAAAATATCTGTTGATTCTTTAGAATCTTCTTGTTCTGGTGATATTATTGCATAACCTTTCTCTGTACCTATTAACCTTTTTATATATATAACTAAATAATAGGGGACATCATTTTTAAGGTAAGCATATGGGTTAATGTCTACCTTTTCAAAAGACTTTTTGTGTTTTTTACTTAATTTATAAAGTTGATTTCGGTTAAAATTCACAAGCTCATTTCCCCTTAATATTTATTAATTGTGCTTTAGAGCTAATAGCTATATTTTATTTTGAAAAAAACCCAGTAACAGTGCTCCAAGTTTTTTTAGCTGCATTTTTAACTGAGTTTGCAGCTTTATTTCCTATAGACTTAGTAGTAGACCATAAGTCTCCTTTCCAATTATTTGCAAACAGTTTTACACCCTTCGAAATAGCATAAACTCCTGCACCTACAGCTGTAACACCAAGCCCCAAAGCCTGCCCTCCAGGGACAGCCATCGCTAATGCACCAGCACTCATAATTGTGTCCCCTATGTTTTCACCGATATCAGCACCTGCAGCAGCTCTAACTGTACCACTGACATTATCATTTAGATTCATAAATGCACTAATACTTTCACCCGTTTTATATGCAGAAACAAATGAATTCAATCCAGCTAACCCTGCATTAAACTTTGAAAGTGCACCCATACTATTCCAGGTACCTTTAACATTAGAAATATCCGTGTTGTTAAAAAATGTACTCCCAGACTCTTTTAATAAAGATGAGTATTTACCAATCATCGATGTTTTACTTTTATTGATAGATTGACCAGCAGTATCTGTAAAATCTTGAGCTAACCCTCTTAGCTCTTTAGCTGAATTAAATACTTCATACGTATTAGAACCGGTATCATAAATATTAACTGCGGTATCATTGTCGCCTAATAATAACTTTGAGCTGTTAAGTACTATGTTATTAGTAACTTTCCCTAGGCTTAAATTACCGTCAAAACCAAAAGGGTTGGGATCTGATAAGTTTGCGATGTTATTCAAACTATTAGTTGCAAAATGAACACTTTTAAAAGCATCAGCTTCATAAAATGATTCTGTACTAGAACCAAAATTATCCGAAGGGGTTACATCAATACCATCCACCGGCACATTGGGTGCAGGCCGCAAATCAGGTGACCCAAGATACCCGTCATACCCAAATTGATCACCCACAGCCCCTCCTTCCAAGTACCGAGGATCAATCGCCCAATCATAATTACCATGGACTGAAGTTTCAGAGCCCTTAGAACCTTTGCTCTCCCAAGGATTTCCCTGCCATGTTTCACCTTCCCACTCGAGACTAGAACCATCCCAAGGGGTACCCTCCCAAGGATTACCTTCCCATGAATCCCCTGACCAAGGGCTTACGGCAAGTATGGTAGGTGTAAGTAAAGGAGAAAAAGTTATATATAACACTATTGTTAAAATTACACTTTTCTTAAACCACTTTTTAATCCTCATCACCCCGTTTTTACTCATTCTTTTTTACGGGGTTATTTCACGCTATCATGAGTGTAAATTTAGATCTTAATCTAATCTGTAGATGTTTGTTTTTCGTATCTTTCTTCTACTGTTTTCTTAGCATCCTCTATAGTTTGTTTGCTTAACTCCTTCATATCCTCTTCTAATTGATCTCCAACATCATCAATATGATCCATGGTCTCTCTAATTTTGCTTTTCAATTCTTTCTTTTGTTTATGTGTGATAAGCTCTACTCTTTTTAGTACATCCGCATAACTATTTAAGTTATTTCGTGTAGATAAAGTTGTAAATGAGTAATCGTTATGGACTTTCATAATATCGAAATTGTTTTCAACTCGCTGAACATCTATCTCATATAATGAATCTTTCTTCCAATCTTCCCAAGCCTCGAGTACAGCTTCCGCTCGTTCAAACTCTTCTTGAAGCTCTTTCTCATCTTTTGCGGAGGCAAATATGCCACCTGTTACTTCGGCCATTTCTTCTAATTGTTGTTGGGCTTCAGCATCTGTCTGGAAACCTATGATGTTAATGATGGGTTGGGCATTTGAGTCAGAAAGCTCTTTGGCAACTGCTATCGGGTCCCCGTCACACGTCTCAATACCATCACTAACCACATAAATTAGGTTTGTGTGGTTACTAGAATCGAATTCACTCAAGGCTTCCTGAGACTGTTTTAAGGCATCAGCCAATGGAGTCCAACCACTTGACTCAAATTGGTTTAAAGCATTTTGAAATTTATCCTCATTATACGTATCAAATCCATACACTTGTTCAATGGCACCACAAGATAACTCTTTATCGCTGTCTGCACTCGACCCTTTGTGTCCATAGACTCTTAAAGATACATTCGCTTCCTCGGGGACTGCGGATAAGAAATTATTTATAGACTCTTTAGCTACATCCATTCTGGTTCCACTGCCAGCGGGGTTCGCCATACTACCACTGGAATCTAAGATGATCCACGTTGTAATTTTCTTTGAAATGGAAGCGTTCGTCAGGTAAATCAGGATTTCCGAAAGATGCAAATTCCCATTTTTTAATGACATCCTGTGGATCTGGATAGTCCTCCGCAACTAACCAATACATTTTTCGTAAGTATAATTCATAATCTTCGTCTGTTGGATTTTCACCCAACGGACCAATGTCGGCCATTTCTTCTTGGATTTCTTCTTCTAGATCATAAATACTGTCCGCATTAGCAAATTTACCAGGAGACTGATTGGCTAACCCTTCAACATCTGTTGGAATTGGATCGAGATCTTCCAAAGCAATTGATGAATCACCTTGATTTTCTTCGCTTTCTTCTTCATCCTTTTCGAGCTCATCATCGTCTTGTTCCGCATTCACTTCTTCAGATTCTACTTCATTAGAAGGTTCTTCTTCAGCACTTTCACCATTATTACAGGCGGACAGTATAGATAAAGTTGAAAATAAGATTAATAAACATTTGAATTTCATTGCTATACCCCTAGCTATCAGACCTTTTATTCTTCTGTTGTTTGAGAATTATATTTATCTTCAATTAATTCTTTAGCTTCTTCTAGGTTTGAATCTCTTAATTCTTTTAGGTCCTCTTCAAGTTGATCAACTGTCGTCTTAATCTCACTTATAACAGCTTTATTTCTTCTTTTTAGTTCTTTTCTTTGTTCATGTGTCACATACTCAAGCTCTCTAGATATATCTGCCATATTGTTCATACGATTCCCTATTTGGGTTGTCGTGAAGGACCAATCATTATGAAGTCCCATTATGTCAAAGCTACTATTAACTCTCTCTGCTCTTAAATCTCTCATTGCACCATCTTTCCATCTTTTCCAGGCTTCCATAATCTCTTCTGCTCGCTTAAATTCTTCTTGTAATTCCTCTTCATTATTAGCTGAAGCAAAGATTCCTCCTGTTACCTCTGCCATTTCTTCTAGTTGTTGTTGGGCTTCAGCATCAGTCTGGAAACCAATGATGTTAATAATCGGTTGAGCGTTGGAGTCAGAGAGCTCTTTCGCAACAGCAACAGGATCTCCATCACATGTTTCAATACCATCACTTACAACATATATCAGGTTCGTATGGTTACTCGAATCATATTCGCTTAAAGCTTCTTGGGATTCTTTTAGAGCATCAGCTAATGGAGTCCAACCACTCGATTCGAATTGATTAAGAGCGTTTTGAAATTCACTCTCATTATACGTATCAAATCCATATACCTGTTCGATGGAACCACAGGATAACTCTTTGTCACTATCTGCACTCGAGCCTTTATGCCCATAGACTCTTAAAGATACATTCGCTTCTTCTGGCACTTCGGATAAGAAACTATTAATGGACTCTTTAGCCACATCCATTCTAGTTCCACTGCCGGCTGGATTTGCCATACTTCCACTGGAATCCAATATAATCTCTACGTTGTAATTTTCTTTGAAATGGAAGCGTTCGTCAGGTAAATCTGGATTTCCAAATGAAGAGAATTCCCACTTTTTAATCATATCTTCTGGATTTGGATAATCTTCAGCGACTAAAGAGTAAAAATATCGTACGTACTTCTCATATTCTTCATCAGTTGGGTTATCACTCATGGGCCCTAAAACATCCATTTGTTCTTTAATTTCATTTTCTAAATCAAATAAACTATTAACTCCAGCGAATACTCCCGGAGATTGGTTAGCTAGCCCTTCAACATCCGTTGGAATTGGATCGAGATCTTCCAAAGCAATTGATGAATCATCTTGTTTTTCTTCGCTGTTCTCTTCATCCTTTTCTAATTCTTCGCTGTCTTGTTCCGCATTTACTTCTTCAGATTCTACTTCATCAGTAGTATGTTTCTCAGTATTTTCACTATCTTTACAGCCAGACAATATGAACATTGTGACTAATAACGCTATGAAAAATTTAAATTTCATCTTCAAAACTCCTTAGTTTTAAAACTGCTACTTTTTTTAAGATTGTTATCTATTAAATCATAGTACCCTATACTAGATTGCTTCATACGTTCAATTACTTTGGGTATAATCTTGATAGCTTAATAAATAAACGTTTTACTTTTAACATTTGTGATGTAGCAGTTTTAAAACAATAGATGTATCCTTCTTCTTATTAAGTTATTTATTATATGGTGCTTTACTCTTTTACAATAAATTAGGCTTAATTTTTAATAATATAATTATTCGCCGCCTCCAATATCTTCAATTAGTTCATTGAACTTGGTTACTAAAGTATTACCAAAATCTCCTCCGCTAAACGCTTGCGAAATTACACCAACAAGAATAACAATTACCGCTGCAATCCCAATCCATTCTAGTGTTTGAGACCCTCTCTCATCTTGCTTGATTTCCTCCGATTTGTTCATCACCTTTGCATACATGTTCATTAAAAATTTCATAATAATTTTCCTCCTTATTTTTTAAAATAAATTAAATATACTATTATCACCCATTAACATATTCATGATCATTAAACCCGCAATGATCATTATGGAAACGGGTGCAATTAAAAATGTTGTAACTAAAGTAACCTTTGGTGAAGCCTTAGCTGCTAGTTCTTTAACTTGCTCTTGCCTTATCTGTCTTAAGTCGTCGGCTTGCACTTTAAAAGTTTGGGCGATTGGAATCCCCAATTCCAATCCTTGAATAAGTCCTTTAATTAATGATTGAAATTCTTCATTTTCGTTTCGTTTAAGTAATTCTCTGTAAGCCTTCTCTCTTGGAACTCCTAAATCAATTTCCTGATTAAACCTAGTAAACTCTTCTCTTATCGGTCCATCAAAATGAAGTATGACCTCCCTTAAGGCTTGATCTAAACTAACTCCCGCTTGCAAACTCGTGCTGATTGTATCCATAAAATCAGGTAAATCACGCCGTAAAGCTTGTTGTCGTTTCTTCACCTCTCTTTTAATTAAAATGATTGGAATGAAATAACCAATAACTGGATTAAATACCAGCATATATTGAGAAAACGGTAACCCTATTAATACAGCTAAAACACCTGCAATAAAGCCAACGATTAATAGAAAAATTTTCAAACCTTGAAATCTAGCAACCGTCAGCTTTAATGGGTTCCCGGATTTTCTTAGCCACTCTTCAACCATGTGGTTTTCACTAAAAAAGTTAATCCGCTGACCTAAATCTGAAAAATCATCGGCATACTTTGTTACATGACTAAATATTTCGGCACGCCTATTTTTCTTCTTTTCCTTCTTTTCGAACGGATCAGTGTTGGTCACATCTGATACATGCTCTAGTGCTTCCCGTTTATCCTTTAGGAAGGACCAGTAGTGCTTTAGACAAATCAATGTTGTAAACCAAAAGGCTATAATTGATAAAATGATTAATGCATCCATAAGCTACACCTTTATATTCGTAATTTTTCTGATAAGAATAAACGAAAGAACAATAGCTCCTACAAACAAAAAGAGTATGATTAATCCAAACCCGGACCACAATGGATCAATAAAGCCATCAATGACGTTATTCATGACCAGTAGTAAAAACACAGGGAGTGCCGGAACGATGAATGATATATATTTTTGTTCCGATGTCATCGTCTTGATAATTTGGTTTAAAATTTTACGATCTTCAAATGTGTTGGCCATTGTTTCCAGGGTAAGAGCGAGATTCCCACCCGTTTTCTTTTGAATTAAAAGGGTTGCGATAAATAAGTTGAAATCTCTTGATTTGTTTCTTTTTTGAATCGATTTAAATGCATGCTCTAATGTGACACCCATCTTAAGTTCATTAGAGATTCGTTTGAACTCTACTCCCGCAGGCCCATCAATTTCTCTAGCGACAATGTCAATTCCCTGGTTTACTGTTAGCCCTGAGCGAGCCGCGTTACCAAGTATTCGGCAGACTTCACTTAACTGTTCGTTGAACCTTGCCTCATAGCTGTTTTTCCTAAAATAGAATAATAGGTAATTGGCAATAAACAAGATTCCAATCGGGAGTAACAAACTTAAATTAAATGGCATGCTAAATATAGAATACATCATGACAAATAATGTCATGTAACCAACAATTAATATCCCTAAATATTCAGAGGGTAAAAGCTTCAAGTTCGCATTATGTAGCTTATCTCTGAGGGCTTGGGAAGATTCTCTTTCATCGAATCGATCTCCCCATTTACTAATAAAACTTTTACGCTCTTCTTCTGGAAACCATTTTTTTACTTTCTGGTTCCATTCTTTCTTCTGAGACCTATAACCAAGGAAGTAATACCCTGCAATAAGTAAAGTTAGTATGGATAAACTATAGAGTATAGACATGGTTATATTCATCGCTATACCCCTCCTTGGATTCAAACATAGACGGTCGAAATTCAATCCCATGTACTCTAAGATGAGGTAAGCATTTAGGTAAAATTCCTGTTGCCGTGAAATGTCCGATTACATTCCCATCTTCATCCATTCCAGTGCGTTGGAATTTAAATATGTCTCTTACCTCAATCTTTCCGCTCGAAGTCTTTTCAACTTCAGATACATTCATGATTTTACGTGTTCCGTCGGTGAGCCTTTGAACTTGAATAATATAATCTAATGCTCCAGTGATATAATCACGTATAACCCCAGTAGGTAAGTCCATACCAGCCATGACAACCATACCTTCTACACGATTGATCGCATCGATTGGTGTGTTGGCGTGAACGGTAGTTAAAGAACCTTCGTGACCTGTGTTCATTGCTTGAAGCATATCGAAAGCTTCAGACCCCCGAACCTCACCTACGATAATTCGATCTGGTCTCATTCTTAAGGAGTTTTTGACGAGTTGTCGGATGGTTATTTCCCCTTCACCTTCCACGTTTGGTGGGCGAGCTTCCATTCCAACAGCATTAGGTCGTTCTAGACGAAGTTCGGCTGAGTCTTCAATGGTAATGACTCGCTCTTTTGTTGGGATTGATTTTGCTAATGCGTTTAGTAATGTTGTTTTACCACTACCAGTACCTCCAGAGATCAAAACACTCAATTTCGTTCTGACTAAAGCTTGCATAAAAGCTGACATTTCATCTGTAAAAGTGCCGAACTCTTGTAAATCATCCATCGTAAATGGTGTTTTGCGAAACTTACGAACGGATAAAAGAGTACCTCCTAAACTGATTGGATTAATAACCGCATTTACACGGCTACCGTCTGGTAATCTAGCATCTACCATTGGGGAACTTTCATCTATACGTCTACCAAGAGGGGCCACTACCCGATCGACAATATGTCGAACATGATCCTCATCTTTAAATGAAATATTGACCCTCTCAAGTTGACCTCTTTTTTCTACATATACTTCTTTAGGGGAGTTGACTAGGATCTCTGTGATATCATCATCTTTTAATAATGGTTCTAATGGACCAAAACCAACACTTTCGTCAATTAACATGGAGAGCATTCGTTTTTTATCCTGCTTGGGGATGACGACTTTTTCTTCTGCCATAAAATGGTTGACGAAACGCTCGATTTTTAAACGTTTATCTGAATCGCTTAAACTAGTAATCTGTTCAAGGTTCACTTCCGTTAATAATCGCGATTTATAGTGTTCGACTAATTCTTCTATATAACCTGAATTAGACCTAAGTTCAGAATCAAATTCTTGCTCTAGCTTCTCTTTAGCTTCTCTTTGAAAAAGCGACATCCTCTCACCCCCCTATATTTTATTTCAGCATGGAATGAACCCATTTATTGATGTCCTTTACAAATGGCGACAGCTTTTTCTCTTTAGGCTCTTTTCGTAACGGCTCACCATGATTAATTTTAGCTTGAATGTTTTTCTGATCTCGGCGGATTTCTGTCGCAACAGGGTATGATACAAAACGTTCTAAGTCTTTCTTATTTAGTTCAGTATCTTTACCTTTGAAGTTAATAACCATTTCGAGTTTATCTTTAGGATTGATCCCCAGTCTGGTGAATAAGCTTTCAACACTTTTTAAAACGCGCATGGAGACAGTATTGATATCCATTACATAATAAATTAAATCGGATTCTTCTAATGCCATAAGTGTTCGCTCATCCATCCATATAGGCAAATCAATGATAATAAAATCAAAATTACGTTTACTAGCTCTCAATAACCTTAATACAAAGTCCTCCGTAATTCTCTCTGCTAATTCGGCATCTTTAGGACTTACCAGAACATTTAATTCTGAATGTGATTCTCGCTCGGAGACATTTCGTATATGATGCTCCCCTAACTCGTTTATGACAGGAATCAAGTCAATCATCGAGCGATTGCTTTCAATACCTAAATAAGTCTCTGCTCCTCCATACTGAAGGTTCAAATCGATGAACAGGACTTTCGCGGTTGATTCAAGCTTTAGAGTTTGGGCAAAGGTCGTGCTGATGAGGGATTTACCTGACCCTCCTGAACCACTGTAAAAAGCAAAGACTTTACCTCCACCTCGCTTATAACCACCCGTGTCATCTAAGGAAAGGGTTCGTTGAGCATGTTCTCTAGCTAGTTCTTCTAACCTTTCTTTTAAAATGAGTTCTTCTCCAGGTAAGACAAAAAAGTCTGTCACACCAATTCGTGTAAGGCCTCTTAATAAATCAAAGTCTTCTTCTCCATTCACACAAATAATAGAAGCACTCGGGCTCTCAGCTAATACGGCCTGAACCAAATCTGCCGTCGAATCATCTTGATTGACGACTATAATAATCTGAGCTTCAATTTTTTTAAGTTCGGCTGTTGTGATATAACTAAGGTTAAATTCATTGCTTAATTGTTCATCTAATGTCTCATTAAGCTCAGGGTGATTACCTATTACAAATAAATCATTAACTCTATCCATAGGTCTCCTCCAAGATTCATTTACTAGTCTTCATCTGATTCGTCTTCTGAATCATTTTCTTCATTATTATTTTCATTTTCGGCTTCTTCCCCATCACCTGATTCATCTTGTGGTGTTTCAACTTCTCCAGACGGCTCATTCTCACTTACATTTGCTCTTACGACTCTTAAGCTATCTGCATAATTTTGTAAGTGTACGAGTTCTGTAACTCTATCAAATGGGATTTCTAATCGAGCCCCAGCAAAATCTCCACTTTGATTCGCTGTTTGAATGACACTAACATCCTCCATAAAAATTTCAGTTACAGGTTCATCATCAAATTCATGGGAGACGATAATGTCGGCTCGATCTCCAGGAGCAAGGACTTCATCAAAATAAACTTTTTCAGATTGTATGAGTGATATAATCCTTGTATTCTCATCTGTAATCGCAGACGCTTCTTTCAGCATACTGTTCGTAATAATTTCCCCTTCTGAAAGAGGAACAAGTGATACCATGTTCCTTAATTCAGCATCTGAAGTTATGTATTCATCTCTTAAATATCTTTGGGGTATTTGCTCAGTTGTAACATCGTTGGGTGTGATGATTTTTCTTGATGAGATTTCACCGTTAGCTTTATAGACGGTGACAAAAGATCCGAGGTCATTGTTTAACGATTGGACTTTTTGTAGGATTAAATAACCTGATGTAGCTGCTAATAAAATGGCTAAAATTAGAAAAATAATTGCTTTTCTTTTAGATTCCAGCACTCCTCTTACCTTCCTTCTGCATAAATTACACCTTTTTGACTACTATAAAATTTCCAGGAAAAATACCTTAAATTCAAGATAAACCTTTTATACTAAAGGGTTTACGGCTTCTTCTAGTTACCATGTTACCAAACTAGGAATTTTTTTCTATAAATCTAAATCCTCAAAAAAAGACCCTAGGTTAAGGGTCTTTTGGACTATTTTTTCCTTTTTTGTTATCAAAGCGTAAGTCATAAGTCATGTTTGGTTGGAAAACCTATACTATTACCACCCAATTTCTTCTAATTCAACATATGTTGGAATAAGCGAGTTATCATATACTTCACGAATATGGTCTGCTACTTCCTCTGTTTGGTAAATTTCAGCTATTTTTTGGTATGCTTCATTGTCCGTTTCATCAGCACGAGCCGCAATGATATTGATGTATGGTGTTGCTGTATCATCCTCTCTGAAAATAGCATCCTCTACTGGTATAAATCCTGCTTCAACTGCAATACCGTTATTAATGACAGAGACTGCAACATCTGGTAATACACGAGGGGTCTGAGCTGCTACAACTGGTTCAAATTCTAGATTTTTAGGATTCTCTTCAATTTTATCTAGATCTCCATTGCCGTCGAAGTCATCTGGCAAGCCAATGAGACCGGCTTGTTCTAGTAACAATAACGCACGCCCCATGTTAGTCGCTTCTTTTGGAAGTGCTACTTTTCCACCTTCAGGAATCTCATCTACACTCTCATATTTTTCTGAGTAAATACCCATTGGAGCAATTATCGTTGTAGCAATAGGTTCTAAATCTAAATCATGCTCTTCAATGAAAGCATCAAAGTAAGACACTGTTTGGAAAGCGTTAATGTCCACATCACCATCCGCTAAAGCTAAGTTCGGACGAACGTAATCAGCAAATTCCACTAATTCTAATTCGATTCCCTCTTCAGCAGCCAAATCAGCTACCTTTTCCCAAATCGGAATTCCGGACCCGTTTAAGCCTACTTTAACAGTCTCATCTGCTCCTGAGTTACACCCTGCTAAAATAAAAGTAGTCACCATAAATGCTAATGTCATACTTATGAACTTTTTCATGTTATATTCCCCCTAGGTTATAATCTTCGTAGTTTTTTAGATAAATAATTTCCAATCATTTGAACGATTTGGACGATCACAACGAGTAAAACCACTGTCGCAATCATGATATCTGTCTCAAATCGTTGATAACCATATGAAATAGCTAAGTCTCCTAAACCTCCACCGCCAACGAATCCAGCCATTGCAGATGCTCCGACTAAACCAATCGTGGCAATGGTTAAGTTTAAGGCGATTGAACTCAACGCCTCAGGCAGAAGAACTCGGAAAATGATTTGCCAGTTTGTGGCTCCCATAGCTTGAGCCGCTTCAACCACTCCTTTATTGACCTCTAAAAGACTGCTTTCAACTAGCCTTGCGACAAAAGGAGCTGAGAAGAATACCAATGGCACTACGGCAGCTGCCGTTCCAATTGAAGTTCCGACTATGAATCTGGTAATTGGTAATATCGCAACCAATAAGATAATAAACGGAATGGAACGAAAGATATTTACAATAACGTTTAATACATTAAAGACTGGGCCGCTTTCCATTAATCCATTTTCACGTGTGACAACGAGCGCAATTCCTAATGGAATACCAATTAAACAAGCTAACAATAACGAAATTCCTACCATTAATATCGTCTCGTTCGTCGCTTCAACAATTCTTGGCCATAGCTCTAAAACACTAACGTCCATCGGCTTTTACCTCCTGAATAATGACTTGTTTCTCAAGGTGTTGTAAGGCGTTATTAATCTCCTCATCTTCACCTTGTAACTCAACGATTAAATTTCCAAAAGGAGTTTGTTGTAACTCAGTAATTTGGCCATACAAAACATTCACCTCTACATTAAAATGTTTGGCCACATTTGATAAAACGGGTTGACTTGCCGAACCGTCTCTGAAGGTGACGCGATATATATGACGGGCCTCAACTTCTTTTAATATAGACTCTGGAATTTCGTCATTCATCACGGTTTGAACGAATTTTTGTGTTGTTGGATGTTTAGGTTGAGAGAATAAGTCAAAAATCGATCCATGTTCGACAACTTTTCCGTTCTCCATCACCGCCACTCGATCACAAATTTCCTTAATGACATTCATCTCGTGGGTGATAATTAAGACCGTGATGTTATATTCATCTCGCACCTTTTTTAACAACTTTAAGATAGACTTGGTTGTCTCTGGATCAAGGGCAGATGTTGCTTCATCACACAATAATATACTTGGTGATGTAGCCAGTGCTCTCGCAATACCGACACGCTGTTTTTGACCGCCCGACAATTGATCCGGATAATGGTTCGCACGATCGGTTAATCCTACAAACTCTAGGATCTCCTCGACTCGTTTTTTGACTTCACGTTTTGGTGTACCTGCAAGCGTGAGCGGAAACGCGATATTATGGTATACGGTTTTGGTTTCAAGTAAGTTGAAATGTTGAAAAATCATTCCAATATCTCGGCGGATATTTCGAAGTTCACTTGCTGATACTCGGGACATGTCTTGACCATCTATCTTGACTTGACCTGAAGTTGGACGTTCCAATTGGTTTACTAAACGGACTAGCGTACTTTTACCAGCACCACTAAACCCTATAACTCCAAAGATTTCCCCTTTCTGAATGTCCAAATCGACTTGATCAACCGCTTTAAACGATGTCCCTTCATGCTCGAATGTCTTGGTAACTTGATCAAAACGAATCATGTAAGTTCCTCCTAAACATTAAAAACCCTCTCCCCTTATCCAAAAAAGATAAGAAGAGAGGGTTGCATTCATGTATGTATCCCAGCTCTTCTTATCTTTCAAACACTTATAAGTGCTTGCTGGAATTGGCACAGTATCTGATCGAATCAGATCCGCTGCCGAGGTTTCTTAGGGCCAGTCCCTCCACCTCTCGGGATAAGAAGAATGTGTTTCGTATTATTTTGTGATGTTTTCCATAATAATCTGATTTTTATCTGATGTCAATATTTTTTTAACATTATTTTTATTGCTACGGGCCACCTATTGTCTAGATCATATCAAGATTTGTCTAATTAATTTTTAGTTTTGTCTTGTAACCTATACCTTTTGTTTTTTCGTTAGGAAATCCACGATTCCCATAGCACATACTTCCAAGTCTAAATTCAAGTATTTATAGACCTTATGATTGCTCGGAACGTTTTGTTCTACCAAATGTGTTGTCACAATATGGCTCAAACCCTCTGTTACGGCAACAGTTTTTTCTTCAAATGAAGCTTCCGATTTCTCTTTAAACACTTGCTCCCCTACTTCAACAAAACGAGGCAGCCAGAAACGGATTTGCTCATAAACATGCTTAGGGTCACGAGAACGTCCGTAATGCCCAAAGTAAATTTGATCTACGTTTAAGTTCTCGATTTTCTTAAGTGAATTCAGCATAGCATCAGGGTCAAACTGATTCGGTGATGTGGACGGCAACACGAAGTTAAGCCCTTCTGCTTGTGGGTAATAGACTCCAATGGTATCTCCTGTAAAAATTCCATTACTTAATGAATCATAGATACTAAAGTGATGCTTTGCATGACCGGGAGAGTCGTAAAACGTCAGTACTCTATCACCAATGTCTAATGTATCACCGTCCTCTTTCGCAACTAACCGGTCTTCTGGCACCGGAACGATTGGATCGAATAATTCATCAAACTGATCTCCATAAACAGCTCGAGCTCCAGCGATTAACTTTGTCGGATCGGCTAAGTGACGTTTTCCTTTAGGGTGAACATACACCTTCGCATTTGGGCAATGCTCTAGAAAAAGTCCAGCACCCCCTGCATGATCTAAATGAATGTGCGTCACAATAATATGTTTTACATCTTTGGGATCAACCCCTAAATCTTTTAGACCTTCCAATAAATAAGGCACAGACGGACTAGCACTTGTTTCAACTATCGTTAATTCTTCTGAGTGAATAATGTAAGACCCTGTCCGTTCTGGCATTCCTAAATCAAACAAATCTATCAACGTCATATCATTTCCTAAATCAACTGGTTGTGACATAGCGACCTCCTGTTTGTTAAGTTCTCAATAACTGTTTTCTATTTTTATTATAAAAAACCTTCTTTTAAAGGCTCTAAAATTTTCCAAAATGGAGTATAATGTTGTCTAAAAGGGAGCTGGGGATTATGAAATTTTTAAAAAAGGATGTTAAATCGAATGGCAAAACGATTCAGTACACTTTAATCACACAAAAGAGTGACCAACTCGTGATTGTGCTACCTGGAGCCGGATACACTGCACAAGCACCGTGGCTTTATTATTCAACAAGTTTATTTGTAGAAAAAGATTATGATGTGTTACACGTCAATTATTCCTATACTCAAAATGAATTTGAGGCGTTAGGGGCGACCGGATTTAGCCAAGACGTGTGCCAGGTAATTAATCAAGTAGTGTCTAATTATAAAGAGATTATTTTTTGTGCCAAATCACTTGGAACCTTAGCATTATCACATATTATAGATGAATATCAACCCAGCTATTCTATTTGGCTCACTCCACTCCTGCAGCGAGATGATGTCTATCAAAAATTAATAGAAACCGACTACAGAGGGCTTATTGTAATTGGCGATGAAGACCCCTGTTATATCGAAGATCGATTTAACGATATTAAAGATAACTCTAGCTTGAGATTAACTTTAATAAAAGGTGCCAACCATGGCTTAGAGCTAAAAGATCAACACCCCTCGCATTCCATAGATGTTTTAAAAGATTACTTGAATCAATTGGATCATATTCTTTGTTAATTAGATAATAAAAATAGATTTTAAGATAATAAATCCTTAAAAATAGAGAATAAGTTTTTAAATTTAGATAATAAATCTGAAAAAATGGATAATAAATTCTTAGATTTAGAGAATAAACGCTAAAAATTAGATAATGAATTCTTTCATTTGACGATAGTCCTCTCCGGAGATTAAACTTAAATAATAAAAAAATTTCGAAAAGGAGTGATCGTATGGCAACTGAACGGCAGAAATTTTTCGAAGAATTCAATCAGGCGTTTATGACAGGTGATGTGGATTTTATTCTAGATAGTGTAACAGATGATGTTCGGTGGGAAATGGTTGGTGACGATATGATTGTAGGTAAAGAGGCCCTTCGTGAAGCACTAGGTGGTGTCAAAACGAACGACACGTTTAAGTTAACCATTTATAATACGATCACTCATGGGACTGCTGCATCCGTTAATGGCGTCATTACGTTCACAACGAAAGAAGGCGAACATAAAAAGTTTGGCTTTTGTGACGTTTATAGATTGAGTAGTCATAAATCTGGAAAAATAAAAGAGCTAACCTCTTATGTTGTTGAAATGAATTAAAATGGCAAAATCCCGCTGAGGCGGGATTTTTCATTGAAAATGAAACTGTGAAACGAATTGGATAAAATCAACCTCTAAACTGTGATGGTATTTGGTTACAGCATAAGCACTTACATTAGGAAGGTTTAGATGAGGGGTTTCAATCTGAAGGATTCTTCCTTCTAACACTTCCCTGCGTATGGTTGATTTAGGTAGAAAAGACACGCCAAGTCCACTAATAATGAACCGTTTCGTAATATGGTTTTGCGACACTTTCATCGTTTTCGTTTTGGGGTATGTAGCTTTAATTTGCGTAAGCAACGAATCCCAGTACACGGGATGGTTATGCGTTAGTAAGTAATACTCTTCTAATAACTGTTCAACTTCGAAGGCGGGAGCTATTTCTGCATCTAATCCATCATGCGGGACACAGAAAACTACAGGATCATCATACAACTTCTCTTGATGCAATAAACTTTGTCTCGTTTCAAGTAACGTAAACCCTAGATCCACGTCCTCTTTAAGGACAGCTTGTTCAATTTGATTAGACTCCATAATTTCCACGGAAATTTCGACCTCTGGGTTCTCTTCTAAATATTTTTTCAAAACAAAAGGCATAATCGTATCAGCAATGAGTGGAGAAATCGCTAGTTTCAAGCTCTTTCTATATCCTTGTGTGTAAGACTGAATATTGTTTAACCCATCTTGATGAAACTTTAACAACTGACGAGCATGCGGTAAATAGACCCTTCCTTCTTCTGTTAAACGGACAAAACGTTTGCCTCTTTCAAACAAAGTAACCCCAAGTTCCTTCTCCAATGATTTGACATGAACCGTTACGGTTGGTTGGGAAACATAAAGTCTTTCCGATGCCTTACGGAAATTTCCTGTCTCTGCGACTGTTACGAAGGTTTTCATCCAAGACAACTCCATACTTCACACCCTTTAATTAATAATCATAATTAATTTAATTAATAACATTTAATTTTATTAATCAATCATACCTCATATAATTATAGTAGACAATGTAAGGAGGGATTTACATGATTTATAAAGGACTTAAAGGCGTAACATGCACGGAAACGACATTATCCATGATCGATGGTGAACGAGGTAAGCTCATCTATGCAGGCTACGACGCGAGAGATTTATCCATGAATCACTCGTTTGAAGAAGTCGCATATTTGTTGTGGTATGGAACATTACCGAATGAGTCTGAACTACAGTGGATTGAAGAAAAGTTTAAAACGCATCGCAACCTTCCTCACTATATGAAAAACATCATTGAAAACTTACCTAAAGAATTGGGAATACTCGACGTCTTACGTACAAGTATCTCATCTGTACATTTGAACTCACCAGAGATCCCGACGGTGGAAGACGCTATTCGATTAACTGCCATCATACCAGCCATCATCGCTTACCGATTACACAGTCTAGGTACGAAAAAATTCCCAACTATTCGCCAAGACCTTAACCACGTCGCTTATTATTACTACATGGCGACTGGTATTGACCCAAAACCAGAACTCACTCACGCACTTGAAACTTATATGATTTTAACGATGGAACACGGATTAAACGCTTCGACCTTTTCAGCACGAGTAACAGCTTCATCAGAGTCTGATCTCGCATCATCTATGACATCTGCCATTGGAACCATGAAAGGCCCACTACACGGCGGGGCTCCAACTGGTGTCATAGAGCTATTAAATGATGCTTCTCATTCCAACAATATTAAATCGATGATTCGTGAAAAAATGGAACGCGGGGAAAAGCTAATGGGATTCGGCCACCGTGTTTATAAAACACTCGACCCTCGAGCAGAGGCCTTAAAAGAAATCCTCCAGCAAAACCCAAAAGCAGATCAATGGTTTAGCTTAGCTTTGGAGCTTGAGGACATTGCGATTCAAACACTAGAAGAATTAAAGCCTGGACGCAATCTTTACACAAATGTTGAGTATTATGCGGCAGCTGTCATGAAAGCATTAAACATTGATTCGTCACTATTCACTGCCACATTTACCGCGAGTCGAATAGTGGGTTGGTCTGCCCACGTTATGGAGCAACGTTCTAACAATACGATATTTAGACCAAATGCTGAATATATTGGTCCTGTTCCGACAACTTTTTAACCCCTTTTTCCTAAGGGGTTTTTATTTGGTTAAATAACTTAATTTCGGTTATTTTCGTGTTAAAACGGGAAAAAAGGATAATATAGGTAATGATAGAAGAATGGCGATAGACTCAGAGTCATATTATCATGTTGAGCAATGTGGTTCATGATAAAATAAAATTAAGCTTTGTCATTTCAAAAAACGAGGTGGTAACATGTCCACAAAATTAGACCTTACCGAAGTAGAGCGCCAAAAATTACGCATGGCCAAAATTAGGCTTGGTGACCTACATTTAATTCGTCCTGAAGAATTAGCAAAAGCCATTCAGGTTACCTTAGAAAGAGCCAAATACATCACAGGTCTTGCGATATTCCAACAAATTCCTTCTATCGGTTACCGAATGGCTTATAACCTTGTACACTATTTAAATATTTACTCATTAAAAGAAATTAAAGATTATGATCCCGCCTACCTTTTCGATTGGTTTGAAGAGATTGTAGGCGAACGAATAGACCCTTGTGTAGAAGATCAAATCCGTTGTGTGATTCATCATGCCAACAACCCCGGTAGCGACAAACAGTGGTTTGATTTTACCGAGCAACGAAAAATGGATCGGCTAGCTTAGGTTATAAAATTGGGTAATCGGAAAATAGTGTGGAAAGAGGGTTAAAAAGTACCCTCTTCCATAGCCTTAGACAGTGTGGAAAAATCAGCACCATAAATTTCTTCATACACCCATTCATAACCAGTTTGTGACCAACTTGGGAATTGATCGGGTAACATTTTTCCAAAAGTAACTTCAACTTCTTTGAATTTCTTTTTCTTTTTAACTTTACGATAGCCTTGAGTAAACAAAATCTTTGCTCTAAGGGCTTCAAAAGAATAACCACGACCAACATGGTTCATTGTCTTAATTAAACGATTGAGGGATTCCGTATAAGCGTTTGTAATAGGAGAATTGAAATAGTTGAATATTTCTTCTTCCCAATTATTCATAGCCCTAATCAGATCTTCAAAATAAGTCATTAATTCTTTAGGTACATTTGAAACCCAATTTTGATAGAGTATATAGGCATCGTTGATTGATTCAGCTTCATAGATGTCAAAGAATTGCTCTTTGAGTTCATAAGCCTGTCCGAGTAATGGAAAGTTCTGAGTCCATACCTGTAGCTTTATCTGGTCATCAAAGTCTGTTAAGTCTTTACTCCTTGTAAGAAGCACATAACGATCTCTCATAAGTTGTCTACGTTCTTTGGCTGTAATATTTTTACGGTTAGCTTTTCGGATTTTCTCTAAGGCTTCATTGGCTAATTTAACGACATGGAATTTGTCAATTACGATTTTGGCATGTGGTATCACTGTGTTAACAGCACTCTTATAAGGATTCCACATATCCATTGCTACAAGTTCAATTTTATCAATGTCTTGGAGCTTTGAAAGATAACTGATAACATTATCTTTATTGCGTTTGCGTAAGATGTCAATTACTGACTTGTTTTCAACATCTGTGATGACACAACGATAGTTTTTAAGTAAATGGACTTCATCAATACCAAGCCATTTAGGAGTTCTAAAATCAGTTTGAGCTTCAAGCTCATCAACGTAGTCATTAAAGATGTTTCGTACAGTCTTTTCGTCAACGCCAATCTCTTCTGCAACACTGGTAAACGTTTTTACAAGGCTTGCTTCTTGAATCCAATTAATTAGCCTATTGGTAACAGAACGGCCTTCATCTATATCTGGAAGACTTTCAAAGAATGTAGCCCCACACTCATTACATTTGTAACGTTGTCTTTTAACGAAGATGCCAACTCGTTTAGCGTGCATCGGCAAATCAAAGAATAATTGTTCCTTTTTACCATGCTTATATAGATTAGCAACCGTACCACATTTTGGGCAATAAGAAGGAGGTGGCAATGTAGTCTCAACTAAGAACCTATAATCATATTCACTCTCCTTCATATCAATAATCTTAAAACTTGGTAGATTGAGCATATTAGTTGTCATTATTTCATTTCCCTTTGTTTTATTGAGCATTTAATAAGAAAATCATATGAATTGCAGTTAAATAAGAAAGGCATTACTTAGCTATCACAGTAATGCCTTCATTAGTACAAACAGGTTATTTAGAAAACAGTCCACAATTGCTTAGTATTTCATCTGTGCCAAGTAAGGTAGCTTCTTCTATCCCCACATTATTGGTTTCCATGAAAGACTGCACTGCATGGTAGCCTACTGCATAACCAGCAAATGGTGATAAGCCAACAGGTTGATAGCCTTGTTCCTTTGCAATGGTATCACCAAACATATAACTGCTGACCTCAGCAAACCCTTTAATATCTAAAGCATCCTTTATAACTTCTTTTGAATATTCTAAGTCCTCTTTATCAAAAGAAGTAACCCAAGGTCCTAAAAGATCTTCTCCATAAAGTTCTTTTGCAAATGACTCAGCTAAACCCTCTATAATTAAGTAATCACCAACGGTAACGTCTCCATGATCCCAATCAAAATATGAAAAACGGATATTATGATGGAATTCATGTGCAATTACAGCAGGAATCCTTGGAATATTATAGGAGTTTGGGTAAATAGATACTTGAATAAACCCTGGAATTCCTCCAAAACCACAATAACCTTTTTGTAATTCGAGCTTCTTCGGGTCAGCTATATACATACCAAATCTCAATTCATCAGCATTAATATTTATATTATTTTTTTCAATAAAATCAATACAATGATTCAAAGTGCTATGTGCTGTTTGAAGAGCCTGAATTTCTTTTAAACTTTCTAATGCTTGTCTTCCAGTTTGAGTATCTGATACATTAAGATAGCCAAGCATATTTGTAGCCATTATTACATCATACCCATTAGGTTGCTTAGCCTTTAATGGAACATTAATCATATTCCACATCTTTTCAAAAGGCTTCATCATTGAGTACCGATAAAAATTTTCTTTATCTTCTTCCATTGAAAACAATTTATCGTATTGTTCAATTGTATCCTCAATTATTATTTTCATTGCTACCACCTCTTATTTGATTATTCGTAAAGACCTCCATCGCCTCACTCATGAGTTTTGCTAAACCCTCACCATACTGATCTATATTTTTTGTGAAACGTTCATCATTAATATAAAGTTGACCTAATCCATAAAAGGCATCAAGAGAGTACTTACTAAAATTTTCATTTAAAAAGTCATACCATTGTTTAATTGTTGCTTGTACCTCTTGGGATTCGGGGGATTGATTACGAAGGCATGCAAGTTTATTGAAGATCATATCCCATCTATCAGATAAATCATTTTGTTCATCTTTGGACATTCCCTTTAGTTTTGCGTTTATCTCATCAATAGATTGATTTCCCCAACGGCGACGAGCCTCTTCTTCAAATTGGTTGAATCCAACGTTAATTCCCTCAAACCTCTCTTCATTCGTCATTTGTATTTCTCCCGCCATATGTTTAATCGTCTTATCAATGGTTTCAATCATTTTATCGACTTTTTTTCGTTTCTCAATCAACATTTTTCGTTGTAAAATCAATGCTTCTTGTCGGTTAAATAAAGGGCTGTTAATAATCTTTTTAATTTCCTTTAAGGTGAATCCAAGTTCCTTGAAAAATAAAATTTGTTGTAATGTTTCAAGGTTTTCTTCTGAATAGAGTCGATAACCAGAATCAGTGATTTCTTTTGGGGTCAACAATCCAATCTGATCATAATGATGAAGTGTACGAATACTAACACCAACCAATTCTGCCACTTCTTTTACCTTCATATCCATCACTTTGCACCTCCTTCAATTACCACTATAGAGTATTACGTTACGTTAGAGTCAATAGAAAGAAGATACTTTATGAAAAGGGATTTTGTATTGAAATACTTATTTTTAAATGAAGAGCTTTTTTGTGAGCAATTATGAGGGTTTATAAGAATTCCACACTATTATCCGATTTACGATAAAATTTTACTAAGGAATGATTGTGTACGTGGATTTTGAGGGTTATCGAAGATTTGTACTGGATCTCCTTCTTCCATAATAACGCCTTCATCCATAAAGAAGACACGATCTCCCACCTCTTTAGCGAATCCCATTTCGTGCGTCACCACAACCATCGTCATACCTTCTTGCGCTAAATCCTTCATAACTTCTAATACGTCACCAACTAACTCAGGATCTAGAGCTGAAGTCGGTTCATCAAACAGCATAACCTTTGGATCCATAGCTAATGATCTAGCAATTGCGACACGCTGTTTTTGTCCACCAGATAAACTGTCAGGATACGCATTCTCTTTATCTGCTAAGCCGACCTTTTTCAATAACGACTGACCGATTTCTTTTGCTTCGCCTTCACTGACCCCTTTAACCTTAATAGGACCAAGTGTTATATTCTCTAATACTGTTTTATGTGGAAATAAATTAAAATGTTGAAACACCATACCAACTTGTGAACGTACTTCGTTAATATCAATGCGCGGGTCTGTTAATTGTTGCCCATCAATTTCTATCTCACCAGACGTTACATCTTCTAACAAATTCAAACAACGTAAAAACGTACTTTTACCTGAACCTGAAGGGCCAATAACGCAGACCACTTCTTGCTCTTTTATTTGGGCATCAATTCCCTTTAACACCTCTAGTTCACCAAACGATTTATGCAAGTCTTTAACTGTTATCATACATCAAGCTTCCTTTCTACTCTACGCAAGATTATCGATGTTGGAATAGTAATGAGTAAATAGAAAATACAAACCATAATTAACGTTTCAAAAATCTCAAATGTTGTATTATAGTACTGTTTTGCCATATAGAGAACTTCTCCAACTGCGATAACTGAAAATAAAGATGTATCTTTTAAACTTATTATAAATTGATTCCCTAAAGGTGGTATCATCCGTTTGAACGCTTGTGGCCAAACAATATAACGCATCGTCTGTCGTTCGGTCAGACCAATCGCACGACCCGCTTCATGTTGCCCTTTATCAATAGAGTAAACGGCCCCTCGAACAATCTCAGCTATATACGCACCTGCGTTCATCATAATCGCAATAATAGCAGCTGTC
Organism: Piscibacillus halophilus; assembly: GCF_900110685.1. Taxonomy (GTDB): domain Bacteria; phylum Bacillota; class Bacilli; order Bacillales; family Alkalibacillaceae; genus Piscibacillus; species Piscibacillus halophilus. The sequence continues at coordinate 37,615 of NZ_FOES01000005.1, forward strand.
AGCTCACCGATATTTACGGCTGTTAAACCATAGTAAATAAATAGCACTTGAGCTAGAATCGGTGTCCCTCTGACAACCTCGACATAAACGGTACTAATCCCTCGAAATATCGCCACTTTAGATAGGCGACCAAGTCCAGTTATTGCTCCCAATATAAACCCTAATAATAGACCTACTATCGTAATATATAATGTTAGTTGAATGCCTTCCCACAAATATGGTAATGATTTTACATATGCTGAATCTAAAAAGTTTTCTATCATTCTTGTTAGATCTCCCCTTTAAAAATAGCGTAACAAGGAAGTACTTGTTACGCATGATTTCTAGTTTTTCATGGATGCTATTATATTAACTCTTATTGTGGTGGCGCTTCACCGAACCACTTCTCATAAATTTCATCGTATGTTCCGTTTTCTTTAATATTTGCTAAACCTTCGTTAATTGATTCTAATAGTTCAGGATTATCATCTTTTGGTAGAGCGATTCCATATGGTTGCCCTTCCATGACATCGCCAACGGTTTTAAGGCTATCAGCTGCATTTTCTTTAATGTAATACTGCACGTTAGGCAAATCATATAAAACGGCATCTAAACGGCCTCGCTCTAAATTCATATAGGCTGTTACAATTTCTGGATAAGCTGTCACTTCAGCTTCTGTATTATCTAATAAATATTCTTCACTCGTCGAGCCTTGACGAGCCCCAACATTTAAACCAGAAACATCGTCAATTGACTCGATATCAGAATCAACGGGAACTGCTAAAATTAACCCCGAATCATAATAAGCGTCTGAGAAATCAATGAATCCTTTACGTTCTTCTGTAATTGAAATCCCTGCAATTCCAATATCATGTTTACCTGATCTCATAGAACCTAGTAAACCATCAAACTCCATAGTTTCGAATTCAACTTCGAAACCTTGGTCTTCCGCAATCGCTTCTATTAGCTCAATATCGAACCCTTCCATTTCGCCTGTATCTGGGTTTTTATACTCAAACGGCTGGAAGTTAGCATCTGTAGCTACTGTATATGTATTACCATCACCACTCCCACCTGATGTACCACATGCAGCTAGTACCATTATGGTGAATGCTGCCGTCACTAACAACATTATCTTCTTCATTTAAAAAATTACCCCCCGAAAAAATTAATCTTACTAATAATATATTGTCTCACGTTTTAAATTTTTATTAAATTCAGATTTTTCTTGATTAAATCCTATAAAATTATATTTAGCCCCTAAATAACCACTAGAACTCTCTTGTTTTTACAATAACTTATAAATAAGCGATTAAACTTAAAATCCTTCCAGATTTACTTGGAAGGATTTAAAGAAGCATACTACTGTATAACACATTTTATAAAGCGAAGTTTTTGCTCTGCATAAGCCATAACATCATCTTGATATTGGCTCGCTAAATCTAATTTAAGGGATTCATATTCTTTTGCTAGATTTGGTTCTGCATTTAATCGGTCACGAAATGCGATATGTTCCTTCCACCAATCTCCCTCGTATTCAACCATATGTAAATAGTGAGTTTTTAAAGGGCGATTTGAATCTAGTGCAGTAAACTTCGCAAAAATAACTTTATTTTCTACAGTTTGCTTTCTCAGACGGTAATAACCAGCTTTTTGCATTGTTCTTAAACTTATATCTCTAGCATTATTTAATGGCTTTAAGCCAATCATGATGTCAATAATCGGTTTCGCATGAATCTCTTCAATTGCTGTACTTCCAATGTGTTCAATACCTAAAATATAATCTCCAATTAGCGATTCTAGTAATTCCTTTTCCTGATTAAACTGTTTTATCCATTCTGGGTTGTGTGGAACTAATTTCACTTCACCTTTTTGTAAACCTAACACAGAACCCCTCCTATAATGGTGTTCCTCAATCGTAAATGGTTCTAGCGCCAAATAGTAGTCTAATTTTTTCTTCTAAAATATGGTATAATAGAATTGCAAAAACTAAACAAATTCGCCTCTTACCACACGAGCTGCCTTGGGGTTATATTCCTCCATAACCTTTAATGATTCTTCTTCAAGAATTCCACCTATATAAGTATGAACGCGCTTCTTCAAATAATCATGACTCTCAATTAATGATTCAGTATCCATATAATGATCCTTTGTCGCAAAAACTATATGACGAATATTAGCCATCACAATGGTAGGTAAACACATGACGCATGGCTCAACCGTCGAATAAATAACACATTCCCTTGCATGCTTTCTTAAGTAACTTGAAGCTTGATTAATAGCATCGATTTCAGCATGAGCCGTATTATGATTAGTCGTCTCTATATGATTCGAACCACGCGCTATGATATTGCCTTCATGCACAATCACTGCACCAATCGGTAGATCTCCTCGCTCACCAGCCTTTTCCGCTTCCTTCAAAGCCTCTTTCATATAACTTTCATGATTGAACAGTCTAATATCCAAAAACAACACCTCATTTTCCATGATTTGCTAATAGTTTGTTTACATTATACAATGTTTATAATTATCTGAAAAATTAAGGTTACATACCTCATGAGGGATTGATTGAAGATATTCTTACTTCAAATATTTAAGGAGTGATTATTTGAAGCCTTATTTATATAGTGGAATGACAGTAGCTCTTTTGGCACTCATCATTAGTTTTGTAACTAATAACTGGGATATAGCATTTTCTATTACTGGCATTGCTGGGTTGGGATCTTTATTATTTGGAGGCATTCTATCTGGAGCTTTTATAAGTGGCGACCGCAATAGAGCCAATTACCATTCTGAGCCGAAAGAATTTCGCGAAAACCGACATCAATTTATGTTAAAACTACTTACCTTTGGTGCGCCAAATATTGTAGTGGCGATATTTACGTTATTCTTTGTAGGAATGTCAACATAATGGCACATAGGCCAAATACGGAGGAAAATATGAAAACTAGACAACCTAATAAACAAGATTATAAATTTATTCATGATTTATGTGTATTAAGTTATGATAATGAAAAACAGTGGATTGGATATCCTAGAGTTGAAAGTTTGGACGTACTAAAAGCTGAAATAGCTGAGTATGATCATACGCTTGAAAATTGCGTCTTCATCATTGAACGTGACGAGAATCCGATTGGGTTTACTGGATATTTATTTGAACCCGGTGATGATGAAGCCTATGTCATTGGCCCTGTATTTACTGAGAAAGAACATTCAGAACACAATGTAAGCGAAATATTAGAAATGCTGCGAGAGCAAGCTACTTTTTCTAGGCTGATGATCACAACTCCATCTAAAAACCAAATCACAAACTCTGCCCTTCAACGACTTGGTTGGAAACGTACACACCAACAGTTGGAAATGCAATTTAATCTTAGAAACATTCAACCCTATTCGATTAAACATCCCATTCTCCCTACTGACCAAAAAATGTTACCAAAAGTAGCAGAACTATTTAAAGAAGCTTTTAATTGGGAAAATGCCGAGGAAAGGTTACAGCACGAGTTAAATGAGTTTGGGATGGAGTCGGCTTTGATTGAACATGGTGAGCAACTAATGGGAGCTATACTATGGGATGATGTTGACGGAACTAATTTTGTTAGATTAGAAGATGTCGCAGTGAATCCTATTGCTAGGAGACAAGGTATTGCCTCCGACCTTATAAAATATGTATTAATTCAATCTAAGCACAACTCAAATGAAAAAGTTTTTCTAGCTGTTGACCTTGACAACACAAGCGCAATAAAACTTTATGAGACATTAGGTTTTAAAGAAACTATGATTAACTATTCTTACGAAGTAATCCCTAGTTAGCCATTAGCCAACTAGGGACTTTTTAATTAAAAATTCGTTTTCGCATTAATGCTTGGTTGAGTGTGTTATGAGTTTCAACCGATTTGAAACGCACGCCGAGATTGACCATAGTCTGGGCAACTTCTGGCCTTATTCCTACTAATACCGCATGCGTTCCAACTAGTTCCATAGATTCTACAATTTTAAATATATGGCTTGCGACCATCGTATCGATCACTGGGACTGCTGATAAATCAATAAAAATTTGAGATAGGCTTTGGCGATTTGCTTCTGTTAAAGCTGTATCTAGTAAAATTTCAGCTCTTTCTGTGTCTATATTACCAACCACAGGTAATACAGCAGTTCCGTTACCTAGAGGAACGACAGGAGCAGACAATACTAAGAAGTTATCATGTGCTTCTTGGATTCTTGTTTTATATTGTTCTATAAAAGCTAATGTAAAAGAATGGATTCCTTGATCTAATAATGGGTCTAACCTATGGATAAGTTCAAAAATAGTTTTAGTTGAAAAACCTTGTTCTAAAGCAATCCCTTCAATCTCTTTCCAAACGGTTAAACGTAAACATGATACTTTTTCTAACGTATCACTTAAATCCGTCCCACGTTCTATCGCCCAGTCACCAGTATTTTTACCCCACTTAGAAATTTGTTCTAAGCTATCTTTAAAATCAGGTGTACAAGCTTTAGCGAAAAAACCTACAAGTTGAGCTCTGATTTCTAGACGCTCTTCTGTAACCTCTTCATCAGTGCCCATTTTCTTCGCCAAATCATATTTTCGTTTTTCTAATTGATCACTGATGAGTTTAAGATCCTCGTAGTTCGAATGATTATGTTCTCCCATTCATTAGCCACCTTATTTTAGACTTATAGTTTATTATAAGTTAACACACAAATAGAATTATGAAAATTATCAGACCTAAGACTTAGAAAAATTTACTCCTCAAGACAAATGTTAACAATTGTTTTTTAACATACAATTGATATGGATTAACAAAACGTCAATATTTATGGAGGATAGCTAATGAAGTTGATTGAATTTCTATTGAATCGAAAAATCTTAGTTGGATTAGTCACTGTATTAGTTTTTTTAGTTGGCGGTTATGCCATCTTGAAACTAGATCAAGAACTACTGCCTAATGTCGAATTGGACGCAGCCTATGTCTATGCCTATGCAGATGATTTGCCTGCGACTGAAGTAGAGCGATCTATTACGGTCCCTCTTGAACAAGAATTAGAAGGAATTGATGGGGTTGAAACGATTGAATCAACCACTTACTACGGTATGAGTCAATTTCAAATTTTAATAGAAGAAGGGCGTGGATCCGATGTTTATCAAGACATTGAATCCTCCGTCTATTCAAAGGCATCTGAAATTAATGAGATTAGTAGTTTTATGTCTGGGCAATTAAGTACCGATCAAGGCTATGAATTTTTCATGGATCTTTCAGGTGATGATTTAAAAGAAGTGACGCAATTCGCCTTAAATACTTTTGAACCTCGCCTAGAAAGTTTGCCGGAAATCAATGATGTGTCTTTTGAAGGCGGTTTTCAAGAAGAGGTTTTAATCGCTTTTGACCAGGATGCCCTGGCTGATTATAATTTAGATGCTCACTCGTTACTATCTGTCATTGAGCAAGCTAATACGGATTCTACATTAGGTGAGTTTAACGAAGCAGACCAGACATCTATTTTGCGTTGGCCTTCTAATATCCAATCACTCGAGGACATCGAATCTATTTCTGTCCCAACTGAATCTGGTTTTATTGAGTTGGACGATGTCGCTGATGTCTCTATCCAAGATAGTACTCAGCAATCCATGGCGTGGAAGAATGGGTCACAAGATTTTATGCTAGTTCAAATCAGTCGAAATAAAGACTTTACTCAGATCGAGATGGCTGACGCCGTACGTCAAGAAATTCAAGCAATGGAAGATGAAGGATTATTTCAAGATGTCATCGCTACTGAAGTTGTTTCTCAAGCCGATTATGCTGAGGACGCTTTAAGTGGAGTTAGTCAAAACATATTAATTGGTGGACTCCTCGCGCTAGTTGTTCTCCTTATATTTTTAAGAAATGTGCGTGCCACTATTATTATCGGTGTCACAATTCCAGCATCTATTCTCCTAACATTTACAGCTATGTGGTTGTTAGATTATAGCTTTAACATTTTATCCCTTATTGGTTTAGGGCTTGGAATTGGGATGATGGTTGATTCTTCTATCGTCATTTTAGAGTCCATTTACCGTCAAAAAGAAAAAGGCATTCATGGGATGGAAGCCGTTTTAAAAGGGGTTAAAGAAGTTGCAACTGCTGTTATGGCCTCAATGTTAACCACTATTGTGGTATTCTTGCCAATGGGATTAGTTGGTGGCGATATCGGAAGCTTCATGATCGTATTATCACTAGTTGTCGCTGCTACCTTAATTAGTTCGGTAATCGTTGCATTTACGATTATTCCATCACTAGCAGATCGTTTTTTAAAAATTAAAGATCAAAAGCAAAATAAAGATGAAGGTAAGATTATAGGTTTCTACGGGCGTCTTGTAAACTGGGTTGTTCGCAAAAAAATGCATAGCCTAGCTATTGTGGCTCTGTTCATTTTTATGTTAATTGGTTCAAGTTTCTTAGTCAGTAAAATTCCAATGACGATTATGCCAGATGTTTTTAATCGCTATACAGAAATGATTGTGACGCCAGAACAAGGCATCTCACCATCTGAAAAGGAAACCATTGTTCAGGAATTAAATGATCGTTTAATGGAAGTTGAAGATGTTGAAGTTCGCGGCGCTTTTTTAATAAAAAGAACCGTACAGTTTTATACAAAAACTAAACGGTTCAACAATATCTATAGTCTTGTTCTATTAATATGTTCCATGAGTACCCGAAGGACTCAAGGCTAAAATCAACATCTTTTCTACCACTTTTCTCCGTGTTTCTAAATCAAACGGCTCTCCACATGGTCTCCCCAATCGAAAAGGAACATATAAGGTTCGTGGTATCTTTAACCTTTCACCAATCTCAGGAATTAACGTAACCATCACAGTTGTGATTCCCATTTCTTCTGCTTTGCGAGCATACAGCCCCAATACCGTATGGCAAGCTCCTCAACCAGGAGTTAGCAATAATATATCAACTTTACCTTCTTTTAGTTTCTGTGCCACTTGAGTAGCTGTGTCCTCATGAGGTTCTGGTTTAAGAGTACCACCATTAACTCCAATGTTTAGATTAGAGACGCTACCAATCATGCCATCTTTTTGTATTTCTTTAAGTGTTTGAAGGGGGAAAACAATTGAAATATCTTTTTTGGCTGTTTTCGTATCGTAGTATAAATGAGTGGCTGTCAGCTCCTGATCCGAGGAATGTGCAGGAATTATTCGAAACGTATAATCTCCATCTGACTCCACATCAAATGGTCGATCAGAATTTAGATGAACACCACTACTTGTTAGCAAAGCTACATTAGCCGAATTTAATGGTTTCGACGTGTTTGATGCTGGTAAATCATTCTTTTCAATTGTGCCTTTAATTGAAAATTTTTTATAGGATTCGGGGAAAAAAGTAGACCAAAATAAGACAGCTTTAGATTGTAAAAAGTATCTAATTTTCATATAATATCACCTCTTTCCTTCATAGATTTCTTTACTCCATTTATTAATATTCGAAGTAGTTATGCGCTATCACTCACCTTTGGAATGATTTACGTCGTAAATACGTAAATACTGAACGTTTTCAGAACCATCCGCGTTGTTTTTACATTCCGTTTTTAAAATGCTACTCTTTCATACACACTTATATTAACACAATTGCACTTGCCATCACGACCATTACACTACTAAACAGAAAATAAATGATGAAGATATAGGTTTGTTGACGGCTAAAATTCATGACGACATCCCAATCTTTTTTTAATAGTTTTATTGATACATTATTCTGTGTAGCTAGAGAGCTTGTATGTCCCTCTAAATCTGGCATTAGAAACGTAAGTAAACCAGAAAGAAATAAGGTAATGGCGTTTGTGTAAATAGCAAAGATTGGAGTTCCAATAACAAACAGTAAGCCTGCAAATGCTGGACCAGTTAAAAAGGCACCTGAGGTTACTAAACTATAAAGCGAATTAAATCTTTTTCTCTCTTCTTTTGGTATAAGTTTAGTAATATAAGTCATGGAAGTTGGCTCAAACATTGAACTGGCCATATTTAAAATGAAGACCACTAAATAGATAAGAGAAATCGAGTCCATAAAAGGCAAAAGAACTATAAATGAAGCTCTAAATATATCAAGGAAAATCATCAAATTTCGTTTATTCAAACGATCAATAACACTTCCTGCCCAAAAGTTAGTTAATAGAGTTGCCAATGGCTTAATGATGTATAAACCTGATACAGCAAGCGGTGAACCCGTCATATCCAATACAATTAAATTTAAAGCAATAAAATAGATCCATTCACCTATATTTGATACCCCAATACCCAGTAATAAAATTGAAGGATATTTCCATGATTTTAACTTATTTTTTATCACCAATGACTTCTCCCCTTCCTTAAAATAAAAAAACTCGCCCTCAAGACCTATTGCCTTGAGGACGAGTATTACGTGATGCCACCCCACTTCATTAATATGTCGCCATATTAACCTCTTCAAGTACAGCGAAAAGCTTATACTCTAGCTCTATAACAGGAGCAACTGTCACGCTATCATTTATCAAATCCAACGTGATCCTCCGAGACTTGTTTCAATGAAACTTTCATACTCCTTCTCAGCATCTGGAGCTCTCTGTTATGAATCGATTCCATTTACTCTTCTCTTCATCGCATTTTAGTTTAATAATTTTATATATTCTAACACCCGTACATAACTTATTCAATATGAGGTTACTACATTTCAAAATAATTCAAAATTTGAACCCGTTTTTTTGGAAAAGGATAGATTTCTTTTTAAATTCACCAAGCACATTTGCCCAACGCTTTGAATATTTTAACTATGAAGGCTAAGGAGGTTAGATTATGGATCAATTTAAAGGTGACAGAGAACACAAAAAGGACAAATATGACAATATGAAGTATCAAAAAGATTCTAATAAGCATTCCTATTATAAACAGCCTAATGCGAATCACGGCATGAACCCTCATCACATGGGACACAATATGGGGCCTAACATGGGTGGTCACATGGAACATAATATGGGACCGAACATGATGCATCATATGGGCCCTAATCATCCTAATGAAAACATCGCTGGGCAAGCAAATATGGGAAATGCAGATCATCACAAGAAATCTTTATTTGATACTTGTCACAAACATCATCTATACCTTGTTCAGACTGAAACAATCGATGGTCAAATGTTCGAAGGGATCATTGATGAGTATGACGATGATGGTGTGACTTTACTGGTGCCTTATGGTGATCAAGATCGTGTAGATGGATATGGCCCCGGACCAGGCTATGGGTACGGTTTTGGACCAGGATTTGGACCACAATATGGATACGGTTATCCAAGACGTTTCCGTCGATTCAGGCGTTTCCGTTTCCCATTTTTTAATTTAAGGAGAATTTTCTTTCCATTCTTTTATTAAAGATATGGTAAGTACCCATTCCTCCTCGCTGCTTCTGTCATTTAATGATAAGAGGCAGCTTTTTATGGTAGGTCAAAACCTTAGATAACTCACCCCTACCATTGCCCTAGAGGAGGGAAAAGGATGAACGACTTTATCGTATATAAAGCCCTTGGTGATTCGCTAACTGTAGGAATTGGTAATTATTTTTCTAAAGGCTTTGTGAATCGCTATGCCCAACGAGCAGTTGAAACACTTCAGCTACCAGTCCGAACTGAAGTATTCGCTAAAAATAAACTGACGAGTGATAACTTGTTATACCGCATTCAAGATGAAAAAGTCCAATCGCGGTTAATGACAGCTAATATCATCACCATTACAATCGGCGGAAATGACTTATTACAAGCTAACGAGACATTTTTGCATTCGTTTAACCCGAGCGTTTTTGATGAAGTCACCTTTCAGTTTTATCTCAATATGATGTCCATCTTATCAGAAATCCATTATCTCAAATCACTTCACCCGACTCCATATATCATTCGATTAATCGGATTATACAACCCATTTCCTCATTTATCTTATAGTGATTTTTGGGTACAGCGATTTAATGATATTTTGCTATCTTTTAAAGATGAACAGACTCAGTTTGTCGATATTTATTCTTACTTTATCTATGCAGGGGAGCATTTATTTAATTTCGGGAGGCTGCATCCTAATAAATACGGATATGAAGTGATCGCTGAGGCTACAGCTGCAAGTGGTTTTGAACCGTTAAAACAAGCTATATGGTCTCATAAAGCATAAATAAAACTCCCCGGTACAACCGAGGAGTTTGTTTATGTTCCACATGACCCATCATCACAGTATTCTGTTTTAGATTGTTTATCATTTAAGACTTGGATTTTAGGTTGGTTTTTTTCTTCTTCATAAACTTTGTTTAAGACATCGAGAAATACATCCGTTGGTTGTGCACCTGATACAGCATACTTCTCGTTAAATACGAAAAACGGTACCCCCTGCACTCCAATTTGATTAGCGTCTTGTTGGTCGGCACTCACATTGCGCTTGAACTTGGATGATTCCAGCATTTCCATCACGTTATCACGGTTTAAACCAACTTCTTCCGCTAAATCCGAAAGTACTTGATGGTTCCCAACGTCTTTACCTTCTGTGAAATAAGCTCGCATTAAACGTTCCATCATATCATACATCTTACCCTGTTGATCGGCAAAATGACTAAGGCGATGGGCATCTTCCGTATTAGTTGGAATCACTTGATCAAAGTTAAATTCCAACCCAACTGTTTTAGCTTGTTGTGCCATTTGATCATTCATACGTTTACCTTCTTCATATGGCATACCATACTTATTTGCTAAAACTTCATGTATATCTTGATTTATATTTTTTTCTGCATCTGGAGTTAATTGATAGCTTCTAAAATGGATTTGAATCTCTTCTTTATGCCCAAATTGAGTCATGGCTTCTTCTAAACGTCTTTTCCCTATATAACAAAAAGGACATACAACGTCAGACCAAATTTCGATCTTCATATTACGACCTCCACATTTCGTTTCAAAGCCATTATTCTATATTTTTATAAGAAATTCAAATGATTACATTATTTCGTATTAATATGTCTCGCTTCGTTTTCCTCTATATTTAATTGTTTTTTCCTTGAACAAATAGCTTATTCAGGCCTTTATAAAGCAGGAATGCGGCTATAGTAAGAGCTAAAAGAGACGTTACATAAAATAAAACTTCCACCGCAAATCACCCCTTTTTGTACGTTGTTCATTATATTGTACGTATGTTTTTAAGGGATTGCAAAACTATTGCCTCATTATACAAGCCTTATTTTATAATTCATACGAAAAAGGCCTTGCGCATAGGCGCGCAAGGCCTTTTATGATTGTAATTCTTTATTTTCTTCTTTAGTAAAAGCTCGTGATCGAGTTAAGAAACGCTTGCCCTCAACTCCTTCTAGTGAAAACATGCCACCTCTTCCATCCACTACATCAATAATCAATTGTGTGTGTTTCCAGTATTCAAATTGGTTTCGATGGATATAAAATGGAACTCCTCCAATTTCACCCAAGTAAACATCCTGGTCGCCAATCATTAAATCTCCTTCTGGATAGCACATCGGTGAGCTACCATCACAGCACCCACCTGATTGATGAAACATGATCGGACCATGTTTTTCCTTTAGTAGCTCGATTAACCCCAAGGCGGCATCTGTCGCTGTGACACGTTTAACCATGAAAGATCTCACCTTTCTTAAATTTTGTAAAAAGGAGCCTTAATCAACAGGCTCCCTTACTTTCATTTTATTCATTTAACCTTAGTAGAAACCTAATTTCTGTGGGCTATAGCTCACTAATAGGTTTTTCGTTTGTTGATAATGACTTAACATCATCTTATGATTCTCACGACCTACTCCAGACATCTTGTATCCACCAAATGCCGCGTGTGCTGGATAATCATGATAGCAGTTAGTCCAGACACGACCTGCTTTGATACCGCGACCAAAGCGATAAGCTTTATTAATATCACGCGTCCAAACACCCGCACCCAAGCCATATAACGTATCATTCGCAATCTCGAGTGCTTCTTCGTCATCTTTGAATGTCGTAACTGATAATACTGGGCCAAAAATTTCTTCTTGGAAAATACGCATTTTATTATGCCCTTTAAAAACAGTCGGCTGAACATAATAACCGTCTGCGAACTCACCATCCTTAATGTTTTGCTCACCACCAATCAAGCATTCAGCACCCTCTTGCTTACCAATGTCTAAGTAAGATAAGATTTTCTCTAACTGTTCACTTGAGGCTTGAGCACCCATCATCGTATTTGGATCAAGTGGATTACCTGTGTTAATAGCTTTCACACGCTCTAACGCCCGTTCCATAAACTCATCATAAATATCTTCATGAATGAGGGCTCGTGACGGACACGTACAAACTTCTCCTTGGTTTAGAGCAAACATAACGAGACCTTCAATCGCTTTATCGACGAAATCATCATCCTGGTCCATGACATCTTTAAAGAAAATATTTGGTGATTTACCACCTAATTCAAGGGTAACTGGAATTAAGTTTTGTGACGCATACTGCATGATTAAACGACCTGTTGTCGTTTCACCAGTGAAGGCAACTTTATCAATACGAGGGTGTTGTGCAAGTGGCTTACCTGTCTCAAGACCAAAGCCATTTACGATATTGACAACCCCAGCTGGGATTAGATCTTCAATTAATTCCATTAAAACTAAAATTGAGGAAGGAGTCTGTTCAGCTGGTTTTAGGACGACACAGTTTCCTGTCGCTAGGGCTGGTGCTAATTTCCAGGTAGCCATTAATAACGGGAAGTTCCAAGGAATAATTTGACCAACCACACCAATTGGCTCATGGAAATGATACGCTACTGTGTCATTGTTAATTTCACCAATGGAACCTTCTTGTGCGCGAATAGCACCTGCAAAATAACGGAAGTGATCCACCGCTAAAGGTAAATCAGCGTTTAATGTTTCACGGACGGCCTTTCCGTTTTCCCAAGTTTCAGCTACCGCAAGCATTTCTAAATTCTCTTCAATACGGTCAGCAATTTTGTTTAACATATTTGCACGTTCAGCAACAGATGTTGTCGCCCATTCATCTTTTGCAGCATGAGCAGCATCTATTGCTAACTCCACATCTTCTTTGGTTGAACGTGGGATTTCACAAAAAGGTTTCCCTGTTACAGGAGTTACATTTTCAAAATACTGTCCATTTACTGGTTTGGTCCACTTACCACCGATATAGTTTTCATAACGGTCTTTAAAATTCACAACAGCACCATCTGTGTTCGGAAAAGCATACGACATTAAAGCATACGTCATTCATAATTCCTCCCTATTGATAATTTTAATTTGGAGTGAACTCTGCGAATGTATACGCTTTCATGGTGTCCATTATGTAGTCAACAGAGTTTTACTCTTGATTATATTTTAACAACATTAAACTAAAAATTCAAAATATTTAATTAACATTAGAGCCAGTTTGTCCTTTACGAATCATTTATGTTTTATAAATGTTTGATTTCGATTCCGCATAATATTCATGGATTCTAATACGTAATTGTCCAGTAAAACAGAGTTGACACCTCATTTATTGTAAAGTAAACTTTACGTTAAGTAACCTTTACATTTGGGAGGGGATTGTTTTGTTTAAATCAAACAACTCAAGGACGGTTTATCTGATTTTAGCCATTTTAATGACGATCAATGCTGTGTTTATTTCAATTACAACTATTTACGCTGGTGACTTCCCTGCAGGAATTGATATGATAACGATTAGCTTGGCTTATATGGGGTGGAGTATTTATTACTTGTATCCACAATTTAAAATGAATGACGAACGAACAAAACGGATTAAAGAACGAGGTTTATTTTATAGCTTTTTTGGTATAATGGGATTTTTATTGTTTATCATCATCTTCATAGGTTTTTTTGACGCCCAATTAGAAACCATGAAGTTAATTCAATATTTAACATCTTTTATCATGATCATGATATGGACATCATTTATCGTCACTTCGAAACGGATGTGAAAGTTTGGAGAATAACATAAAAGACAAACGAAAAGAATTCGGGTATACACAAGATGATCTAGCTGAGATTTTAGACGTTTCCCGACAAACTATCATTTCAATAGAAAAAGGGAGATACAACCCCTCGTTACAACTCGCATTTGATATTGCTAGAACGTTTAATTGTTCGATAGAGGATATATTTTTCCCTGATTAAATGAAAAAAACGATAAAATCTAACTAGCTTTTTTATAAATCTTTGAACTCTCTTTATTGTTTGTGAGCGATATATAGATTGAAAGCACGATAGAAAATAATAACGTTAGATGGAATACCACATGAAAAGTATTTGGCACAATTCCATTCATCTCAGGTAAAAATGAATGGGTATCGCCGAACATCTCTCGGTATTCCTCTACTTTTTCTTCTGCTTTATAGCCCAAGAAATAGGGTAGGTACCAAGAAAACAATACGCCAATAAATATAGATAATTGATGAATCACTAACCAAAGTCTTGCCCAAATTGGATATCTTTTGCCGATAAAAATTAAAACTAGGCCTAATAGAAGGAGAAACTGTACAACTCCAATTAATGTGGTCGTTATTAACTCAGAAGACGATTTTGCTTGATGTATTGCTTGAACATCATTCAAAGAACCTAATGGAACCCAATCTTGTATAATCATAAATATTAAAATGATACTAAGCCCCAAAACTAACAGCTTTTCTGACCGTCGAATGTTCCTCATCCCTTCATCTCCAATCTCTTTTTTATTAGCCATCTCCATCATACTAAATTCACAAAAATTAACAATAAAAAAGCTGACATTTCGTCAGCTTTTTATCACTTTTAATATTTGTTCTATTGTCGCATGTTTTTCAGGTGATTCGTCTAAATGTTTCCATAACAACTTACCATTTTCATTAAAAATGAACGTTCCACCTTGAATAAATACATCTTGAGTGGTCATAGATTTTTTAACAAATGAGGCTTGTTGTTTGTCCTTCGGTATAAGGTCCTTAAATTTCCCGAAAACCACTCCAACCATCACTTTAGCCATCGGCATAGTTTTAGACGGAGTGATCGCACCGATCCCGTTAAACGCTTCACGATTGGGGTCACCAACAATCTTAAACGGATAAGGCCCAAAAGCATCTAAAAACTGTGTTATAAATGTTGCTTTAGATGGAGCGACCGCCACAACCTGGTAGCCTTCACTCTCGATGTCTTCATACTGCTCACGCAACTGCGCGAGAAATTGTCTACATATTGGTCAACCAAGATGTCTTGTAAAAACTAAAACGGTTCTTTCATTTTTAATTAGGTCGTCTAATTTTGCCGTACCGTTTTGAGTTTCAACCTTATATGGTAGATTCATTTCCCTCCTCCTTCGTTTTCACTAATAATATATAACTTAGCACAATTAAGATTTGACTTACTAAAATTATGATAGCTAACGGTAAAATAGTACTTGTTCCAAACACACCCACAATAGGAGCCACTGTCCCACCAAATACGAACTGAAACAAGCCGAGTAAGGCTGATGCGCTACCTGCATTACGATTTTGTGTTTGCATGGCTAACGATAGGCTAGTCGGATTCATCATACCTGTACTAGAGGTGATGAAGAAGAGCCCTACGATAACAAAGATTAAGCCTCCATGCATAACGGCTGCTGATACTAAGGTCACACCACCAGTTAACGCAATGATAAACCCAGTGATGAGTAGTTTCTCTTCATGAACGATTCCAGATAGGCGTCCAACGACTTGGCTCATAGAAATAAACCCAAGGGCATTTAACCCAAAAATCATGGCATAAGCTTGAGGAGAAATTTCAAAGATGTCTTGTAAAATAAAAGATGAACCCGAAATATAGGCAAACATCGCCGCCGATGCAAAACCTTGTACGAGTGCAAAGCCCATATATCGACGATGTTTCGTCAATCGCACAAAAACACTGATGGTTGCCTTTAGTCCGCCATCTGATCTCTCATTCAGCGGTAATGACTCTTTTAATCTCAAAATAGCCACTGCCGTTAAGATTAATCCAGCTACTGATAAAATAACAAATAAACCACGCCAGCTTGTAAAGAGTAAAATTTGCCCACCAATCATAGGTGCTAGAATTGGGGCAAGCCCCATTACTAAAACGAGTAAGGAGAACATTTTGGTTAACTCGGAACCTGAATAAAGGTCTCGAATTATGGACCGGGAAATAACAATTCCACCAGCCCCTGAAAAGCCTTGGATAAAGCGCGCAACAACTAACACCCAAATGTTTGGTGCTACCGCACAGATAATGGAAGCCACTATATACACAGAAATCGCGATGATTAAGGGTTTTTTCCTTCCAAAAATATCACTTAATGCACCAATGACAAGCTGCCCAAAAGCAATTCCTATTAAACTAGTTGTTAAACTTAATTGAATTAACGACGCCGAAGTACCAAGATCTCCTGCTAATTCCGGGAAAGCGGGTAAATATAAGTCTATCGTTAATGGTACTAGTGCCGTGAAAGCGCCAAGCATGAGTATTAATTTCCAATGGGATGATCTTGATGACATATTTTCAAACACCTCTTAATTATTTAATCATATCGACTATCCTATATGATATTTCCTTAAATTAAAAGAAAGCTGTTTACATAAAGTTTTAAAGTGTGTATACTGTGTATATTGATATTAACAGTATAACAGTTAATCGGAGGTCAACATATGTGGTCAGAAGCATTTAAACTCGCTCTATTTGAGTGGAAAATTATGTGGATTAAACGAATTTTTATTCAATTATTAACTTTATTAGTTTTAATACTATTTATAAGCTCATTAATTGGATCACAATTAGAAGATGGCGGTATTGGCATTGATATTTTCTTAATTACGTTTCTTGCATTCGGGTATGCATGGTCGATACCAAAAGATTTTCAATACCAAAAAATTAGCGAGCAAACCTATGCTTCACCTGTATTTTTTATGCTCCATCAATTACCTATAAAAAATGAGGTTTTAATTAGAAGTCGTTTTGCCATCTTCTATATTAACTTAATTCCGATGTCAGTGATTATATTTACTCTGCTTTATTTTATTCCTGATTTTAATGGAATTTTTACATTTGAATCTTATATCGCTTTTGCTTTGTTTTGGAGCAGTATAGGATTTAGCTGCAGTGCGATCTACCCAGCTAGTGATGTTGGAGATCGTAATGTTAGTACCGTCCGGCTAATCTGGATTACGATTTTCTTTATAGGAGCCTTGTTATTGATTACCATTCCAACTTATATTTTCTATGATAATGGTCTTATTAATTTATCGGTTGAAATCGCGAACCTACATCCATTAGCGTTGTCTATTTTTTCACTCATCCTAATCCCCGTTTCAAATTGGATCTGGATTAAATATGCCGAAAACAAACTGTTAAAAGAAGACTTTGATATTTAAGGAAGGAGATGGCGCCTTGGAACTCCCAATCAAACTATCAGAACAATCAAGAGAACCAATTTATCATCAAATCGAACACCAAATTAAAGCTCTGATAGCTAGCGGTCAATTAGAAACTGGGACACCTCTTCCTTCCATTCGAGCTTTATCAAAAGATTTGGAGGTGAGTGTCATCACGACACGCCGGGCTTATCAGAATTTAGAGTATGAAGGATTTATTAAAACCTTACAAGGTAAAGGAACATTTGTTGCAAATATTCATTCTTCACTCAAACGAGAAATTAAAGAAGACACCGTGGTTAGAGCATTAAAGACAGCCATCGAGACCGCTTATCAGCATAACTACAGTAAAACAGAAATTAACAAATTATTTAACGCAATATTAAATGATCAGGAGGGAAGGTTATGAAGGCATCTATAGAGGTTACCCAACTTGAAAAAATAAGAGATGATTTTCATTTAGGACCAATAAATATTAACATTGAACCTGGGATTGTCACAGCTCTAGTCGGAAATAACGGTGCTGGAAAGAGTACACTTATAAAAACAATCATGAACCTAGTGAAACCTTCCTCTGGTGATATTCGTATATTAGGAAGTTATGTAGAGGAAACGCAAGATTGGCAAAAAGAAATCGCTTATTTACCTCAGAATAAATTAGGCTATGACCCGTTTAATGGCAATCAGTTAAAAGAGCTGATCGCTAGCTTATATCCAAACTGGGATGACAAGTTATTCAACCGTATGGTTAAGGAATTAGACGTTAACCTACGTAAAAACTTTAAAAGTCTATCACCAGGAATGCAACAAAAACTGTTACTTTCTTTAACTATCCCAAGAAATACTCCAATTTTGATTCTTGATGAACCAACCTCACATATTGATATTGTTTCAAAAAGTATTTTATTAGATTTGTTAGCGGAATGGATGGAACATGACGATCGGACACTCATTTTAGCCACGCATCAAGTCGAAGATATTCGTAAGTTAGCTGATATGGTGGCTATTATGAAAGACGGAGACCTACTCGCTCATACAGATAAGGATTCGCTGACACAATCCTATACTCAATATTGGATGGTCGACCCACTTCCGAGTGATTCATTACCAGGTGAAGTGAAGCGTAAAGGT
This sequence comes from Piscibacillus halophilus, assembly GCF_900110685.1. Taxonomy (GTDB): domain Bacteria; phylum Bacillota; class Bacilli; order Bacillales; family Alkalibacillaceae; genus Piscibacillus; species Piscibacillus halophilus. Next base: position 56,099 of record NZ_FOES01000005.1, read on the forward strand.
AGTAAATCGATTGTTACGGAGAATGAAGTTCAATTAGAACAGTATTTAAGTCAACATCAATTGAATTGGTTAAACAAAGAGCAGCTTAGTTTAGAAGATACCATTTCATTAATGTTAACAATATAACAAGGGGGAGAGCGTGTTGGAAAAAGTATTAAGTGTTAGTAATATTGAAAAATGGTTTAAGAAAACCAAGGTATTAAAAGGAATTTCCTTTGATGTGCACCAAGGAGAGATCATGGCAATATTAGGGCCTAATGGCGCGGGTAAATCAACGACCATTCGTAATATTATGGGTATTATGTATCCTGATAAAGGAAACGTGACGTTTCATAACCATAATGGATCAGAAATACCTCGTCATAAAATTGGGTATTTACCTGAAGAACGTGGTCTTTATAAGAATGTCAAAGTGATGGATGTCCTTCTTTATTTTGCGAGTTTAAAAGATTATCCAAAAGATAAAGCAAAAAAACGAGCAATTGATTACCTTGAAAAGCTAGGCCTAAAAGGGAAGGAATATGCTTCTGTAGAAGAACTTTCAAAAGGTATGGGGCAAAAAGTTCAGTTTATTGGTTCCATTATTCATGAACCGGAACTGTTAATCTTAGATGAACCATTTTCTGGATTGGATCCTGTTAGCCAAGAAATTTTCAAAAACGAAATTAAACAATTAGCTAAAAATGGTACGGCCATTTTACTAAGCTCACACCAAATGAACTTAGTCGAAGAGATGTGCGATCGACTCTTTATGATTAACCGTGGACAAAAAGTGATTTATGGTTCAATGGACGAAGTTAAAACAGAATACGCCAACTTTAAATGTACCATTCGAGGAAAAAATGACTTATCCGTCCTTGAAAAGTTACCAGCTGTCACTCGCGTTGAGCAAAGTGATGATATTTCGATTATATACTTAACGCAAGACGTACAAGTTACCAACTGGCTGAAACAACTTCCAGATTCACTAGACGTACAGGAGCTTTCCGTGGATCGCGTGTCCTTACACGAAATTTTCGTTGATATTGCGACGGATAAAAATCTGGCAGAGGAAGTAGGTGGGTCAAATGCGTAATAGTATGAAGGTTGCTAATTGGGAGTTTAAACGAAATGCTAGAAATAAATCATTTATTATTTCGCTTTTTATCACACCCCTATTGTTCGTTATTTTTGCAATGGCTCCAACTTTTTTAAGTAATTTTGGAGACGATGAAGACTCTGAAACAACTGTTTATTTAAATGACGAGGTAGGAGTGTTTGAAGCTATCCAGCCAATGTTGGAAGATCGTGACTTTGTATCGTGGGATGTTGTTGAAACATCTGATGAACCGGAGCAAATGCAGGAGCAGTTAAACGAAGAAGAAAAAGCTGCTTACGTTTTAATCAACCAAGAGACATTGGAATCTGGAACGGTCACCTATATGGTCGGCGATGATGTCCATGATGACTTTGAGAATGAATTAACTATTTTACAACAACCAATTAAACAGGCACAGCTTCAAGTGGCTGGTTTGTCTTCCGATCAAATGCAGTTAGTCCAATCACCGATAGATTACCAACTGGCTTTTGAAGGAGAAGCGTCAGAAACAGAAGCTGAGGAAACTGGTGGCTTCCCATTCGAACAAGCGCTTCCGAGTATATTTGCAGGAATTTTCCTATTTTCAATTGTCATTTCTGGTATGATGATTTTCCAAAGTGCTTCTCAAGAAAAGAAAGATAAAGTTGCTGAAATTATTTTATCTTCAGTTACAGCAGTCGAACTCATGCAAGGTAAAATTTTAGGTTACTTTAGCCTAGGAATTTTACAAGTGACTGTTTGGCTTACGTTAGTTGCACCATTTGCCGTTTGGAAATTGGAAGATGTACCTTTATTCGAATACTTATTCGTCCCAGAAACGCTCATGTTACTAGTCATTGCAATATTAGGTTATTTACTATTCGCTGCTTTATTTGTAGGATTGGGAGCAACTATTGAAGATTATTCAACGAGTGGCAACTTCCAGGGTATGGTCATGATGCTACCGTTTATCCCATTCTTCTTAGTTGGTCCAATCTTTACTAACCCGTCAGGAATCATCGCTCAAGTCGCGACATATATACCGTTTACATCACCAGCCGTGTTACTAATGCGTTTAGCGGTATTAGATGAATGGCCATGGGTTGAAATTTTAATTGGCCTTGCTATCTTAATCGTGAGCATTTGGATCTTCATGAAGCTTGCGGGTAAGATCTTCCAAGTTGGAATCTTAATCTATGGTAAAAATGCAACACCACAAGAGATTTGGAAATGGTTAAGAGCATAGATGATCGCTACTAGACAATTATAGAAGTTTTCTAGACAAATTGGCTTTCTATCTAGACAAATTCAAAATTTTACTAGACAAAATTGAATTTTTTCTAGTAAATAATTTAGTATACTAGAAAAAGGGCTTCCCGGTCATGATCGGGAAGCCCTTTTTTATTTATTCGATGAAGCTTTTATCGACTAAACCTGTTAAATCAGGTTGTTCATCGAGAAATCCTAAGTCATGCGATGAATTCGCGAATTCTTGTAAAACTTCTTCGCTAACATCATACGTGAACGTGATTCGGTCCCAAGCGCGATCAATTACTGAAGCTGAAAGCTCTTGGTCAGTGATCTCTTTAATTTTGTTAATGGCAATGGTCTTGGCCTCATCTGGATTGTCTTGGATAAATTCTGTTGCTTTTTTGTGTGCATCAACAATGCTTTGAACGAGTTCAGGATCATTTTCAATTAATTCATTTGATGTAACAAAAACGGCTGCTGGTAAAGTTTCTCCATATGCAACATCTGGTGTATCTACTAGAACTTCAGCTGTTCCCTCTTCTTCTATAAACGACGCCCAAGGTTCAGGAACTGTTGCTACATCAATATTCCCTGTGTCAAACATGTTTGAATAAGTAGCTGGTTTTCCAGTTACGTGCTTCATTTCACCATTCACACGGTCAGACGTTAGACCATATTCATCTTTCATTAATGCTTCAAACTGAACGTCATGCGTGCAACCTACACGAGGAGAGATGAATGTTTTTCCTGCTAAATCTTCAGGAGAGTCAATATTTGCATCAGGACGAGCCATAATAACCGTTCCACCTGTTGAACCCGCTGCTACGATACTGACCTCAGCCCCGCTCGTAAAGTGGTTCATCGCTGGTCCCGGTCCTACAATCCCTGCTTGGATATCACCTGTTTCAAGCGCTGTCATAAACGCTGAACCATCTGGAAAGTACTGATAATTAACCTCTGTTCCATCTGGTAGTGTTTCAGTATATAAATCTTTTTCTTCCGCCACCATTCCCGCTACATGGTTTATATTCGGAAAGTAACCAATTGTCACTTCTTCTGAGCCTTTATCGGCATTAGTACTTCCACATGCCGCAAGGAAAGCACCAAGCAATAATACCATTGCTAAAGTTATGATCTTTTTCATTTTAATAAAACTCCCTTTCTATGATTTCAATAATCCCCAACGTTTTAGAACATTTTTCTCTAACTTAGAAAAAACTAACTGGTCGACAACAGCCCCAATCACACCAATAATAATGATGATTCCAATCACCTGTTCCATTTTGGCAAAATCAGATGCGAATTGAAGTGAGTAACCAAGGCCTGGCCCGTTACTTAAAAGCTCACCAGCCATTAATGCTCGCCAGCTAAATGCCCACGCCAAACGTACACCTGTCATGTAATACGGGATACTGGCCGGGATTTCGACACGGAAAAATAGCTCAGTTCCCTTCGTTCCCATGGTTCTGGCTGCTCTAACTAACTGTGGGGGGACATTATGAATTGCTGAACGTACATTAAGCGCCATCACGAACGTACCCCCTAATACGACGACAAATATAACAGCAAACTCTGTAAAACCGAACAACATTAATGATAGTGGCACCCATACGATACTTGGGATACTTTGGAGTGCAATCAGATACATCCCGGCTGTTTCATCAGCTTGACGAGATTTCCCGAGTAAAACACCGAGGATGGTTCCGATGATTAGAGCAAGGGACATCCCGATGAGAAGGTGCTTAAAACTTGCCCCTAAAGCCACTAGTAAACTACCATCTAAAAAGCCACTATAAAGTGATTGGAAGACTATAAATGGTCCCGGCAACACAACGGCAGGGAAAATGTTTAATAAATAGATTGCCTGCCAAATTCCAATAACAACAACTAAAAATAAAATCCGTTTAATGGCTAGCTTCATGGTCTAATTCTTCCTTTAACACTTTATTAATCTCATCTTTTAGCAGATCCATCACTTGATTTTCAAGCTCGATCACTTTAGCATCATCGCGCCTTCTAGGTCTTGATACATTAATGTCAAAATCAGCTATTATTCTACCAGGACGAGTCCCCATCACAACCACACGGTCTGATAGCTTTATAGCTTCTTGGATACTGTGAGTAACAAAAAGGATCGTTTTCTTCGTTTCGTGCCAGATCTTTGTTAATTCATCGTGCATAATGTGACGTGTTTGTTCATCTAGAGCTCCAAACGGTTCATCCATTAACAACACTTTAGGGTCCATCGCAAGTGCTCTGGCAATTGCCACTCGTTGCTGCATACCTCCCGAAAGTTCATAAGTGTAATGGTTTTTGAACTTACTTAGATGAACCATTTTTAAAAAGTGATTGACTCGCTCTTCTGCTTCTTTTTTAGGCAGCCTTTTTTTGATAGGGTAGAGGACGTTCTCTTGCACATTCAACCATGGAAATAGCGATGGCTCCTGAAACACCATCCCTCTGTCAGGTCCTGGTTGATTAATATCATTGCCTTCTAATGAGATCGCACCTTCCGAAACACTTTCTAAACCAGCAACCATTGAAAGTAGTGTTGATTTTCCACAGCCTGAAGGTCCTAAGATTGAGACAAACTGATTTTCCTCAATAGTCAAATCAATACCCGAAAACACTTCGAATCGACCTTGATTCTGATCTGTATATGTTTTACCAACGTTATTTAAATTTAACATGACTTCACCTAATTTCTGATAAACCCTATAAAAATACTCGGTTTTAGTTACAGTATTAAATTATACAGTTGGGACAGAAAGTGTGTCAACTATTAGGAAAAGCTAAAAATTTGAGCACATATAAAAAAGCCTGGCTAAGCCAGACTAATTTTTCAGTTTAAATTGAACTTTTGTATCAAGCTGATAATTTTGTTCCTTGTAATTGAAATTGGTATAACCATGGACTTCATAAAAGCCTTTAGGGAAATCCCCATCCATGACTTGTTGAATAAATTCTTTAAATTCCTCAGAATCTTCCCCAGAAAAACCACCAGAACCTGTATACTCCTCCCTTAGTGGTTCACCTTTTTTAAGAACGGTTGTTAATAAAGGTTCATTCATGCTATAACCAATATCATACTCTCTGGACACTTCATAAATCGGAAAGTAGAATGGGGATGCGGCGTGGGTAATTTCAACAGAGTCTTCATCGCCTACATATTCTAACTCAGCATATACTTGAACATCAGATCCTTGATCATACTCTTCTTTTTCAGTCACTAAACGATAAATAAAGTCTTCTTCTTGAACTTCGCTTTCTGTAGATGAAACTTCTTCCTGATCAAGCTTATCATCAGAAGGGGCACCGGTTCCTGTCGTTCCACACCCTATTAGTAAACTCATCATTGATAAAATAAATAAATTCCTCATCTCATCACCTCGTATAGTCTTTGACGAACTTAATAAAAAATTGTTACAAACGATGCACCTTTTTGGGTGAATACCTATATCTTGTAGTATACGACTATGAAGATGAGGTGTTAGGAAATGGGAAACCCAATTGTAACGGGAACTAGCACTGGGGATACAGTTTCTGTTCAAATTGATTTATTTCGTTACCCAATTCGTTATATTAAAGTTTACTTAGGTGGAGACTTGGTCGGTACGTTCCACCCTATTTCTGACTTTCACTTAAGAAACCCTGAAGGAAAGCCTGTTAAAGTAGCACTCGTTTTCGCCGATGGAGATAAGCACGAGACGGTTTTAATGGGAGGAAAAGGACGAAGGACACACCATAATCATGACTTTCAACCAGGAGATATTTTAGTCGCGTGTGATAACTTTGGCGATTTTCCACCTCCGGGATATATGGGGCATGCGGCTTTAGTCCTTAACAACAGAGACATTATTGAAGCTACTACTTCCATGCCGCAAATTCGTGTGTCCACTATTCGAGAGTTTGTGGAAATTCACCCAAAATATGTTCATTTACGCTGTCGTGACAGCTGGGCAGCTCATGAAGCAACCGCTTTTGCTTATGAATACTTACAAATGTATAACGATAACCTTAATACTGGTGAGGACGTTCCACCGTTTTCTTTCTCACCACTTGTTCCATTAAATGATCCTTACCATTCTATATATTGTTCAAAACTTGTGTGGCTTTGTTATTACTATGGTGCTGGCGTCGAATTGGAAAATGATTTCTTCCTTTACTCCCCAGAAGATTTATCGACGCTTGAAAATGATGGTCGATTTGAGGTCATCTATAAGCACCCTGAGTTTGAATTCAAACTCAACACTTAAATGTTAGGGGCGTCCCATCTGATGGGATCAGCCCCTATTTTTTAGCGCGATGCTTTTCTCCCTTTTACCATCCAATAAAAGCCTATTAAAATTAATATGACTGACGTTAATTGATATAAAACTTCTAAACTAATAAGGTCAAGAACCACGTAGCCTATTAATGGTCCTACCGCGGCGCCTAAATCAACCGCGACCGTATAAGCTGTCATGAGACCTACCTTAGATGTGGTCGTTGCTACATCGGATGCTAATGAATCGGTCACTGTGACTAGGATCGTTGACATTAATTGAAAAACAAGAATCAACCCTATAATCCATATAAAATATAAATCCTTCGTCAGAAAATAAAATGCCATTCCAGACCCCACAAAGGCAAAAACGAGCATTTTGACCCTGCCAAACTGTTCATCTGATAGCCTTCCAGCAATAGGAGCTAAAAAAGGATCCCAAGCCCACTTAACGGCTTGGATCAGTCCCGCAATGGTCCCGACACCTATGGCAAAACCTAAGAATGTCCACTCTTGATCCAATTGGAAATCTATTAATCGACTTAAAGTTGATAAAAAGATCCCAAAAATCACCATCGCCATGATAAAACCTGTCGATAAAACGGACCACGCTTGGCAATTTTTCCACATGTTCGATTCTTTTGTGTGAGGAGATGTAGATGGTGTTTCCATTTCTTTTGTTTTTGGTATGTATTTAAATGCAATTGGTAGACTCAATATGGATAATAATCCAAATAAAGTCGCCACAACTTTAAGGTTAGTAACATCCGCCAGTAGACCTCCCGCTAACATTCCAGTTAATCCACCAAGCCCCCATAATCCATTGTATTTACCCATTAACCTTCCACGAGACTGATCATCCGCTACTTCCATAACGGTTAAGAAACCACCTAGTCGAAGAAATGACCAAGCAATCCCCCAAATACAACGCATCACAAGCAACATGACAAACCCTTGTAACCATCCGTACGATAAAGTTGATAGTGTAGCTAGAATAATGGCGAGCACCACACCCGTTCGTTTATCGATATGCTTATAAAACCAACCCACCAATGGGTTGACTGGAAGGCGGATTAAACGGTTGACAGATAAAAGAACCCCCACTTGCCACAATGCCGTTAGACCAAATTCCTGCCAATAGATTGGCATAACGATAAACAGCATAGCATCCCCTAAAATACAAGCAGCTGTGATTAAAGCTATAACGGTTACTTTGAATTCATGATTGCGTTCCATATACGTCTCCTGACTATTTTTATAAAGTACTCCATCATATCATATTAGTCTTTAATTGCAATATGAAATTCAAGAAAAGTACAAGCTCTCCCTACCTCTTTTCTTCAACAGGGTGACATTTCGCCAATTTGTCATGATGATTCGCTAATTTTTTATTAACTTTCGCCAATTTAATTATGTTTCTCGCCAAACTTGAGTAAGGTTTCGCCGGTTTCATGGTTGGTTTCGCTAAATAAGGCGCTTCTTTCGCCAAATTTATAATTTTTATATAAAAAAGGGCTCCACCATTGCTGGTGAGCCCTTTGTTTGAGTCATTAACGATGACTTACTTCTACTTCCATGTCTATTCCGTTTGTTGCTGGATCTATAGTTTGAAGGGTTGATTTCTTTCTCTTGAAGAATGAAATCACCTTTTCTGCTGCGTATAGTACTAAGAAGGTTAAGAAGACGGTTAATGATACTAAGATAAGAGACATTTCCATTACTCCCATCCCCCTTCATTCAAATATTGTGATTTATTATGATTTGCAAGTATATAATATCAAATTTTACGATTATTTCAACCTTAAATATAAAATTCTTTTATAATTTTGTACATTCTCCTATATATAAGCAAATACTCTCAATTTAAAATTACTTTAAAGCTGTAAAGTGTTGAATTTTCTGAAATTTTATAATGCAATATTTAATAGTTTGCCTCTAACAATCTAAGAGCATAAAAAATACCTCAATTCCTTTCTAAGGAACTGAGGTATCATTTTTTACCAACCTTTATAAGCATGCTCATAAACTTTTCTAACTAATGCTTCATCAAATTTCATTGGACTTCTCTTAAGAAGTCTTTCTTGTTTTAATCCATTTTGTGTCAATGTTTCAATATCTTCTTCCTTAATATTATATTCGGCAATGCTGGTCGCTAATCCCACATCTACGACCAAATCATATAAAGCCTGTACAATTTCTTTTACAACCTCTCTTTTTGTCTTACCTTCTACTGGTATATCAAAAACTTCATATAGAGAGTACATTTTATCCATAGTTGCTGGCCATATTTGGTTATACACATAAGGTAAAAGAACTGCATTTGATTCGCCATGAGGGATTTTAAATAAACCACCTAATGGATAAGCTAAACCGTGTACTCCAGCGACTCCTGCATTATAAAAACTTAAGCCTGCTATCAAACTTCCATTTGCCATTTCATCTCTTGCTTTATAATCATGGTTATTCCATACAGCTGATCTAATATTGTTCACAATCTTCTTCATAGCCTCTACAGCTAAAGTATCAGTGATTGGCGTCGCATTTACAGAAGTATAAGCTTCAATTGCATGAGTTAAAGCATCGATCCCAGAAGCTGCTGTGACTTTTGGTGGTAATGTATAAGTTAGCACAGGATCTACAATCGCGTAATTAGCTAACAAATATTTATGAGTGATAACATCTTTTGTATCTTTTAACGAAAAAACAGCAATGTCTGTTACTTCCGCTCCTGTACCGGCTGTTGTTGGGATTAATACTGTTGGAACTCCTTCATTTGTCAGTTCCTTTGTTCCTGTAAGATTAAGGTAATCCTCCACATCACCTTCATGTGTGGATAAAATAGCAGATGCCTTTGCCAAATCTAAGGAGCTACCTCCCCCAACTCCAATAACTAAATCTGGGTTGAAAGTTTTTACTTCATTCACAACATCATTGCCAACTTTTAATGGAGGTTCAGGAACAACATTTGTTGAGATTTTTAAATCTAAATGATTTCGTTCAACTATCTCGACTATTGGTTCTATCACATTAAGCTCTTTTAGAATAGGGTCAGTTAACATAAACACTTTTTTGACATTCATTTCATTAAAAATATCCTCTAGTTTTTGAATCGACCCTTTTCCGTGATAAATATTTTTTGGTGTTATAAATTGTTGCATCATATCGTATCACTCCTAAGTTAGTTATTGTTAATTTACTGATGCTTTACTATCTTCATAAGTATTATTTAGTTCGTTCTTTTCTTTGTTAAATATCGTAAATACAAACATGGTAATCATACTAATTAATACCCCCATACCTGCCGCGGCAAATGGATTGCTTACATCCATGCCAAAAGGTAAATAAATATACCAATAAGCAACTGTACCAGTTAATAATGAAGCAATAGCTCCCGATTTAGTAGCTCTTTGCCATAAGGCTCCTACAATCAATGGCCCTGCCGTGGCTGAAACAATTCCTCCAATTCCAATCCACATAAAAATAGATAGATATTGTGGTGGGTTCCAAGCGATCAACGCACCTACAAGAATAACTAGAATTGTAGAATAACGACTAATCCATAACTCTACTTTTTCCGCCTTCTCTTTTGAGATATTGGTCCTTGGAACGATCGATTTACGGTAAATATCATTTGCTAACAATTGTGTTAAGGAGACAATGAGCCCATCTGATGTTGACATAATCGCTGATAGTACTGTTACCGCTAAAAATGCTGCAAGGAATGGCGGGAATATTTCTTGGAACAAGACTGGAATAATAGCATCAGCACGAATATCAGTCGTAGGATCTAATACTGCAATCCCTAACATCCCTCCTAACCCCATTAGAGGCAAAATAGTTGCAAAGATCGTACAATACATGATTAATTTTTTCATATCTCTATTCGATTTTACGGCTAAAAATTTATTACCTAAGTGTGGTAAAATACCAAAAGGAAGGTGGGCTAAAAATAGTAATGCTACTAACCAGAATGAACCATACGTAGCATCTCCCGGTATAAATAGTTGGTCAAATGAACCGGTTGGGTTTCGCTCCTTGATAAGCGAAATCATATCACTAAAGCCGCCTTCCACCCCTACACTTGTTACAAAACAAACAACAACTACAATAGATGTAATCACCATTAAGAATCCTTGGATGGCATCGGTCAAAATATCAGAATGTGATCCACCCATAAATACATAGACTGCTAATACAACTCCTGTAATAATAATCCCCCATGAATAATCGACACCCATCATAATTTGAAACATGGTTGCTGCTGCCACTAATTGTGAAACAACATAAAAGATTAGTAATACAGAAATAACGGTTAAAACGATTCTTAAAAACTCACTATTAAATCTTTCACCTAAAAACTCTGGTATAGTTCTTGTGCCAAATTGATCTCCATATTTCTTTATTGTTTTGGCCACAAATAACATCCCTATAACGGTGGCAACTGGATACAGCAATGGGTACCATAGACTAGGAGCTCCTAAGTCATAAGCTAACCCCGGCATTCCCATAAAAGTTGAACCACTTGAAATACCTGCACTAATTACTAGTGCAATAACTATAGGTCCATAACTGGAACGAGCTGTCGCGAAATCATCCGCATTATTGGTTCTTCTCATCCCCACAAACCCCATAGTTAGCATAATCCCAATAAAAATTGAAATAAAAATCCATGAGTAAATTTCTACTGAACTCATCTGTTTACTTTCCCTCCCTCTACTTATCTAATAAATTAGTTTTAAACAACACAACGGCCATTCCAATCCAAGTAACTAAAATGACTCCAATCATGATGTATAAAAAGGTCATGTCACCGCCCCCTTTAAATAGTTATAAATATCTTGATTGTTTTGAATCAAGGTGCTATAACCTGTTGTTAACTCCGTTAAATACTCACCCCTTTCTCCATTCGTGACTGTGTAAGGAACAAACAAGTCATATTGATCTAATAAAGTCAGTTCTGGGAAAGACCAAACTTTTCTTTTATGCAAATATAAGTTTCTTAGAAAATCTTCTGAAGAATCCATGAGGTCATGTTCACTCAACAATTTAGGCATTCTTAAAATATTAGAGTCAATGGTTGTTAGCGGTTTCATTTTCTCTATTGGCCAATGAAATAAACTTGTGTCATTTTTATATAAATTGGTCACTAATCTCATTTTTTCTAATTTCGGTTTCATAAAGGGAAACGGTTTATATTTAATTGACCATTCAGTTATTTTATATGGGTAGTAAATCATGTACCTATAATCACTCGGTACATGATTTGAACTATACTCAAGTAAATACATAGCTAAACACCCACTAATAAGAATAATTCAAACTAATTAATTTCCGGTTCACCATTTCTTTAATGGCATACTTGACACCCTCATACCCATAACCTGAATTTTTACGTCCTCCGTATGGCATATGGTCAAACCTCAATGTCGGGACATCATTTATTAAAACTTGTCCGACATCTAGTTCATGTCCAAATAATAAAGCTTGCTTTAAGTCTTTCGTGAAGACCCCAGCATTTAGTCCGTACTGACTATGATTCATTTCTTCCAAGGCTTCTTGAGAATTATTGACTTTATTTACAATCACTACTGGACCAAACACTTCTTCGCAAGATAACTTAGCGCTTGGATCTACATCTGACAAAATAGTTGGTTCAATACCATTCCCGATTTTATTTCCTCCAAGATGTAATACGGCACCATTTTCAGTTGCCTCTTTGATCCATTCAAACACCCGGTTTTGAGATTTCTCATTGATTAATGATGAGTAATCCGTGCTTTCATCTGTCGGTTCACCAAAATTCAATTTTTCACTTTTATTTTTCAGGTGTTTTATAAAATCTTCAGCAATACGATCATGAACATAAATGCGTTGGGTACTGATACAGACTTGACCATTATATGAAAAAGCACCAACAACTACTTTATCTGCTATTTGTTCAATCTGATCCTCGAATGATTGATCAATATATAATGCAGAGTTATTCCCTAACTCTAATGTGACCTTTTTCAGTCCTGCCTGAGATTTGATTAGTTTTCCTACTTGTGGACTACCTGTAAATGTAATCTTTTGAACACGTTCATCGTTCAATAATACCTGACCTAATCGCGGACCTTCTCCAGTGACTACAATAAAAGCATCTTCTGGCAGCCCTGCTTTGACAAATGCTTCTCTAAGCAGTATCGATGATAAAGGTGTTTGCTCTGCTGGTTTAACAACGATTGTGTTTCCTGCAGCAATTGCAGGTCCTGCTTTATGAACAACTAAATTAAGTGGGAAGTTAAATGGAGTAATTGCCCCAACCACGCCAATTGGTTGATATATGGTATAGGCATCTCGTCCTTTACCATTTAAAGCTGCATCAAGTGGAATGCTTTCTCCTTCTAATTTTTTAGCCTCAATCGCCGAGAATTTCAATGTTTCTACTGTACGGCTAACTTCACCTTTTGCAAATTTAATCGGCTTGGCAGATTCCATAGAAATAGTCGTTGCAAATAATTCTAAGTTGTCCTCAACGATTTGGGCCGTTTTATCAAGTATAGATGCTCGTTCATGTGAGCTAACATTCTTGAAAGATTGAAAAGCATCATCTGCTTTCGAAATTGCAGCTTCCATCAGCTCGTCTGGGCACTCTGGAACCTCTTCAATTAATTCATTATTATGAGGATTTTTTAATGGGTACGTATTCTTAGATTCTTCTCTTATCTTATCTAAATAACCCTTATAAGATAGCATTCTAACCACTCCTTTATTTATTTCTTTTATGAATACGTATTCATAAAAGACATTAAATTTTCTTAGTTGTAGATCGGTTATACAGTTTGTTTTTATATGTTTTATTGATAAAGTCAGCTGGGGCTTCATTTATAATTTCTATTAAATGTTCGATGGCAATTCTCCCTAAATCTTTTTCCTCTTCCATGCCTACAGTCGTCAACTGAAAAGAGTTGTGCTGACTTAAGGCAATATTATCGACACCTATCACACTAATATCATCAGGTACTCTGTAGCCCTTTTCTATTAATAGATCAATTAAGTATATAGCGATCGAATCTGTCGCTGCAAAAATAGCAGTAGGTCTTTCTTTAACTGCCAGTACTTCTTGTAACACTTTTTTGATGTCACTTTTACTCGTATCTGTCGTTTTGCAGTTATGATCTGAGACCTCAATCCCTTTCTCTAACATAACTTCTTTAAATCCATCAAATCGACCTTTAAATGTTGTCATACTTAAAGGCCCACCAATCCAAACAATTTTTCGATGGTTAAGACTCAATAAGTGTTCAGTCGCAATTCTTCCTGCTTGTACATTATCCATTTCTACATAATGTCCGTTTTTTTTATGTTTTCTGTTAAACATTATAAAAGGTACTTCCGATTTGATAAGTTCTTCGTAAATCGGATCTTCATATAAAATCGATGATAAGATGATCCCGTCTACCTTTTGGTTTAAAACATCCTGGTACACCGCCATATTATCTCCAAAATTTTCAAAGTGGACATTTACATTATACCCTCGTTCTTTTGAATAGTTGACGATTGAGGTTGTCGTTTCAACAAAAAAAGGGTTATGCAGTGGTCCAGAAATTAAAGCAATGGATTGAGTTTGTTGTTTCACAAGTGACCTTGCGATGGAATTAGGTCGATAATTTAATTCCTTCATGGCTTTTGTTACTTTTTCAAATGTTTTAGCATCAACTAATCGAGGATTGTTTAATACCCTAGAAACAGTTGATTGCGACACACCTGCAAATTTTGCTACGTCTTTAGATGATACCATCCGATGATTAACTCCTTTATTAAGCGCTTACATTTAAAATAAAACATAGACTGAAAATTGTCAATATTACTTAAATATAATCTAACACCTGAGGCTAAGCCCCAGATGTTAGTGACAAGTTCTAAAAACTTATACATATTGCTCAAAGAATTCGAGTACTTCCTCGTAAACTTTAATTTCATTTTCTTTTTTAGAGAATCCATGTCCTTCATCGTCTAAAACAATATATTTAATGTCTGTGCCTTGCTTCTCTAATGCTTCAACGACTTGATCAGATTCTGCTTTAACAACACGTGGGTCCTTGGCACCTTGGATCACCAACATTGGTTTCGTCATGGTGTCTAAGTATGTGATAGGTGAGTCTTCTGTAAATTTATCTTTATCTTCTACAGGATCCCCTACCCATTGTTTCATAATAGGCTTCCAGAAATCTGGAACCGATTTAACAAAGCTGAATAGATTACTAACACCGAAAATATCGACCACCGCTTTGAAATATTCTGGATGGCGACCGTGAAGAAGCAATGCCATATATCCACCGTAACTACCACCCATGAGTAGAATTTTATCTCGATTAGCGTAACCGTTTTTGATCAGCCACTCTAACCCTTCAACATTATCGAGACGTGGTCCATAACCCCAATCACCTTCAATCACTTTCGTAAACTTCAAGCCGTAACCTGTCGACCCCCTGAAGTTTGGTGTAAATATACTATAACCTTGATAGATTAAAAACTGGAATAACGCACGGAATGTTTGGCGCTCTGCAGCCTGCGGGCCTCCGTGCGGCCATAAAATAACGTGACCGTTGTCATTTTCTGGTTTTGCACGAAAGAACATTGCTTCAATTTCAGTTCCATCAAAAGAAGGATATGCCACCACTTCCGGATCAACCATTTCTTCCTTCGCAACTCCTGGAACACCGTAATTTGTGAGACTCTCCCATTTTCCATCCGATAGCTTATAGATATTATGAGGCACGGTAGCCGAAACGCCCATTAAATAGACATTTCCCGATTCTGCTACTTTCAACTGTAAAATGACGCTAACCGGTATATCTAATTCTTCTAAAGTTCCATTTTCTAAATCATATCGGTAAAGTGAGTCTTTAACTCCTTTCTCACCTACTATGTAAAGAGAATTTAAGGATTGATCGTATTTAACATCTGTGAACGAAACTTGGTCCAACCCTGTGACTTTAGAAAACTCTTTTTTCTCCAAATTAAATTTTGCTAGATAAGAGAAGTCTGCGTGGTAGGTTGTGGTAAAATATAAATCTGTCTCTGAAGCATATGTCAGACCACCGATTGTATGCTGTTCTTCCGTTTCAGGTGTTAAACGAATATGTTCACCATCTTTTACAGCATAAGCTAACTGAGATGTATTGGCGAAGAGTTTCTTATATACTAAACTTTCTTCCTTAGGGCTTTTCTCTATTAAGAAGGTTGGTGCGCCCTCCCCTTCAAGAATTACTTCTTCCGTATCGTTTTCTAAATCATACAAATAACTCTTTAAATAGGTTTGATCTTCTTTAGTCGATGTGTAATATACTTTTTTGCCATCATTCGAAATGAAAGAACTTATATGACGATGTCCCTCAGAAGTACGAACGGGCTTTAGTTTCCCACCTTTTGTTGGAATAGCATAAAGTTGCGTATTTTCATCACCATCTTGATCAGATTCTAAAATTAGGAAGTTTCCGTTTTTATCATATTGTAACGAACCTGTACTTTGGTTATGGAACGTAAGTGGATATGGGAATGTATTTGGCAAGTCCATTGCCCATAAATTATACTTTCCATTTAAGTTGGTAGAAAACGTAAGCTGTGACTCATCAGGACTTACATCAAACGTTTGTATGCCATACGTTTGAAAAAATTGCCTTACATCTGGTTTTTTAAACTCCATGTTAGAGCCTCCCTTTTATTAATCTCCATAACATATATTCGACATTAACCTTTTTATTCCTTCGAGATGCGAAGTGTTTTTTTATTTGTATAAATTAGGAAAAATAAGGTAACATGTTGATTAAAGATGGAGGGTGATGTCGTATGATCAGATTCATCATTTTGTTAATGACCCTATTACTCGTATCAAGCATATGAAAATAGTGGACGGATGCGCGATATTTTCATAGAGAATGGTTATTTATATACGATTACTAGTAACCGTGACGGACGAGGTAATCCAAGTGATGCTGACGATCAGCTTATTCGAATTCCCCTTGCGAATACTCGTGATTGATTAAAAATCACGAGTATTTTTTAATTTATATTTTTCAGATAATTATTAATATTTGTTATAATATAAGTAAGATTGATTTGAGAGGGGAATAACATCATGCGAGAAGTGGTAATTGTCGAAGCAGTCCGAACACCTGTCGGACGAAAGAATGGAATGTTAAGTGAAATTCGCCCTGACGATTTAGCAGCTCTAACATTAAAAGAGTTGGTAGACCGGGTTGGTGTAGACCCATCTGTAATTGAAGATGTCATTATGGGATGTGTGTCACAAGTTAGCGAGCAAGCTTTTGACATTGGAAGAATGGCAGCACTCATGGCAGGCTACCCGATCGAAGTACCAGGTACAACAATTGATCGTCAATGTGGTTCTAGCCAACAAGCCGTTCATTTTGCATCACAAGCAATTTTAAGTGGTGATATGGATGTCGTTGTTGCGGCAGGGATTGAAAGCATGTCGAGAGTACCCATGTTTTCGAATATGAATGGCGCTTCACTCAGTCCTAAGTTAACTGAAAAATACGAGATGATTAATCAGGGACTTTCAGCGGAACGAATTGCTGAAAAATGGGGGTATTCACGCGAACAATTAGATGAATATTCTTACCACAGTCATCAAAAAGCGATTCAAGCTCAAGATGATGGACGCTTTGATCAAGAGGTATTTCCAATAGAGGTCACACTTAAAGACGGAACTAAACAGATTGTGAAAAAGGATGAAGGTCCGCGTCACAATACAACAGTTGAAAAGTTAGGTGAACTCCAACCCGTTTTTAAAGATGACGGTGTCATTCATGCTGGAAATGCGAGTCAAATTAGTGATGGATCAGCTGCCTTATTGCTCATGTCGAGAGAAAAAGCTGAGGAACTTGGATTAAAGCCACGCTTTAGAGTACTGGCTAGATCGGTTATTGGATCTGACCCTACGATGATGTTAACAGGTCCCATTCCAGCAACGGAAAAAGTTTTAAAAAAGGCCGGATTAACGATCCATGACATTGATTTATTTGAAGTTAATGAAGCGTTTGCTCCTGTTCCTATGGCTTGGTTAGATGAGACCGGTGCGGACCCAGCTAAGCTCAATGTCAATGGTGGAGCGATTGCTCTCGGTCATCCATTAGGAGCAAGTGGAGCTAAATTAATGACAACTCTTGTGCACGAACTCGAACGAACTGGTGGACGTTACGGACTTCAAACAATGTGTGAAGGACATGGAATGGCGAATGCTACGATCATTGAACGATTAGATTAGGAGGGGATGCTGTGGAGTTACAACAAAAAGTTGGTTTTGTGACAGGAGGTGCCTCCGGTTTAGGAGAGGCGACTGTTCGAAATCTGGTTAAAAAAGGTGCTAAAGTGGTTATTGCGGATTTGCAAGAAGAAAAAGGAAAAGCGCTGACTGATGAGCTTGGGCCTGACCAGGTCAGTTTTGTTAAAACAGATGTAACAGATGAATCGAGTGTTCAAAATGCGATAAAAGTAGCTGAACAACTCGGAGGGCTACATATTGTGGTTAATTGCGCAGGGATTGGTGCTGCACACAAAACGGTGAGTAGTAAAGGTGTTCACGATTTAGGGACATTTCAAAAAGTGATCCAAGTCAATCTAGTTGGCACATTTAATGTGATTCGTTTGGCTGCTGAGTTCATGGCGAGCAATGAAAAAAATGATCAAGGAGAGCGCGGTGTTGTGATTAATACCTCATCTGTGGCGGCTTTTGAAGGGCAGGTAGGTCAAGCTGCTTATAGTGCTTCAAAAGGAGGTATTGTTGGTATGACACTCCCGATTGCTCGTGATTTATCACCACACGGCATTCGGGTGATGACGATCGCACCTGGTCTGTTTGACACACCTCTTTTTTCATCACTTCCTGAAAAAAGCCCGTGAAGCACTAGGTGCGATGACACCATTCCCATCACGATTAGGTGACCCTGCAGAATATGCTAAACTTGTTGAAAGCATCATTGAAAACCCGATGCTCAACGGCGAAGTCATACGTCTCGATGGTGCGATTCGGATGCAGCCTAAATAATCGAAGCTGGCGATATTTATTCGCCAGCTTCATTTTTAACTTTTCATCATAATCATTGTCTCACAACTCATGACTTCTTTACCCTTATGATTAAACACCTTGATGTCCAAATTTAAAATCCCTTTAACCTGATCCAACTCCTTCATACTCGCCACGCTAAATGTACCGCTTAACTCATCACCTGGGTAAACTGGAACTCGCCAAACAATTTGATTCATTCCCATACCGCCAAGACAGTCTCGCCCGAGAACATCTTGTTTAATAAACTCCACCCAAACAATTGATAATGTTTGAAAACCCGAAGCTATTAACCCTCCAAACGGACCAGTTTTAGCCGCTTCTTCGTCTATATGAAAATACTGTGGGTCATTTTGATGTCCAAAATCTAATATCGACTGGTTTGTGACGGTGACAGGCTTTGTTGTAAATGTTTGCCCAATCTCAAAATCTCTTAATTTCATGAATTCACCTCTAAAATATGTAGGAACTCGCTTATTGCGAGTTCCTTCTTTATTATTCTGTGAGTGGATCCCTACTTTCTATAAGGGTTTTTTCAAATTTTATAGGTGTATTTTTTAAATCTATGGGTGTATTTCCTATTTCTATAAGGGTAACTCACAATCTTATAGTTGTTTTTATACTAAATGTTCTTGTAATTGTTCTCTTAGTGCGTTTTTCTGGAATTTTCCGACCGAGGTTTTCGGTAGTTCATCCATAAAGATGATGTCATCAGGAATCCACCACTTTGCGAATTGTGGCTTTAAAAATTCTAATAGCTCTTCTTTCGATACAACCGTATCTGGGTAAAGGACAACTGCTGCGACCGGGCGCTCTTGCCACTCTGGATGAGGCACCCCAACAACGGCCGCTTCAAAGACGGTATCATGAGCCATAAGCGCATTTTCTAAATCAATTGTTGAGATCCACTCGCCTCCACTTTTAACGAGATCTTTCGTACGATCGGTTATTTTAATGTTTCCTTCCTCATCAATAGTGACAATATCTCCCGTGTGAAGCCACCCATCTTTAAATGCATCGACCGTTCGTTCATCTTTATAATACTCATCCGCAATCCATGGCCCGCGCACAAGTAATTCACCCATGTCTTCACCGTTCCATTCAATTTCACCTTCGTCATTTATGGCTTTAATTTCAAGGCCTGGGACAACACATCCTTGCTTTGCACGAATATCTAATTTTTCTTCGGATGCGAGTTCTTCCTGATAGCTCTTTAACCGTGATAACGTCACTAAAGGCGTCGTCTCAGTCATACCGTAAGCGTGAACAAATGGAATATTATGCTTTTCTTCAAAGGCACGAATCATGCCCATCGGAGCTGCTGAACCACCACATAAGATGGTACGAAGCGAACTCATGTCATATTTTTCAGCATTAGAATCTAGCTCTTTTAATAAGCCAAGCCAAATGGTTGGTACACCAGCCGTAATCGTCACTTTTTCATTCGTGATTAGTTCAGCTAATAATTCTGGCGTAAACGCTTGTCCCGGCATGACCTGTGTCGTTCCAAACCATGTAGCCGCGAAAGGTAATCCCCATGCATTTACGTGGAACATCGGAACTACTGGCATACAAACATCGGATTCAGATAGTCCGCCAGTATCGGCCAACCCTAGAGAAAAGCTATGCAACGTAATGCCGCGATGAGAATAGACGACTCCCTTAGGTTTTCCAGTGGTTGCTGAGGTAAAGCACATACCTGCTGGGTCATGTTCATCTAAATCTTTAACAAATTCAAAGTTAGGACTTGCTTCTAGCAATAATTCTTCATACGAGTAAATCGGTGTGAGGGTAGTATCAGGTAATGGGTCATCATCAGTCATCATGATGAATGCACGTACGGTAGGAATTTGATCTTTTATGGCTTCTAGAATAGGTAAAAACATTGGGTCTACGAGTAAGACTTTGTCTTCAGCATGATTGATAATATGCAAAATGTGTTCTGGGGATAGACGAATGTTGATTGTGTGTAAAACCGCTCCCATTCCAGGGACGGCAAAATAAGCTTCTAAGTGGCGGTGGTCATTCCAGGCCAGAGTTGCGACTTTATCGCCTCTTTCAACTCCTAATTTTTCAAGCGCACTGGCTAGCCGCCTCGTTCTTTCCCCAATTTCACGGTAAGTAAAGCGGTGAATGCCTGAGCTCGTGCGCGAGATGACCTCCTTTTTGGGGAAAAGTTTTTCAGCTCGCTCAATCATCTGGCTGATGAGCAGTTTACCTTCCATCATATGGACCCTCTCCTTTATACAATATTTATTTTTAACTCGCCGAATAGACGAGGTCAATCATAATTTTGAGCCTTAACTAAAGAGGTTCCGATGTTCATTCAGGTCAGCAATATGATCATCCTTTGAAACAGTCTGATCATGAGTTTGAACAAACGGTCTTCCTTCCTTTTCATGAACAAGACCGCGCTCCTTTACGTATTCACCTTCTAACACTTCACTTATTTCTAAAATCGGAAATAGGCAGCAGTCATGTTGCCGTCCGACTTGAATCCATTCATCAAATGTTTTCGTTAAGAAAACTTTTTCTACTTCCTGAATGGTTTCAGGTTGCTTTAAACGTTCTGGAAATTCTGCCAGCCAATCGTCCCTGCCAATCGCCTGGCAGAAGTTTTTCCAAAACTTATATTCTAGTGCCCCCATGGACATGTAGCGACGATCCTTCGTTTCATAAATACGATAATTAGCATAAGAACCGTTTAGAACCGGAATGCCAGAATTAATGCCAGCAATTTTTGACAACATCGCATGATTAGTCATCATTGAAAAAACAGCATCTGTCATCGCAAGGTCTATATAGGTTCCCTTCCCGGTACGTTCTCGCTTAAACAAAGCAGCGATAATTGCTTCACTTGCAGCCATGCCACCGATTAAATCCGCCACGGTTTGAGTCGGCATTACAGGTCGGCCTTCTTTATCCTTCAATTGATTTAACATCCCACTCATGGCCATATAATTGAGATCATGACTACCTTGGTGTGAGTAGAGACTATTCTGTCCGAAACCGGTAAGTGACAAATATACGAGATCAGGTTTTAATGAGCTAGCTTCTTCATAACCAAGCCCTAACCTGTCCATGACTCCAGGACGAAAACTTTCCACGATCACATCCGCGTTTTGAATAAGATCTAATGCTGATTGGATCCCTTCGTCACTTTTGAGATCAACTGCCACACTCTTTTTACCACGATTATTGGCCGCAAAAAGTGCCCCCTCAGCCATTGTGCGTGCAGGATCTCCTTGGGGCGGCTCAATTTTAATAACGTCCGCTCCCCAATCAACTAACCTCAACGTGGCAAATGGACCAGGCAAATACTGTGAGAAATCGATCACACGAATACCTTCTAACATTATTTATAACCCCATATTTTTAGCAATAATATTTTTCATAATATCGTTTGTACCGGCATAAATCGAAGACACCGGAATGTCACGATAACGTCTAGCTATTGGATACTCCTCCATGTAGCCATAGCCACCATGAAGCTGCATGCATGTCGTTGCGACACGACGTGCCATATCGGTAATCCACCACTTCGCCATAGATACCTCAGTGACAACGCTTTTACTTTTCATATGATGCTCTATTACATCATCTAAAAAAGAGCGTCCAATCCTAACCTCTGTTGCTACTTCGGCCATTTTATGTTGGACCGTCTGAATTTTGGAGACGGGTTGACCAAATGCTTTTCTCTCTTTTACATACTCCGTTGTCATTTGAAGCATCTCCTCAGCAGCCACCTGAGCGCTAATCGCGACGGTTAATCGTTCTTGTTGAAGTTGATCCATTAAGTAGTAAAAGCCTTTTCCTTCTTCACCAAGCAAATTTTCTTTTGGCACTTTCACATCTTCAAAAAACAACTCCGCCGTATCTTGAGAATGAAGTCCGATTTTATCTAATTTCCGACCACGGGAAAAACCGGGCATATCTTTCTCAACTACAAAGAGGCTAATTCCTTTGTGGGGAGGGACAGCATCTGGATCTGTTTTGGCCACGACTACTATGAGGTCAGCATGAATCCCATTAGTGATAAATGTCTTTTGCCCATTTAAAACATAATGGTCACCTTGTTGAATTGCTGTTGTCTTAATCCCCGCTAGATCAGAACCGGCGTCTGGTTCTGTCATCGCAATAGCTGTAATGTATTCACCTGTTACACATTTAGGAATCCAACGCTCTTTTTGTTCCTCCGTCCCATATGTATCAAAATATGGGACGACAATATCATTATGTAACCCAAGACCTACCATCCCTGTCCCGACACGCTCTATCTCCTCATTGAACACGACCGAATAGCCAAAATCCGCCTCAAGACCGCCGTATTGTTCATCGACCCACGGACATAGGAAGCCGTTTTCCCCCATCTTCGTCCACAGATCTCGCGGAATGATGCGCTCTTCCTCCCATTGATCAAAGTAAGGTCTTACTTCTTGATCTAAAAATTTTTTTAATGATTCACGATAAATCTTATGCTCTTCATTTAAGTATCTGGCTGACATGGAATGAAGTCTCCCTTTATTTTTTAAATTTTCTTAATATTAAAATATCACAGTCCGCGTGACTGGTAAAGAGAGAGGATTGTCGAGTTTAGTATGAAAGGCTTTTTCTTTACTATGAATCTATTTTTGTTGAGTATGAATATAAAAAACTTTACTATGAACCTAATTTTCTTTGGTATGAATAAAAAAACTTCAGCAAACTTAAGAAAAGGTGATGTTTCGCCAATCTGTCATGATGATTCGCTAATTTTTTATTAACTTTCGCCAATTTAATTATGCTTCTCGCCAAACTTGAATAAGGTTTCGCCGAATTCATAGTTGGGTTCGCTAAAAATGATTCAACTTTCGCCAAATTTATAATTTCTTTTACAATAAATTTATTGTAAATTAAAAAATTACCATCTTCTACAGGCTGCTCTTACGCTTTATGACAAGTTTTCTTTAAGTATATTTTAAACCGTTAAGTTAAAAATATAAGTACGAAACCATTCATAAATTTAAACGGCAACTTGGAGGTTTCTTATGGACATTCAAATGTTACAACAAATCGTGGATTCACCTACTTTAATTACGGTAAAATACCACGGTATACCTGTTTATGTACAAAGTATTGATGAAGAAAATGGAACAGCTCAAGTGTTTCCATTAGATCAAATGGATAATGTGCAAGAAGTTGATATTGATGGTTTGTATGAGGACGATCCTGTCCATTTACTTTTCTAACACTTCGTTGACAAGCGTAAATGACGCTTTAGATAAACCTTAAAACGAAGGAGGTTTCAAATGGACCGACTACGAGCAGAAGAAATTGCGAGCTCCCCCAAAATATGTAATGTGCAATACAATGGTAAACGGGTCTTTATTCAGCATGTTGAAGAAGATCATGACGTGGCTCGTGTATATTACCTCGATGATCCAGCCAATGAATTTGAGGTGCAATTATCCAACATAAGAGAAAAACGGTGATTGAAAAGAGGACCTCGATTATATCGTAAGGTCCTCTTTTCTTTAATCATCATCTTTTCTTTTAGTCACCATAAACGTCATCGGATGATCTTTACCATTCAGTAATTGATGAATATAAGATGATGTTAATTCGTATTGATCTTCTATTTTCTCGGCTAAATGGTGGCTCCGTTCGTAAATAATCGATCTAAAATTCGTTAATTGATGCGCCATTTTCTCTATTAATGCTTCTTGATTTTCCAGCTTCTTAGCCATTTCTTTTTGTTGGAGTTCATGTTGGGAAATTTGTTCGGATATTTTTTGTTGGACGCCCATGATTTCGTTTAATTGTTGTGCTAGTTCATCATTAGAGTCATCTTGCTTCGATAATTCATCTATAATTTTCTGATTGGATTCATGTATACTCTTAAGCTCGCCAATCAACTTCTCTTTCGCAAATTTTTCTTGTCTCATCCAATCCTCCACTTTCGATTGTTTTTGATCAAATGACGTTAACCGATTTAATATTTGGTTTTTAAATTGATCATGTGATTGGTGGCGATTTTCAAAGTGTTTTAACTGATTAAGAATATATTGCTGAGTCGTCTGTTGACGATTATAGAGTTGATTTAACGCATTATAAGATCTCGTTAAATTTTGGTTTATTTTTTGCTGTTTTTTAATAAATTCATCAAAACGATCGACGACAACTTGTTCTTGATTAGGTGCTTTAACAGGCTTTTTTGACCGAAAAATATTAGAGTTTCCATTGAAAAATACCGTCAAGATATCACTTCCTTTAGTTCCTGCTCTTATAACATATGCGAATGCACAAAAAAAGAGTGCCTGTCCACGGGCGTTTGTCGTGATTAGCCCTGACAGCACTCTTAATATATTAGGATACGCTTGCTTTTTTCTTCTTTTTTGCCTTTTCAATCTGTTTACTTCTTAACTGGCCACACGCTGCGTCAATATCACTACCTTGTTCGACACGAACCCCACAGTTAATGCCGTTTTCAAGTAATGTTTCATAGAACTTCAAAATGTTCTGCTTACGGCTACGCTCATAAGGGTGGTCAGCCACTGGGTTATACGGTATTAAGTTCACGTAAGATAAATGGCGTTTATCTTTTAATAATTCGACTAACTGTTTCGCTTCCTCTACGTGATCATTCACATCATCTAATAAAATATATTCAAACGTAATACGGCGATTTGTTTTCTCTAAATAATAATCAATAGCTGGCATTAATTTTTCAAGCGGATATGCTTTATTAATCTTCATAATACGTGTACGTAACTCGTTATTCGGCGCATGGATCGATAGCGCTAAATTAACCTGAAGATTTTCGTCAGCAAATTGATAAATTTTATCTGCTAAGCCACTCGTTGAAACAGTGATATGACGAGCACCAATGGATAAACCTTTTTGGTCATTCACAATACGTAAGAAGTCTAACGTATTATCATAGTTATCAAATGGTTCACCGATTCCCATTACGACAATGTGACTGACACATTCGTTTTTCCCTTGATCATCTAAATGGTGTTGAACATTCATAATCTGTTCCACAATCTCCCCACTAGATAAGTCACGGTTTTTACGTAAAATACCACTTGCGCAGAAAGAACAGCCAATATTACAACCCACTTGTGTCGTGACACAAACGGACAAACCGTAATCAAATCGCATTAAGACCGTTTCGATATAGTTTCCATCTTGAAGCTCAAATAAAAACTTAATCGTCCCATCCTTCGATTCTTGCTTTACTGCCTCATCAAGCGTTTGAATGACGTAATGGTCTTCAAGTAAATGAATCGTATCTTTATTTACATTTTTCATATCTGAAAAAGATTTAACACGTTTGCAATAAAGCCAATCCCACACTTGGTCTGCACGGAAACGCTTTTGCCCATTCTCAACGAGCCAATCCTTTAATCGATCATAAGTTAATCCATAAATGGATTCTTTACGCATTGAAAAAAACCTTCCTTTGAATAAGAAAAAATCTTATTAAATTTATCCTCTACCTATACTACTGAATGTTAGACGTTCTGACAAGTTGAAAGGTCTTCCAGTCGTTGAAACATTTTTTAAAAGTCATGCTTGTCTCAATTTTTCATATAGATTTAGTAAGTGCGTTTGCGGACATGCAGTATATCGTAAACGTTGAAAATGAATCAAAGGAGGGAGAAACATGGTTAAGATCTCAACAACACAACTCGTGCGTTATTTAGTTGGATTTATCTTTATTGTGTCTGGTCTGATGAAGGTCGTTGGAAGTGGCTTAGGTGCCTATTTTACAAATCTAGGTTTTCCATCACCGATTACGTTCATGTACATTGTGGCAGCAACAGAGATCGTGTTCGGATTACTCATTATACTTAATCGTTACGTTAAGCTTTCAACCATTCCGTTAATGGTCATTATAATTGGCGCGATTGTTATCACGAAACTGCCCATGTTACATGAAGGACTAATCAACACGTTATTCCACGCACGATTGGATATCGTGACGCTCGGTCTATTATTTTTACTTTATCAACAATACGATGGCAAACTATTTAGGCCATAACGTTACCAAACATCAAACACATAACCTTGCTTCGTTTTTTGACCAATTTTTTCTTCAATCACATGTTGGGTGTTTGGATCGTATTGGTATTTCAACCACCCAACATACAATCCTTCTTTCGCCGCTTGCTGTTCTTCCCATAAGTTGACACCACTAACCCACTCTCCTGTTTGGTCTCCTGGTGGATTGCCTTGCTTAGGGAAACTTGAGCCGTTAGCCGCAATGATGGTGCTTCCTGTTAATTTAGCTAATTCCACTGGAAAATTGCTCGAAGCGACTCGACATCCTGTAAAAATAATTGTACTATCTTCACAAAACCTCACTTCTCCTGCTCGAATTAATTGCGCCATGTCCCCTAAATAACGTGCATCTTGATGATCATACAAACGACGGTCTAAATAAAATCCATTAATATCAGGTCCACCAATTTTAACTCCTCCACGATTCCCATTAGGGTCAAATGGCCAAGCATGAGAAAAAATAATCAATTTCTCAATGCAGTCCTGCCCTCTGTTTGAAGCCTGAACCAATTGATCTAATAGGTCACGACCCGAACTCCACTTCTTTGCATTTTCCCTTCCTACTGAATTAATCGCCCACGACACAAATGCATTCTCATCTTTACCTGCTGCCGCTAAAGCTAACTGTTTTCGCGCCATAAAAATCACCTTTTAAAAAGAATTTGTTATCACTTTTATATGCGAATGTCTATGGGCGTGTTACTTAAAGAGAAGTTATCAAAGTGACATAAAAAAGAGTGGCAATAAAGCCACTCTTTTCACCATCTTATAGATTTTCTAAGAATACACGGATGACATCGGCGCCTCCGATAAAAGTACCGATGGAACTACCGATATTCGCCATCACAACGATTAATAAGATCCGTGTCACTTTATTTCGCCAAAAACCTTTTACCGTATGAACGTCTTCAGATAATTTTTCAAAATCTGAGACGTTTGGCTTGCGTACAAAGGCTTGAACAAACCCAGCAAACCAACCGGCAGCGAGTAACGGATTTAACGAGCTAATAGGCGCGACTAAAAAGGCTGTCAAAATCGCCAGCGGATGCCCCATAGCCACCGCAACACCTATCGCGGATAAGGAACCGTTCCACAAAACCCATGAAATCGCCTGATACGTACCAGCTGATGGATTATTGATAAACGTATAGACAATTACTGATAATATAAGTAGGGGAATAGCCCAGGCAATCACTTTCGGCTTCTTAGATTTTGGTGGGACCTTCGTTAACTTTTTAAGATCATGATCCCGATGAATTTCCTGCGTTACACCAGGGACGTGCGCAGCCCCTAATACTGCAACCACTTTATCCCCTGGCGCGTCTTTAATTTTTTGCGCTAAGTACTGATCTCGCTCATCAATTAAAGGTGTCTTTAATTGTGGGAAGGACTCACTAAACTCTTGTAATACGGTATCTAACATATCTTGTGACTTCATTCGTTCAAGATCTTCTTCTGAGATCTCTTCATCACTAAAGATTCCATAGACAATACTCATGAGAAGCTTCATCTTACCCATAAAACCTAAGTTGCGCCAAATACGTGAAAACGTTACTTGAATATTACGATCCGCTAAAACTAGCTTCGCCCCATGCTCTTTTGCTGATTCAATCCCTTGAATCATTTCTTGACCTGGGTTAATGCCAAATTGTTTGGCCATCCTACCTTGGAATGAAGAAATCATCATGTTCATCAAGAGCATCGTTGCCCTTTTCTCTTTGATGACTTTAAAAATGTCCATATCCTTCCATTTACTACCTTCTTGAATGGATTGATAACGTTGCTGATCAAGTTCCACACAAACGGAATCTGGTTGTTCAGTCTCAACAACCTCTTTAACCTGTTCTGCGCTTTGCTTCGACACGTGCGCGGTTCCGATTAGAATGACTTCTTTACCATCTAATTGTATACGTGTAATATTTTCTTCTGACATAACAGACCCTCTTAATTGATTAATTTAGCTCTTTTATTATCGAAAACCTAATCATGAAACACTAAAAAAGAACCAATATTTTAAAACCTTACATAAAAATAGTGTATCATTAAATCATTATTTACAAATCAATTTTTATTAACTTTTTCATGACATCATACGCGAACCTTCATAAAATGGTCACCTAGACTTATGATAAAATAACTACCAAAAAGGAGGAATTGAATGACTGACTGGTGGAAGAAAGCGTGTGTATATCAAATCTATCCTCGAAGCTTCATGGATTCTAATGGAGACGGGATCGGTGATTTGGAAGGCATCATTCAAAAACTCGACTATTTAAAAAAGTTAGGTGTCGATATTATTTGGCTAAGCCCTATATACGATTCCCCTAATGATGATAACGGTTATGATATTCGTGACTACTACAGCATCATGCATGAATTTGGTACGATGGATGATTTCGATTCATTGTTAAACGAAATTCACCAACGTGATATGAAGTTAATGATGGACCTTGTCGTCAACCATACATCTGATGAGCACGAGTGGTTTCGAAAGTATGATGATTTTTACTACTGGCGTGATCAACCAAATAACTGGAAATCAATCTTCAGTGGGCCAGCATGGACATATGACAAAGTGCGAGATCAATATTATTTACATATATTTTCAAAAAAACAACCTGACCTAAATTGGGAAAACCATAAAGTCCGCGAAAAAGTTTATGAAATGATGCGTTGGTGGCTCGATCAAGGTGTAGATGGATTCCGTATGGATGTCATTAATTTCATCTCAAAAGAGCCTAGCTTACCTGATGCCCCAGACGGAGATGGAAGTCCGTATTTTATGAATGGTCCTAGAATTCATGAGTTTTTACGTGAAATGAATGATGAAGTGTTATCAAATTATGATTGTGTGACCGTTGGGGAGATGCCTGGAGCAACACCTGAAGATGCAATGATTTATACGAACCCTAAAAACCGTGAAGTGAACATGATTTTCACCTTTGAACATATGGACTTAGACAGTGGTTCAAACGGTAAGTGGGATCTAAAACCACTTAACCTTATTGACTTAAAAGAAAACTTAGAGAAATGGCAGCATGCTCTATACAAAAATGGTTGGAATAGCCTTTACTGGAATAACCATGATCAACCTAGAATCGTTTCCCGCTTTGGTGATGATGGTAAATATCGTGTTGAATCTGCTAAGATGCTTGCAACGTGCTTACATATGATGCAGGGGACACCGTATGTATATCAAGGTGAAGAGATTGGTATGACCAATGTGGCATTTGATTCCATTAATCGGTATCAAGATATCGAGACTCTTAATATGTATCACGAAAAAAAGTCTGAAGGATGGAGTCATAATAGCATCATGAAATCGATATATGCTAAGGGACGTGACAATGCACGAACACCCATGCAGTGGTCAGATGCTTCAAATAGTGGCTTCACGACTGGAAGGCCATGGATTGACGTAAACCCAAACTACAAAACTATTAACGTCGAACAAGCTTTACAAGATTCAAACTCAATTTTTTATCATTATCAATCTCTAATAAAATTAAGGAAAACCTATAACATTATAACTACAGGAAAATTCAAGCTTATCCATCGGCATCACCCTAACGTTTTTGCCTTCGAAAGAATAGATGAACATGAAAAACTTATCGTCTATTGTAATTTTAGTGATTCAACACATACGTTTGATTTACCAAATGGAGAAATTCTGATTCATAATTACCATCAATTAGACAGTAATCAAGAACTAAACTTAAGACCTTGGGAAGCCGTTGTATTTTATCAAAATTAAGGAGGCTAAGAATATGAAAGTAATTGGAGTTGACATCGGAGGAACAAAGGTCAGAATGGGCGTTTTAGATCAAGACATGAAAATCTATCTAGATCAGAAAGTCCCAACTACTTTCCCTCTATATGATTTATTAGAAAAAGAGATTCTCAAAATACTAGAAAAACATCCTGATGTTGAAGCCATCGGGATTGGAACTCATGGATTTGTAGATTCAAAAGAAGGCAAAATTGTTTATGCAACCGACCTGCTTCCGGGCTGGACAGGTACTGAAGTGAAAAAACATCTCGAACAAGCAACTAATAAACGGGTTGAAATTGATAATGATGCCAACGTCGCGGCATTAGCAGAAGCTAAAATTGGCGCAGCTAAAGAATACGATCGTACGCTCTGTCTAACACTCGGAACGGGACTTGGTGGCGGTGTCATCATGGACGATTTCTTACTGTCTGGAGGTCCTAACGGAGGCGCCGCTGAGCTTGGTCACATGACATTATATCCAAATGGAGTCGAGTGTGGATGCGGACGTAAGGGATGCTTTGAACAATATGTTTCAGGGACAGCCCTACATAGACGTATTAAAGAAGCTGGTCTTTCCTATAAACCAGAAGAACTTTTTACCGCTAATGACCCTAAGGCTAAACAAGTGATTCGTGAGTTTACATACGATTTAGCTATCATCATTAGTTCACTACAAGCTACGTTTGATATGGAAGTCGTGGTCATAGGTGGTGGTGTTTCAGAAGCAGCTGACTATTGGCTAGATGATCTTAATGAACAATTAAAACCATTATTACTAAATGATTTAGACATTAAAATTGCACAGTTTGGTAACGAAGCTGGAATGTATGGGGCTGCTCACCTAGTCCTTTAATATTTCAACTCAGCGTTCAAATTTTCAAAAAACTTTATTGCGCAAACGTTTACACTATGATATATTGTCTAATAACAGCAGTATGAAAACGCTTGCAAGAGTGCTGCTGTTTATTTTTTATTTTTTGTGCAAACGATTGCACAAATATTAATTAAGGGGGATGTTTTAACATTGAAACTAAAAAAATCTTTAGGCTTTCTCGCTTCAGTCGTCTTGACTGGTGGGTTACTGGCCGCGTGTAGTTCAGGTGAGTCTTCAGAGGATGACGTATCAATTGATGTTTTTCAATTTAAAGTGGAATTTAAAGATCAGTTTGAAGATTTAGCTGAAACATACGAGGAAGAAAACCCAGGTGTAGATATTAATATCACGACAGTTGGTGGTGGAGAGGACTACGGTGCTGCGTTACGTTCTAAATTCGCATCCGGAAATGAACCAGCTATTTATAACATTGGCGGGCCACAAGATGTAGAAGATTGGTTAGATAGTTTAGCAGATTTATCCGACACTTCTGCAGCTGAGGCAGCATTACCTGGTACGCTTGACGGGGTTACAATGGATGGTAATACTCTTGGATTACCTTACAACCAAGAAGGATATGGATTTATTTATAACAAGCGTGTATTTGAAGAAGCAGGTATTGACCCCACATCGATCACAGATTACAGCAGCTTAGAAGCAGCTGTTGAAGAACTAGATTCTAAAAAGGATGAACTAGGATTAGAAGCTGTATTTGCTCTACCAGGAAAAGAAACTTGGGTTACTGGTTTGCACTTATCTAATACATTTTTGGCTCCTGAGTTCAATCACAACGTATTAGATGCTTATGACTCAGATTCTGTTGAATTTACTTATGGAGAAGGTTTTCAAAAGGTTTTAGATCTCCAGAACGAGTATTCAGTTCAACCAACCGCGAGCCTTGATTACTCTCAACAAGTTGAAGAATTATTTTCACTTGAGCGTGTAGCAATGATTCAACAAGGTAACTGGGTTTATGGTTCCATCGAAGGTATTGACGCTGATTTTGCCAAGAATGGAATCGATGTACTTCCAATTCCAGTAGAAGGCTATGAAGAAAATGCTATGCCCGTTGGTATCCCGATGTACTGGGGTGTTAATTCCAATAAGGATGAGGAAGTTATTGAAGCTTCTAAAGATTTCTTAGATTGGTTATACACATCTGACATTGGGAAACAGGTGGTTGTAGAAGACTTTAATTTTATTCCAGCATATGAAGGTTATGATGCGTCTAAGATAGCTGACCCATTATCTAAAACTATTTACGAATACTCTGAGAATGACCAAACTATTGGCTGGGTATTCATGGGCTATCCTACTGGATGGGGTGAGGATGAATTAGGTGCTAACATCCAGGCTTACTTAAACGGTGATATGAGCTGGGATGACATTATTAATTCAGCTAAGGAAGCTTGGAAATCGTCTAGAGCTGATTAATATTATTCTAGTCTTCAATGAGGTAAATATTCAGTAATGTTTATAATGCCCGACTGATCACAATTCGTCCACCAAAGAATTAGCGGGCATTATAAACTTTTTAAAAAGTAGCCTGCGCGCTACTTTGTTTTATATACCGAATGACTGAGGGGGTAGTTTATATGCGCACACGAAGTTTATCTTACTGGTTATTTCTAGGACCCGCATTATTAGCATTATTTCTAGTAGTCTTCTTACCACTACTATTAGGTACATATTACTCATTCACGACTTGGAACGGGATTAAAACAGGTGAATTTGTTGGGTTTAGTAATTACATCACAGCGATACAGGATCAACGATTTTTAAACTCTCTTTGGTTTACGACCAAATTTTCGATCGCATCGATTATATTAATCAATTTTATTGGACTATCATTAGCATTAATTGTTACATCTTATATTAAATCTAGTAATTTACTAAGAACCGTCTTTTTCATGCCAAACTTAATTGGTGGTCTAATTCTTGGGTTTATTTGGCAATTTATTTTCACAAAAGTTTTCTCAAGCGTCGGACAAATGATTGGAATGGAATCGTTACAAGGTTGGCTTTCAACCACTGACACAGGTTTTTGGGGACTTGTCATATTAATGAGCTGGCAAATGTCAGGTTACGTCATGGTGATTTACATAGCTTATTTACAAGGGATTTCACAAGAGTTAATCGAAGCTTCACATGTAGACGGTGCAACACCATTACAACGTTTCCGTTATGTCATTTTTCCATTAGTGGCACCTGCCTTTACAGTTAGTATGTTCTTAACATTATCTAATTCATTTAAACTTTACGATCAAAACTTATCATTAACAAATGGCGGACCAGCCAATTCGACTGAAATGGTAGCCATGGAAATCTACAAAACGGCATTTACCACAAATGCATTTGCTTATGCACAAGCTAAAGCGATCATCTTTTTCATTGTCGTGGCGTTTATTACACTCATTCAAGTTTACTTTAACAAACGTCGGGAGGTGCAACTATAGTGAGAAAAAAATATAACTGGAAAATTGAAATTCTTGGGATCATCTTAGCATTACTATGGATTGCACCGCTTTACCTGATGGTCGCTAACTCCTTTAAATCGAAAAAAGAAATCTTTATGGATACGACTAGTCTTCCGGAACGATTCAATTTTGAAAACTATATCCAAGCCTTCGCTGACATGAACTTTTTAAAAACATTTTTTAACTCACTACTTATTACTACTTCAAGTGTGGTCATCATTATTATATTCTCAGCAATGGCAGCGTACGCGTTAGCTCGTACAAAAAGTAAACTAAGTACGATCTTTTTATTAATTTTTGTTTCCGCGATGCTGATCCCATTCCAATCGGTTATGATTCCGCTTGTTACGATCTATGGTAAAGTAAATATGTTAAATCAAGGCGGACTTATTTTTATGTATTTAGGTTTCGGAACAAGCTTGTCCATCTTTTTATACCACGGAGCAATGAATAATGTTCCTAAAGAGTTAGACGAAGCCGCAACTATTGATGGTGCCAATCGTTTTCAAATATTTTGGTATATCATTTTCCCAATGCTAAAACCCATTACGGTTACAGTAGGTATATTAAATACGATTTGGATTTGGAATGATTACTTACTGCCATCACTTGTAATTAATAAAGAGGGAAGTGAGACCATTCCTCTCAAAATGTTCTACTTCTTTGGTGAATATACGACACAATGGCATTTAGCGATGGCTGGATTAACCTTAGCCATACTACCTGTAATCGTTGGGTATTTCTTTGCTCAGCGCGCAATTATTAAAGGAGTCACAGATGGGGCTGTGAAGTAAGGGGGAATTGGAATGGCTGTTACAATTAAAGATGTTGCAAAAAAAGCAAATGTATCAACGGCTACCGTTTCTAGGGTCATATCAAACAATCCTAGAATTAGTGAACAAACGAAACAAAAAGTTCGAAAAATCATGGAAGAAATGGGTTACCACCCTAATTTCCAAGCTAGAAACTTGGTAGTTAATAAAACTCAAACATTAGGAGTCGTAATGGCAAATTCGACTACTCTCTTATTACAAAATCCTTTCTTCCCAGAAGTTTTAAGAGGCATTTCCGCTAATGCTCACGACAATAAATATGGATTATATTTAACTACTGGAACGACTGAGACCGAAATTTACGAAGAAGTCGTAGCCATGACTCAAGGGCGACGCGTGGACGGGATCATTCTTCTATATTCAAGGAAAAATGACCCCATCATGAATTACTTAATTGATCAAGAGTTCCCTTTTACTCTTGTAGGACGTCCAGAGCACCATCACTCAGATATATCGTTTGTTGACAACGATAACGTAGAAAATGCTCGCAATGTGTCCCGTCATTTAATCGACTTCGGACATGAACGAATTGCGTATTTTGGATACGACAATGAATTTATAGTTTCACATGACCGTCTGAAAGGTTATAAAGAAGCCTTAGCAAAAGCAGAGATACCATATCGTAATGAATATATCGTTAAACAAAAAACGCTTCAAGGAAACGAAAAAGAATTACTCAAACAATTAATTCATCTCGATGAGCCACCAACTGCACTCATAACTCATGACGATCTAATAGCTTATGAACTTATTCGCTACTTATCAGATTTTGAACTTAAAGTGCCTAATGACATTTCGATTATAGGTTTTAACAATCATAAAATATCCGAACATCTAGATCCACCTCTCAGTACGGTTGATATTTCGATTTATGACTTAGGTTTTGAAGCAACTCGTTTGCTCATTAACCGAATCCATCAGCCGAATCGTTCAGCTGAACAAATCATTGTACCATCAACTCTTATTAAACGTGGATCTTGCCGAAACTTATAAAGGACTGATGATATGACAGAAAAGAAATGGTGGAAAGAATCCGTTGTTTACCAAATATATCCAAGAAGTTTTTACGACTCGAATCAAGACGGAATCGGTGACCTTAAAGGAATTATAAAGAAGCTCGATTACTTCGTTGACCTAGGTGTTGATGTCATTTGGATTTGTCCAATGTATCAATCACCTAATGATGATAACGGGTATGATATTAGTGATTATCAATCGATAATGGAAGAATTCGGGACAATGGAGGACTTTGACCGATTACTAGATGAAGCACACGATAGAGGTCTAAAAGTGATTCTAGATCTTGTATTAAACCATACCAGCGATGAACATCATTGGTTTATTGAATCACGTTCTGCTAAAGACCACCCTAAACGAGATTGGTATATATGGCGTGATCAACCGAATAACTGGGAAAGTATTTTTGGTGGATCTGCTTGGGAGTATGACGACAAGACAGGTCAATATTATTTACATATCTTCTCTAAAAAGCAACCTGATTTAAATTGGGAAAATAAAGAAGTACGCCACAACTTATACGACATGGTCAACTGGTGGTTAGATAAAGGTATTGATGGATTTCGAATCGATGCTATTAGCCATATCAAAAAAACTGAGGGACTACCTGATGCTCAAAACCCTGAGTGTAAACCATACGCCCCAGCTTGGGAACATATGATGAATGTCGATGGCATTCATGACTTTTTAGAGGAATTAAACCAACAAACGTTTTCTAATTACGATATTATGACGGTTGCAGAAGCTAATGGGGTCGGAACAGAAGACATCCATCAATGGGTCGGTCAAAGTGGAAAATTTAACATGGTTTTTCAATTTGAACATCTTGCATTATGGGATGGAGAGTCTAATAAAGACTTAAATATTATAGAATTGAAAGAAACGTTAACACGTTGGCAAAAAACACTTGAACGTGATGGTTGGAATGCATTGTTTATTGAGAACCATGACATCCCTAGAGTGACCTCTACTTGGGGGAATGACTCTAATTACTGGCGAGAAAGTGCCACTGCACTTGGTGCGATGTATTTCTTCATGAAAGGAACGCCTTTTATCTATCAAGGTCAAGAAATCGGTATGACGAACTCTGAATTTAAACAAATTGGTGAATTTAATGATGTCAGAACGATCAACGACTATTATCTAAAAAAACAAGAGGGATATAGTCATGAAGAAATTATGGCAATCCTTAATAAAACGAGCCGAGATCATTCGAGAACACCGATGCAATGGAATAATCAAGATCACGCTGGGTTCAGTCAGACATCCCCATGGCTAAAAGTTAATGATAATTACGAATGGCTAAACGTTGAAAAACAACAAAACGATGAGGGATCTGTATTAAGTTTTTACAAAAAGATGATCAAACTACGCCGTCAATATGATGTTTTTATATACGGTCAATACGAGCTACAAATGGCAGATCATCCAACTATATTCTCCTATACACGAGAATACGAAGGTGTGCGCATGCTAATCGTCACAAACTTAAGCGAACAACCAGCTGTAATGGATTCATTCGATATTGATAAGCTATTATTAAGCAATGACTCTGACGCTTCATCCAATGTATTAAATCCATATGAGGCGAGAGTTTATAAGTTAAAATAATATTTACTTAAGTATGAACTGAAAAAAGTTTAGTTAGCGTCCTATTTTGTTTAGTTAAGCGTCCAAAAACTTTAGTTAAAGCCATTTTCTCTTAATTATAAAAGGTGTGAGTTAAAGTTAACTCACACCTTTTCCTATTAATATCCTGGCTTATTTAATAATTTAAAGATCGCTGTTTTGTAGTCCTCAACACCTGGTTGGTTAAAAGGATTTATGCCTAATAAATAGGCACTATAGGCACATGAGAGCATGTAAAAATATAATAAATAGCCTAAGTGATATTCATCGATCTTCTTCACGTGAACTCCGATTTGTGGGACACCACCTGATAAATGGGCTTCGGAAACACCTTTATAAGCTGTCAGGTTGAATTCATGTAAAGACAAACCTGCTAGATAGTTTAATTGATCCGCGTTGTTTTCCGCTTCAAACACTTCTAAATCCTCATCCGCTTCATCGACAACTAAGAACGACTCTAATAAATTTCGTTTTCCATCTTGAATGTATTGACCTAGCGAATGTAAGTCCGTCGTATAAACAACTGAGATCGGGAAAATGCCTTTATGTTCTTTCCCTTCACTTTCACCAAACAACTGCTTCCACCATTCTTGCACGAAGCTTAACTTTGGTTCAAACGTTGCTAATACTTCATTAGTATAGCCTTGTTCATATAAATGATGGCGAATCGTTCCATACCGAATCGCTGGGTTGTCACCAGGGTTAAATGATTTAAGCTCGTCTTCTGCATCTTTAGCGCCTTGAATTAATTGGTTAAGTTCAAAACCTGCAGCTGCAATTGGCAATAATCCTACAGCTGTGAAAACAGAATAACGACCTCCTACATCATCCGGTACCACAAAACGTTTATAGCCTTTTTCTTCAGCTAACGTTAGTAAAGCCCCTTTTTCAGCATCTGTCGTAACAAAGATACGTGATTCAGCTTCTTTTCCATAGCGATCTTTCATGTATTGTTGTAAAAAGCGAAACGCTAAGGCTGGTTCAGTTGTGGTACCTGATTTCGAAATTACGTTAAGCGCGACCTCCTTGTCATCAACATAAGACATAAGTTGTTTTAAGTAAGGGCCGCTCACTTGATGCCCCGCAAATAATACTTCAAAATTAGGGTTCTTTTCAAAGTGAGGTTGTAAGGCTTCAATCACAGCCTTCGCTCCTAAGTATGAACCACCAATCCCAATGACAATCAGTACGTCTGCTTTTTCACGGATTTGAGTAGCTGTATCTTTAATGCCATTCAAAAAATCTTCACTTAAACCAGACGGCCAGTCTAACCAACCTACATAATCATTGCCTTCTCCGGTTTTCGCATATAATTTTTCGTGAATGGACTTAAGCGTGCGCTTTTTATCGTCTGTTAAAATGTCTTGATAATTCCCAGAGTATGTTACGTTAATCATATGTAAAACGTCTCCTTTCCCCCTTCATTATAATTAACATAGTCTATAATCGCCAATTTATCTTAATTAACTCTCGTGACCTCATAGCCCTCTTCTTCTAAAATCGAACCAATATGAGGTTCTAAGGTTAAATGAAGAGATCCAACAATTACAAAGTACGTTTGATCCTCTTCGGCTTCTAGAAACTCTTGAATTTGTTCCGCCATGTGATAGTTTCGCTCGTCATTTAAAGCTGTCAAATAAGCTTCATCCTCTGGATCACTTTCTTCCTCTTCAACGATGAGCATATCTAATAAGGCTTCCTCATCACCTTGTCTATAAACTTCTAACATTCCGTTTAACTCTTCCTCATAATTATCTTGCGACTCAATCGTTTCTTCTAACATTTCAATTTGATAGTCTTCTGATAGGTCTGCAAATATACTAAGTTGGTCTTCCACTGTCTCAAGCGCCACTACTTCTTTTTCATCGCTTTCTGCTTTATTCAAGAAATACTGATCAACACCATCTGTGTAACCTAATTCTAAAATTTTCATCTGTTCAATTTGGTTTGTCACAAACCACGGTTTATATTGTTTAACAGACTCCATTGGGACGATCGTACCCTCGAATATATCTTCTACCTGTTCATAGAGTTCAGGCGAAATATGATCTTCTAGAGTTGTTCCATCTTGATAACTAGCGTATTGATTCGTAATCTGTTCCATTTCAAACATATCAATATTATTCATATCAATCTCAGGAACCACGACATCTGACTCTTCATAAGCTTGTTCAACGGTTTCACTTAGCGGAAAAAAATCTCTAGGCGCGATATGAATCGTACCTAAAAGGTAAACAGTCGTAGGGCCTTGCTCCACCTTCCAAAGAAAACCTTCTGGCCTTTCACCTTCAACTTCCTCCGCTTCATCCTCTGCATGATCCGTATTTGAATCTGCTTCTTCCATCTCTTCAGTATCTGTATTATCTTGGTCTTGTTGTTGTGTTTCTTGATCCGAGTCCATACATCCAGCTATGATTAAAAACAGGACTAAACTAAATACATAAATGAATCTTTTCATACAATCACTAACTCCTTTACCAAATGATAGAAATACACTTAATATTATCTTAACGATATTTTTAGATGATTTCTATTCATAATAGATAATAAAATATTAAAGTCACTTGCAATCTGCAAGTGACTTCATCCTATCATAATGCTTTTACCATTCCACCATCGACGACTAATGATTGTCCTGTTAAATAAGTATTTGCTCCTGATCCTAAAAATACAGCGACTTTAGCAAATTCCTCTGGTTCACCATATCGGCCCATTGGAATAGACCGTTCAGCCTGTTGTTGAACATCCTTTACAGAAACGCCCAATTTTTCTGCTCTTACTTGATCCAGCTCGGTTAATCGATCCGTTCCAATCCTCCCTGGGCCAAGCGTGTTAATGAGAATATTATGTTCTCCAAGCTCTTGAGACAACCCTTTGACTAACCCAACTATTCCCGCTCGGAACGTGTTAGACAATAACAGGTTATCGATGGTTTGTTTTATGGACGATGAGGCAAAATTGACAATCCTCCCAGACTTTTGCTCTTTCATATATGGTAAAACCTCACGAATGGTTCGAATAAAACTTAGTAGGTTTAACTCAAAAGCATTCTGCCAATCATCATCCTGAAACTTGTCAAACGTTCCGGCAGGAGGACCGCCAGCATTATTAACCAACACATCCACTGTTCCATTCTGATTAACAACTTCCTTAATTAAAGACTGAATATCTTTAGGATTGGTTATATCACATACTTGATAAAAAACCTGTTCATTTCCACTAGCTGACCTGATCTCTTCGACTGCTTTTTTTAGTTCTGCTTCACTTCGACTTGAAATAAAAACGGAAGCTCCTTCTTTCGCAAACTCTAAAGCTGTTGCTTTCCCTAATCCTTTACTTGCTGCCATGACAACAACTGATTTTCTATTTAATCCTAAATCCAACTGATTCCCCTCCTTATAAATCAAATCACTACTTAAATCATTTTCTACACTTTTATCAAAAATCCTTTTGTATGAGCGATTCCACGTAAAATGACTGAAAAATTTTTATAAAAAATAGCCCTGCGCTAAAACGCAGAGCTATTTCAAACATTATTCATCATCTACTGGATAAACACCGTTCTCATCATGTACTTCTTTACCTGAGATTGGAGGATTGAAGACACATACAACACGCATATCTTCACTACCACCACGTAATAGGTGTTCGTCATGCTCGTCTAAAGCATATAATGTACCTGGTGTGATTTTATAGACTTTACCGTCTTTTAACGTTTCTACCTCACCATCACCTTCAATGCAGTAAACGGCTTCTAAGTGATTTTGATACCAAATATGAGTTTCAGTTCCTGCTTTAATAACCGTATCATGAACCGAGTACCCCATATTATCTTTCTTAAGGATTAAACGACGACTTACCCAATTCCCATTTTCTGCTTGAACGTCTTGTTCAGTGCCTAAGATATCTTCTAATTTAACGACCTTCATTGGTTGATTTCTCCCCTTCAGATGTTAGTTTGTAACAGGTTCTTTTACAACGGCTCTAACACTCTCTTCAATAATTTCTAATCCTGCTTTAAGAGCCGCATCATCAATATTAACCGCAGGGAATAATTTGAAAACTTCCCCGTCCATACCTGCTGTTTCCATAATAAGACCACGTTCGAACGCTTCAGATGTCACTTGATCAGCGACTTCCCCGTTTTCACATTCGATTCCAACCATTAAGCCACGGCCTTTAACCTTGCCGTTAAGCTCAGGATATTTTTCAACGATCTCATTTAGGAAAGTCAATGTTAACTCAGATTTTTGCTCAATAGATTCTTCAAATTTTTCATCTTTCCAATAATCTAAAGCAGCTGAAGCTGTTACAAAAGCGTGATTATTTCCACGGAATGTCCCATTGTGCTCACCTGGGCTCCAGACATCTAATTCTGGACGGAATAATGCCACAGCAAATGGTAATCCGTAACCACTTAATGACTTCGATAAGCAGACGATATCTGGTTTGATACCAGCTTTTTCGAAGCTAAAGAATGTGCCAGTACGTCCAATACCTGCTTGAATGTCATCGACAATGAGAAGGATATTAAATCGGTGACAGATTTCTTCGACTCTCTTAAGCCAATCAAAGCGAGCAGCATTAATTCCACCTTCACCTTGAACAGTCTCAACAATCATAGCCGCAGGAAGATCGACACCACTTCCGTCATCCTCTAAATAACGTTCTAAATAATCAAGGGAATCTTTCTCATCCACAAATTGGTCATATGGCATCGTAACCGTATGGTTAAGGGGTACACCTGCTCCTTTACGTTTAGAAGCATTACCCGTTACAGATAGAGAACCAATAGTCATACCGTGGAAGCCTCTTGTAAAACTAATAATATCTGTACGGCCGGTTACTTTACGTGCTAGCTTCAGAGCACTTTCAACAGCGTTTGTCCCAGTTGGACCTGGAAACATCATTTTATAATCAAGGTCACGTGGTTTTAAAATGACTTCATTAAATTTTTCAATAAACTCAGCTTTAGCTGATGTTGCTTTATCTAATGAGTGCGTAATACCATCGTCCATAATGTATTCAATTAATTTTTCTTTCATTTTCTGATCATTGTGTCCATAGTTTAGTGCACCTGCACCTGAGAAAAAGTCAATGTACTCTTTACCGTTCTCATCCCAGAGCTTGTGCTCCTTTGCTTTTGTGAATACCGTCGGGAAATCACGGCAATAACTGCGTACCTCTGATTCTAATGTTTCAAAGATTTCCATATTTGTTTTAGACATTCTTTTCCTCCTTAAAATTTTATATCTTATCCATCATTTAAGCGGAATTATTTATTAACTGGTCCGATTCTAAACCTTAATTCCTCTTCATGCTCATCTGATGGAAAAAGATCTTTAGAGAATAGCTCTGACACATCACATTTCGTATTATTCTTTTTCGCAAAACCTTTGAATAATGATTGTGAAGCTTTATTAGAAGGTGTCACGGTTGCTTCTAAAAACCGAACATCTTGGCAAGCTTCTCGGTTAAAGATTTCTTGAAGCATTCGTGATGCAATCCCTTTTCCTCGTTGTGATGAGTCAACACCCACTTGCCATACAAATAAGACATCTTGTTTCTCTGGAGGTATAAACGCGGTTACAAATCCCACAATTTTCCCTTCCTCTTTCGCGACAACACAGGTCTCAGAGAAGTATTCACACATCATAATGTATTTGTAGCATGAATTCTGGTCTAGTGTTGAATGACTCACTAAGTCCCACATCCCCGCTCCATCTTCTGGAGTCGGTTCCTCTAATTTAACAGTATCTAATGGCTTTAATGTAGCAGTTGCATTTTGATTACTGATAAGTAAGTTCTCCTTTCACTCACGATTTTTGAAACTTACATTTATTTATAATAAGGGGGGCGAAATTTTTATTCAATTCAGTTAAATCTTGATTAATCATCATTGATATGAATTAAGTGTGGAAAATTTAGGCTTAGTATAAGGGTCCTTAAAAATGCTTATAAATCATTAAGTATCCTCTAAAATATTAAAGATTTACTTTAAATTGTAATAAAATAACTTTTATGGATTAGGCTGTTCTTTCTTAATTCCACAGTAACCGACTGATTTTGACAATAAAAAATGAGGCTGAGACAAAAATAATGATTATATAAAAGAAGACGAACCTTAGACTGTATTAAACATCCAAGGTTCGCCTTCTTTATAGTAGCTACATTTTCATTCGAATTTTATTGACCAATTTACCTTTGTCCCAGACTCATTTTAAATCAGTGTCATTAAACTGTTACTAATGGCTGCATCGTGCCTTCTTTTTCATATTGGCTGTGCCAAGAGAAAGCTTTTTCAAGGTCATGAGGCGTGTGGCCTCCTTTTTCCAATGCCGATTGATAATAATCCATTAAAGCCTCTCGATACATTGGATGGGCACAGTGCTTAATAATAAGCTCTACACGCTGTCTCGGTGCCAAGCCACGTAAATCTGCATACCCCTGTTCGGTGACAAGAATATCGACATCGTGTTCGGTGTGGTCAACGTGAGATACAAATGGGACAATGCTAGAGATTTTCCCATCCTTCGCAATTGACTTTGTTACAAATATAGCTAATCGGGCATTTCGAGCAAAATCTCCTGACCCGCCAATACCATTCATCATGTTCGTTCCTCGCACGTGAGTGGAGTTTACATTACCATAAATGTCCATTTC
The DNA here is from genome assembly GCF_900110685.1 of Piscibacillus halophilus. Classification (GTDB taxonomy): domain Bacteria; phylum Bacillota; class Bacilli; order Bacillales; family Alkalibacillaceae; genus Piscibacillus; species Piscibacillus halophilus. Next base: position 100,052 of record NZ_FOES01000005.1, read on the forward strand.
TAATGCTGTATTAATCGATATTAACCCCAATCGTCTAATGATTTCAGGGTGGTTAGAAATCTCTTGTGGCCTTAAGACTAATTGATCTTTATAGCGATCAAAATGTCCAAAAACCTCATTCATCTTATCTTCTGATAACGTAATCGAACAGCCAGAAGCAAAGCTTACCTTTCCAGCATCGATTAAATCAAACACAGCATCCTGTAAAACTTCAGAATACACTTTTAAATCCTCAAAATCAGACTCTAATAACCCGTGAAACACAGCATTTGCGACAGAGCCGATTCCTGATTGAAGTGGAGCCAAACTTTTTGACAGTCTTCCCTTTTTAACTTCATTTTTAAGAAAATCAATTAAATGATTAGCCATCATTTTCGTCTCTGCATCAGGTGGGACGATATTAGATGGGGAATCTGGTTGGTTCGTAAAAATAATTCCCTTGATTTTATCTGGATTCACCGGAATTCCTTTAGTGCCTATAGAATCCTCTGGTTTTGTTAGAGGAATGGGCTGACGCTCTCCTTGCTTGCCTGGAGAATATAAATCATGCACGCCTTTTAATGATTCCGTTTGAGCTTGGTTGATTTCAACAATAATTTCTTTTGCATTTTCAGCAAAAATAAGTGAATTACCTACAGACGTGGTTGGAATAATCATGCCATCTTCTGTAATTCCAACAGCTTCAATCACTGCCACATCAATCTGTTCTAGCGTATTTGCTCTTAACATTTCAGACGTATGAGATAAATGCTGATCTACAAAAAGAAATTCACCTTCATTCATCTTCTTACGCATCGTGGGATCCGCCTGAAATGGTAAGCGCTTTCTTAAAATACCTGCCTCAGCGAAAATTTTATCAATATCAGAGCCTAACGAAGCCCCTGTAAATACATCTACTTTAAAAGTCACTTCATTTTTAGCACGTTCAACCAAGGCGTGTGGAAGGGCTTTCACATCACCTGCACGAGTAAAACCGCTTAATCCTAATGTCATACCATCTTGAATCCAAGACGCAGCAACTTCTGCTGAAACAACACGATCTTTCAACCCTTGATGTTCAATACGTGAATATGCTTGTTCCATTGGTACTCCGCCTTTCTTTTTCTGACTATAATGAAATTTTAACCTACTTAAAGGCGGAGTAACGTCTTAATAGACACAATTACTCTATTTTAAGATGAACCAGCATATTTACGTATGAAACAGAATCTTTAAAAGCCTAATAACTTTCTAAAATAACTTGAATGAGTTTGACTCACTGGAACAGATGAGCCATCTGTCATTTTGAGCACAAAAGTTGAATGAGTATCAGGGTAAATTTCTTTAATATGATTAATGTTGATAATAAATGATCGATGACATCGAATGAACCTGTCTCTAGGTAAGAAGAAATCAAACTCATTCAACGTATATTTATGTGTTCCGGTTGTATGTTCACCAATGACATAAGTTTGACGGTTTTTCGCTTCAATATACACAATGTCAGAAAAAGGAGTTGGCATCCAACGGTCTTCACTCTTAATGGTGATAACAGACATCGCATTCGTTAAGGTTGGAAATATGGCCGTTACACAGCCCGCTACTTCCCCTTCCACCTCATAAGGAACTGCCATCCCATAGTAAGGCACACCAAATATGTCACGATCTATGTATTCTGATACCTTTTGTTTGGAATTTAATGCCTTATAAGCAATGGTTCCCTCAACGACTGGGTCACCCGGTTTGATCTTTAGGTTAATACGCTTACTCGGTCGATAATAAACATACTTCTCCGTATCTGAAAGGGCAATAGATGTCTCATCAGAGAACAATTCACTTATTAAATCGATTAATGTTTCAGCACTCATATTTAACTTCATAATGGAACCACCTAGAATCTGTACTATTTCTATTCTCCTATCTTATATTAAGAATCATCATAATAAAAGAACTCCGAATTAACGGAGTTCTTAAATATAAGTGTTTTTCTTTTTAAATAGATTTTGAAATCCTTGGGCTAAGACATTAAACGTAAAAATGGTAAACGTCATCGCAAAGGCTGTCCAAAATGGAATCCAGATCGCTATTCTGATATCTCGGTGAGCATCTGCAAGAAGCATTGGCCACGATATAGACGTATTTCTAATTTGAAATTGTCCAAAATCGATTTGTATGATTTCCTGAGAAATAAAGACACCAATAAAAGCTAACTGTCCTACTAAAAACATGACTTTTCCTACATCTGATACAATATAAACGATTAACTTCCCATAAACAAACGGCAATAAATAATGTCTAAAGATCCTAAATGGGCTAGCCCCGGCAACAATACCACTTAATATATATTCTTTTGAAGCCGTATCATCTAAATCTAGTTTAATCGATTCTGCAGCTCTTCCCACTTCCACTAATGCGATTATTAAAATCATAATATATATTCGATTCTCGTTGAACAAAAATGGTGGTAGCATGGCAAGTAGGATGACCATGATAATCGTCGGAACATATGATAAAAACCCATTAATCCATTTTAAAAACAAATGAATACCTAGCCATTCTTTATGAGCTAAATAAGACAAAGGAATGGCCACTAAATAACGAACCAAGGTAATAAACAAAACAATTAATAAAGTCTCCTTTGCCCCAATGACAATTAAACTCATCAAATCTCGCCCGCTGTGATCCGACCCTAATAAATACTCTGGATTAGGTTCATACGGAGGAGGTATCGGAATACGTTCCTCTGACCATATGTATTGAGTTTCTTCTAATTCTTGATCAATTCCAGGTAAATAAGGGCCTACAAATGTGATGAACAGTAAAATAACTAGCAGGAACATGCCAAAAATGAGGACCGCATTTCGTCTTATATACTTCATTTCCCCACCACTTCCTTAGGCACTAACCAATATCGTAAAAATTGGGTCACCAGCACAACTAAGAACATAAGGAACAGAAAAGGCAACATAAAGGATAGTGCTCTAACATCCTCGTTTCCTAATATCGCAACCAATAGCTGATATCCTGCCCCGTTATAACTGGAGATTCTTTCGATAATTGGAAGACTTGATAGAATATATAGCATCACCATCTGAGATTGATTCATAATAGGTGAAAAACAATTCCATATCATATGTTTCATCGCATCGAACTTCGTTAGACCTTTGGAGAAAACCGTTCTAACATAGTCTTGCCCCATCTCGTTTTCCATTGAGACGACTGTGAATTTCGCCATATGTATAACCGGATAAATCATGACAGATATCAACGGAATGATAAAACTATACCATTCATTATGACCAAATAAACTAAATTGAGGCAGCCCATGTCTCATGAAGATAATTAACATGTATTGAATCGCAATGAATAAAAAGAAGTCTGGAATTGAGGCAAAAACCCATGAAATAAACGACATGATTTTTCCTCGTTTATGTGCTCGAAAATATACCTGTACAGTTCCTAAAAATGTTCCCACGATCATACTTAATAAAAAGGCTGGTAAGATGACTTTTAAGCTTCGATTAAAAAAGCGTTCCACTTCGCTTAACAAGTTATTACCTGAACTCGTCTCCCCGAAGCCCCTCTCCTCTTTTATGTGAGTCACGAAATCATCAATGGTTTCCTTATACAATTCTAAAGTAAATGGAAAGTTAGCTTCATATTGTAATGGGGCAAAAGGAGTCACTTCCATCTCTCGAGGTAAAAGAAGCAAAAGAACAAAAGAACACACGATTAAACTAAAAATCAAGATCTGCTTTATGAACTGCCAGGCCAATTTCATCACCACTATTTATTTAATTTTTAGAAAATTTAAATAAATTATGTCAGATAAGCTTTTTTATGTCAATTGGTCTGTAGGTTGAAATACCCATAGATGAGGCTAAAACAACTGTAGTGTTTTTTCTGATCATTATAAGCCATCGATTATATTATCCCGTTCAGTCATTCCTTTATTTCATTGTGTTTCCTCCCATTTTAACGACTCATATATAAATCTATCATACAACGTTAATGGTATTACGTCCTGATTTGACACCGTTCAACAAAACTAGTAATAGCTATATCACTCTATTTGACATATTTCTTATCCAATAGCCGTTATAATGATGAAAACTGTTAGATAGGAGTAGAGATCATGGAGAAACCTGTAACTATTTATCCCATTGAAGAGAAGGACAAGCCAGATCACGAAGGTCTGTACTTCTATCGTTTCATCGGAGGGAATTCAAGTGAAACGAACAGTTTAATAGAACAGCTTCGTGATCTAAAAGAACAGGAGAATATTTTAATAGGATTATTTCGCTTTCCTTTTCGATTTGAGGGTAAAAAAAGATGGCAAACAGCGGTTCAACAGTATTTTAATATGAAAGATTTGTGCGATGCCGTCATTTATTTCCAAAGCGATCATCTAATGGAGTTAATTGATCAAGAAACGACCATTCGAGAGGCTCAATCAACGTTTAACGAAATCGAGGAAGAAACGATGGTGTCATTAAAACAACTCGTCAATGAGACTGGTGAGATGAACATCGATTATCATGACCTTGAGAATTTTATTCGTAACTATAAAGGCCCATTATTCTCTCACACGGTAGAAGGGGAATCATTTGATACACCATTAAAATATTTAATTTCAAAACCTTATTTACCAGAGGATTTTACAGATGGTGAACAGCTTCTGATTAATATTGGCTACACAAGAGACGTCAATATGGAGTCATTTCGCCAAATTAATCTAAGATTACACGATTTATTTTCAAAGGCAGACCTATTTAAGATTGGCTCTTATTTCATCAATGAACCAGGAGAACGATTTAGAATTACATTAATTGTGAACGGGCTTAATGACCCTATCTCTATCCCAGACGATTATAAACTATCTAAATACCATGAGATCATTACCAAGTGTAAGCGTAGCATTGAAAAAGGTAAAAGAAGACTAAATCTCATAAAAAATTGACCTTAATAGGTCAATTTTTTATGGGCAATTTGATTAACTTTATGTAATACGGTATCAATATCCTCTTTAGTAACACCATAATTCGTGACTAAACGAACAGAATGGGTGCCATAAGAGCCTGATAAAATACCTTCTTGTTTCAATTTTTGAATAAATTCTTCACTCGTTAAGCCTAGCTCTTCAACATTCACTAATATAATATTCGTTTCCACTTCTTCTTCAATATTAATGCCATCTATATTAGCTAGACCATCAGCCAATCTTTTCGCATTTTCGTGGTCGTCTCCTAAACGGTCGACCATTTCATTTAAAGCAACAATTGCTGGAGCCGCTACCATTCCAACTTGTCGCAAACCGCCACCTAAACGCTTACGCCATTTTCTTGCTCGATCAATAAACTCCTTTGGCCCTGCTAACATAGAACCAACTGGAGCTCCTAATCCTTTAGATAAACAAAACTGAACCGTGTCCGTCTGCTCTGCAAATTTATGTACTGGAATACCAGAAGCAACTGCGGCATTAAAGAGACGAGCACCATCTAAGTGTACAGGAATGTTATGCTGACTTGCTACATCTTTAATCGCTGCCATATTGTCAAGAGGTATGACAGTCCCTCCTGCTTTGTTATGTGTATTTTCAAGACAGATTAGCCCCGTTTCAGGAAAATGAATATCTTCAGGACGGATCGCTGCTTCAACTTCTTTCGGATTCATCGCTCCCCTTACCCCATTTATTGTCCTCGGTTGTATCCCTGCTAAAGCTGACATAGCAGCTCCTTCATAGACGAAGACATGGGCATTCGCTTCCATAATGACTTCATCAGCCGGTTGACAATGCGTTAGGACGGCAATTTGATTTCCTTGAGTCCCACTCGTAACAAAGAGAGCCGCTTCTTTTCCTAATTTTTCAGCCGCTAATTCCTCCAAACGATTAACAGTTGAATCCTCCCCATAAACATCATCCCCTACCTCTGCATTATAAGCAGCCTGACGCATAGCTTCAGTCGGTTTTGTTACAGTATCACTTCTTAAATCAATCATTGGATCCCCTCCCACCTTTTGTCTTATTCTATTATATTCCTGACCGTTTTTAAATTTTAATAACTTATAAGTAAAAGATTAGGTCATTAGAACTCCTAATAGGATTCAAGACTCATATTTGTAAATGCTTGGAATAGACTTTACTAATAAATTAGAGGAGGCGTTCGTTCAATGAAAATATTAAGACTTGGGCACGCGATGTATCAGTTATCTAGTGAGGAAGGCAAGAACTATTTAATCGACCCGTTTGTCGACATGAACCCTGGTTTTCCCTCTCTACTAGATTCAGAAGAGTTTTATCAATCCATTGATGCAATCTTTTTAACCCATGGACATTTTGACCATACAAGTGGACTCTCCAAATTTGTAGAGCATCACCCTGAGGTTACGATTATTGCTCAGTATGAGTTGGCTTTAATTCTATTGCAACAAGGACTTAAAAATGTTCTCCCAATTAATTTTGGTGGATCTGTTTCGTTTGATGATGTGTCGGTTACGATGGTTCAAGCACTACATACATCATCCTATAAAGAAACTCAAAGCACCCCCGTTTACGCTGGTGAATCAGCAGGTTATGTTTTTGATTTTAAGAATGATTACACCCTATATCACTCGGGGGACACAGCATTGATGTCTGATATGAAACTAATACAGGAAGTTTATGAACCTGATATCGCAATTCTATCATCTTCCGGACACTTCACTATGGGACCTAAAGAAGCAGCCTATGCGATTAAGAATCTATTAAATGTCAAATACGTCATCCCTAGCCATACCTTCCCTTCAGAAGAAACTGCTACTTCTCCAGAAATCTTAAGCTCGCTCATTAATCAGTTCCCAGTTGTCGAAAACATGATAGCGAAAGATCATAAATTAGAGGAATCGTTAAGTCACTACCCTCATACAGACGTTGTGATTCTAGGCTATGGAGAAGAAAAATCATTTACTAGAAGCAAAACTCCAAATAAGTAATAGCTCTTTAGATGTTTTAATAGAAAATAAAACGGTAATAGTCATACTACAAACTCACTTTTTCTGGAGGGATTTAGATGAACTTAATGCGTGCTAAAGAAATTAGACAAGATCCCAACACGAAAGATGTTTTATACAATGGAGAGTATGTCTATATCGATGATGTCGATGATGAACGTCAAAAAGCTACAGTGCATTACTTAAAACGTGGTGATGGAGAGAAATTTGAAGTGGATGTAACGGAATTAAAAGAAGTATAGAGCCAATACCCAGTTAGACAACTGGGTATTTTATTATGTGTCAGTTCCAAAGATGGCGACATTTTGATTGTTTAATACAAAGCGATCCCCATTCCAACTCAACGTATTGAGAACATACCCTAATGAGTCTGCATTATACCTTCCCGCGATTCGTTGATAAGCTAGTAATTCATACACACCATTTGAATCAAAATCAACTGGATATAAACCACTTAATGGATTAACCCACCCACTAATCGGACTTTTAAGCTGACCGTTAGAGTTATAAATTTCATTTAAATATTCTTGATCACGACTAATTGATATATCTATTAAATATTGCTGTTGATTATTTTTACTAACTACCAATACCTTATAATTATCTTGATATGTTACGTCATATTGGAATTGCTCATTATAGGTATCTCCATCAAACAACAAACGTTCATGATGGTTCAAGTAAGAGTAAACATATTCATACATGATACCTCCACTCCCACCTGATGCGATACTGATTAAAATATCATCCACACCATCACCCGTCATATCTCCTAAAAACAAACTTGGATCGTAACCCATATTTTCACTTAATGGAGTTATACTAAAACGTCCAGTGACCCCATCCTGTACGACTAATGTAATTTCCTGTACAAATGGACTATCTGAAGTCATGACTCCAGTTAAAAAGACACCGTCTATAACGCCATCTCCTGTCACATCTCCTTGCTTAGAGGCTACTACTTGTGGTTGTTGTCTAATAAAGTTCATAACATCCTCCCTTTCAATCACCTTCACTATATCTTATGGACGATAGCCAAACATGCTACCCAAATACTTAAAAATGAATAAAAGGGAGGTTTTAGAAATAAAACACAACATACTTCAAGTCACAACGGTTCGGTTCAGTTTTAATCAAAAAAATACTATTGGCCATGTTATCATGACCAATAGTATTTTTATCTAGCTTTACGAACCTTAATAAACCCAGTGACAACATCCCAGATCAAACCTAGCACTAGAATGACCAATCCCCAAAGTGTCATTTGCTCCCAGATAATTTTTATTACTTGGTAATTATCACTACCGTTCGTTACAATACCATTTTGTACAAGTTCATTCATGAAGTCCGGGTTCCAGAAGCGATTCTCATTTAACAAGTAAAAGAAAATCGTGATGGAAACCAAATTTACAATGGCCGTAAATGTAACTAGCGAATACGTCCACCTTTCGTAGAAAAGTTTCAGACATTCTTTTAAGATACCAAATCCACAAACGATTAAAATTAATATTAAGAATGAACTGTATTCTGCTTCATTTAAAAACGGAACAATACCCGAGAATTCTCCTTGTTGAAAAATCCAAATCCCAAAATATTCATTAGAAAATACTAACATCACAATAACGAATACATAAATAACAATCGATGTAATGGGTTCACATCGTTTAATTTGGCGTTTTGGATCAGGGATCGGCGTTAGATTGGACGGATCCCAATTATTGTCTAACTTAATTTGAGCAAATTTATTTTCATCAAAATATTCAGCTAAAACAAAGCCAATTGTGACCCAACCAATAACCATTGGAATTGTCGTAATAAATGACACAATATAATCTACAAAATCATCTATTATATTAATTGGGCTTAATATAACTTTTATCAGGAAAATTGCTGTTAACCCTACAACAGTCGAAATCAAAGCTATTTTCGCTATCAGTACGTAGAAATCATACAGTTCCGGACCTATTATATATTTTTTGTTACCTTGATATTTACGTGCCAAGCTCCTAGGATGACCAAGCTCCAACAACACTTCTCTCACATCTTCTTCCGTAACATCCCTACCTTGAACACGCTCATCCAACATATCTTCTATTAATCCACGAACTTCATCTCCGATATCTGCTCGCTGTTCTTCTGGTAATCTTTTCGTCACCCCATAAACGTATCGATCAATCATCTCCATCTTCATTTGTTTCCTCCTCCATTAAAACATTCATACTCCTAGCAATGTTTTGCCATTCTACACGTAGTAAATCTAAGACTTCTTTTCCCGTTTGACTTAATAAGTAATATTTTCTCGGTCTTGCCTCAGATGTATCCCATTGGCTTTCTAAAAGTCCCTGCTTTTCTAATCTTCTTAACAGTGGATACAATGTTCCCGGTTCAACCTGAACCCCTTTTTCTTTTAATGTTGTGACAAGTGAGTAACCATACTGAGGTTCATAAAGTTGACTTAAAGCCCCAATCGTAATGGTTCCTCGCCTAAGTTCCTGTAACAATTTGTCAACATGTTCATTTATTTTACTCATATCCTCAACTCCTGAATTTATTATACTGTATGACGCACACTATTGTAAAGTGAATATTATTGTTTTTTATAAACTATTTTTATTTTACTGTATTTTTAATCAAAAATAAGATCGGAGAAAAACGAACTAAACCATAGTAAATATAGGGCTGGCCAAATACGCTACCTTTATCCCCAATCACCTTCTAGATGCATACACTAATTAAAAAGTGGAGGTATGACTATGTTTCAATATGATGAATCACAACATGTCCCGACTCACGAGTACAGTATTCGGCAACAACCAACCGTACAACAAATTATGCAGGTGCTTCGATCACAACATAATAACTTATATGCCCAATTGACTAGAGCTGGGGTCAATAGACGATTTATTGATTATATTTTTTATTTACTTGTAAGCTTTACGATCAATCAAGCAGATACTGATCAGTCAGCAAGACAAATCTATATTCAATTTACACGTCGCACACCGTGGATTAACCAATATTTTGGAGCGTTCAATGTTCCTCAAAGTTTAGTTGATCGTGTCTTAACGACTGTTGTACAAATTACATTAGATATTATTAGAGGCGATGATGAAGAACCTACTGCAGGTTGGTCCAATTGGGAAAACTTAGGGGGAAATTTAACTTCAGCCCCTAGTGTGTCTTCTTGGCAAGCTAATCGACTAGATGTATTTGCACGAGGACAAAACCAAGATTTAATTCACAAATGGTGGGATGGTAACCGTTGGAGTGATTGGGAAAGCCTCGGAGGTGTTTTAACCTCCCCACCTGGGTCTGTGTCATGGGGACCTAATCGAATCGATGTCTTCGTCAGAGGAACTGACCAAAGTCTTTATCACAAGTGGTGGGACGGTAGTCGTTGGAGTGATTGGGAAAACCTCGGAGGTACATTAACGAGTGCACCAACTGTTTCCTCTCAACGGCCAAATCAGTTAGACGTCTTTGTTAGAGGGACCAATAACCGCCTTTATAAAAGAACATGGAACGGCACACGATGGGAAGATTGGCAAGACCTTGGTGGTAACATTACCTCTCATCCAGCTTCCATTTCATGGGGACCAAATCGAATTGACGTATTTGCAAGAGGGCAAAACCAAGATTTAATTCATAAATGGTGGGATGGCAATCGTTGGAGTGATTGGGAAAGCCTTGGCGGGAGGCTTGCCGGTGCCCCAACTGCCTCATCTCGTCGCAACAATCAAATTGATGTCTTTGTCAGAGGAACCGATAATCGTTTATACAAGAAAACATGGAATGGATCTCGCTGGGAAGACTGGCAGGACCTTGGTGGCAACCTTACATCCCACCCTGCTGCTGTTTCTTGGGGACCTGATCGAATCGATGTCTTTGCTCGAGGTCAAGGACAAAACCTTAATCACATCTGGTATCAACAATAAGCAAAGAGGCTGTATCAATACATTTGATACAGCCTCTTTCTTTACTTATTCATTTTATTTAGAAAGTCACCAAGCAGCTCATCTAAGTCGGTTTCCTCTGGTTCTTCTTGATCCGTCTTTTCTTCCTCAGCATGTCGCTGCTTCATCATATCTTCCCAGTTAAACTCTTCAAGATCTGCATCTGAACTTGTATTGGTTTCAACATCCGCAGCAACTTCTGTTTCTCCCTCATGAATATCACCTTCATCTACCTCTTGAAGGTAAAGAGCCTCATCAATATCCGTTGATCGACTATTTAATGAAGCCAGTAATGATGTAGCGCGGACCGGGTCATTTAATAGATGGTAGATGATACTTCCTAATAACGCCTCTGAATGTTCGTGTTTAATCCAGTTACGTTGAGCTTTACTCAATTTGTTTGGTAATGGAATGGTGATGGTCTCTCGTTCCTTCGAATGATTTTGATTAACCCCTTCTAAAACAAACTCAGCAATTTTACTAGAAAAGTTCCGCCTCTCCGTTTCTTTTAAATGTTGTAACTCTTTTAAAAGATGGTCAGGCGTATCCGATGGAATCCGAAATGAGATCGCTTGTCCACGTTTTATTTCTGTTTGAGACTTCCTCATGACATCACCTTATTTATTCTTTACCGGTTTTTTCTTATCGGACTCTTTCTGTTGTTCATTCTTTTTCACAAAATCTGCCACCAATTTATAATAAGCATTCGCCATCATCCAAATGCTCTCTTTCTCATCTTCAAAGAATTCAATATTATACCCATCAAGATTATTGTTTAGCGTTTTGATATACTCTTTTAAGACATTAGAACCCCCACCGACAAAGTAACAAATCTCCGTCTGTGAGTTCTTTTGCCAGGTATTACGTAATAGACGATATTGTTTCTTCGCTAGCTCAAGTAAAATTCGATCTGTAATATCATGAACACTTGTCCGACTTCCTTTAACCATTATATGATTACGGTCATTGTTACGAGTTATGATTTCAACGACATCGCGACGGCTATCTAACTCAACGCCATGCTTTGAAAAGATTTCTTCTCTTATATTTTCTAATGACTCTGACACACCCAAATTGTATCCTTGTGCTTTATCATCATCTACCGTGCGATTTTTAATGACCGCAATATCAGTCGATAGGCCACCAATATCTTGAATCAAAATATGTTTATCAATTAAATCTTTGTTTGTAATTTTTAGGTTTTGGTCCATCACTAAATTGATGAACGCTGCAAAACCTTCTGGATAAACCTTAACCTCATCAAACTTCAAATTAACTTTAAGCCCTTGATACTTAGGCGTTACTAAAAACTCAACTTGGTGAACCGAACCCATTAATTTGGAACGATAACCTGCATCATTTCCTTCCTTTACTTCACGAAGAGGTAAGCCTGTACCTAACGTATAGTTAGCATCTACAGTACCTTGGGTTTTCGAGAAACCATTTGCTTGAACGGCGTCTAGAGCGAGTGACGCAAATAACATAACCAAAGTCTGATCCTCTTGTGATTTGCTGCTTCCTGGGTCTAATTCTGTTGAATTACTACTTTTTGTTGCTAAATGACCAACACGATAAATGACATTATTTTCTTTTAATGCCGGTGAATGAACTTTAATATGAATTCCTTCTAAAGGATTCTTTTGATCTAAATCTTCAATGCCGATAACCGGACGATCTTCAATATCTCTTGCAATGATATTTGGAATGTTTAATTCATTTTCCATTTCTCCAAAAATTGCTTTGACTGAATCATTACCAACATCTACAGCTGCAACTCTCGATTGACTCATTCATCATCATCCTTTTTTTATAATATGTAAAATCTCTTACTTACAAAGGATATGGGAGTTAAAGGACGACGACAATGAGCTTTAACAAAACGAAATGAAACTGTAAATCTAGCGAAATGGAAGGTTTTGTGTATACGGAATTGTATTCATTGTTTACAAATAAGTAAACAAACTAATATAACAACATGTATACTGTTTTGTTTACATGAAAACGATTTTGTTTTCAAACGTAAACTCATTGCAAACTTGTAAACATTGTAATAAAAAAAGACAACGGATATTACCCGTTTTCATTTTAATGAACCATATCATCTAAAATCGTAATCTCATGAATGTCATATAGCATATTCACTTTTATAGGTCTGAGATCATTATTTACTCGTAAGTCATAAGCCACTTCTCCAAGATATAATCCTTTGTTTTCTAAAACCCCTTCTATTATAACTGGTTGGTGGTTCTTCATACTTGTTATGGCGATACGCTTACCTATTAACGAGTCGAATATCGTATGTTTAGACTCTTCGTTCAATTCTTTGAAGGAAACAGGCAAACTTTGATGTTCTACTCTCTCATTTAAATCCATAACATCACCTCTTATCTATTAGCTTTAACAAGATAAGAGGTTTTCATAATTGCATATTAAACCATTTGCTCTCAAAATCGACCTGAACGAAAAATAGAATAAATCAGCCATGCGACCATTAACATCGCAATCATAAAACCAATCTCAATAGCTGGAATGTTCCATAATAACGAAGTCTGTCTTCCAAGAGCAGAACCAATAATAAGTCCAACCATAATAATGCTAAACGATAATAAAACAATACTAAACGATAAGCGGTTACTGACCGTATCTAGTTTAGAAAAGAATCGATCTGCTTCAGGTATAGAGATTTCAATAGGAACCTTTCTCTTTTTAGCTAAGGATCTTATTTCATTAATGACCTCAGGCATGTCTTCTAATATATCACCATATTCATCTATTTGCTCAAAAACATTTTTAGCAATCCGTTTAGGGTTATATTTCTCTCTAATCAACTTACGACCAAATGGTTCAGCAGCATCAATCATATTGAAATTAGGATCTAATTGTTCTATCACTCCTTCTAAAGTAAGGATAGTTTTCCCAACTAGTGTTAAGTCAGAAGGAATCGTAATTCGGTGATGATAAGCAATCGTAAATAAATCTGTTATAGTCTGACCTAGGCTCATTTCACTAACAGGGACATCATAATACTTGATCATAAACTGATCGATGTCTTCTCTTAATTCATGAAGATCGACGTCATCTGGTGCAACTCCCATTTTCATAATGGTTTTAATCATATCATCCGAATCTTGATTAACCATAGCCACCACTAAAGATGCTAAATGAGTTTTCATTTCAGAGGATAAACGGCCAACTAAACCGAAATCGATCCAAACAAGTCCGTGTTCAGATACAAAAATATTCCCTACATGAGGATCAGCATGAAAGTAACCGTCTTTAAAAACTTGATAAAATATTGTGTTAACGATTCGATCGGCCAACCACTTTAAATCAAAGTGACGTTCTAGCAACTGATCAATGTGATTAATTTTAATACCATCTATAAATTCCATCGTTAACACTTTTTTAGATGTGTAATCCCAGTAGATGGTCGGAATCTTAATAGTTGAATCATCACTGAATTGTTTTGCCATTAAATCCGCGTTTCTACCTTCTGTTACATAGTTTAATTCATCTTTAATAGCTTTTGAAAATTCCTCTACCACATTAGTTACTTGATGTCTTTCAGCCCAATCAAATCGTTTTTCCGCACGTACAGCTATTTCACGAAGGATTTCTAAGTCCGTATGTATCTGCTGATCTACTTGCGGACGTTGGACTTTGACAGCTACACGCTCGCCAGACTTTAACACCGCTTCATGCACCTGTCCTATAGAAGCTACTCCTACAGGTGATGCCTCAAACCTATCAAATGCTTCCTCTATAGGAACACCAAGCTCTTCTTCAACTATTCTCTTTACTTCGTCAAATGAAAAAGGGGTGATCTCGTCCTGTAGTAAGGATAACTCTTCTATAATGTCTTCAGGTATTAAATCAGGCCGAGCACTAGCCATTTGCCCTATTTTAATAAACGTCGGACCCAACTCTTCTAAAAAAGATCGGATTCTCTGACCTAGTGATTTTGAATAATACTGATTTCGCCTAACATATAAACGTCGAGGAAGTGAAAAAATTTGATCTAAGCCAAGCTCTTTAACGATAAAACCCAGCCCATTTCGAGAAAAAGCCATCGCAATTTCACGATATCTTTTAATATGACGCATATGCTTTCTAAAAATAATAACCCTCCTCGAGCTATATTGGACATGGAGCCTATCCTTTATTAAGATTCTTCCTTATTTTGGGTAAGTTTACCCTTTATGACTAGTCGAAAACAAAAAGAACCTTTAATCCACGATGAGATTAAAGGTTCTTGATATAAACTAGTGATTAATTATGAACTGGTTGCTCTTCATATTCGACTTCAACATCAGCTTGCTTTTCAGGTTCTTGGACATTTAGATCAAGTACTTCTGCTGTGGTGGCATGGACTTCTCGAAGTAAATCCGGGTTCTCCATAAGTGATACTCCATAAGAAGGAATCATTTCTTTAATTTTTGGCTCCCACTCTTCTACGTATTCAGGGAAACAATTCTCGATGACTTCTAACATAACATTCACAGCTGTCGATGCTCCTGGAGAAGCTCCAAGTAAAGCAGCAATCGATCCGTCAGCACCACATACCACTTCTGTACCGAATTGTAATGTGCCTTTTCCACCTTCGTCTGTATCTTTAATAACTTGCACTCGCTGTCCAGCTACGACTAAATCCCAATCCTCGCTTT
Organism: Piscibacillus halophilus; assembly: GCF_900110685.1. GTDB lineage: Bacteria > Bacillota > Bacilli > Bacillales > Alkalibacillaceae > Piscibacillus > Piscibacillus halophilus. The sequence continues at coordinate 115,638 of NZ_FOES01000005.1, forward strand.
TCGCATTCGGAATAAACTCGCGTAAAGCTTCCATACGTTTTTCTTTCGATAACATGACTTGTTGGATTAAGTACTTCGTTAATTTCATTTCTTTAACACCGGCTGATAACATCGTAAGAACATTATTCATTTTGACCGAAGTTAATAGATCTAACATAGAACCTTCTTTTAAAAACTTAGGAGAGAATCCAGCAAATGGTCCAAAAAGCAACGTCCGTTTATTGTCGATATATCTTGTGTCAAGATGAGGGACCGACATCGGTGGCGCCCCCACTGGAGCTTTTCCGTAAACTTTTGCTTGATGCTGATTAATGACTCGTGGATTATTACAAACCATAAACAACCCACTTACAGGGAATCCACCAATTCCTTTACTTTCAGGAATACCAGACTTTTGTAATAAATGAAGGCTTCCTCCTCCTGCACCTATAAAGACGAATTTCGCATGATGAAGCTTAACCTCACCCGTATTTAAATCTTTAACTTTAACTTCCCACGAACCATCACTTAATCGATTTAAATTTTCAACATCATGCTGGTAGTTTAATTGAACGTTTTGATCTTTTAAATGATCGAACATTTTACGTGTTAAAGCACCAAAATTAACATCCGTTCCTGAATCAATTTTCGTAGCCGCAATAGGCTCGTCTATCGTTCTATTATTCATAATAAGCGGGATCCACTCTTTTAATTGATCCGGATTATCAGAAAACTCCATTCCCTCAAACAAAGGATTACTAGTCATAGCTTCATAACGTTTCTTTAAAAACGTTACATTTTCGGCACCTCTTACTAAACTCATATGAGGTAATGGCATAATGAACTCTTGAGGGTTATCTAACATTTTTCTGTTCACTAGATATGACCAAAATTGTTTAGAGACCTGGAACTGTTCATTAACCTTGATTGCTTTATTGATATCAATCGTGCCATCAGGTTTTTCATTCGTATAGTTTAACTCACATAATGCAGCGTGCCCTGTTCCCGCATTGTTCCACTCATTAGAACTTTCCTCACCTGTGTTGGCTAATCTCTCAAATACCGTAATTTTCCAGTCAGGTGCTAGTTCCTTAAGCAACGACCCTAACGTCGCACTCATGATTCCAGCCCCGATTAAAATAACGTCTGATTTCATTTGTCCACTGCTCATAATAACCTTCCCTATATTCCAGTTTTGTTAAAAGATGTATACGTTCATTGGACCACTAAAAAAGGACATAACAACCTACCGTACCTCATCTTTTAAACTTATATTAAAGTAATACTATAATTTATAAATCATACTATTCATTTACTATTATATAATAGATAGCCAGTATTTAAAAGTAGCATCATGGGTCTTTCATTCCAATCAATATCAATTATAGGTTTGAACTATTTTATGATTAATATTATGAGTTCACATTAAAATGGACTTACATTTCCCTATTAAAATGAAAAAATAAGGGGCGCGATTCAATGACTCGTGTCCCTTATTTTATATATCTTTAATCAGCTATTTTATTAGAGTTCAAGCACTCTATGATATCAGTTGACAAAAAGCGACAAACCTATAATAATAACTAGTGTTTCATGATAATTATTATAGAAATGTAACGATTGGTTACACTATCTATAATAGGAAAAAAATATATAAAACAGGAGGAGTTTCAGTTATGTCTTTAATCGGAAAAGAAGTAGAACCATTTAAAGCACAAGCCTACAAAAATGGTGAGTTTATCGAGGTAACAGATCAAGATTTTAAAGGGCAGTGGACTGTTGTTTGCTTCTACCCAGCAGACTTTACTTTCGTGTGTCCAACTGAGCTTGAAGACCTTCAAGAACAATATCCTAAACTTCAAGAGCTAGGCGTTGAAGTATACTCTGTTTCAAGAGACTCTCATTTTACACATAAAGCATGGCATGATACATCAGAAAAGATTGGTAAAATTACTTACGCTATGATTGGTGACCCTGCACACATTCTTTCACGTAACTTTGATGTTTATATTGAAGATTTAGGTCAAGCTGATCGTGGTACTTTCATCATCGACCCTGACGGTGTAATTCAAGCTGTAGAAATTAACGCAGAAGGTATTGGTCGTGATGCAAGCACGCTAATCAACAAAATCAAAGCAGCACAATACGTGCGTAACAACCCAGGTGAAGTTTGCCCAGCTAAATGGGAAGAAGGCGAAGAAACACTTAAGCCAAACCTTGACCTTGTAGGTAAACTTTAAGGAGAGCGATTATACATGGCACTTGATGCAGAAATTAAGTCCCAATTAAGTCAGTACCTTCAACTACTTGAAGACGATATCGTACTTAAAGTTAGCACCGGTTCTGACAAAACTTCAGAAGAGACACTAGCTCTAGTTGATGAACTAGCTACCATGTCATCTAAAATTTCTATAGAAAAAACTGAATTAGAAAGAACACCTAGCTTCAGTGTTAACCGTGTCGGAGAAGACTCAGGAATCACGTTTGCGGGTGTCCCATTAGGTCATGAATTTACTTCACTTGTTTTAGCATTACTTCAAGTTAGTGGTCGACCTCCAAAGGTTGAACAAAATATCATCGACCAAATTAAAGAAATAGATGGCGAGTATCACTTTGAAACTTATGTAAGTCTCTCATGTCATAACTGTCCGGATGTTGTACAAGCGCTCAATATCATGAGTGTACTAAACCCAAATATTACACATACGATGATTGATGGCGCTGCGTACAAAGAAGAGGTTGAATCTAAAGATATTATGGCTGTGCCAGCGGTTCATCTAAATGGTGAATCATTTAGTAACGGTCGTATTTCACTTGAAGAGATCCTTGCTAAATTAGGTAAAAGCCTAAGTGCGGACGAACTTTCAGGAAAAGACCCATACGACGTTCTTGTCGTAGGTGGAGGTCCAGCTGGTGCAAGTGCGGCAATCTATGCTTCTCGTAAAGGTATCCGCACAGGTATGGTAGCTGAACGCTTAGGTGGTCAAGTACTCGATACACTAAGTATTGAAAACTTCATCAGTGTAAAAAACACTGAAGGACCTAAATTAGCAGCTGCTCTTGAAGAACATGTTAAAGACTATGACATTGATATTATGAATCTACAACGCGCTAAGGGATTAGAAAAGAAAGACCTTTTCGAGCTTGAACTTGAAAATGGTGCTGTACTTAAGAGTAAAACAGTCATCATTTCTACAGGTGCTCGTTGGCGTACGATTAATGTTCCTGGTGAAGCTGAATTCAAAAATAAAGGTGTGGCTTATTGTCCTCACTGTGATGGTCCATTATTCGAAGGAAAAGACGTTGCAGTTATTGGTGGCGGTAACTCAGGTATTGAGGCAGCCATTGACCTTGCAGGTATTGTTAATCATGTAACGGTTCTTGAATATAATTCAGATTTAAAAGCGGACGAAGTATTACAAAAACGCTTATACAGCCTGCCTAACGTCACTGTTTTAACAAATGCTCAAACCAAAGAAATCACTGGTACGGACAATGTCAATGGTCTTACTTATGTTGACCGTGAATCAGGTGACGAAAAGCATATCGAACTAGCCGGTGTATTTGTCCAAATTGGACTTGTTCCAAATACAGATTGGTTAGGCGATCAGCTTGAGCGTAATAAAATCGGTGAAATTGTTGTTGATAAAAACAGTGCTACGACAATTCCTGGAGTCTTTGCTGCAGGCGATTGTACTGACAGTGCTTATAACCAGATTATTGTTTCCATGGGATCCGGTGCAACGGCAGCATTAGCCGCATTTGACCATCTCATAAGAAACTAATATACGTTTTTAAAATCACTATTCTATTAAGGATAGTGATTTTTTCTGGCTCTATAATATTTGTTGGGGTAAAGGTTATTTTCTGATAATTCACTATAAGTCTTTAAGAGTAACTTCCAGGTTAGGCCTTCCCTTTCCACGGGCGATCCGCGAGCCTCCTCGAACTCCACTAACGTTACGTTCTGTGGGGTCTCGCCTGGCTCGCTTC
>NZ_FOES01000039.1 GCF_900110685.1 Piscibacillus halophilus
AAAAGCATATACAAGGGAAAAGCTTTCGGAAGAAAAAACGGGTGAACTATACGGCAAACGAAAAGTAGATGTTGAACCTGTTTTTGGATTTCTGAAGGCTAATTTGCGCTTCTCTCGAATGTCTGTTAGGGGCAAAGAGAAGGTGAAAAATGAATTAGGATTTGCGTTCATGGCGGTGAATCTAAGAAAGTTCACCACCATGAACGCGAAAACAAGCTGGGCATATAACGAAACAAAGCAGAAAAAAGGCACCAAACCATACTTTTTATGGTTGGTGCCTTTTTTACGTTATTTTAGGCTAGTTATGTCCCAGCCTCATTTTTTATAATGCTTCAAATATTCAACAATGCTTTCCATTTCTTCAAATGAAGTCCCTTTGAAACGATTAATCATGTCACCTTCAGGGGAGACAAGCATAAATGAGGTATCATGTGTTACTTGGTCATCACCATCTACTTTTGAAACTAATGCTTTAAATGATTTTGATGCAAAGCTTTCAATGTCCTCTTGGGAGTATCCTGTTAAGAAGTCCCAATTACTATAATCTGCTCCGTGTTTATCTCCAAAGGCTTTTAATGTCTCAGGGTCGTCATTTTGTGGATCCACAGAGAACGAGACAAGTCGAATATCGATTCCTTCTTCATCTAGCATTTGCTGAAGTTTTGCCATATTAGCCGTCATTGGTGGACACACAGTTTCACAATTTGTGAAGATTAAATCAGCTACCCAATATTCACCTTTAAGATCATCTAGAGATACAGTCTCATCGTCTTGATTCGTAAAGCTAAAGTCTTGTACCTCTTCTTCAAACTCAGGTTTAATTTCCTGTTCATCGTTATTTTGATTGCCATTAGCAGAGGAATTATGATCATCGCCACATGCTACAAGTAGCATGATGGTTATTAACGAAAATAAGACTATCTTTAGGTTTTTGAACATTTTTTCACGCTCCAATCCATATCCACCCTTATTCTAGCACTGTTGATGTAGAAACATAACATTGAAAAAACAACATTTTTAACAATTCCTTGACAAGAGTTAATTTGTAGGTGCTGAGCGTAAAGTGTATATATTAAATTCAGGTCGACACAAGAAACGAAATGGAAGGCGGGTGGTTCCTAGCCCTCGCGATACATATAATTGAAGGGGGCGTTCACCTAACTCATGATAACCTTCCACATACTCAGTACCTAAATGAGGTGTCACAATATATCCAAAGAACGGTAATTGGATTTGTCCACCGTGACTATGCCCAGATAGTTGAAGATCAAATGGATAATCCGACATTTGAGCTGCGAAATCTGGTTCATGACAAAGTAGAATATTAAAGCGTTCCCGGTCGGCATGCGGAATGAGTTTAGAAGGCTCAGGACGACCGAGTAGAATATCATCTAAACCAGATAAATTGAAATAATCTTGTTCATTATTAATTTGAACTGTTTCGTTTTGTAATAATTGAAAGCCTCCTTGACTCATCACATCCCGAATATGTTCGGTACCATAACCACCGTGATCATGATTTCCGTATATCCAGTACTTTCCGTAAGGCGCTTCAATTTTGGATAGTGAATCAATAATTTCAACATAATTACTTTCTTCCATTTGTGATGGGTCGTCTGTTAAATCTCCTGTAAAAACGACTAAATCAGGATGTTGATTGTTTACAGCTGTAATTAATTTTCGAAACTCTTTTAAACTATATTGAAAACCTATATGGGTATCTGAGATTTGTAAGATTTTAAAATCGTTAAATGATTCTGGGATTCTATGAGATTTTACAGTGGAATGAATGATGTTTAACCATCGTGGCTCAACATCATGTGCGTAGTAATAGCCACCATATGAAACCCCAATAACCCCAAGAGATCCTATTGTAATGTTTTTAAGAAAACGTCTTCTCGATAACTTTTTACTCATGTTGTTTCATCCTCTTTTTTGTACCTTTCTATCATTATATCATGGTTTTTTTAGTTTATATATGAGATAATATACAGAAAATGAATGACTATTCAGTAAAAACAGAAAAATAAGTTGAGGAGGAATGTCAGTGAAAGATGAAGTTGTTATTGTGACTGGTGGATCTAGTGGTATGGGAAAATATATGGCTAAGAAATTTGCCCACGAGGGAGCAAAAGTAGTCATCACAGGTCGAGACCAAGAAAGATTAGATCAAGCAAAAGAAGATATATTAGAAGGCAAAGACTTGAAAGTAAAAACTGTCGTGATGGATGTTAGAAAGCCAGAAGACGTGAACCGAATGGTTGAAGAGACAGTCGAAGAGTATGGTGTAATTCACCATTTAGTTAATAATGCAGCTGGAAATTTTATTGCACCAGCTGAGGAATTATCAGTTAATGGCTGGAACGCAGTTATTGATATTGTGCTCAATGGTACTTTTTATTGCAGCCATTCAGTCGGTAACTATTGGATTGAAAACGGTATCAAAGGGAATATCGTGAACATGGTCGCTACATATGCATGGAATGCTGGAGCAGGTGTGATTCATTCAGCATCAGCAAAAGCAGGTGTTTTAACCATGACACGTACCTTATCCGTTGAATGGGGTCGTAAATATGGAATTAGATCAAATGCGATTGCACCGGGTCCGATTGATCGAACTGGTGGAGCAGAAAAACTATGGGAATCTGAAGAAGCAGCAAAACGCACGCTTCAATCCGTACCACTCGGTCGCTTAGGGGAGCCAGAGGAAATAGCAGATTTAGCTTATTTTATCCTGAGTGATGCTAAATATATGAACGGAGAAGTCGTCACACTAGACGGAGGACAATGGTTGAATAAATTTCCTTTCTAGTTGAAAAAAATGACTACAAAATTAATTTGTAGTCATTTTTTTATGAATGAATATTTGTTTAGTAAAAAGTGATTTTTGGTTAGTAAGCTTTAATTTTTGTTAAGTATGATTCAAATTTTGTTTAGTATGAATGTATTTTTATTTAATATACAGGAAATTTTGTTCAGTAATGAATAACTTAGTTGAGATCTTGTGTTAACATTGAAGCAATAAATTGATTATTCTGGAAATGGCGACCGAAATTTTAATAGGAGTTGAATAATAATGGTTCATGCTAGAGCTGTTTTAATAAACCAGCTATTAGCCAACGCAAATGATCGCAGTTGGTATGCCTCCTTTGAAGAAACAGTTGAGGGAATCTCATATCAAGAAGCGTTTTGGAAACCGGATGAGGAGAGTCATAGTATTGCTGAAATAGTACAACATCTTATTTATTGGAATGAAGTTTGGCAAGTGAGGTTTGAGAAATCAAACTTTCATTCAGTTCAATCGATGAAAGATAATGCAGCTAGCTTTCTTCTGGAAGACAATATCAGTTTTACTGAACTGAAAGAAAAATTACTCGAAATTCTATTAAGGTGGGAGAAAATGCTTTCAGACGATAAGCTTGAATCTCGGGTAGATGGATTCCCAGTGGAAGCAGAGTGGTGGGCACTTATTGGCAATGCTGCGACACATAATGCTTACCATATTGGTCAAATAAACTATATTCGAAAAATGAAAAAGGGTTAAATGAAGTGATTGGTTTATGTGAAAATTGAGGCTCTTTAAATAATAAGCACAGACCTTAGTCGAGGTCTGTGCTACTTTTTAAAAAAATATCTATTAAGGAAGCACGATATAAAATAAGATCGCAAAGAAGTGAAAGGCGCTTCCAGCTACGACAAACAAATGCCACACTGCGTGGTGATAAGGAAACCCTCTCCACATATAGAAAATACTTCCTACGCTGTAGAGAATTCCGCCAATTACTAGAAAGATTAATCCTCTAACCGCCATCTCCTGAGCTAATGGGTTCCAAACAAAGACAATGAACCAACCTAAGAAAATATAAATTAATGTTGAGACCACCATAAATCGTTTTACAAAGAAAATTTTAAAAATAATCCCTAGGATGGAGACGCCCCAAATGACTCCAAATAAAGTCCAACCAATCGGTCCTCTTAATAAGACTAATAATATTGGTGTATACGTACCGGCAATGAATAAATATATAGATGAATGGTCAATGAATAGGAATATATCCTTTGCCCGACCATCTTTTAATGCGTGAACAATGGTGGATGATAGATACATAATTAACATTGTAACACCATAAACGGTAACGGATACGACATGCCAGACTGTCCCATGTATAGAGGAAAAAATGATTAAAATCACTAGTCCAGCTATACTTAACAGCGCACCTAGGCCATGTGTAAAAGCATTGACGGCTTCTTCTTTTCTTGTAAACTCGTACGCCAATTTAATCCCTCATTTCTTTATCTATTTGTTTATTATAAATGAAATGGGGTATAAAAAGTAGGATTGTGTTTATGCCCTTTTCATTCATTTGTGTTAAAATGTAAATTGGGTGTTACTCCTGTGTTAATTAAGGAGGGGAGTAAATGTTAGATTTATCGAACTTCGATTTATCAACAATACCAGTAACAGAAAATATGATTGATGCAGAAAAAGTCGCACACGTCCAACTACAAAATCCACTAGAACACGCATTATTAGTATTAACAAAAACAGGTTATAACGCAGTACCAGTCTTAGATTTAGACGGGAAATTTTGTGGAACTATTAGCAAATCAGCTATTGTTGAAGCTATGTTTGGATTAGAACAAATAGAAGTAGATCAGTTGTATGATAAAAAAGTCGAAGATGTTATGGAAGAAGACATTCCAACCGTCAGGATAGACGATTCACTTGAAAAAGCATTGCATGTATTAATCGACCATTCCTTTGCTTGTGTTCTAGATCATCAAGACAAGATGGTTGGAATTTATACACGTCGCGAGATGCTAAAACAATTGAGAAATGAATATTATCAACAGCGTAGTTAAGACTTGTCAAAGAATTTACCCTTTTGATAAAGTAAAGTAAAACTGTATTAAATGGAGGATTCAACATGAATATGATGGATGCGAATGAAATTATTGAATTTATTTCCAATGCTAAGAAATCAACACCTGTTAAAGTATATATTAAAGGTAATAAACTTAGCAGTATCGAATTTAACGAGGGAATTCAAGCGTTTGTCGATGAACAAACAGGTGTTATTTTCGGTGAATGGAAAGTCGTAAAAGAAGATCTAGAAAAGTTCAGTCATTTAATCGATGACCATGTCATTGAAAATGATCGTCGTAATTCTGCAATCCCGTTATTAGACCTAAAAAACATTAATGCTCGTATTGAACCAGGTGCAATCATCCGTGACCAGGTTGAAATTGGTGATGGTGTTGTTATTATGATGGGAGCATCCATTAACATCGGTTCAGCTATTGGTGAAGGTACGATGATTGATATGAATGCGGTTCTTGGAGGACGTGCTACGGTTGGTAAGAACTGTCACATTGGTGCAGGAGCGGTGTTAGCTGGTGTTATCGAGCCACCTTCAGCGAAACCTGTTGTCATTGAAGATGGTGTCGTAGTTGGAGCCAATGCAGTAATCTTAGAGGGAGTAACAGTCGGTGAAGGCTCTGTTGTTGCAGCCGGAGCGATTGTAACTGAAGATGTACCACCAAACACAGTCGTAGCAGGTACACCTGCAAAAGTCGTCAAAGAAATTGATGATCAAACGAAATCCAAAACAGAAATTATGAGTGCTTTAAGAAAGCTAGATGATTAATAAGAAGGATGAAGCGGAATCTTAACGGGTTCCGCTTTTTCTTAGTTCATAATGAAAGGTAGATTATGATGAACGATCAATGGATAAAAGTCAGAAGAGACTTACACCAAATTCCTGAAATAGGGTTCAAAGAGTTTAAAACACAAGAGTATTTGTTAACGTACATCCAAAGCCTGCCTCAACAAAATTTGACTGTTGAAAAATGGAGAACAGGATTATTTGTATTTGTAGAAGGTAAAAAGGGAGAAAAGACGGTTGCTTATCGAACGGATATTGATGGGTTACCCATAAAAGAGGAGACAGGATTTGAATTTGCCTCACATCATGAAGGGTATATGCATGCATGTGGCCATGATTTTCATATGACCATTGCTTTAGGTGCATTAACGGAGATGGTTAACCAACCGCCTGAACAAAATGTTTTATTTATTTTCCAGCCCGCTGAAGAAGGTCCTGGTGGGGCAGAACTGATGCTTGAAAGTGATCTAATGAAAAAATATAATCCGAGTTCAATCTTTGCCTTACATATTGACCCGAAGCTTCCTGTTGGAACGGTAAGCTCAAAACCTGGGCTTTTATTTGCGAATACGAGCGAGCTTTTTATTGATTTTAAAGGTAAAGGAGGGCATGCTGCTTACCCTCACGAGACGAAAGATATGATTATGGCAGCGAGTGCTTTTAATGTACAATTACAGCAAGTCGTTAGTCGAATGCGAGATCCATTAAAACCAGCTGTTGTTACCTTAGGAAAAATGGAAGCAGGTACAGTACAAAATATCATTGCCGAACACGCTAGAGTCGAAGGGACGATTCGCACGATTCATCCCGATTCAATGGATCTCATCAAACAAGGAATTGAACGAATCTTAAAAGGTATTGAAACAAGGTTCGATTGCCAAACATCTGTTGATTATGGGGCGAATTATTATATGGTTCATAATGATGCAGAACAAGTTGAGAAATTCAAAGATGTGATCGACAATAGTGACATTAGCTATCAAGATGCACCTGAGGCCATGACAGGAGAAGATTTCGGTTACTTCTTAAAAGGTATCCCTGGCTTTATGTTTTGGTTAGGCGTAGATTCCCCTTATGGATTACATCATAATCAACTGAACCCAAAGGAAGAAGCCATAGAAGTCGGAATTGAAGCTGTAACGAAAATGATTTATAGTGAGTCATGAAAAAGCTAGCCTAGTTGGCTAGCTTTTATAATGTCCGTTTAGCTGCTTGTTGTATGGGGTCCCAGACGCCGTTGAAAGGTGGGGCATAGGATAAATCTAAATCCAACAGGTGGACAGTCGTCATATGATGATATAAGGCGGTGGCTAAAACATCAATTCGTTTATCGACACCTTTATTTCCGATGATTTGTCCGCCAAGTAAACGCTTAGTTGGCTTCTCATATACAATTTTAACGGTTAATTCTTCTTGATTAGAATAATAACTTGCAACCGGTCTTGTCGTAATTTTGACAGAATCAAAATCCATTGAAAGTTTTTTAGCTTCTTTCTCCGATAAACCTGTTCGACCAATTTCAAGATTATGAAACTTTAAAATAGATGTCCCAACGATTCCATGAAACTTTGCAGAATCACCTGCCAGGTTTTGTCCGGCAATCATCCCTTGTTTATTCGCATGAGTACCTAAAGGAACATAATCATTTTGCTGTTTGATTCTGTGATACTGTGAAGCGCAGTCTCCAGCTGCATAAACATCTGGAACATTGGTTTGCATATAGTCATTGACGATTAATTCATTTTTCTCGCCAATTTCAAATTCTTCTCCTACAAATTTTGTGTTTGGATTGACTCCTACTGATATAAGGACTAAATCAGTTTCATATTCAGCTTGATTGGTAATGACTTTTTCAACGACTTTTTTACCGGAAAACCTTTGGACAGATTCATTGAATTTAACCTTAATACCTTGTTTTTTCGCTTCTTCATAGATCAACTCAGCCATATCTCTATCAAAAGGGGTCATTAGCTGGTTTCCTCTTTGGATAATCGTTACATTCTTACCAATATCGTTAAAGTTTTCAGCCATCTCTAATCCGATAAAACCGCCACCAACGATGGTGACATTTTTTATATTTTTATTAAGATAACTTAAAATATCATTCGTATCTGGAATGGTATTTATTTGAAAGACTCCCTCCAAATCAATGCCTTCCCAATCAGGTGTAACAGGACTCGCGCCACTTGCGATGAGGAGTTTATCATAATGATACATAAATGATTCCCCAGTGTTTGTCCTTTTTCCATAAACGGTTTTTGTGGAGGGGTCAACTTTTGTAACTTCGTGATTAATTTTAGCATCGATATGATATTTATTGCGAAACGTCTCCACACTACGAGCAATGACATCTTCTGGTTCATCAACGATTCCACTAATAGTATATGGGAGACCACATTGACCGTAAGAATATATCTCGCCTTTTTCTAATACGGTAATATCGTGATGATCTTTAGAGCGGACGATTTGCATCGCTGCACTCATGCCTGCTGCATCTCCACCTATGATGACATATTTCATTTTATCACCTACCTAATTTAAAAAGCCTGTTCAAGAGTATGAACAGGCTTAATCATATTATGCATCTTTCTTTTCGATGTAAACTTGATGTGGGAATGGAATTTCAATTTCTGCTTGATCCAATGCTTCTTTACAAGCTTTGCGAATATCACGTTCAACACCGAATTGTTCCATTTTTTCAGTTTGTGCGATAATACGTAGCACGACATCAGATGAGCCTAGGCTTTGTACACCAATGACATCTGGCCCTTCTTTAACGCGCTCGTCTTCGCGGAACAGGTCACATGCTTGTTGTAATACACTGATGGCTTCATCGATATTCTCATCATATGCAATACCTATATCAACTAATGCACGCATATTTCCTCTTGTATGATTTTCAACATTTGAAATATTACGGTTTGGTACATAGTGAAGGGTACCATCAAAGCCGCGAATTTGTGTCGTTCTGAGACCGAGTTCCTCTACGATTCCACTAACGCCACCGGCTGTGACATAATCATCTACGTCAATTTGTTTTTCAAGTAGAATGAAAAATCCCGTTACAATATCACTCACGAGACCTTGGGCACCAAAACCAATAGCTAGTCCAATAATACCTGCACCAGCTAGGAATGGTGTGATATCCATATTAAGCATTCCTAATAGTGATAAAGTAAAAAAGATTAATAGAGCGTATGTATAAATATTTAATAATAACTTCTCTAAAGTTTTCTTACGCCCTTCGTGAAGTTTCTGATTCTTTCCAACTTGGTTCATCATGCTAGAAATGATTTTCCGGCCAAGTGGTGCCAATATAATAAATACTAAGATTAGTACTCCGATTGGCATTAATTTTGCCATAATGTCATTTAAATCAAATCCAAACATTCTATCTCTCCTTTCTAGTTAATTATTATATACCACATTTTTCGTATTTTAAAATCATCTCAGTCTTAAGTCTGAATTTAATTAGTTCCAAATGTCGAAGCGCTTTATGGTTAGATGTTATATTATAATCATTATAAATTTTTAAAATTTTTGTGAAAAAAGGGTAGAATTTTATTTCGGAACTCGGTATATTTATTAAAGTACTATTTTTTTTAATATTTAGATTTGTATTAAGGCATTTTAGAAGGGGGAACATCATGGAGACGTTTAAGAAGCTTAAAGAATTTTATTGGCCTTACAAGCGATTTTTCATACTTTCGTTGGTGTCATTATTCTTTGTAACAGTTATTACAGTCGTTTATCCAATCGTGCTACAGATTACGATTGATGACGTCATTACGCCTGCGAATTATGAATATATTCCTTATATCGCGATTGCGTTTTTAGTTTTGATGGGAGTTAAAGCCATTACGACATACTTTCATCAATATCTTGGTGAATATTTTGGAATTTCAGCTGTTTACTCGCTAAGAGATGCATTGTATAAAAAGCTGCAACGGCTTTCATTCCATTATTATGATAACGCAAAAACAGGGGATTTAATGTCCCGTTTAACAGCAGATGTCGAACTGTTTAGATTCTTTCTATCGTTCGGTTTTTCAGAATTAATTAGAATTGTTTTATTAGTATTGATCAGTTTATCTGTTATGTTTTTTTACTCAGTTCCACTTGCTTTAGTAACGATGGCAGCTATGCCTTTTTTAATTGTCGTTGTTATGAAGTTCGATAAAAGAGTACACCCTGCTTTCAGAGGAATTCGTAAGTCATTTGGAAGAATGAATACAAGAGTTCAAGAAAATATCTCTGGTATGAACACGGTTAAATCTTTATCACGAGAAGATTTTGAGATTGAACGTTTCTCAGATAAAGGTGAAAATTACAGACAACATTATTTGAAAACAGCTAAAATCTGGTCTAAATATTTTCCATTGATGGAGTTTATCGGGAATATTTGTGTTGTGGCATTAGTTGCTTTTGGTGCTTACCTAGTGATGGAGGGGAATCTAGCTTTAGGTGAGTTAGTCGCATTCTTTAGTTTAGTTTGGTACATTCTTGGACCACTTATGAACTTTGGTTTTGTCATTAACATGTTCTCACAAGCAAAAGCTGCCGGTGAACGTTTATCCGAAATTTTAGATTCTGAAGATGAAATTAAAGAGAAGGAAAACGCGATTAAATCGGATGTGCGCGGGCATGTCACATTTAAAGACGTTACCTTGACTTATGTTCAAGATGATGATGAAGCCTTAAAGAATGTATCGTTTGATGCACCTCCTGGCAAAGTAGTTGGATTAATTGGTGCCACTGGGTCTGGTAAAACAAGTATTACTCAATTAATTACTAGATTTTATGAACCGGAACAAGGTGATGTGTTGATCGACGGACGTTCAGTGACAGACTACTCATTAAAAGAGCTAAGAAAGCATATTGGATTTGTATTACAGGAACCATTTTTATTCTCGACAACCATTAAGGATAATATTGCTTATGGTAATCCAGAAGCAACTAAGGATGAGATTATAGATGCAGCTAAGCGTGCTCAGGCCCATGATTTTATTATGGAAATGCCGAATGGATATGACACATTATTAGGTGAGCGAGGAATGGGCTTATCTGGTGGGCAGAAACAGAGAATATCCATCGCAAGAGCTCTATTAATAAATCCTGCTATTCTAGTACTAGATGATGCAACTTCAGCCGTGGATATGGAAACTGAATTCAAGATTCAAAGAGCACTAAAAGAAGTGATGGAAGGACGTACGACATTTATCATTGCGCACCGTATTTCTTCCTTAAAGCACGCAGATGAAATTCTAGTATTAGAAGACGGAAAGATTGTAGAACGTGGAAAACATGAGTTCTTATTAAACAATGGAGGTCCTTATCAACGTATATACGATATTCAGTATCAGGATAAAGAAACGATTTTGGGAAAGAAGCAACATGCTTAAGGGGGGATCCGAATGGCGGAAACAATGAAGGCAAAAAGCCCTCATCTTAAACGATTTCATTATACTCAAGACATAGCAGTTGATAAACCGTTTAACTGGAAACAGTTAGTCCGTTTACTGCAATATGTAAAGCCATATGCTAAAACAGTATTACCAATCGCCATTATTGCGATGTTAATATCAACCGCGGTTCGATTAATTGTTCCGATATTAATCGGTAAAGTGATATTTGATCAAATATTACCTAGTCGCGATGTTAATTTATTAATAATCGTCATTGTAGGAATTTCGGTATTGTATTTACTAAGTTATATCGGGAATGCGGTCCGGATTAAGTACGTCAATATATTAGGGCAAAACGTCATCTATGATTTAAGAAGACATTTATTCTCACACATCCAACGATTATCCAACCGATTTTTTGATAATCGTTCAGCAGGGAGCATAATCGTTCGAATAATGAATGATATTAACTCGTTACAAGATCTATTTACAAATGGGATTATTAACCTGCTGATGGACGTTATAACATTGATTAGCATTATTGTTATCTTGGTAATATTAAGTCCTGAATTAGCTTTAGCCGTTATGGTCATCATTCCGATCATGTTCTATATTTCGACTAAGCTTAGAAAAAATATTCGAAAATCTTGGCAGCAAGTTAGAATTCAACAATCTCGTTTAAATTCACATTTAAACGAAAGCATACAAGGAGTTCGTATTACCCAATCGTTTTCACAAGAGGATAATAATACAGAATTCTTTGATGGTGTTAATACAGATAACTTTGAAAGCTGGAGAATCGCCACTAAGAAAAGTGCAATGTTCCGACCATTTGTTGAGATGAGTAATGCAGTTGGAACGATTATTCTCATCGCTTATGGTTCTTATCTAATCATTAATGGATTAGAGTTAGGTACGTTTATTGTCTTTGCATTCTTTATCGGAATGTTCTGGGAGCCTATTTCAAGACTTGGTCAAATGTATAATCAACTACTGATGGCGATGTCTGCATCTGAACGTATCTTTGAATTTTTAGATGAAAAACCAAACGTTGAAGAAAAAGAGGATGCCATTGAACTAAATGACATAAAAGGCCATATAGTGTTCGATAAAGTTCAATTCTCTTATGATAAGGATCGTGTGGCGTTACATGAAATCTCTCTAGAGATGAAGCCAGGGCAAACAGTTGCTTTAGTAGGGCATACAGGGTCAGGTAAATCGACCATTGCCAACTTAATCAACCGTTTCTATGATCCTACAAAAGGGGCGGTCAAGATTGATGGTGTCGATTTAAGAGATGTTAAACTGGATGGCTTAAGACAAAATATTAGTGTTGTATTACAAGACACATTTATTTTCTCAGGAACGATTATGGAAAACATCCGTTTTGGTCGCCCGGATGCGACGGATGAAGAAGTGATTGAAGCGGCAAAAGTTGTTGGAGCAGATGACTTCATTCAACGTTTAGCGGATGGATATGAAACAGAGGTAGAAGAACGAGGCAATATCTTATCTGCTGGTGAGCGTCAGTTACTGTCATTTGCGCGGGCACTATTAGCCGATCCTAAAATTATTATTTTAGATGAAGCAACCGCTAGTATTGATACTGAAACGGAATTGAAGATTCAAAACGCTCTTAGAAGACTGTTGAAAGGTCGTACAGCGATTATTATTGCTCACAGACTATCAACTATTAGGGATTCGGATAATATTATAGTGTTAGAGCATGGACGTATTTTAGAGCAAGGAAATCACGATGAATTGATGAAGCAACAAGGTGAATACTACAGCTTGGTTAAATCCCAATTCCAGATGCTTGATCAGCTGTAATGTTAATACAAAAACGCAATCGTCCTTGACGATTGCGTTTTTGTCATAATGATACGTAAGAGCTAGAATTCATTAAAACATGACACTTTTTCCTTTGTCTAGCAATTTTAATAACAGTTTTTTACCTTAATCATTTTATCTTAGAATACATACAAACTAAATAAATTATGGTAGACTAATTCTCAGATATAGCTTTAGGAGGAACTCAAAATGAAGAAGTTATATGGCGTAATTGGATTAGGCCGTTTTGGTGGAAGTATCTGTAAAGAGCTCAGTAAAGAAGGAGGAGAAGTACTCGCCTTAGACTTAGATGAAGACAAAGTTAATGAGTATAAAGAAATTGCCTCTGACGCGGTAATTGCCGATTCCACTGACGAATTAGCATTAAAAGAATTGGGATTTAGAAATTTAGATCACGTGATTGTGGCAATTGGCGATAATATACATGCAAGTATTTTGACCACTTTACTATTGAGAGAAATTGGTGTAAAACGGATTACAGTTAAGGCTCAGAATGACTATCATGAAAAAATACTACAAAAAATTGGAGCCGATGAAATCGTTCACCCAGAACGAGACATGGGAAAGCGAATTGCGCATAGTATTATTTCGAGTAACGTGCTTGATTATTTAGAGCTATCTGATGAGTATAGTGTCGTTGAGATTAAAGCTGGAGAGAAAATGCAAGGCAAGACGTTGTTGGAATTAGACATTCGTGCAAAATATGGGTGTAACGTTGTAGCGATTAAACGCGGAAAAGAGATTAATGTTTCGCCTATGGCTGATGAGCAAATTATGTATGAAGATATTTTAATTATTATTGGTGCTGATAAAGATATTTCTAGGTTTGAAAAAGCACTCGTAATTGAAGATTAAAAAACTCGCTGACGATTGTCAGCGAGTTTTTTGGCTATTTTGGATAGGTAATGTTTTATTAAACTTCCATTATGATTGGTAAAATCATAGGACGACGTTTCGTCTTCTCGTATAAGAATGGCTGAATCGTATCTGTGATTTCATTTTTAATTTCAGACCATTGTGAGGTTCTGCGTTCCATTACTTTTTCTAAATGATTGGCGACAAGAACCTGAGCTTCTTTAATTAAATCCTCAGACTCTCTCATGTAAACAAAACCTCTTGATATAATATCTGGTCCAGAAGCAATCTTGAATTCCTTCATGTTAATACTTACAACCACAACAACTAATCCTTCTTCTGAAAGAATACGGCGGTCGCGTAACACGATGTTACCGATGTCACCAATACCACTTCCATCGACATATACAGAGCCAGATGGTATTTTCCCGACAACACCAACATGTTTATTACCAATTGCAAGCACGTCACCGTTGTCCATTACGAATGAATTATTAAGGGGAACGCCGCAATCTTTTGCGAGCTTAGTATGCTCAGTTAACATTCGGTATTCACCGTGAATTGGCATGAAGTATTTTGGCTTTAATAGACGAAGCATTAATTTTTGCTCTTCTTGGCCACCGTGTCCAGAAGTGTGAATATCATTTAAAGATCCATGAATCACGTTGGCTCCAGCACGATAAAGTTTGTTAATGCTACGGTTGACACTAATCGTATTTCCTGGGATAGGAGAAGACGAGAAGACAACCGTATCTTCTGGTTGAATTTGGATGTGACGGTGAGTTCCATTTGCGATTCTTGATAGGGCTGCTAATGGTTCACCTTGAGATCCAGTACACAAGATACAAACTTCATCACTTGGAAGTTTATTGATTTCGTTTGGATCAATAAATGTATCCTTCGGTGCACGAATGTAGTCTAATTCTTGTCCAATTCGAATTGCGTTTTCCATGCTTCGCCCAAAGACGCAAATTTTTCGGCCGTTTCGAACGGCTGCTTCAACGACTTGTTGCAAACGATAAATGTTCGAAGCGAATGTCGCAAAAATAACTCGACCATCTACTTTATTAAAGATGTCTTGAATGCTTTCTCCTACAACACTTTCAGAAAGTGTAAATCCAGGTACTTCACTGTTGGTACTGTCAGAAAGTAAGCATAAAACTCCTTCAGAACCGATCTCAGCCATTTTAGTCAAATTAGCTGGTTCACCAACAGGCGTGAAGTCAAATTTGAAATCCCCAGTGTGAACGATGTTACCTGGAGGCGTTTTGACTACTATTCCGTATGAATCTGGAATACTGTGTGTTGTACGGAAGAAAGAAACGGAAGTTTTACGGAATTTAATAACGTCATCTTCTTGAATCGTATTCAGTTTGGCATTTCGTAATAATCCGTGTTCGTCTAATTTATTACGAATTAAACCAATTGCTAGCTTACCTGCATAAATAGGTACATTAATTTCTCTTAATAAATACGGAATGCCACCAATGTGGTCTTCATGTCCATGTGTGATAAACAATCCTTTAATCTTGTCTTGATTTTGTATTAAATACGTATAGTCGGGAATAACGTAATCGATTCCTAATAATTCATCTTCGGGGAATTTAATTCCGGCATCGATTAGAATTATTTCATCTTGAAATTGAACACCATACGTATTTTTACCGATCTCACCAAGACCGCCTAAAGCGAAGATTGCAACTTGATCGTTTTTAACAAATTTCATTTGTTCTACGACCCCTATATTTTCTCCACTTTAAAATCGTCGGATTGTTGTTCATAAGCTAAATGAGCCTCACTTAATTCTTGGACATATTCTATATTGTAGTTACGATCAGCTAGCTTTGAACGTACTTCTCTTACACTTTCCGCTTCGATATAAAGAGTTTTAGTTTCTTCTCGAACAGGTGCTTCTTCTTCATGTTCTTGATAAAGTACTTTAAAAATCATGTTATCTCTCCTTACTGTCAATATTTCTCCGTTCATTACCTATCCGTATAGCTATATCTAAATGCAAATGAGCATTAAAGAACTAATTCATGTATTAACCGTTTTTTTATTGCCGATCAATTTTTTGAGTCGCTTTTTGAGTCGATCTCTTAATCGCTTTAACATACTATCATACAACCCCTTACCGAAGATTATATGAACAACTATGTTAAATTTACTATAAGTTATAAACAAAAAATACTAAGGTATATATTAACATTATCATCTTCTTTTATTATTATATACCGCAAACTCCTTATTTTAAAATGATTTATTAAAAAAAGTACCGATTTTTGATATCAGTACTTTGATAAGGCTTTACAAATCTTCTGCTGGAGTTGAGTTTTCAGGTGGTTGGAATGGGTTATCTTTATTAATATGATCATAGAACATAATTCCATCTAAATGATCAATCTCATGTTGTAGCACGATTGCTGCATAACCTTTTAACCTTAATTTAACTTCTTCACCTTCTAGGTTCGTTCCTTTTATGGTAATTCTGGCATACCGAGGAACAATTCCGGGTACGTCACGGTCGACACTTAAGCAACCTTCTCCGCTTTGTAGATAAGTTTTTTCTACTGAATGGCTGACTATTCTTGGGTTAATCAGTCCCATGCTATACTCTCTATCATTAAAATCTGTAAAATGGACAGCAAGCATACGTTTTGAAAGACCAATTTGTGGAGCAGCTAGCCCTACACCTGGTCTTAAATTATACTTTTTAGCGATTTCATCATCTTGACTATTCTTTATAAATTGAAGCATTTCTTTAAGTGTTTCGATTTCTTCTTTAGAAGCAGGTAACTCTATATCTTCAGCCTTTTTCCTTAAGACTGGATCACCTTCACGGACAATTTGATCCATCGTAATCATGTCATTCATCCTTTCAACTCTCCTTATTACCAACATCATTTTATCACAAGTTTTTCTTTTATATTAATAATTTGGTGTTATTTTTTAGTGATTGAATATGTTATACTTTTCAATAACGGAAAAACGAACTTAGAAAGAGGGAAGAACTATGAGACGCGTAATCATTTCAGCAATGATTTTAATTTTATTTACTGTTTTGGCAGCATGTACAAACGATTACAATCCAGCAGAGGATATGTATACACATTTAGAGAAATCGGTTGAATTAGAAAGTTCCTTCCAATCTGCACAGTCTCAATTAGTTGAATTAGAAGAACAAGAAAATGAACTATACGATGAGATGATGGAAATTAATATGGATGAATTAGATGAGATTCAACCATTAGTAGAAGATGCATTAGGTTTAGTAGATGAACGCCGTGAGTTAATCAAGCAAGAAAAAGAGAGTATCGATTCTGCTAAGGAAGAATTTGATGAAGTAGACGAATATGTAGAAGAGCTAGACGAAGAACCAAAAGAGAAGGCTGATAAAATGATTGAAAAGATGGATGCTCGTTACGAAGCTTTCAATGAATTGTATGAAGCTTATCAAGCATCAATCGAATTAGATGCTGAATTGTATGAAATGCTTCAAAATGAAGAGCTTAAGAAAGAAGACTTAGATTCACAAGTGGAGTCAGTCAATAATAGTTATTCAGATGTTAAAGAAGCTCAAGAACAATTTAATAATTTAACTCAAGAATTTAATGAATTGAAAAAAGAGTTTTACGAAGCCTCAGGCCTTAATGTTGAATATGATGAATAATAGACAGTTGTAATAAAACAGAGCACGCTATTTTTAGAAAATGGTGTGCTCTTTTTGATTTGATTAGACTCATCTGTTGTATTACAGAATTTGATATTTTGTGTAACAGGGTAAACATCTGTTTAATTTAAGATATTTTGTTGTTGCACGTTAAAACCTTATGTTTAAAAGTGTTTGACGTTCATATGGATTATAGGATAAACTACAGAATAGTATGAGGTTGTATTAGTTTTTTCGAAAAAATGAATGTAACAGCCATGATTAATGTAGGCAATTTTTGGGTACATAATTTAAAGAATACGATTAGTACTCGACAGTTTAGGTAAACTATAATGAGGAATTTATTTGAAAGGAAGAGGTGACGAGAGTGAGCTTTAAAAGTCCACTTGAAGGAATCGATGAACAATTTGAAATGATTCAAATTTTAAATGAAGATGGTGAGATCGTTAACGAAGATGCTGTGCCTGACCTATCTGATGATGACTTAGTAGAGTTGATGCGTCGCATGGTGTATACAAGAGTTTTAGATCAACGTTCAATTGCATTAAATCGTCAGGGACGTCTAGGATTCTATGCACCTACTGCAGGACAGGAAGCATCTCAATTAGGTACGCATTTTGCTTTAGAAAAAGAGGATTTCTTATTACCAGCATATCGTGACGTACCACAGTTAATCTGGCATGGCTTACCACTTTACCAGGCATTCCTTTTCTCTAGAGGTCATTATCACGGTAACCAAATGCCTGAAGATGTGAATGCGTTAAGTCCACAAATTATTATCGGTGCCCAAATCACTCAAGCAGCTGGTGTTGCTTTAGGTTTGAAGCGTCGTGGAAAGAAAAATGTTGCGATTACTTATACTGGTGATGGTGGTGCATCACAAGGTGACTTCTACGAAGGAATGAACTTCGCAGGCGCTTATCAAGCACCAGCTATTTTTGTTGTGCAAAATAATCAGTTCGCTATTTCAGTACCTGTTGAAAAACAGTCTGCTGCTAAAACAATTGCTCAAAAAGCAGCGGCAGTAGGTGTACCAGGTTATTTAGTAGATGGTATGGATGTACTAGCTGTCTATCAAGTCACAAAAGAAGCACGTGAGCGTGCAATTAATGGTGAAGGTCCAACACTTATTGAAACAATGACATATCGTTATGGTCCTCATACTATGGCTGGTGATGATCCAACTCGTTATCGTACTGAAGACATGGATGATCAATGGGAGAAACGCGATCCATTAGTACGTTTCCGTAAGTACTTAGAAAGTAAAGATCTATGGTCAGAAGAGAAGGAAAATGAAGTGATTGAAGCAGCTAAAGAAGAAATTAAGGCAGCGATTAAGAAAGCTGATTCTCAAGATAAACAAAAGGTGACGGACCTAATTTCTCTTATGCATGAGGAACTTCCATACAACTTACAAGAGCAAATGGAAGAATATAAAGAAAAGGAGTCGAAGTAAGCAATGGCACAAATGACAATGATTCAAGCAATTACTGATGCTCTTCGTACGGAACTAAAAAATGATGAAAACGTGCTTGTTTTTGGTGAAGACGTAGGCCAAAACGGTGGTGTTTTCCGTGCGACTGAAGGATTACAAGAAGAATTTGGTGAAGAACGTGTATTTGATACGCCGTTAGCTGAATCAGGTATTATTGGTACGGCTGTTGGTCTGTCAACACAAGGGTTCCGCCCTGTACCTGAGATTCAATTCTTCGGCTTCGTATATGAAGCGATGGATGCTGTAAGTGGTCAAGCTGCACGTATGCGATACCGTTCTGGTGGTAGATGGCATGCTCCAATGACTATTCGTTCTCCTTTTGGTGGTGGAGTTCATACACCAGAATTACACGCAGACAGCTTAGAAGGTTTAATGGCTCAACAACCAGGGTTAAAAGTAGTGATTCCTTCTAATCCATACGACGCTAAGGGATTATTAATCTCGTCTATCCGTGATAATGACCCAGTCATTTTCCTAGAACATATGAAACTATATCGCTCATTCCGTGAAGAAGTACCGGAAGAAGAATTTACAGTTGATTTAGGTAAAGCTAAAGTAAAACGTGAAGGTAAAGATATTACTTTTATCGCATACGGAGCAATGGTTCACTCAGCACTAAAAGCTGCTGAAGAACTCGAAAAAGAAAATATCGATGCAGAAGTTATTGATTTACGTACAGTATCTCCAATTGATATTGAAACAATCATTGAATCTGTTAAGAAAACAAATCGTGCGGTCGTGATTCAAGAAGCTCAAAAACAAGCAGGTATTGCTGCAAGCGTTGTTTCAGAGATTCAGGAACGCGCAATCTTACACTTAGAAGCTCCAGTATTACGAGTGGCTGCACCAGATACAGTTTACCCATTCTCTCAAGCAGAAGAAGTTTGGTTACCAAACTATGAAGACATAGTTGAGAAAGCGAAGCAATCGATTAACTTTTAATGATTAGGAGGGAAACAAGATGGCCTACGAATTTAAACTGCCAGACATAGGTGAAGGGATTCACGAAGGTGAAATTGCCAAATGGTTCGTACAAAAAGGCGAAGAAGTAAAAGAAGATGACGTGCTATGTGAAGTTCAAAATGATAAAGCGGTTGTAGAGATTCCATCTCCAGTAGAAGGTACTGTACTAGAAGTATTAGTAGATGAAGGTGAAACAGCTGTTGTCGGAGACGTCATCATTAAGATTGATGCAGAAGGCTATGAATCAGAAAATGGTGAGGATTCTGATCAAGAAGAGGAATCTAAAGAAGAAGAGTCTAAGCAAGAGAAGCAAGACGAACAAAAAGAAGAAAGTCCAAAAACAGATTCTTCAGAGTCAGAAACAGATGAAGCAGACGATAAACGTGTTATTGCGATGCCTTCTGTTAGAAAATATGCAAGAGACAATGATGTTGATATTCGTAAAGTACAAGGTTCTGGTAAAAACGGACGTATTTTAAAAGAAGATATTGACCAATATCTTGACGGTGGCCAGCCTCAAGAACAAGCACAAGAAGCTGATGCGACAGAAGCAACGGAAGCTAAAGAACAAGAATCAGCTAAACAAACTGTTCCTGCAGGCGACTACCCAGAAACTCGTGAGAAGATTAGTGGTATTAGAAAAGCCATTGCAAAAGCGATGGTTAAATCTAAGCATACTGCTCCTCACGTTACGCTAATGGATGAAGTTGATGTAACTGAACTGGTTAACCATCGTAAAAAGTTCAAAGAAATTGCAGCAGAACAAGATATTAAGCTTACTTACTTACCATATGTGGTGAAAGCACTAGTTTCAACATTGAAGAAATACCCAGTATTAAATACATCATTTGATGATGATACAGAAGAAATCATCCAAAAGCATTATTACAATATTGGTATTGCTGCTGATACTGACAAAGGTCTATTAGTACCGGTAGTTAAAGATGCTGATCGTAAGTCGATTTTTGAAATCTCGGGCGAAGTCAACGAGTTGGCAACAAAAGCTCGTGATGGTAAACTATCATCAGAAGAAATGAAAGGTGCATCTTGTTCGATCACTAATATTGGGTCAGCCGGCGGACAATGGTTTACGCCAGTCATAAACCACCCAGAAGTAGCGATCTTAGGTATTGGCCGTATTGGTGAAAAACCTGTCGTTCGTGATGGTGAAGTGGTTGTAGCACCTGTATTAGCAATTTCATTAAGCTTTGACCATCGTATGATTGATGGTGCAACTGCACAACATGCGATGAATCATGTTAAACGTTTATTAAATGACCCACAATTAATCATGATGGAGGCGTAGATAATGGTAGTAGGAGATTTTCCAGAAGAAGTAGATACTCTTGTCGTTGGAGCAGGTCCTGGTGGATATGTCGCAGCAATTCGTGCGGCACAAATGGGACAGAAAGTTACAATTGTTGATAAAGGTAATCTAGGTGGCGTATGCTTAAATGTTGGTTGTGTTCCATCTAAAGCTTTAATCTCAGCTGGGCACCGTTTTGAACAAGCACAAGATTCTGAAGATATGGGGATTGTAGCTGAAAACGTGTCTGTTAACTTTGACAAAGTTCAAGAGTGGAAAGGCAAGATTGTTAACAAGCTAACGGGCGGTGTTGAAAGCTTACTAAAAGCAAATAAAGTAGATGTCGTAAAAGGTGAAGCTTATTTCGTTGATAAGAATACTGTTAAGATTATGGATGAGAAACAATCCCAAACTTATAAATTTAACAACTGCATTATCGCAACAGGTTCTCGTACGATTGAGTTAAAACCATTCCCTTATTCAGAGCGTGTTCTAGACTCTACTGGTGCATTAAACCTTAAAGAAATTCCTGGTAAAATGGTAGTGATCGGTGGAGGGTACATCGGTACTGAATTAAGTGGTGCATATGCAAGCTTTGGAAGCGAAGTTACGATTCTTGAAGGTACTAAAGACATTCTTGGTGGTTTTGAGAAAGGTATGACTCAATTGGTTAAAAAACATCTTAAGAAAAAAGGCGTTGAAATCGTAACAGAAGCTATGGCTCAAGGCGTAGAAGAGACGGATAACGGCGTTAAAGTAACGTATGAAGTAAAAGGTGAAGAAAAAACAATTGAAGCTGATTACTTACTCGTTACTGTCGGTCGTCGCCCTAACACTGATGAGATGGGTCTGGAAGAAATTGGGCTTGAACTTGATGACAAAGGCTTAATTAAAATTGACAAGCAATGCCGTACTAACTTAGATAACATCTATGCAATCGGTGATATTGTTGAAGGACCACAACTAGCTCACAAAGCTTCTTATGAAGGTAAAATTGCAGCAGAAGCGATCAGTGGAGAAAAATCTGAAATTGATTACTTAGGTATTCCTGCCGTTGTATTCTCTGATCCTGAACTAGCAAGTGTTGGTTACAGTGAAGATGGAGCTAAAGAAGCTGGCTATGAAGTAGTTGCGAAGAAATTCCCATTTGCGGCAAACGGTCGTGCACTATCACTTAATGATTCAGATGGTTTCGTGAAGCTAGTAACACGTAAATCAGATGGATTAGTAATTGGTGCTCAAGTAGCTGGACCTAATGCAAGTGATTTAATCGCTGAACTAGGTTTAGCAGTTGAAGCTGGTATGACAGCTGAAGACTTAGCGCTTACCATTCATGCTCATCCAACTTTAGGTGAAACGGTAATGGAAGCTGCTGAAGTTGTTCTAGGTATGCCAATTCACACAGCATAATTAATGTAAATATAAAGAGGCTGGGACAAAACCCAGTAAAATAAAAAATCGTGGAAGACATCAAAATTGATGTTCTCCACGATTTTTTTATACTCTTTTTTAATTTTTGATAAACAAAAAGGATCCCCTTTGATAGAATTAAAGTAACCACACCATAACCCCAAAGGAGGATCCTTATGTTTAAACATTATAACATGAATCAAGTGGTTTTGCCTTTAGATTTAGAAATAAAATTAGACAAAGATGATATGGCTTTTGTTGTGAATGATTTAGTCGAACAAATTCCGGAAGAAGCTTTCGCAAGCTTTTCACGCGACACCGGCTGCCCTGCTTATCACCCTAAAATGATGATGAAAATAATCT
>NZ_FOES01000060.1 GCF_900110685.1 Piscibacillus halophilus
AGATAAACTAAAAGAAATTAAAGAAGGGTTATATCGTTATTACGACCTTGTGAAGGAATCAGGAGTTGTAGAATTTGAAAGGTCGATATCGACCTTTCAAAATTGGCAAAAACAAATCATGAATAGCTTCGCATTTGATTTACATAATGGATATGTTGAAGGGATTAATAATCAAACCAAAGTGATTAAGCGTAATGCCTTTGGATTTAAACGATTTGATCGTTTTAGATTAAAGGTGTTATTGCATCATCAATATAAGAATTTAAAGGTTCGTATCAATTAAATTAGGAGTGAGCGTATGCTCACCCCAACATTTGACTTAGAACCTTTTTATTGAAGAAACGGATTATACTTTTTCTCCCTTCTAACGGTAGTGCTAGGACCGTGGCCAGGGTATACCATAGTCACTTCAGGCAATGTCAAAATCTTGTTTTGAATGTTTTCAATGAGTTGATCATGATTCCCGAAAGGTAAATCCGTTCGTCCTATACTTCCTTGAAATAATGTGTCCCCCGCAATCAATATGTGATCTTCTTTAAAGCTTAAGGAAACGCTTCCGGGTGAATGTCCTGGAGTATGTAATACTTCAAACGTAAAATCATCAATGCTCTTAGGGCCTTCATCTAAATGATATTCAGCCGGTTTAGAACTATAAATTTTACCCACCCCAAATAAAGTGGATCCGTTTTGATCAGGATCTGTTAACCAATCTTTCTCAACGGAATGAATATATACAGGGATATTGTACTGATTGCGAATATTTTCAACGGCACCTATATGGTCAAAATGGGCATGGGTTAAGACAATTGCCACTGGTGTAATGGATTGTTCCGTAAAATAATCAATGAGGAGATCATGATCACCACCTGGATCTATAATAAGTGCTTTTTGACCTTGCTCTAAAATGTAACAATTTGTACCTAGTATTCCTAACTCAAAAACCTTAATGTTCACAAAAATGTCCTCCTTTTTATAAGCTTGTTTTTCATATTATCACTCGACAGTGCGATATTTTTTGTATAAAATATACTAGAGTATGATACGTTATAAAATGTAAAATTTGAAATCAATTGTACAACTAAGTATTTCAAGGAGGCAACAACCATATGGTATTAGGAATTATCTTCTTATTTGTCGCGATATTAAGCTTTATTGCAGTATTTAGGGAACTAAAGCGCCGCAATATCTTCGGTTTATTATTTGCTGGAGCTTCAGCTGCTGTTTTCGGTTGGTTCTCTGTCATGACCATTTATTCAGAGATTGTGAACATGATTTAGAAGAACCTAATATGGTAACGGCTAACGATCTCGTTAGCCGTTTTTATTTTGCCTTTCATCCAAATCTACAATTTGCATATTTTCATTATAAAAAAATCGATACATGACTAAAGATACAATAATAGCACTGACAGAAACAGTAGAAAAAATACTGATTGAAATGACTAATTGATATTTAATCGCAACAATTGGTTCAACTCCACCTAATATTAATCCTGTCATCATACCCGGCAACTGAACGAGTCCAATCGTTTTTAACTGATCTATATTTGGAATTAACGCAGCATTTAATGTTCGTCTAACGGATAGATGTGAGGCTTGCTTTGGTGTCGCCCCTAAAGACAATGCCGCTATGATTTTTCCTTGATTTGTACTAAATTCTGATTTCATCCGTTCTAGAGATAATCCCATCGCTACCATACTATTCCCAATTACCATGCCACTCATTGGTATAATTTCTTCCGGCGTAAATGAAACCATATCAAATCCCAACCATAACGCTAACACAAATATTTCAATAACAATTAATCCACTTAAAATAGTTAAGAAAACATTCGGTAGTTCTTTTCCTTTTTTTCGGGCATGGAATGTCGCGATGATAATCATAACGCTTAACATAATTGGAATACCTATCATCGGCTCTAAATTAAATAAATATGTTAAAATAAGTCCTATTAAAAATAATTGTAAGGCACCACGAATCGAGGACCATAATATATCTTTTTTTAATCCAAGTTGATAAAAATAAGAAATTGTAAAAGGGATCATGACAAAGACGATTAAAACAAGTAAGGAAAAATTTGATACATCTCGATCCATAAGTTCCTCCTATATGTTCGTAGTAAATTTTTTTAACTCTTCCGTTTTTGGACGATCTAACATTTGAGGAAGTAACCCTTCTTCCCTAACTCCCCCATTTTGAAGAAAGATACCCTTTGTTCCTAACCGTTTAGCTTGTTCTATATTATGAGTAACCATAATAACGGTTAAATCTTTTGTTGTAATTAATCTCATGAGAACCTCTTCAATCCGTTCGATATTTTGATCGTCTAAGGCACTTGTTGGTTCATCCAACAATAACACTTCAGGCTTGTTCGCTAACGTACGAGCTAATGATACTCTTTGCTTCTCCCCACCTGATAATTCGTCTACTGATTTTTTTAAATAAGATTTAGGCAAATTAACATAATCCAATAATTGATTAACCCATTCCTGTTCCCACTCCTCAAAAAGGGAAGGTCCATATTTCAAATTATCTTCGACTGTTTCAGGAAAAAGGTGAGGTTGTTGCAACACTAACCCAATGTTTTTACGAAGTTTAGGTATATCATAATTATCAATTGAATCTCCATTATAATAAATGTTTCCCTTTTCAGGATCATGTAATCGATTAAACAAATGTAATAATGTTGATTTTCCAGAACCAGATGGACCGAACAACATGACTCTGTCACCTTTATAAATCTCTAAATTTATATTTTTAAGTATTCGTTTGTAGACTCCTTTTAATTCAAATAATGGTTTTTGCATATATGACCATCCTATGTATTTGATATATTACTTAAGATACTAAAAAAAGTGAGGCTGCTCAAGTTACAGCCTCACTCATCTTGTTCTTCTTCTGCTTCAATGACTTCCCCACTTTCAAAATCATAAAAGCGAAGCAAATCACCATAGATTATTTCATCGGAATAATTCAATTCTTTCGTTGCTTGTTCTCTAATATCTTCACAAGCTGTCTCTTCTTCTACAGGCTCTCCAGTTTCGTTATCATAACAGACGCCTGATGCATAAACATAATCTTTACCTACCACACGTCCATCTCTAAAGGCAATAAAATCTTTTCTGTCACTAGGCTTATCAAAGATATTACTACCGAATCGAATATCTTCTTCTAATTCGATCCCTAACATATTTAAAATAGTTGGTTTGTAATCAATTTGACCAGCTAAAGTTGAAATCGTACGATCGTCTTCATGGCCAGGAATATGAATGATAAATGGTACTTTTTGAAGTTTAACATCTTCAAAAGGTGTAATTTCTTTACCCAAATATTTACCTAAAGCTTCATTATGGTATGAAGGAACTCCATAATGGTCTCCTCCGATAATGAAGATCGTGTCTTCATATAACCCTTCTTCTTTCATCTTATTCATAAAATCTTCGATAGCTTCATCTGTGTAACGAACCGTTTGGAAATATTGATTTAAGGTTACTGAATCTGATTCATAAGGATCCAAACTAGCTTCCTCTTCTGGGATATCAAAAGGAAAATGATTGGTTAGAGTAATGAATTTTGCATAAAAAGGGTCTTCTTGTTCTTTTAAGATATCTACTGATTGCTCAAAATACATTTTGTCATTAAGACCCCAACCGATGGTATCCTCTTTTGTGAAATCATAACTTTCGACATCAAAGAACTCATCATACCCTAACGATTCATACATAACATTTCGGTTCCAGAAACTTGCATTATTGGCATGGAAAACGTAAGAATTATAACCCTTTTGCTCTTTAATAATTTCCGGTAGTGCATAATATTCATTTTGAGAATGAGTAAAGAATGCAGCACTATTCGGTAAAGGGTATAGACTATTATCCATTAGAAATTCATGATCGGATGTTTTCCCTAACGCTGTTTGATGATAATAGTTATCAAAGTAATAACTATCTTCTATTAATTCATTTAAAAATGGAGTAATTTCTTCTCCATGAAGTTCCCGATTAATCACAAATTCTTGAGCAGATTCGAAAGCAATATAAACAATATTCTTTCCTTCTGCAATTCCTTCTAAATCAATACTTTGTTCAGCGTTTTGTGATTCTTCAACACTATCTTTGACATATTCTTCTATTTCATTGAATTCTGACCCGTCGGCAAAAATTCTTTTAGATTGCATCGTTGCCGTTATAAAAGCATCATAACCATGAAATGTGTACAGACCAACATTCTTAACTAAATATTCACGATCAAAGCCTCGTTTAAATAACATTGGGCGTTCAAGTTCAGCTAAAACCATGTTCAAGGCTAAGAATGAAAAAGCTACAGCTAATATTCTACGTTTAAATAATGTTGAGAACGGTTGAATTGGAAATATTTCTCTTTTACCTAAATAGAAAATGAGAGCAACATCCAGTATTAAAATTATATCCTCAAAATGAAATAGCGAAAGAATACTTCCGCCAAGATCCCCAGCATTATTTACCTGCATTAAAGTAGGGAGCGTTATAAAATCAGTAAAATTGCGATAATACATTAGATTCGCAATTAATATAAAAGTCATTGCAATAGTGGTAATATAAATAAACTTTTTCTGACGCTTTTTCTTAAACCATACACCTATAGAAAAAACGAAGAAACTAAATGCAAAAGCATTTATAAAAATAATGATTTCTTGAAATACTGATTCAAAAGATAGGTTAAAATAAAATCGATAAACTAAATATGTTTTTAAACCCACCAATAATGAAGCAATAATAAATAGTGGTATTCTCCTAAAGCGTTCCATATTATGAACCTCCGTTTTTCTTTCTCTCTTTTGTATTAGACGAGTGTGAGAAAGAAAAGTTTCACAAATAATATTATTAAATGAAATACCCTTAAATTCAAGTATTATAACCCAAATTTTAAAGAATTATTCTAGGCCTTTCCTCTCATTTTTAATAATCATAAGCGATTTCATGTATTCATCAGAGCTTATAAGCTTATTTTCATACAAGGATTTAATCTCATCTTCCATTAATGATAAATCAGCTCGACGGTCACCAATATAAACAAAAATTCCATACTGCTTTAATAAACTTCGAACATCTATAATATTATTCATTGATCATCTTCCTATTTTTTACTTAACTTTTCCTAAACCTAACGTAAACATTATAACAATTGTAACTAATATTATAACACCGGTAATTATTTGTATAATTGGCGATTTCTTTTTCGGTAAATGAACAACTTGAGATGCCATAAACCCACCAATTAATCCTCCAATATGGGCGCCGTTGTCAATTTGAGGCACGGATAAACCGAATAATATATTAATCCCAATGACGATAATCAAATTAATTCCCATAGTTTTAAAGAAAATTTCACGATAATGTAATCCAAAAAACAATAATGCACCAAACAATCCAAATATAGCTCCAGAGGCTCCTGCAGCTACTGAATCATTTGTAGCAAAACTTGCAACACTTCCAAATATGCCAGCTAAAAAATAAATAAAGAAAAACCGTTTTGTACCATATATTTTTTCTGTTAAATCACCCAAATAATAAAGAGCAATCATGTTCATAATTAAATGTAGAATACCTATGTGTAAAAACATCGATGTCACAATACGCCAATACTCACCATCTGCAATATATGGATTGTATTTGGCTCCCCAATCGACTAGATTTTGTACGTTGGTACTTCCACCACTATTTTCAATTAACATGAAAATAAATACATTTATAGCTAATAGCAAAAAAGTTAATCGTGTTTTTCCAAATGAAAAAACACGTTCAAATTCTTTCTGCTTTTTAAACAAATTTGCGTGAATTTTTTGTTCTAAATAAATGGATTGACGTTCCTGCTCCTCAGTAGAAGGTAATTGATTTAGTAATTCTGAATTTAGACCTTCTAATTGATTAGAGAAACGTTCCCATTCTTCCCCTCTGGATTCTTGGTCTAAATAGTATACGGTCAGATCAACGGATTTGTTATGGCGAATTGGTCTTGTTTTTTTTAGATTTTCCCAATCGTCTACTGGTACTAAGTCCGAAATATATACAAAATGGAAGTGAATATTCTTCCCAGATAATAATTGCCTTTGGCGCAAAATTGTAGAAATTCGTTGTTCAACATCTCTAGTCATTTGGTTAGACCAATCATACGTACGATGCATTAACCTTATAATATGGTTATGTTTTTTTTCGATTTTTTGTAATATATATTCATCACGTTCTTCTGATTTATAAACTAATCGATACTGATTTTCTAATAAATGATTTAATACCTTCATTAAGGTATAGCGTTCGGTAACAAACAAAATAACAACTCCTCCGCCGGATAACCTACATCTCTTTACCTCGTAATTAAACTAGCTATTTCTTCATATGACATATCCGTATTTATTTCATATTCTCCAAGTTGTATCTCACGACTATAACCTTGCTCCTCCATATATTGAGAGAATGATTGCACATCGTCAATTATATTCAATCGATCTAATTCTGATGCTATATCTCCCAATGTCATCCCTGATTCAATATTTAAAACCTTAGAATCTCCGGATTGGTCCGTCTCGTTGTTTAATTCATCTAACTTGGTTTCTAATTGTTGTTTTTCCCTTATTAAATTCTCATAATCATCGTTTTTAACCGCTATCAATCCTTGTTCTTCTAAATGTTGAGTGACATCATCGTCTGTTATCGTAATTTCACTTCCTGCTAGTTCTTCATTGGAAGTTGCATCTACTTGCCAATAAATATAACCTATGATCAATGTAGCTGTTAATAATCCAATTGAAAACGACTGTATAATTGAACGCATGTTATGACTCCTTATTTGAATGATTCATTTTTCTCCCGTTGGTTAACAATGATACGAATATCCTCTTCTCTTAATCCAGATTCATTAGAAATCTCATGTAATGAATATCCTTCATCATATAAATTTTTAACCTTTTGAACGATCGTTGGTTCTTTATATTCTGTGACACTTTGACTTACGTTTGATCTAGGTGTTGTCATATCATAGGGATCAACCAATAACTCTTCTTCTAAAACCTTGATCTTGTTTTTTAATTGATATTCGTTTTGCATAGATGCAATGGATATATCTTCTATTTGTTTTTCTAGTTCATCAAAGCGATTATTCATAAAAAATGATAATATGAACAATACTATACTTATAATTATTAGCGTTAAAATGGCAATATCCATTTACAATCACTCCTCACCCTTAATTCTATTAATTAGTTTAACATTAGTTAATTTAAAAGAGAATGACATCTACACTTGTCGAACTACAATTCTTTCTTGAATAATCTGTTGCAATTTGGTATGATGATGTAGTCAAAAATGATTGTAAATGCAGAAATGGAGGGATTTACATGCGTGTACAAGTAACTTTAGCATGTACTGAATGTGGTGACCGTAATTATTACACTACTAAAAATAAACGTACAAACACTGAGCGTATTGAACTGAAAAAATATTGCCCAAGAGAAAAACAACATACGTTACACCGTGAAACCAAATAAACAGTAGGGACTATTCCTGCTGTTTTTTTATATCCAATATTAATATAAAAAGTAGGGGTTACGATGTACAAAGAGACATTTCGCATCCTTAGTAAACGATTATTAAAACATATAACCAAAGAACAAAAAAAGCAATATTTAAAAGATATCTCTAATCGTTTGTATCAAACGCATTGGTGGAAGAATTCAGATGTGATTGCTTTGACCATTGCTAGAGACATTGAGCTAGATACATTACCGATCATTGAGGAAGGTTGGAAGCAAGGAAAACAAATCGTCATCCCTAAATGCTACCCTGATAATCATCTTATGAATTTCTACTTATTTACCAACCAACATGAGTTAGAAAATGTGTATCTAGATTTATATGAACCTAAGGAAGACCCTAAAAAATTAGTCCAACCAAATCAAATTGATTTAATCATTGTTCCAGGGCTATTATTTGACTTCCAAGGTTTTCGAATTGGGTATGGTGGTGGCTACTACGATCGTTACTTAGCTAATTATCCCCACTCTAAAATTTCTTTAGCGATGGAACAACAACTCGTTAAACATGTACCTCACGATCAATACGACCTCCCAGTCGATGCGGTTATTTCTGAAAAAAATATTTATCAATAAAATATATTTAACTTGAAAACAGGCTGAGACAAAATAATGATTATATAAAAGAAGGCGAACCCTAGACTGTATTAAACATCCAAGGTTCGCCTTCTTTATGGTAGCTCCATTTTCGTTCGGATTTTATTGACCTATTTATCTTTTTGTCCCAGTACTCTTTTTCATCTTTATTCTTCTTCGGATTCTTCCTCATCTTCTGATGATTTCTTATTTCCTAATTCACGTTCTTCTTTCAACTCGAAGTATGCATCTAACATTCTTCTACCAATAATGTTATTAATTTTGTATTCATTACCTTGGCCTGTATAAGGCACAATTAACGCAAATGCGACTTCTGGATTATCATAAGGTGCATAACCGACTAACGATAAATTATTAGTTTCAACACCCTCTATAAAAGCCTGAGCTGTACCTGTTTTACCTGCTGGTTTATATTCAGCATCATTGAAATAACTACTTGCTGTACCGCCAGATTCCTGGAACACTTGACGGAATCCCTCTTGTACTCTATTTAAATATTGTTCTTCCATTTCTACTTTATTTAAAATAGTAGGTTTTTGAACTTGATATACACTGCCTAATTCTTCTGTATTAGAAGGATTGTGTAACTGTTTCACTAATCTAGGTGCTATGCGATATCCACCATTAGCTATAGTCGATACATACTGTCCGAGTTGTATAGTCGTATAAGCCTCAAACTGACCAATCGCCATATCCAATACCTCATAACCTTTTACAGGGGATACTCGATCGCTTCCAAGAACCCCAGTTGCTTCATAAGGATAATCCACCCCAGTTTTAGTTCCTAACCCAAACTGTTTAAAATAATTTGATAGAATTTGATATCCTTCTCCATTATAGGAAAGTGGCTGTTTAGGGACGTAATCCCAGTGTCCGCCCAACCTCATAGCGACTCTAAACATGTAAACGTTTGATGATTTTTTTAATGCATCAATATCAGTAGGGCTTCCTATAGAGGATGTCCAAGACCCTTTATCAGGAGAGCCTTTAAATTGTAATCTTTGATCTCGGAATCTTTCTCCAGGTTGAATAACACCTGAATCCAGACCAGCTAATACCGTCGCGCCTTTTACGGCTGAACCCGGTAATTGAGCATCATACAACACACGATAAGGTTCATCATAAAATTCTTTTTTATCACGATCATAACGTTGACCTGAAATTGCAAGGACCTCTCCCGTATCGGGATCCATCATGACCGCCATTGCTCGATCTACATAACGATTTTCATATGGATGCTTTGTAATAGCTGCTTGCAACTCTTCTTGCAAAATTTTATCAATTTCTTTTTGTAATTCCATGTCGACAGAAAGCATTAAATCTTTTCCTCGTTCACCTTCACGAACGAGTTCACTCTTTATGACTTCACCACTAGAATTTGTTATGTGTTGACGTACTTCTTTTTGACCCTGTAAATAAGGTTCATACTCTTCTTCTAGACCACTTTCTCCAACACGATCATTTAAACTGTAATTACGTGAAAGATAGTGATTAATATCTTGTCTAGGTAAACCTTCGTTTCTATTTGTTATATTTCCTATAAGGTTAGACAATGTCGGATGATTGACCTTTACTCGTTCCCAATCAGTCGATACACTAATTCCAGGTAATTCATGTGCATGTTCTGCAATAATAGCATATTCTTCTTTTGAAATTCCTTCATTCTTTATCACGTGTGGAGTTAGTTGAGTAGCTTGATCTAACTCACGTTTAATCGCAATAACTTCCATTTCTTCATCAGTTATTGAGTTTAAATCTTCTTGGGTCATACGATCGAGAACGATTTGATACTGTTCACTATCACTAAGAGTCAATTCTTCTGATGATAACCTAGAAAATGCCTTTTCTCTATTCTTAAGAATCCAATAGTCCTTCATATCACGTTCCGTAACGGAATCCGTATCTTCCATATTCATATAATTGACCAGTTTCTCGGCAGTTTCCAAATTATCTTCCGGTTGAACGTTACGTGGTGGTGTGTACGTAATGGCATACTTTAAATCGTTATCAACAATCAAGTTACCATTACGATCATACATTTTTGCACGCGGAACCGGTGTTTTGGACGTGACATTCTCCGTACGATCTATTTCTGCTTGTGCATCTTCACCATGAAGAATTTGCACAACCCCTAATTGCAAAATTAGTAATGAAAATAAAATAAATATAGCAAAAAACAATACATTTAATCGAAGAGGTAAATGTGATTTTTGTTTCTTTTTTTCTCCCATGATACTCCTCCCCTTTTTTCTCTATTTTATTATATCACCCTTTCTCCCCTTCCAAAAGCTGTTTCATAAATTATTCATAACTATGTTGATTTAACTTTTGGATTTTAAAAATAATTAAACCTGAAATAAAGTAACCAACCCCAAAAATAATAACGGAATACTTCATCCAATCATCTGAAGACACATAATTTAATCCAATAATAAAGAGGATCAACGATAAAGCTCTACCACTATTTAAAACAATATCTCGAAAAATAATATATTCCACTCGATAATCACGAGCGTTCCTAGCTTGACCAATCACATCATATGAAATAGATGTAAATGGTGCAAAAAATAATGGTAAAAACACCCCTAAAACACCCGCATAAATATAAAAATCTAATGGTTGATCAGAAATTAATAACCAAAATACTGATAAAAATAAGAAGATGCTTCCAACTAATATTAAAATTTTTCGGTTATCAGGTCTTACAATCCTTGCTACAACTTGATACATAATAAAGGATGCAATTGCATAAATCATGTTATAAACCCCAACAATTAACTCACTTTGGGTTCCTACATATACCCAAAGTCCAATTAAAAATAAGAAAACACCTTCACGGATTCCCTGAAACATATGTGCTGATAACATCCAAAACCACTGCCGATTTCGTTTACCTTCTTTTATAACTTCTTTTATATTGTAATCACCTTCAACACTTCTTCTTTGAAGAAATATACTGCATATAATAGCTAATATGAACAAAACAAATGAGATAAAAAAGATGGTTAAATAACCTTTATATCCTGTTAGTACCGTAATAATCCACCCTGCTGATACCGGTCCTATGATTCCACTTAAGGATTGTAAAGCGCCAAACATTCCGTTAAAAAAGTCCCTAGTATAAGGTTCTGTTACTTCAAACATTAAGATGTTATATGCAAGCCAAAATAACCCATAACCCGTCCCAATTAATATTCCTAATACATAGTAAAGGTCAGAAGCTTTAGTAGACAATAATAAAACCGAAATAAAAAAGACTGAAATTACAAAAATACCAGCCCTTAAAATAATTACCCGATCTATACGTTTAGCCCACTTACCAAGCAACACAAAGATTAGCGTTTGCGCTAAATATATTGAAAGGTTATACAATGCTAACAAAAGTAAATCTTCCGTTTGTTTCCAAAGAAATATATTTACGAAAATATTGGATAAGTATATACCGAGTGTATATAACCAGCCAATGATTAATAATAACCCTAAATTTTTCTTCTCAATATGACTAACACCAGACAACTGGTTAGAAAACATGTTATCCCTCATTTCCTAACCAGTATTTTTTGCAATAAAAGTTACTCTATACGTTGGAATGAGTTAATATAATTAAAAAGAGCTAACTCTTTTTATGAGTTAGCTCTTCAGGCTGTCGAGAAAGTCTCGACAGCCTATATTTTTTGCCTAAACTTTAACAATTCACCGCGTTAATTTGTTATAATATAGTTAGATTAATAAAAGGCGGTGTTCCCATGTTTAATAGTAATAAAGAGCGTCAAATGGAAATAGAAATGGTTACAATTGATGAGCTTGTCCCTGATGATCATTTATTAAGAAAAATAGATCGATACATAGACTTTTCTTTCATTCCAGAAAAAGTTCGTTCATATTACTCTGAAGATAATGGTCGACCTTCGCTCGACCCACTCGTATTATTCAAGATGATGTTTGTAGGTTATTTCTATGGGATTCGATCTGAGAGAGAATT
>NZ_FOES01000040.1 GCF_900110685.1 Piscibacillus halophilus
TGATTCTCCACAATGAAATGTGTCAGACATTGAAAAAAGCAGATTCTTCCTTTAACGTTAAAGTTAACCACAACTCAACATAAGAAAGGAAGATCTGCTTTGTATAAACAGTTTACTACAGATATCCTTCAATTAACAAATTTCGTTTTAAATGATGAAGGTGAACCAGTCTCTGATGGTTGGATCTTAGGTGTTGAGCCTAAGGCTCAACAATGTTATGTATGCCCATACTGCTTTGAAAGAAGTACCAATCATGCTCGTGATAAATATCGTGTATTGAAACACGCCTGGGTATCTACTGAAGAAACAATTTACCTTAAGGTGCCAGTGCACCGGCAACGTTGTGAGGACTGTGGCATCACTTGGACAGTCCAATTTCCAGAAATACCTTGTCGTGGCACAGTTACGACACATTTTAAACAAATGATTTCAAGGAAGTGCATCAAGCAATCATTCGCAGATGTTTCACGTGATATGCAGGTACCTGAATCGACAGTAGCTCATTGGTTTTATCAATATGCAGAAGATGTTATGGCTGATCCTGAAAATTATGATGCTCCATCAGCTTTATGTTTGGATGAATTTGCTCATAAAAAAGGACATTCATATAGCATTGCATTAATGGATGCAAATACAGGCCATGTTTGGCAAACTTCACCTGGAAAAGACCGTGAAAAGATCCAGGAGGCTCTTAAGCAATACCCGTTTTCTGCACCAAACGTTGTTTCAACAGACCTTGCACCTGGCATGGCTAAGACAGTCCAGAAGGTTTGGCCTGAAACATCTATTGTGGCAGATAAGTTCCATGTCATTCAACTCTTCACGAAAGCTTTAGAATATGCTCGTAGATTAGATAAAAATTATGCTACGAACCACAAGAAAATTCGTCATCAACGCAGACTTCTTATGACAAAACCTGAAAAATTAAAAGAAGACGAAATTGAAACTTTAAATGATTGGCTATCAGCCAATCCTAAGTTAAGTAAACTCTATCAATTCCTACAAGATTTCAGAGAATTTTACGACCATACAGAATATGACTTGGCTAAACAATGTTTTGAAAATTACTGTCAACACTACTTATTTGATGGTACAGGTCACATCCAGAAGATTGTAAAAACCTTATTACAGTGGAAACAAGAAATATTAAATTACTTTAAATATTCTATAACTAATGCACCTTTAGAAGGCACAAATAATCTAATTAAAACGATTAAACGCCGAAGTTATGGATGCCCAAATTTAGACAACTTTAACTTGCGCATTCGAATGGAATGCAAGCAGCCAACGGCATAAGTAACAGAAATTGTACGTTAAAGGGAGCTATAAGCACATTTTATTGGGGAGATCCTTATTAATACCATTTTTATTAATAGTTACAAAATCATTTAATCCATTTAGAGTATACAAATCCCCATGATAATTATGTTCTATTAACTTAGTTTCTGGTACTTCTATTACAATTTTATTAAAAAATACTTTGGAAATAATACCAAATGCATGATTACTCATTGATATCATCCCCCTTCAGATAACTAACTATATTTTTAAAATGGTGCCCATCGGCCTTTTGAGAATCAAATGCATATCGCCCACCAATAAAATGAACATTTCTTAATCTTTTATGTTGATCAAAAAAAGACTTCACTTTTTCTTCTTCCAAACTACCGAATATTATTAATGTGAA
This sequence comes from Piscibacillus halophilus, assembly GCF_900110685.1. Lineage (GTDB taxonomy): Bacteria > Bacillota > Bacilli > Bacillales > Alkalibacillaceae > Piscibacillus > Piscibacillus halophilus. The sequence goes on from NZ_FOES01000040.1 coordinate 1,688, forward strand.
GTCTTCATTACTAAGTGCTTGTGACATTAATTGATTAATGTGTTGATCTGGGAAACCATAACCCAAAACAATTAATGTGCTATTGGATTTTTGTAGGTTTATAGTAAATTCTCTGAATAATTCAGAATATGGCGTTTGTTGTGTTTCAATATGCTTATTAATAGTGGGGTATATTAATACATTCTCTACCTGCGAATCATTAACAGTACCTTGTGTTACTTTATTAATTTTTGAATCATAAAACCAATTTATTGAACCATGGATTTTATATAGTTTCACAAATTTACGTACAATACTCCACTTTTCTTTATATCGATTTAAGTCATCTACTAATCTTAAATGAAAATCCGATGGGTCAAAGGTTCTATAAATGGTGCCTCTAAACCCATTAGTATACCTAATATTAGATTTTTCCATAGCAATCTCGTTAAATAAATCGTAGTTAGTGGTAAATATATTAAGAGGTGAAAAGTCTTTATTTTCTCTTACAGCGAAAATTTCATTAAAAAAATCTGTGTATAAATTTAATGTATCTAACTTTTCCTCATAGTTTATATTTATACTATCTACAAGAGCTTGCTTAGTTTTTTTAAAATTTTCATAATATGGATCAATATTCTCTTCAATATTTGTTTCATTCAAAAAAATTATTGCTGTATTTAACCAGTTTAAATAGGATTCAATATCACCATTTTCTTCACATTTATATTTACCTAATGCATCTTGATCTAAATCTTGTTTAATCTCGTTAAAGGTTGTACCCATAGATGGTATTGCTCCAAAAGAACACCCTGATCCTACTAAGAAATTAAGATTATCTGAAATAAGATTTTTTCTTATGAAGGAACTTATTTTTAATTTTTGATCATCTAAATCCAACCCTTCTATGATATTCTTATCACCGTGATAATGATATAAACTACCATCAGAAGACATAATTGTAATCCCCCTTGATACACTTAAAATTTCAATGAATATTTCTTATATACTAATTCGACAAAAAATGTTAAATTCCTCCAAAAACAAAAGTCCTGAGTATATATATCAGGACAAAAGTCATTTTATTGTTATAAATCAATAATGTTTAATAAATCAAACCTCTAAACTTCTTAACTATCAACTTCTTCCTCTCTGCAACAAACTGTTCATAGTTCTCAATTTCCATAATTCCTTATTTTTCGGAATCAAATGCATATCAAGATACTCTTCTGATTTATCAGCAAACCATTCCTCAGGCAATTGATTACTTTTACCGCCTGCACCGTTTTCTTGTTGTGTTAACAACATACAATTCGCTATCTGATCCCTGTCTCTCTTTTTATATGACAATACTTTTCTCCCTGATTGAGGGTTAACTTCTTTTACCTTTTGAAGCTCACTTTGAGGGAAGATATGGTCGATTTGTGGTTTATTATTTTGAAATGCAGGATGATAAGCAAAATCTTTATACCATAAATTAAAGATTAAATGAATGTTTTTAGACTCATAATGAAAATCAAGAATCGTGTCCTCACTCACTTGTAAATTACGACCGCTTCTTCTAATCGCATCAAACATATCATCCACGTTAAATTCTTTTGTCTTTCGAATTGTGTCAACGCATCGATCAATTACGTTATCTGGACTTCCACTGAATGATCCAGTTAACAATGTTTTCAAAATATATTCGTCTAATCTTTTAACACTACTCCATTTGTCCTTGAAATGATACCTGTAGTAAATAATCGGGATTAAACCAAGATAGGAAGTTAGAGCTCTATCTGATCGTAGATATGTTTTCCCATATAGAAAATCTTTAACATCTTTTATAGCATTAGCGATATCATTCCAGTTTTTCGATATATTCTCCCTAGTACTTTCTTCTCGGAATTTTGGTACACTGTAGGCTGCACCTTTATTTAATAACGCTAAACATGTTTTGAGTACAAAATCTCGATTAAACTTATACCCAGTATTATTTAATTCCTCTAGTAACTCCTCCATGTTTTCGTCTGCTTCTTCCCAACTTGAAGACAATAATGAGAAAAGCAAATCTGATTTACCTAAAACAGTACCACCAGAGTTAGCACGTATAAATATCTCAACTACATCATCCTCAGTATAAGCCTCTGGGTTATCAATGCTATCTAATTCCTGATATATTAGTGTTTCATCAGAAGTAAAAACTTTTAAGATATTTGATATGTTTTTACTGATTTTCTTTTTTTCATCTTTTGATAATTCGTAATCAGCCGCTTCAATGACTTCCTCAGTAATGTCATAAGAATCACCACGGTTAAAGACAATGTTTTTAAATTTTATCCAAGGAAATTTAACATTTTTTTGTTTAAAAACTTAAACAGGTATCATATATCGTCAGGTTTAGTTAAATCACCACTTAAAATATTTAAATAAAGCTCCTTTCCTTCATAACTCCCTTTTAGTCCAATATATAAACTTTGTAACCTTTGTTGCCCATCAAGAACCAATTGTTTTACTTTGTGATCTTCTTGCAGTACGTAGAAATCCGTTAACTTCAACTTTTTCTTATAATCTCTAATAAATTGTCTTCTTTTAATATTGCTTTTAGTCTTCCAAACTAGAAGTGTACTTATTGGGTATTCGCGTAAAATTGAATCAAATAGTCTTTCGATTTGCTCTTCTTTCCAAACAAAGGGTCTTTGAATATTTGGTAGCCAAAACCCACCATCTGCTTCCTCGTTATTTAGATAATTAACCATTTTTCTTATTGTTTCTTTTTGGTTCTTCAAACCTTTCACTCCTCATTTAAAGAACAGTTTTTAAATATTCTTTTTAATAGTTCATTAAAGCTTTTTCATTCCTATTTATAAAAAGGGGTAAAAAACTTCTCCCCTTTTAATCAAGATATAGGCAGTCTTCTTTCATAAGCATGAGCAATCTCTGACATATACAGCCAATTATCAATAAGCATTTCCGTTTTGGATCTTACAAAATGACCACCAGCAGCTCTGTGTTTTGCAATAAACTTTTCTCTAAAACCAACTTCCTCGTTGGAGCTAATTTGTACCTCCTGGCTTCCTTCTTTTATTTCTTTAATAGTTTCCACAAGACGTTTATTTTTTAGGATAGTCTCAGGCCATTTGACATAAGGTACACCTGTTTTATTATGTTCAAGTTGCTTACCCCCAAGGCTTTTACCTAGTTTTGTTGTAATCCAGCCCTTCCTGTCTTTTTCAATCCATCCTAGTTCTGAAAGTATAGGATTGATCCTTAATCTAGACACATCAAATTCTTCAGCTAATTTAGTTGTAGATAAATACTTTTCTTTAATGTTGTTCTCTTTAAGTTCTGCATCATCCATAACAGATGCTGGCCATGCAATCCATTGACGGTCTCCTCTTGTTTTTAATTGACCTCCCTTTTCTTCACCTTTCTCAGTAAGCACCCACTGTTCATCAACTCGATCAATCCAATTATTTCTTAGTAACCGTTCAAACATACCTTTAGTACTTATATTCATCTCTTTAGATAGATTAGTAGACGATAAATATTTATCTTTAGTATTATTCAAATGAATACCTCCAAATAAACCATATTAAATAAATCCAATTATATATTTCGACATTAATTGTTAAATTCCTCCAAAAAAAGAATCCTGATAATACAATCAGGACTCACCATTATTAATTGGGACTTTTAAAATATTACCAATATTATGATAAGATGTAAAAAAGCAATAAAAGAGGTATTTATATGAGCGACATTATATTCGAAAAGAAAAAGTTTAATCATTCAGATCTAGGAGAAATACATACTGTACATTTAAATAATTATCCTATTTTATATATTTTATACAACGAGAAAAGGACTACAGCTTATATTGGCCAAACTGTACATGCCACTCGTCGTTTAAAAAATCACCTTAGTAATCCTAAACGTAGAATTCATGATAATACTATTTTAATAGGCCATGAAAAATTCAATCAATCTGCTACTTATAACATAGAGACCAATCTTATAAACTATTTTATTGCAGATAACAATTATAAACTTCAAAATGTCAGCCAAACAGCAAATGAACAAATGCATAACTACTATCAAAAAGAGTTCTACAATGAAGAAATCTTCAATCAAATTTGGGAAAAACTTAGGGAAGAACAAATAGCTAAAAATACAATTGAAAACTTAAAAAACAAGGATATTTTTAAACTTTCCCCTTATAAAGAGCTGTCTGAACAACAATTAGAAGTAAAAAACAAAATTATCGATTTCTGCAAAAGAAATGCAAACAATCCAGGTCAACATGTTTTTATTGTCGAAGGAGATGCTGGAACAGGAAAAAGTGTTTTATTAAGTTCCTTATTTAACACCATTCAAGATTACGCTAATGACCCTAGTTCAGCATTACATAACACAAATAATTATTTATTAGTTAATCACAGTGAAATGCTGAAAACTTATCATAGTATCGCTTTTAGTTTACCCAATTTAAAAAAGAAACAATTTCTTAAGCCAACGTCGTTTATTAATTCAATGGATAAAAATAGTACCAAGGCAGATATAACACTAGTAGACGAAGCTCATTTATTACTAACAAAAGAAGATTCTTATAACAACTTTAGATATGACAACCAGTTAGATGAAATTATTAAAAGAAGCAACATAACAATTGTTATTTTTGATCCAAAACAAGTACTAAAAATAAAAAGCTATTGGAATGATCGTTTATTACAAGAAATTACTAACCAATATAAGGCAGAAACATTAAGATTAACAGATCAATTTAGAATGAATGCTTCTCCAGAAGTAATCGAATGGGTTGATAACTTAATTTCAAAAAGATTAACTCCTATTCCTAAAAACGACAGAAACGATTATGAACTAAAAATATTTAATGATCCGGAAGAATTTAAGGATGCTATTTTTGAGAAGGATAAACAATGGGGCCTATCGAGAATTGTTTCTACTTTTGATTATCTGCATAAAAAAGATGGTGAAGTCTACTACGTAGATCAAACAGGGATTAATATGCCATGGAATATCACTCAAGATAATGTAACTTGGGCTGAAGAACCGGAAACAATTAGTGAAGTTGGGTCGATATATACTGTTCAAGGTTTTGACTTAAACTACGTCGGTGTCATACTTGGCCCCTCAGTTAGTTACGATGAGAGAAATGACCAACTATATATAGACCCTTCCAAATATAAAGATAAAGGAGCTTTCACATCAAGAAGTGACTTATCATTAGAAGAAAATGAACGAATAAAAGAAGAAATCATTTTAAATTCTATTAATGTCTTAATGAAACGTGGAATACGTGGACTATACATTTATGCTACAGATAAAAAGTTAAGAGATAGACTTATTGAATTAAACGGGGGAGAATTATGAGCGATATAAATAAATTAATAGATTCTATAAACGAATTTCGAGACGTCCGTAACTGGAGACAATATCATAACCCTAAAGATCTTGCAATATCAATATCGATTGAGGCAGCTGAATTACTAGAAGATTTTCAGTGGAAAGAAAGTGAGCAAGCATTAGAATCTAACATTGACAATATACAAGAAGAGATAGCAGATGTCTTAATTTACTCACTCATGTTGTGTTCAGATCTTGAGTTGGATGTTCAAGAAATTGTTAAAGGCAAACTAAAGAAAAATGCTAAAAAATATCCTATTGATAAAGAATGATTGATTATTTTATGACACCAACTGAATAAAGAGTAATATATCAAAATTTCATCTTTTTCTCTAGAAAATTCATAATCTAAGGTGGTTGTAGTAGTTCAAACCCACTCGGAGTCATAGGGTGCCAAACCTAACTAGACCTCCCTCGCCCAATGGGCCCGGGAGGTCTTTTCATGTTTAAAGATATTTTGTAATTGAATTCCACCTTTTCAATATCTCTTTAATCTTTAATTGTTGGATTGCAGAACTCACGAATGATTTGTCTCTTTATTTCTTCAATAGGAAATTGATGAGGGTAAGTAGATATCATGAGCATACTCCCTTGAAGCGTGGATGAAAAGTACAACGATCGTTTCCGTGGCTCATCTACTCCTAGTTCTTCAAATATCTTACATTGAATTTCAAACTGCTTTGAATTTTCTCCAACCAACATTTTGCTGTATTTGATCAATTCTTCATCTGATTCAGGTTGTGTTTGTAAATGTAAATAAAAACGAAAAACTTGAGGATGTTGATAAACGCTATTAATGGCTCCCTCTACTATCATTTTTAGCTGTTCTGCTGGATCCTCTAGTGACCTAGCTCCTTCCATAACTTCAGCCGTTTGTGCGATACGCTCTTCAACCATTTGAGCAAGAAGTACCTCTTTACCACTATAATAATTGTATAGCAACCCTTTAGATATACCAGCTTCCTTAGCTACATCACTAATAGAAGTAGCATGATATCCCTTCTTAATAAACAATTCCATCGCACTACGTCTAATTTTCTCTTTTGCTTCTTGGCGAATTCGTTCATATTCCTGTTGAGTTCTTGGCATGGTAAATATCATTCCTTCATAAATTCATTTATCTGTTGATATAATTCTTCTGGGTGAGTAAGTGTCACCATATGGTCAGCATCGGCGATTTCAAAGAAACGGATTTTTGGAGCTCTTCGAAAATACTCTGCGACACGATGGTTATCCTGAAAGTCCTTCTCACCTATTATGAATAGTGTTTTGGCTGGCAATTCTTCTAATCTTTCAATAGCAGGCGGTTGTGGCCATATTAGATTAAAAGAAGGCCAATTGAGTACCCGTTTAAGATAGTCTTGATGCATTTGAATCATCAGTTCCCGGTGAGGTCCTTCCATTACAACTTGATACAATGAACCACTTAGCGAACGATCAAGCATCTTATTTAAATCTGGAGCAGCTTCGTTAATTGTAGCGATGTAAGCATTAAACTCCTGTGAATAGCTAAATCCAGACAAAGCTGGAGCAATCAAAATTAGATTCTCTACTTTTTCTGGATAATTCAAAGCAAATTCAGTGCCGATTTGCCCGCCAATTGAATGCCCTATAAGTGTTGCCTTATCAAGTTCAAGGTAATTAAGAAGCAATAGTAAGTCTTCTACATAATTTGTATGTTCTGTAGGAGATGGTGACTTGCCAATTCCACGCGCATCGAACGTAATGACCTTATAGTTTTTAACTAAATGAGAAGCTAAATACTTCCACTCTCGTAAATCAGTACCTCCACTGTGAAGAAAAACAACCGGATGCCCTTTTCCACTAACCTCATAATACAAATCCATTTACCATACCTCCATTCAATAATCGATTTGATTTATTGTTCTTATTGTTTCATTGAATGAACGTTTAGTCAATAAAAAACAGTATGTTGTAAGACATAATTTTTAAAGCTCCATATAAATCAATTTCTAGGAGCCTAACCGATTCATTAATTGGTGTGAATACTTAGGGATTATCATTTGATTGCTATGACAAAGCTAGTATTACTTAGACTAACTTTACCCTACTAGTAAATCCAACCTAGAAACGCATTAGTTCTTTTTGTTCACTTTGATTATTCTAGGATAAAAATAATAGTTATTAAGAAGTGTTTTCAGTATTTCGATAGGCCTATTTTTGCCAAGATTTGATAATTTTTTCAAAAAATAAGTTATACTAAAAATTGTTTGTTTTCTATTAATTAAGAAAGCCTTCTTAAACCGCTTAAGTGATAAGAAGGCTTTTTGTTATGATGACTTGGCAACACCAAGTTTTATAATGATTGGGGGAGTAAGGAAAAATGTCAGGAGATCCTGATTCACAGGTCACATTCATCCCACGAGCAGAACGGCATAAAAAGATAAAGAAAAAGAAAAAAAGAAAACGTAGCTACTATCTATTTGTTTCTCTACTTGTTATGGTCTTTACAATAATTTTAATCTTATCCAGAACAATGATTTTCGATCAGACCAATCAAAACGGTTCCTTTCTTGCTGCAAACTTGGAGGATTCGACAAAAACGATGATTCAAAAGCATACTAACAATTTAGATAAAAGGTTCCAAGTTAAAGAAACCGAGAAGGAAGCGAATGAAGAAGAACAGAAAACGGATGAAAATGCAGATCCTCCGATCGAAAGTCATGAGGAAAATGAAGCACAAGAAGAAGTTGAATCAACTGAGAACATTGAACAAACGAATACACTAACCGCAGATTTTGTTCTTGAGCATAAGGTTAAAAAGGGTGAAACTTTATATAGTATTACGATGCTTTATTATGCTAGTGGGAAATATCAAAAAGAGGTTGAAGCTTATAATGGAATTACAGATCCTGAAACAGAAATAATGGAAGGTATGATCCTTCAAATACCAGATCCACATTACAAAGTCGTACATAAAGTCAATGAAGGAGAATCATTACTTTCTATTAGCCAAAAGTATTATGGTACGGAGGATTATGCGGGTTCGTTAGCGCAGTATAATGACATTAAGAACCCTAATCATTTACCGTACGACACACGAATACATATACCAAATCCATCTTCTCTGAAAAAGAATGTACCGATAACTCCGTCAAGCTCAGAGAAGCCGACTTATAAAATAGTTATTAGCAAGAAATCCAATCAGCTAACCGTTTACGATGGGGATCGTCCAGTGAAATCATTTTCTGTTGGTACTGGTAAAGATGAGTCTAAAACACCCGAAGGCGAATTCAAAATCATTAATAAGTTAGAAGAACCATGGTATCGAGCACAAGACATTCCTGGTGGAGATCCAACTAATCCACTTGGTAGCCATTGGCTAGGTCTTAGTGTACCAGGAACAGATGGTACAACCTACGGAATCCATGGAACGAACGACCCTTCTACAATAGGTAAGTATGTGAGCTTAGGCTGTATACGTATGAATAATTCAGATGTCAAGTGGTTGTATCAAAATATTCCACTAGAAACTTCGGTTCACATTACCAATCAATAAAGCATGGCCCTTACCTAAAAGAGCCATGCTTTATTACGTATATTTAAAAGAACCTAGAAGAAGAAATCGAAAAAAGCTAAAACAAGAAGAATTAACCAGTAAATCTAGTTAAAAACATATCATTCAACCACTCTTGACTTTAATTAGTCGAGGGTGGTTTTTTTCTGCAAAAAATCTCTCTCCCCTTCCCTAGCTACAAACTTAACTATTAATAAAAGTTAAAAAATGCCACTGACGTTCACTGAGCTTCACTGGGCTTCACTGAGCGTGCTAAATGCCACTCAATGTCTCTCAGTAGGTTTGGAGGTGTTTTGATACATTGCTAAAATATCCATTATCTAAAGCATGAAATGGGAGGAATTCAGATGTCTAAAGAGCAAATTCGAATCGTGGATACCGATATACACGAACGCGTCCAATACAAAGACATATTGAAGTATTTAGACGAACCTTTTAAACATTACATTCAAAACTGTCATTGGATGCAAGAAAAACATATGCCTTATACCCAGCCTTCTGTGGCAGGTGTAGATCGAGCAGATGCGACGGTACCTGATGGCCGTCCGGCTGGCTCAGACCTAGCTTTTATGCAAAAACAACTACTAGATGATATTGATCATGAGTTCGGCATCTTAACGAGTGCATTAGACCCTTCACCATCATCTATGCATGGTTGGTATGAAATGGCGACAGCATTGGCGTCTGCCTACAATGATTGGCAAATTGATGAATGGTTAGAAAAAGATGACCGTTTATATGGATCTGTCCACATCGCAGCCCAGGATCGCGATGCGGCGATAAGAGAAATTGAAAGAGTTGGCTCCCATCCGAAAATGGTGCAAGTTTTACTACCGATTGATGACATCATGTGGGGCGACCCATTCTTCCACCCTTTTTTTGAAGCAGCAGAAAAGCATCATTTAATGATAGGAATGCACCATAATGAGCCGCCTGTCTATTACGGAAAATGGCCAAGATATTTCATTGAGTGGCATACTTTAATCCCGACTGCTCATATGAAACAAGTGGCAAACATGATTTTCAATGGTGTTTTTGATAAGTTTCCGAACCTTGGCTTAATGATGATTGAAGGTGGTTTCACTTGGGTCCCTCACATCATGTGGAAAATGAACCAACAATACCGCGATCTGCGTCATGAGGTCCCATGGTTAAAAAGAAAGCCAAGTGATATTTTCAAAGAGCAGATACGCGTTACAACTCAACCAGCAGAAGAACTAACAAAACAAGAGTTTACATCTCTTATTGAACAAATGGGTTCCGATGAGATCCTATGTTTTTCAACTGATTACCCCCATTGGGATTATGATTCACCAACTCGTGCATTACCAAATATGGACCCGGAACTGAAGAAAAAAATATTCGCTGAGAACGCAAAAGCATTTTATCCAAAACTACCTAAGTAGGAGGGTTAAATTATGAAGGAACAAGTCGTATGTAAGACGACAGAGATCGAACCCGGGGAGATGAAAGCTGCCCATTTTGGAAAGCAAAATGTGTTAGTTTGCCGTACATTAGATGGTGAATTTTACGCTTTTCTTAATCAATGTACACATCAGGGGGCTCCACTAGATAAAGGAATGATTTGTGGAGCGACGACTAATGAAAGTAAGCCAGGAGATTACCGTTACTGTCGAAAAGGTGAAATCATCCGTTGCCCATGGCATGGAAGAGAATTTGATATTAAAGACGAAGGTAGAATGCTAGCTAATCCCAACAAAAAACTGCCTAGCTATAAAGTTAGAGTAGAAGATCAGAATGTGATTGTTTATAAATAAGCCAAAAGATCACAAGACTATTTTGTCAGTGACTCTAGCATATTTATGAAGAAGGTGATAACTATGAATCTATCAGAAAAGGTCGTTGACTCGATCATTATTGGGGCTGGTCCGACTGGCTTATTCACTGCCTTTTACGGAGGTATGCGTGAAATGTCAGTCAAAGTAATCGATAGTCTACCACAGGTTGGTGGTCAGCTCATGGCTTTATACCCTGAAAAATACATTTACGATGTGGCAGGATTTCCAAAGGTTTTAGCCAAAGATTTAGTCAACCAACTTGAAAAACAAGCGAATCAGTTCGAGCCAGAAATTTGCTTAGAAGAGAATGTCAAATCAGTAGAAAAATTAGATGAGCAATTGTTTAAAGTAACGACATCAAAAGATGTGCACTACGGAAAAACAGTCATTATTACAAGTGGTGCAGGTGCTTTTCAACCACGTCGCCTAAAACATGAAGCTGCGGACAAATATGAAGGTAACAACCTCCTTTACTCGATTACTGACCTTCAAGCTTTTAAAGATCAAAAAGTGTGTATATCGGGTGGTGGTGATTCTGCTGTTGATTGGGCCCTTATGTTAGAAGGCATTGCAGAAGAAATTTTCCTTGTCCATCGTCGCGATGCGTTTCGGGCACATGAACACAGTGTCAATCAATTGAAGAAATCAACAGTTCAAATCAAAACCCCAATGGTGATTGAGGATCTAATTGGCCATGGCGATTTCATTGAGCAAGTGGTCCTCAGAGAAAATAAAGGTGAACGGACTGAAACTCTAACCATAGATGCCCTTATCGTCAATCACGGCTTCCTTTCCAATTTAGGTGCAATTAGAGAATGGGGATTAGAACTTGAAAAAAATTCGATCGTCGTAAACGAAAAAATGGAAACCAATATCCAAGGAATTTACGCAGCAGGTGATATCACGACGCACGCTGGTAAAGTAAAACTTATCGCTTCCGGTTTTGGAGAAGCACCAACTGCGATTAGCCAAGCAAAACATTATATAGATCCTAACGTAAAAATCCAACCACCACATAGCACTAGAGTGTTGGCAGGGGCTAATAGCTAGAACAAGAACGTATTCGTTACAAAGGAGGAAACGACTTGATGAAGATAAAACGGATGTTCATTGATGGGAAATGGATTGATGCTCAAAATGGCAAAACACGTACCATTATTAACCCATATAATCAGGAAACAATTGCAACAGCTGCAGAAGGTGATACATCCGATGCAAAAGCTGCTATTGCTGCTGCTAGAAAAGCTTTTGATCAAGGGGAATGGCCAAACACACCAGCTGTTGAACGAGCAAGCATCGTTCAAAAAATTGCTGAGCTTATCGAACGTGACAAAGAAGAATTGGCTGAACTTGAGTCCCTTGATACGGGAAAGACACTTGAAGAAAGTCGTTGGGATATGGATGACATCGCTGGCGTATTCCGTTATTATGCTGAAATTGTCGATCAGAACAGTGGAGAAATGATCGCTTCCCCTATTCCAAATTCGGTAAGTAAAGTCGTACATGAACCTGTTGGTGTTTGTGGGCAAATCACCCCCTGGAATTACCCATTACTACAAGCATCATGGAAACTGGCACCAGCATTAGTCACTGGTAACACGCTTGTCATGAAACCAAGTGAAATCACACCACTTACCACTGTAAAAATATTCGAATTAATCGAGGAAGCAGGAGTTCCTGCTGGAGTAGCAAATCTTGTACTTGGACCTGGAAATACAGTTGGTTCAGAACTTTCTACAAATGTTGAAGTTGATTTAATCTCTTTCACAGGTGGTATTGAAACAGGAAAGAAAATCATGCAAGCTGCGAGTGTCAATGTCAAAAAACTCGCGCTTGAGCTTGGTGGAAAAAACCCTAATATTGTTTTTGCTGATGCTGAATTTGAAACGGCAGTTGATCAAGCAATGAATGCAGTATTTTTCCATGCAGGCCAAATTTGTTCAGCTGGAACAAGACTCATTATCGAAGAAAGTATTCATGACAATTTCATAGAAGCACTAGTTGAACGTGTCAAAAATATTAAAATCGGTAACGGTTTTGATGAGGATACTCAAATGGGCCCACTCATTTCAGGAGAGCATTTAACAAAGGTTGAGAACTATGTGGAAGCCGGTAAAAAGGAAGGTGCAACACTTGTGGTCGGAGGTAAACGTCCCGAAGATCCAGCTCTTCAAGATGGCTTCTTCTATTTACCAACGATTTTTACCGATTGTACAACAGATATGAGCATAGTCCAAGACGAAGCATTTGGTCCTATAATTACCGTCGAAAAATTTCAAACAGAAGAAGAAGCCGTGAATCTAGCAAACGACTCTATTTATGGTTTAGCTGGTGGTGTTTGGACAAATGACATCGTAAAGGCCGAACGTTGTGTTAGCAAAATGCGGATGGGTACTGTGTGGATTAACGAATTTAACCTTTACTTCCCTCATGCACCATGGGGAGGATATAAACAATCAGGTATTGGTCGCGAATTAGGTAAACTTGGATTAGAAGAATATACAGAAACTAAACATATTTTCCACAATACGGACCCTAAACCTTTTAACTGGTTTTAAAACCTTATAAACTATCTAAAGAGAACGCCCCCTATTAACTGCTTTATAAGCGCCACAAAATTATTTGTGGCGCTTAACTTGTAAGGAAAACCATGCTATGTCTTAAATTTTTTCGTAATCCTAGATTACGTCAAAGCTTTATATTAATATTTCAAATAATCTTTCTTAACCTTTATACAATTACGAGTTTGACTGGAAAGTTGTGGAATGAATTAGTATCATTGTGTGTAAACAGACACCAACTTACTTACCTTTTTCATCTAATAATCTAACGTACAAAGAAAATCGTTTGGATTCATTAGATCTTATTAATCCAAGAATGGAGTGTTTTCTATTTGAAGATTAACTATTGGTTCATTACCATGGGAATTGTTTGGACTATTATTTTTGCTGGTATGAGTTTTTATTGGGCAATGGGTGGAATGCTAGGGGTTAAATCCCTAGGCGGCACAATATATGAGATGTCCTTAAACCCTGATCATTCGTTTATTACCATTGTATGGCTCACTGGTTTTATTAAATTATTGGGCGTTATATTATTGTTAATGCTTTTGATTCATTGGAAGAAGACGATTATATCCGAGACACTCTATTACGTCACAAAAGTCGTAGGGATTTTATTATTCTTGTATGGATTACTGAATTTCATAACCATTTCTTTGAGTGTATTCGGTATATTAGATTTTAACTTAGATTCATATGCAACATTTTGGAGGTTAATCTTTTGGGAACCATTCTGGATGATTGGTGGCGTATTTTATTTTTTAGCTGTTAAAAAATATTAATCGTTTATTAAAGGTAGATGATTACATAATTTGAGTGACTTGGTCCTCATTCTTCACCAAAAGTCCCAGCTTATCTCAGCTGGGACTTTTTCCTTTGTATTCTAATCTGGCTTTTCCCTTCGATAAGTTAATTTATTTCCTCTACCATCTAAGCATTCTTGTAAACGAGTCGCTTTTCCTTCGATTAATGGCTGTGTAAAGGTTAGTACCCATTTGGATGATAAGAACCAAACCATAGCTCCTGAAATCACTGCAAGCGGAATGATATCCAGATTTTGATTCAACTGTAAAAGCTCTTCGTTTCGGATAATCTGAATGAGAACCCCATGCAACAGATATACATAAAGTGTATATTGTCCCAAATGAGTAAAGCTAAAGCGTTTTCTAGGAATAAGAATTAATACAGAAAACACCATTAGAACTGATAACCCATAAAGAGCTAATCGACTTATAATACCTGTCGTCAACATATCCATAGCTACATATGATTGTGAGCCAAACATTAAGTCTACAGGGATCATAGGTTTTAGATAGCTAATGACCAATAACACAGCTAAAAAGCCTATAGCAACAAATTGATATTTCATATTTTTAAATTGATAAAGTTGATTTTTACTGATCCAGTAACCCATCAAGAAAAATGGGAAAAAGACAAATGTTCTAGATAGACTAAACTCATGCCCTATTAATGGCATAAATCCAATTAATGAACCTATCAAAAATGCTAATGTAATCCCTAAAATCGCTGGGATTTTTTTAAACCAGATCAATAGTATATGCCAGCTAAACAAACTTAATAAGAACCACAAGGTCCAGTGAGGGTCATACAAGCTATTATACGAACCAGCTGAAATAAAAACGTACACTAAATTATAGATTAACTGGAACAATAAGTATGGCAATAATAACTTCTTAGTTAGTTTCTTAAGGTAGTTCGGACTATTTGCCCCACTCGCAAAGAAACCACTGATTAATACAAACGCTGGTATATGAAAAATGTAAATCCATTGGTATAAAGCATCCGCCAATTCAAAGTTCCCTTTCATTGGCTGAATTAAATGGCCAAATACAACAAAGAAAATGAAAAGGAGCTTAGCATTATCGAAGTAAGTCTCTCTTTGCATGATGTCGCACTCCTTTGTCAATTAGTCACATTCTTAATAGTTACCCTATCAAAATGACTTTACCAATGAAACCGTTATGAATACATTGTTAAAGGATTGTTATGTGTATGTAATGCAAAGCTGTAAAATAGTAATCTTTTCATTTATTTGTTATATAAACTTTCAGCACCTGAAAAGATAAGCGACTTTCACAATAAAAAAAGAAGCTAACTTCTTTTTAATAGGTTAACTTCTTCGATTTTAACTAACACTTTTTTAAATACCTTTTTAGCAAAGACTCCCCATGATTCATCAGAAAACCTTTATTGGGTTCTCGATCATTTGTTTCGAAATCAAAATAAATCCGCTCATAAGTCAAAGTAGTTCAGTTAGTAGTATTTGATTTAGAAAAATAGAGAAAGCTATACCTATGGACTCCTCTCCCACTCCATCAATATTTCTCTCTCACCAGTCTTCTCATCTTGGAGTTCCTCAACTTCCACAAAACCATTTTTTAAATAAAAATTAATGGCTTTGTCGTTTTTCTTATAAACCTTTAATTGAATGGCATCCCTTTGTTCTTTTATAAAGTTTAATAATTCTTTTCCATATCCCTTACTTTGGTGATTATGATCGATAAATAACGCAGCCAAATAACTTTCCACCATTGAAATGAATCCTACTATTTCTCCTTTGTCAGTCACTACATAAGTTTCGGAATTGGGTAGATATTCTTCTTTCATTTTTGTACAATGTGATTTCCAAAAATTTTTATCAATAAAGTCATGTGCTAACAAAGACCCTTCATACCATATGTTAACTAATGAATCGATTTCATTTTCTTTATTTAATCTAATGTCCATGTGCTCCTCCAACTTTTTCACCAAATGTTTTTAGCTTTTTCTAAATGATCTAGACTGACTAAACTTCTTTGCATAGGCGTAGGGCAAATTCCATTATACTTTTTAATTTTCTTATTGATGATTTTGATGTCTCGTTCAGTTTCAGCAGTTTGTATTAATGCACTGATTTCTTTTTGTAGCTTTAACCAAGGGGGTAAAAAACCGGCATCTTTTGCGATTTTTTGAAAGTGTTGAAGTGTGTCTTTTTCCATGTAGTCTTTAGGTAAAGGCTTTCCTTTACCAGGTAAATCTTTTTCATACTCATAGTTATTTTTCTTAATCATGTCACCAATTAGATCATTATATTTTTTATCCACACTTAACCTCCTTCCTATTAATCACTTAATCAATGGAATCTTAATTTTCACTAAAAACTTTTCATCCTTATAAACGAAGTCTAATAACCCATCATATTTCTGAACAATATCATGGATAATTTTCGTGCCTAGCCCTTCGTGATCTCCTTCTTTTGTTGTGATGCCATAATCATTATAAAGTCGATCCAGGACTTCCCTATGGATCGGTAAACTATTGTTTTCACAGGTTAATATATATAACCCGCTTCGTTTTAAAAACTGAAGGGATAATAAAGCTTGCTCTCCTTTTTCCTTCTGCCAGCTCTCACAGGCGTCGATACTATTTGAGAGTAAGTTCCCAATTAGAGAAACGATGTCTCGGTCAGTCATTGGAAGTGAGGAAACCGGAACGTCTAAACTATAGTCAACTGAAATGCCTAATACTCTAGCTCGTTTATAAGCTTGGTGTAACGTCGCTGCAACGACACCTGTTTCTCCTTTTATAGACAGGTTAGTTTCTTCATAGCCTTCAACTAAATCATTCAAATAGGTTTTGGCTTCCTCGGTTTTCCCATTTTCTATTAAAAAATGAAGAGCGGAAATATGTTTTAAATAATCATGTCGTTCACTTCTAACTATACGAAATGTATTATTAATTTGCTCTCGTTCGATTTCATGATTTTTCAATTGAGTATGTAAATATGAATATTGTCGGGCTAGAATATGCCGAAACCATTCCAGGCAAATGAATGCCACTAACAATCCTGTCGAGCCCCAAATGAATTGATCATTCAAATTAACGATTAATAACAACACTTGAACAAGTGCTAATAGCCCATTCCAAAGAACTGGGACTCGGTCTACCTTCGTGATGACCTTCCAACTAATGAGTAAAATGAGCCCAACTGGTACTAAAATTGTTAAATATATAGGTAGCTGAATATATAAACCGTTTAGTAATACTTGTAGATGAATGGTTGCAAAGATTACTACAACCATCCAATAGAAAATATTGAACAACATGTTCACCTCTAAAAATAATTCTCTTGTATAAATTTCACTTTATCTTTCGTAATCATGGCTTGTTTCTCAATACCTTCAAAGGTTACGATATAGGAATTTTTCGCATATAGAGAGAAGTTCTTTACATAATGAATATTAATGATGAACGAACGATGCGAACGTATAAAGTCTCTCTCTCGCAACTCTCCCTCTAATTCATTTAACGTTAAATAGGTTTTAATTTCTTCATTTTTAGTGTAAATCGTCGTTGATCGACCCGATCGTTCAATAAAGATGATATCTTGTTTCTGTACAATGTGTATGTCATTTTTTTGTTTTAAATATAATCTGCCTTTCATCTCGGTGGATTGATTCTTCTTAAGTAATCGCTTCATAGATTGAATGAGTCGTTCTTTTGGATATGGTTTCATGATATAGTCATGCACATTTAACTCAAATGCATGAACCGCATACCCACTCGTTGCCGTAACAAAAATCACCGCGATATCCAGTGCATGTGAGTGAATAATATCGGCTAATTCATACCCTGACATGTTCGGCATTTCAATATCAGCGATTAATACATCGATGGATTCTTTTTTAATCTGTTTATAAGCCTCTTCCGCAGATGTGGTTAAAAACACAATCTCCACTTCTTCAATGGAAGACACAATCCCATGCATTTTGTCTAAATCGATTTCTCGATCATCCACTAATCCTACTTTCACATTCATCCCTCAAATTTTTAAAGTAACAATTATCTAAATTTTAACATATAACTTCAACTTCATGACCTTTTTACGACATGAAATGGAATATTCGCGACATAAGTACAGAAATGTCACAAGATAAGATATATCATAGAGTCAAACATGCAAGGAGGAGTCTCGGATGATTGAAATTAATGAAGTGACGAAGCGATTTCAAGATAAAAAGAAATATGTAACAGCTTTAAAACATGTTTCTTTCACTGTTGAAGAAGGTGAAGTGGTTGGTCTGCTTGGTGAAAATGGTGCAGGGAAAACGACCTTACTTCGTGCCATTGCCACCCTTCTCCACCCCACTGATGGAACAATTAAAGTCGCTGGTTACGATACGGTCAAACAACCAAATGATATAAAAAAGAAAATTGGGGTCTTATTCGGTGGAGAAACAGGTTTATACGACCGATTAACCGCACGTGAAAATTTAGAGTACTTCGCTTCACTCTATAATCTAAGTAAGCATGAAACAAAAGTTCGAATTGATGAGCTGACCAAAATGTTTGGTATGAGAGATTACTTGGATCGTAAAGTGGATGGATTCTCAAAAGGAATGCGTCAAAAGCTAGCGATATCAAGAACTCTTATTCATGAACCAGATATAATTCTATTTGATGAACCGACCACTGGATTAGATATCACAGCAGCGAATGTGTTTCGTCAGCTAGTTCATCAACTAAAACAACAAGGTAAAACTATTATCTTCTCTAGCCACATCATGGAAGAAGTTCAAATGCTGTGTGATTCCGTGGCGATGATTCATAAAGGGGAACTCATTTACCACGGTAATATCGAGAAATTATATGAAGAAGAAAACAATGAGGATTTAAACTATATTTTTATGAGCAAATTGGTTAGAGGAGGTTCGGATTATGTTTCTTAAAATGTTTTTTAAAGAAATGAAAGATTCGTTTCGTGATAGAAGAACATTACTATTAACCGTTGTTTTACCACTGATTATGATGACCGCTCTCGTATTTTACTATGAAAGCTTGCTTTCTGATGATGAGCAGACTTATAATCTAGCTGTTGAAAAAGGAACGAGTGAAGAAATATTATCAATTTTTTCTACGGAAAATTTTAATTTTGTAGAAACCGATGATCCTGAATTTGCTATTGAAGAGGGAGAAGCTCATACAGGAATCTTATTCGATGATCAATTCACTGAAAAAGTCGAGACTCATCAACAAGCAACTGTGAAGGTTATTTCAGGGGATTCTTTTAGCCAAAATGCGTCTAATGCAAATGCGCAAGTCATGGCTGCTTTACAGCAATATGAGCAAGCGATTGTCAATGAACGATTAACGAATGAAAACATTGATCAGCAATTGATGACACCTTTTCAAATCGAACAAGAAGAAATTACGGATGATAACGCTGGGATGGCTCTATTAGGCACATTAATTCCATTAATCCTTGTCTTAGCGATTGGGATCGGTGCTAGTCCTTCAGCTTCTGATTTATTTGCTGGTGAAAAGGAAAAGAAGACAATGGAAGCATTACTTATGACCCCAGTTAAACGTTCAACCATGATCATGTCCAAATGGCTAACGATTTCAGCTATTGGAAGTATAACTGGGATTGTGACATTGATTGTCGTAGCTTTAGAGATTCAATTTATGACGGAAAACTTAAAAGATGCTGTTGCAAGTACCGAAAATATAGGTTTAATCATTGGGATTGTGGCAGGTATTACGATTATATATGCGACGTTCCTTGCGTCCATCCTTATGGTGACAAGTATTATGGCCAAAACCATCAAGGAATCACAAAGTTACAGCACTCCGGTCATGATGCTTGGAATGTTCCCTATAATGATTCTAACAAGTGTCGGAACGAGTGAGCTTGAATTTCATCATTTCGTTATTCCGATTTTAAATATCTTTAGTAGTTTAAAAGAATTACTCGTAGGTGTGATTGACTGGGAACACATTTTTATCACTGTAGGCAGTAATTTAATAGCCATGATCATCATCTTCATTATCGGTCGAATCATGTTCTTAAAGGACAAATGGGTGATGAACTAGTAACCTCTTATTTATAAAGATTAAATAAATGACGTAATTCGTCGGGAGAGATTATTGATGGAAATAACTGAATTACTTTTTGTATATGCGATGGTATTTGTACTATCTGCCATTCCATTTATTGAGGCCCTTTTCTTAACCCCAATCGCCATATTGGGAGGGTTATCATTCTGGCCCGTTTTGATATTAGCCATAGCAGGTAATCTACTAACCGTTTATCTCGTGATTATTTTTATTGATTACATTAAAGCTTGGCGTAAGAAAAGAGGCAAGGAAAATAACAAACGGTCTTCTCGAGCCAAAAACTTATGGAGCAAATATGGTTTACCTGGCTTAGCTTTACTTGGACCTTTCCTCGTTGGAAGTCATTTAACCGCATTTTTAAGTTTAGTATTTGGCGGTACAAAAAAACGTGTTTTCTACTGGATGACGATTAGTATAGCTGGTTGGAGTTTAGTTCTTGGAATACTTGCCGTGTTTGGCATTGATTGGTTCAACTTTGATAACCCGTTTATCGAAGATTTCTTTAATCGAAATACTCCCTAACTATTTATAGTTAGAAGAATTCAAAAAAGTCCATCACCTTAAGTGATGGACTTTTTTGCAGCTTGTAGAGAAACCCCGTGTTTTTCTACAAGCTTTTTTAGGTTAATAAATAGATATCTCAATAATTTATGTCTATCACAACCTTAATAATAAGAAAAAGACTCTCCTCTACCTAGACCACACGGTCTAGGTGGAGGGCAATCTTCTTCATGTTCTGACAAGCAGCTGTCATAAGCGCTTGCTCTCGAACATTATCCCTTCCACGCAAACGACAATAGCGCAGCCCATGCAGTTCTTTTGAATCTGCGAAGCTACGTTCGACTTTCTCTTTTCGCATTCGATATATCCATTTACCTTCATTCGAAAGACGGTTCTCTCGAACTTTATCTTTACTATCTTCCC
>NZ_FOES01000064.1 GCF_900110685.1 Piscibacillus halophilus
TTTACTAGAAAATCACAGATAAGATTGAAACGCCTTCGTGATTCGAACCTTGTGATTATTGATGATTTAATGTTTATGGCTATGGATCAGAAAGAAGCTAATCTCTTTTTTCACTTAATCAATGATTTATATAATTCAGCTTCCATCATATTAACATCAAATAAAGGTCCAAGTGATTGGGGAGAACTTCTAGGTGATCCTGCCATAACAACGGCTGTCCTTGATCGGATAGTGCATCGAGCGGAGGTGATTCAATTAAGTGGAGATAGTTATCGAATGAAGAACAGAACTTCCATTTTTGAGGAAGAAAGTGTACAAAATTAATTAGCAAAAAGTGTTCAATTTTACTTGACGGTCACAAGAGATTCATGAACATAGAATTAACTAGATTTCGAGTCAAAAGAGGAAAAACTGAGTTGGTTAATGAGTGGATGAAATTTTTAAACGATCATATAAAAGACGTCTTATTGACGCTAGAAGATGAAAAAATGTACATAGAAAACACTTTTCTCACTCCAAATTAAAAAGAATTTATTTAAATCCCAGTCCTTAAGTAGATTTGAGGAGCAAACCTCCATGTTCAACTCTCCCACCAGTTATCTTAAGAAGGATCAATCCAAATTACTTTTTTGATAGGTAATCAAAGTAGGACTTGGTTGAAATGGTAAGGTTTTTAATACTTCCATAGCATTGTGATCTGTTGTATCGAATTCCCCCACAATATACTGAACACCGTGATCAGCTGCATAACATATTTGGTGAAATGTTAACTGGGTTATTAGTTCTCTATTATAATTATCTTCAACACCACACCAGCCTAATTCATATGTATCGCTCTTTTCCGATTGATGAAGAAAAGAGTATGCTATAACGTCCTTTTTATCTTGATCTATGTAAATAATACTTCCATCTAGAATTATGTCATCAGCTAAAATTAACTTTTCCCATTTTTTTATATCTACACCCACAACTGGATTAACTAAATGTGTTTTTTCATAATTGTTTTTTACTAAATTTGTTAATTTTTTTAACCATTCTTCATTCATTGACACATCTCTTAATGTTTTAATGATATATTTTTCAGTACTCATAGGAATATCCTTATTAACATCTGATACACTTAGAGTAGGCATATATGTTCTTCTGATTTCCTTAAAACCTTTATCTTCATAAACATGTTTTAAATTTACAGAAGTTTCCACATAGAAGTTTGTAAAGGAAATTTAAACACTTTTTGTTCTTCAACTTTAGTTAGTAATTTCTCTTCAATGTTAGCCTTTTTATAAATTGGATTACTTAATATTCGAAAGTAGGTACAATATGGATGAAAATCACTTGTCCATGCAAAGATCATATCAACTAACTCGTTATTACAAAAAGCTGAGTAAGCAAAAATTAATCTAGAACTATTTAAAACATTAAGCAAATACTCATCTTCAAAAGACACATATAATAAGTCGGACAGATGTTTCTCGTCTTTGTTTTCATATCTTTTTATTTTACATTGCATCATTTAATCCCCCTTTAACTACAAGTCTTCACAAGTATTATTCGGAAGTAATCCTTATAAAATATCCATCTGGGTCAGCGACCTTAAAACCTCTCATATCCCAAGGGTATTTTTCCACTTCAACCTCAATTGGGTAATTGTTATCAAGACATCGCTGGTACACATTTTCCAATTCATCAACAACTATTATTAGTTCAAAACCATTTCCTTTAATATCACTTTTTGCCTTATTGTTAAAATAATGTTTATCTCCTAATGCTGATTCAGAAGTAAGTAACAACGAGAAACAATCATAGTTAAAACGTGCACCTCGTTTACCTCTCCCATACAACTCTAATCCGATAATGTCTTGGTAAAAATTTAAAGATTCCTCAATATCCTTTACATACAGTTCGACTCTAAAAAGAACACTCATTTTATCACTAGTCCCTCCTCCAACTTATTTACCTTATTCAAGAAACCTACCCAGTTAGTCGAATAACGTCCTTTTACTTATTTTACTGCATAAAATTAATCATCTTAAAATTCCCTCAATTAGTTAGTTATACAATTTTGAATTACAAATAACCTTACATGTTCGATTACAATTTCATATGAAAAAACAGCTCAATTAAGGGCATAAATTGTAATTTTGTACTCCCAAACTGAACTTTTTATTGAGGTGTTTCTACCCATAAGTTCGCCACCAAATTTGAAACCGTCACTTCAATGATAGGCTCTTCATTCAAATCGAGGTCGATTTCGCCAGATGGATTCAAGTAAAAGCTAAATTCATCTCCATCTCGATGAATTAATCCCGTTGAACCAGATGGGTCTAAATCATAACTAACCCCTTTGTATTATGCGTGTGCTTCTGCTTGAAGCTCACTCTTATATCCATTCATACTCTGTCCATGTTCAATACCAGACACTAACATCGCATTATTTAAACCATAAGTCCCAAAAGATCTAAATGTCACTTCATAGACTGAATCATTCATCGTGACTTTTGATATAAAAATATGCCTGTCTTCATCGCGATAAAGCACTTTTCCTTCATTACTATCAAGGTCACTTAAATCAATCTCAACCGTATATTCCCCATCAATAGGCACCGGATGATGATAAAAATCTTCAGTATTATTTGCGGCATGACTAATTCCATTAATCCACAAACTTCCCCATCCACTTGCCCAAACAAAAAACAATAGGCCCAGAAGAATAACTACACCTAACGAAAACTTTTGTAAACGAGAATTTTTCATAGACTCCCCCTATTCACTAACCGGCACATACCCAACCTTTTCTATAATCTCCTGCCCTTGTTCCGACAAAATCCATTCAATAAACCCAGGAACATGCTCATTTTCCGTTCCAGCGCTGACCGCATAAAATTCAGAAGCAAACGGATAAGAATCGTCTCGGATAGATGCCTTACTAGGCGCAACACCATCAATTTCTAAAAACTTGATCTTACCGTGGTCGACCATTTCATTCGCAAAAAATCTAAATGAAAAACCGATCGCATTTTTATGATTACGATATGTCGAGGTTTCCTCAATGATGCCACCCATTCCTGAAACCACATCATCCGTCGGCGGTTCCATTAACGGGATATCTCCCATAATTTTCTGTAGCGTCGTCTGACTTCCACTGTCCTCTGGGCGTTGGAAAGCACGAATCTCTTCATCATTACCTCCAAGTTCTTGCCAATTCGTAATCTCAGCAGAATAAATCCCCTGAATCTCTTCAACGGTTAGTGAGTCAACAGGATTATCAGGATGTACGAAAAAGACAAACGCTTCTCTCCCAATTGGTGTTAGATCTAACGTTTTACCTTTTTCTTCAAACCTATTTTCCTGATGTTCAGATGGTCCAGCGGCAAAAATAAGATCAGCATGCCCATCCAGTAAATGGTCATAAGCTCCTGTCGTTTGATTCGCCATCACTTCACTATTATGTAAATCATAATCCGCTTCTGGATAAACCGCTCTAGCAAAACTAGAGTAAATCGGATAAAGTGCCGTCGCCCCATCAATTACGGGCAAGTCATCTTCAATCTGAAACGTCGCCTCTTCTTCTAAATCAACTGCCTTCGTTCCATTTACAAATGGCTTATACTCATTTAAATCTACATCCTGATTGCTCACGACTTCCAAAGAATCTAGATAGTATGCATACCCCTGTTGCCCTACGAATATTAACAGACAGATTCCAAAATAAATTCCAGCGAAAATGCTTAACTTTTTTAAATTGATTTTATTAAATATTCCTAAAGTCCAAAAAACAATAATTCCAATAGCCACTAATAAAATGAGAAAGATTAAGATATGACGCCCAACCGAAACAGTTAAAGCCGTATAAATTACAAACATTAAACTAGCAAATGCAACACCTAGAGCAAGTATAATAGTAGAAATAATTTTCATAACGAATGTCATATAATTAACTCCCTCAAATTCCGAATATTTACAATATTTTTCATCTATTATACATGAAGAAAAGCCGTGAAACTATGGTCTAATAAAAAAAGGAACTCAGTATCACCGAGCTCCTCCTATAAATCTTGAGATAAACGAATCATATCCCTGCATCGTATACCATTTTCATAAATTTCTTCATCATAATGTCTTATAAAAAAGTCCGTATCAATTTCAGATATTCTAAATCCACATTTTTGGTACAACGCAAGCTGGCTAATACTTGAATTACCAGTTCCAATTTCAATAGTCTTGTAACCTTGACTTTTAGCTGTTTCAATGGCATTCAAAACTAAGTTTTTCCCAATGCCCTTACCATGATGTTCTTCTGCCACTGCAACATTAATCAATTCAACAGTTTCGGGTCTCGTTGGAAGTAGAACATAGACTCCAATTATTTCTTTACCATTTTCAGCAATAAAACATTTTCCCCTATTTAAGTATTCTTCTACAATTTTTTTGGAAGGGTCGGCAAGTAGTAATAATTCCATTGGTGGCTGTTCATCTGTGTTTAGTAATCTAATATTCATGTTTTTCCCCTTTATAGAAAGTTTGTTATCAACTATGGCAAGCCATTTCACTCTGTCTTTAATTAAGTGAGGGCACGGATGATAATAATATGTGGATTGAGAATGTTTCCAACCGACGATATTGCGACCTAATTTTTCATGAACTAGTTCAATTAAACGGTCATTCACCCTGTTCGTCCCCCAACCAACTATAATTGGCCCATTCTTAAGGTTCTCTATTAAACCATTTAATTCCTTTTCTCTTTCGGCAGAAAAAATGGTATGTTCATAAAATCCATTTTGATCGGATAATAACAGTTTCTCTTTAAAACCTTTCATATTACCACATCTTAAGTCACTTAAATTAATCACTGCAGCTAAATTCCATTCTCTTAACTCCATCAGTCTCATGATCTGATGCTGGGTTGGGTCTGATTTTGATAAAGTGAGGTTAATGGTTTGAGTGTCTTTGGCTACTCTAATATATATATAATCACCCTGTCTTTCAGGCTCACAACTCCCAGGATTCGACATGATGATTAAAGCATCGTAGTGATTCTGTTTCGTATTCTTTCGTTTTATTATGGCAAGACTCCGACATTGAAACACATGCCCTTCTTTATGTACTTCGTAAAACTTACCATAAACATCAAATTTCTCGTTTAACACATCTGCCTTAATGAACTTCACACCCACCCATCTCCCATCTGAACGTCTTATTACCATTTATTAACGTTTTCAACAAAATATATGAGAGGTGTAGTTTAAAATGAACAAAAAAAGCCACCTAAAATTAGGTGGCTTACTAACATTTACTCTTCTTTTAGACGTTTTAACAGATCAAATACTCGTTTTGCATAAACAAAAGCTAAATAACCAGTACCTATCACAAATAATATCCCGAACACGATGAACAAGTGATATAAGTACTGCGGAGCCGATACAGCAACTGCTGCAATTAACAGCCCTCCGATTAATAAATACGTCAGAACTCTTGCTATCATTTTAGAATCCTCCGACCAAAAAAGTATTGACAACTACAGTATAAACTATTATATTTATATTTGTCGATTGATTATAATTGAATAAATTTCAACAATACGACTCCGTAGCTCAGCTGGGAGAGCGCCACCTTGACAGGGTGGAGGTCGGTGGTTCGAGCCCACTCGGAGTCATAGGGTGCCAAACCTAACTAGACCTCCCTCGCCCACTGGGCCCGGGAGGTCTTTTCATGTTTAATAATGTTTAGCTATGTTTAAATAAATTCCTTAAATATTATGGTTGTGGTCACATATTGGTCACAATAAAATATTATCTTTAATCTTGTTTTTTCAATATTTATTTTTATTTAACAAACTCTGGATCGTATTGTTTAACCTTAGGATATCGAGTAGATAAAGTTTTCATTTCTTCTTTTTTCCATAATTCAGAAGGTAGAAATGTCTTGGATATTTCTCCATATTGTTCACCATCTATATTTATCTCCATAGGTAATGCAAAAGAGTCACCTACTATTAATGCAACCCCTTTTCGTAAATAAGATAATCTATGAAGTTGACTATCATTTAAATATGGAATACTTTTTCTCATCTGATCCAAATCAATATTATTACGAATTCTATGCAAAATGAAGTTATTACATTGCGATAAAACTGTTTTGGATAACTCCCCTGGCCTTTGACTAGATAAAGTTAAGAAAATCCCGAATTTTCTTCCTTCTTTTGCGATAGTTTGAAACATTTTTGAATAATCAACAATATTATCCTCATTTTTCTCTGAAATATATTTGTGGGCTTCATCAAATATAAAATTATAACTTTTATTGATTCTACCTTTTTCTTGTTTTTGTTTGTATTGTTCATTAAATATATTCCTTAATATATAACTTGTAAAAAACAATAAAACGTCATCTTCCATGAAAGAGCAATCAAATAATGTAAAGGTATGATTGCTCTCTAACATTTTTTTCATCTTTTCTTGCCTGTCTATGTTTTCAGAAAATAAATTATTAGAATATGTTGCCTCTAGGTTATCAATTCGTGTCATTAAAGTAGAGCAGAATGTCCTGATTTGATTATTACCTTTTGATTCCTCTAAAAGTAATACTAAATCCATGGCCAACTTTAGATCTTTTATAGAAAAAGCTTTACAATCAGTTTCTTCCAAACAGCTTATTAAGTATGGATGAATCTCTTCATAATCATAATTGGTTTGCTCTTTAATATAATCCTTAATTGAATCCCTAAATGTTTTATCATATTCACCACTGAAATTTCCAAATTGGGGATTATAATGCTCTAAACAATCATTAATTTCTTTTGAGTCTATTCCCTCTAATAATCCTATTATTTTGGCTCTTTTAGGAACAGCATCAGTTGATTGATTTTTGAATAATTCTAACGCACAAAATGCTCTAATCCACCAAACATCACTACTATTAGTCTCAAGATGGTTAGCTAACTTTAACGCATTTAATAATACTGGTTTTTGAGTAGCTTCAGAAGGTTGAAGTAAATTAAGCCAGTCATCCAAAATTAAACTATCTATACTAATAGAGATATCAGAAACCTTTTCAACATACGTTAAATCTTGAGGTAATTCACTATATTCATTATGAACATCAAAAATAATAAAATTTGCTTTGGAAATGTCGATTTCAGGATTATCCCTAAGATTAGCAACCTCATTTAGTAGTTTCCTAATGGTTGTTGATTTTCCGGATCCTGTGTTACCCAATATACTCATGTGATTTGTAAGAATACCATCCAAACTAATACTAGGGATTAATTTTTGTGTCGTAAGTTTACCAAGCGTTATATAAAGCTCATCATCTAATAACCTAAAAATTTTATTGATATCAGTTTGATTAGTTAAGGATGCTTCCTCTCCAATTATTGGAAAGCTTGACAATCCATATTCAAATTTATCTAATATTATTTCACCGACTGGTGCAGCTTCGAAAAAGGCTTTCTCAATAAATTTTGATTTTTCATCCTCAATCAATGGTTTTTCTTGCTCATATAATCCAATTATCTGATAAATATACTTATTAATGATTCTCCACAATGAAATGTGTCAGACATTGAAAAAAGCAGATTCTTCCTTTAACGTTAAAGTTAACCACAACTCAACATAAGAAAGGAAGATCTGCTTTGTATAAACAGTTTACTACAGATATCCTTCAATTAACAAATTTCGTTTTAAATGATGAAGGTGAACCAGTCTCTGATGGTTGGATCTTAGGTGTTGAGCCTAAGGCTCAACAATGTTATGTATGCCCATACTGCTTTGAAAGAAGTACCAATCATGCTCGTGATAAATATCGTGTATTGAAACACGCCTGGGTATCTACTGAAGAAACAATTTACCTTAAGGTGCCAGTGCACCGGCAACGTTGTGAGGACTGTGGCATCACTTGGACAGTCCAATTTCCAGAAATACCTTGTCGTGGCACAGTTACGACACATTTTAAACAAATGATTTCAAGGAAGTGCATCAAGCAATCATTCGCAGATGTTTCACGTGATATGCAGGTACCTGAATCGACAGTAGCTCATTGGTTTTATCAATATGCAGAAGATGTTATGGCTGATCCTGAAAATTATGATGCTCCATCAGCTTTATGTTTGGATGAATTTGCTCATAAAAAAGGACATTCATATAGCATTGCATTAATGGATGCAAATACAGGCCATGTTTGGCAAACTTCACCTGGAAAAGACCGTGAAAAGATCCAGGAGGCTCTTAAGCAATACCCGTTTTCTGCACCAAACGTTGTTTCAACAGACCTTGCACCTGGCATGGCTAAGACAGTCCAGAAGGTTTGGCCTGAAACATCTATTGTGGCAGATAAGTTCCATGTCATTCAACTCTTCACGAAAGCTTTAGAATATGCTCGTAGATTAGATAAAAATTATGCTACGAACCACAAGAAAATTCGTCATCAACGCAGACTTCTTATGACAAAACCTGAAAAATTAAAAGAAGACGAAATTGAAACTTTAAATGATTGGCTATCAGCCAATCCTAAGTTAAGTAAACTCTATCAATTCCTACAAGATTTCAGAGAATTTTACGACCATACAGAATATGACTTGGCTAAACAATGTTTTGAAAATTACTGTCAACACTACTTATTTGATGGTACAGGTCACATCCAGAAGATTGTAAAAACCTTATTACAGTGGAAACAAGAAATATTAAATTACTTTAAATATTCTATAACTAATGCACCTTTAGAAGGCACAAATAATCTAATTAAAACGATTAAACGCCGAAGTTATGGATGCCCAAATTTAGACAACTTTAACTTGCGCATTCGAATGGAATGCAAGCAGCCAACGGCATAAGTAACAGAAATTGTACGTTAAAGGGAGCTATAAGCACATTTTATTGGGGAGATCC
>NZ_FOES01000042.1 GCF_900110685.1 Piscibacillus halophilus
TAGCGGCGCTTTCGATAAAACAAAACCGTAGGCCTACCAAATGCTTGAGTGTGTTGAATCTTTTGTACCCGATAGTCATGAATACGATCCGTATAGTTTCCGCAAGCTGGACAACGGTGAGGCTTTCTTTTCAACTCCACATGGAGTTGATACATACCGCCTTTTTCAGAAGCATTTGTAACGATAAACTCTTCTAAACCTGGGATAAAAATGTTAGAATGCATAGTACACGCAACTCCTTTTGTTATTTGTTTTTGGTCTAAACAAAGTGTAACAAATTAGGAGATTGCGTGTTTTTTATATTAAGAATAATCCTTCAGTTAGGCCCGAGACTCCTACGGGTCAAGCGATCCAGGTGAGACCCCACAGAACGAAACGTTAGTGAAGTTCGAGGAGGCTCGCGGATCGCCCGTGGAAAGCGAGGGCCTAACCTGTAAGATTAAATTTAAAATAAACAATAAATTATCAGAAAATAACCTTTACCCCAACAAATATTTTAGAGCCGGAAAAAGCAACTATAGAATTAAGAAAAATACTTATAGAGAATAATAAAAGGTCGATTAAAGAAAAAGATGCCCCGACTTATGTTCGAGGCATCTTTTATACGTTATTATTCACTACGATTGCTAGTACTTCTTGGAAGGTCATCCCAGAAAGAAGTGTCCGCTTCTTCAATGGAACCGTCCGCAATAGCTTTAGCTGTTGCTTCGAGACCAATTACAGCTTGTTTAATTAAGTATCCATTACTCTTTTGACCAAGAACATATGGCTCATAGTAATGATCAGCCATACCTCTCATTTCGAATAGAAGAGTTGAAATGTCATACTCAACAGCTAAACCGTTACGTCCGATTGTTGTAGCGGTACCACCGTTATATTTAGATAAAGTACCAAACCCACGACTTTCAATGGCATCGTATAGGACTTTACCTAATTTCTTAGAATCCTCAAGTACTTCTGGGTCAACATCTGGATTAGTTGGGTGTAAGATTGAACCTGATACAAGTTCATCTGTGTCACCTAAAGTCGTTTGCGTACCTTGATGGTGTAAGTCAATTAAGTAATCAGGATTATACTTTTGAATCACTTCTTCATGGAATGCTTGCGTTTCTGGTTGAGTGCGATCAACATGGTCGCGGTTTAAATCTACCTCATTAGCGTTATAACGTGTATGGGTTCCAGAAACATAATCATCTAATGTTAATAGAAAATGCACCATTATTATTAGTATTTATGGCGATTATTGTTCTCTTCAATATGCTAATCACGTTTACAGTGGGTAGAGTCTTCAAATTTAGTTTAGAAGAAATGATTGTCGCTAGTAATGCGAATATTGGTGGTCCGACAACCGCAGCCGCTTTTGCGATCGCAAAAGGTTGGACAAAACTCATCGTACCAATTATGCTCGTCGGAACACTTGGGTATGTAATCGGAAACTATTTAGGAAGCATGGTTTATTATTTATTAATGTAAATTAGGATGCTCCTGCTTAATGCGGGAGCTTTATTTATAAAAGGAATAGTCTGATTTTTCTTTAAATTAAACTTGATTAATATTTATTATAATGTGAAGATGTTTAATTAAGGGAGGGGTTGAAATGTTTTACAGAAGAAAAATTTATCAAATGGATTCAGAGGAGTACGAGGTTTTTAACGAATTTTTTCATGAATATTTATTGCCTAATCAAACAAGACAATATTTAACGGTGAATACAAATCTGGGAAGTTAAGAACTCAAGAGGGAGGGAGAACTGAAGTATTTTTCGAAAAACTGTATGAAACTAAGATTGATGAACTTATTACAGCCGCTCAGTTAAAAGATCGGACACTTGATGCCATAAAAGGACAATTTGTACCGTATCAAACCTATCAATCAAGACCTGAATACAAAGTTATGACTCGATTAGAAGGAAAGAATCCTAACCGATTGATTAGGATTCTCCTGTTTGGCTTGAGTTGTCTTGAGTATTGAGAACACTCGGGCGACTTTTTATAAGAGGCATTGGTGATCTAATGATAGTCTCCATGAAGGCTTTGCCGTTAAATGGAATAAATGGCCATAAATATGGCGTGTTTAACGTTTTGGTCGATATAAGTAAGAAGATCCAACCAAAAACTGATAAAACAAACCCTAGCACACCAAAGGCAGCCGTTGCCGTTAATAGTACTAACCTTACAACACGATTGGCGAGTGACATTTCATAACTTGGCATTGCGTAATTACCTAAAACAGCAATTGATAAGTATAAAATGATTTCAGGGGAGAATAATCCCACTTCTATGGCAATTTCCCCGATCATTAAGGCTGCGATTAAACCTAAGGCTGTTGCCAGAGCACTCGGTGTGTGGATGGCGGCCATCCTTAAAATTTCAACCCCAATTTCGGCAATTAAAAACTGTATATATAATGGGATAGCCCCCTCTTCATCTAAACCAATAAAGCTCAAATCTGGAGGCAATAGTTCGGGATGTGTAGCAAATAAATACCATAACGGGAGTAAAAATAACCCTGAAAGTATAGCTACAAAACGTACCCAACGTAAAAATGCTCCAACTATAGGTTTTTGTCGATACTCTTCTGCATGTTGTAAATGGTGCCAAAATGTTGCAGGGCAAATCATGACACTCGGTGAACCATCGACCATGACCAGTACATGTCCTTCCATTAAGTGAACGCTGGCTGTATCGCCGCGTTCCGTGTAACGGACTTGTGGATAGGGATTCATGGTTTTTCCAAAAATAAATTCCTCTAGTGTTTTCTCACCCATTGATAAATTATCAATGTCGATTTCTTCAATTTTGTCTTTTATTCGTTTAACAAGACGAGGGTCAACCACGCTATCAATATAGGATAAACAGACATCAGTTTTGGAACGTTGGCCAACTTGTAAATATTCGAATATTAAAGATCTATCACGCACATGGCGTCTAATTAAAGCTGTATTAAAAACGATGGTTTCCACAAAACCATCTCGAGGACCACGTACGACTCGTTCAAGATCCGGTTCTTCTGGCGTTCTAGCTGGATATTCCCTAGTATCCACTAAAATCGCCTCTTCACATCCTTCAACAATAAAAGCGGCTTGTCCAGCTAATACTTGAGCAATGACTTCTTCTAAATCTTTTGATGTATCAACTTCTTGGTGGGGGATAATGGATTGGGTTAAAGCCTTTATTGGATCTCGACGCATCTCACGTTCTTCTAATTCATTGAGTCGTTTTAAGGTCTCAATCATCGCTAATCCACCGGCGAAACCATCAACAAAAAATAACCCTAGCTTAACCCCACCGTGTTCAATTTTATGATGTATTAAATCAAAATTTTGTTCTATACGGAGTTCTTTTTGTAGGTACTCAATATTGCGACTAAAATATTTACTAACGGGTACTTGGGTTCCTTCTTTTCCCATGACCACCACTTCCTTCACATACATCCTATATTTGATTAGTATTGCAAGGAAAAGAATCTTTATGTAAGACATGGGAATAAAAAAACAGCCTGATGTAGATCAGACTGTTTTTGTCACTTTTACGGCTGTGCCATATGCGATAATTTCTGCCGCACCACCCATAACAGAAGAAGTATGCATTCGCATAGCTAAATTTCCTATTCCATTTATAATGCCTGAGTAAAATAACTTTTTATATTCATTTTCTTGTTTCCATATTCCCCAGTTTTTCATTAAAGGACACTCATTTCATATTAACTAATTTGATGATTGTCTAATTAGAAGGTTGAAAATAAAGCTGTTTTCAGAGACTAAAAACAGCTTTAATAAAATTATTGAATTAACCATAATTCTCTAGGATTCAATTCGTAGTAACCCTTGTCACGTGTCATGAAGTGGTGCATAATAAATTCTCTTCGTATGGTCGCATAATCTTCGTGATATTTTTTAATATGTTCATTGATCTTCAGTTCAGAATAAGTTTCACCTGGCTCAAGGCCTTGTAAAATATGTTCTAATATAATTAACCGTTTTTTCAATTGAGCTGGAATGGATTTTAATTTCCCATCTGAGTCCATAAAGTTAGAAAGGACTTTATGTTTCTCTTCATCCGTTACTTGGAATTCAGTATTCATTTCTTCATCCCCCAATCTTGTAATCGCTCCTGCAAGGAGATCGAGTTTTCGTTCATTTAAATGGTAATAGATCGTATTTTTATCACGACGTTGATAAACTATATCAATCTCTTTAAGTTTTGTTAGATGGTGTGAAATAGTTGGTGGTGTTAAGCCGAGTTTGCCTGCAATGGCCTGCCCGTGTAGGGGCCCTTCTTTTAATAAACCAACGATTCGTAATCGTGTTTTATCTCCAACCGTTTTGTGGAAATTGACGAGTCGATTTAATTGCATTTCATAACCTCCATTAGACAATTATCTAATTAGATTATAATCTAATTAGTGTTTAATCACAACTTTCTTTCGTAAAAAATAAAAAAGACATCCAAGCACGAGGCTTGAATGTCTATATCTTTTAATACCCGTAAGATTCCATAAGTTCAATTAGTTCTAAGAAGTCTACTGTTTCACTTTCTTCAGGATCAATGCTGAATTCGACATCTTCGTTGATGCTATTGTAAACCGTATTAACTGCAAAATCGACTGTAAAATAATTTCCAGCATCTTTGACTGTAAAGTTAGTAGAGACTCCCATTGTTTCAATTTGATCACCGTCTACAGTATAGTCGATGACAACATCATCAAGGTTTAACTCTTTAAAAGCTTCAATCATCTCATCAACATCTTTCTGAATATCTTCATCAGTCAACGTATCATCAAAGTCATAAGCTAGCTTTCCAATGAAATCAGCAATATCATCACTTGTAAATGTGACATAATAAGTATCATCTTCCTTGGTGAAATCTTCTTCTGGTTTTTCATGTAAATGATCTTGAACGATCGTGATCATCGTTTCGTTAAGCTCCTCATAATTCACACCCTCAGCCTCTGCTTCTGCAAATGCTTCAGATAAATCAATTGCTAACACTTTTCCTGCATACTCTTCAGGAATTACAAACAATCCAAAGTTCTCAGTCATTTGGTCAGTTTCAATGTAGAGTTTTTCTTCATTTAAATCTTGTAAAATTGGTAAGTCTAATGCGAATGACATTGGACTAAGATTGAAGTTCACATGGAAAACGGCTTCTTGCATGTTGCTTGTATGATCTACTTTTTGGTCAATACTAAATTCAGAGTCATTTATTGTCCCTAAATATTGATCTAAAAATGGATCTTCTAAATCTGTTTCAAGATTTATATCTATGGTTGTTGTGATGTCATATGTATCAGCTTCCAATATTGAATCAAATGTATCTTGAGTCACTTCTTTGGCGTTTCTATTATCCATACATCCTGATAGTAATAGTGACCCAATGACCATTATTAAAAAGGTTGATTTTTTTATCATCTCTCTTTATTCCCCCTTATTATTCGTATTCATAATAGCACAACCTTTATTAGATATATAGAAAATTTTTATCTTAAATGCATATTGACCTAAGTGGTCAAATAAATATATAATGGTGTTGACCGAACTGGTCAAGGAGGATGCAAAGCTATGGTTGCTTTTAATGATATACAAGAAGAAACTCAGAAAAAAATCGTATCTGCAGCATTAGAAGAGTTTGCAGAGAAAGGGTATGATCAAGCCTCTACCAATCGCATAGTGAAGCGAGCTGGTGTTGGAAAGGGGATGTTATATTATTATTTTAAAAACAAAAAAGAGCTTTATTTATATTTAGTGGAAAATAGCTTAGA
This sequence comes from Piscibacillus halophilus, assembly GCF_900110685.1. Lineage (GTDB taxonomy): Bacteria > Bacillota > Bacilli > Bacillales > Alkalibacillaceae > Piscibacillus > Piscibacillus halophilus. The sequence goes on from NZ_FOES01000042.1 coordinate 5,761, forward strand.
GGCAATTGAACATGAGTATATTAACAAGATTGATTTAAGTGAAACAGATTTTTTTGAGCGTCTCCAAGAAATTGTCGAATTTAAAATGAAGGTTTATTTTAAGCATTCTGGTTTTTTCAACTTTATGAGCCAAGTGTTGGTGATGGAAAGCTCTCATCTGCCTGATAATTTAGCTAATAGGATTGATACTTTGCGAACTGAAGGAATGGGTAAACTTTATCAAAATGTTGACTATTCAAGGTTTCGAGATGACCTAGACGTGGAAAAAACATTACAACTCATTCAGTGGTCTCTGGATGGTTACGCTAACAGCATCATTGAGAGATTAAAGGGAATTGATTTTTCGCAGTTCGAATATGAATCATATCATGAGGAATTTATGGAGTATTTAGAAGTATTAAAAAAAGCTTTCTATCAAAAAAAGGGGGATGAATGATGTCGGTATTAAAGGCAGAAGGTTTAACCAAAAAGTTTGGTAAAGTTCAAGCGTTAAAAGGGGTTAACCTTGAAGTGAACGAAGGAGAGGTTTTTGGCTTTATTGGACCAAATGGAGCTGGTAAATCGACGACGATTCGAATTTTATTAGGAATTTTGCAAGCGACATCAGGAAAAGCAACGATTTTTGGCCGAGATGTGTGGAAAGAAGCTGTCGAAATTCACAAGCGTATTGCTTACGTACCAGGTGATGTGAATCTTTGGTCTAACTTAACTGGTGGTGAGGTCATCGACTTTTTTACGGAGATGAGAGGGGCAAAGCTTGACCTTGATCGTAAAGAAGAACTAATTGAACGATTTCAGTTAGATCCAACCAAAAAATGTGCAACATATTCAAAAGGTAACCGACAAAAAGTCGCACTCGTATCTGCATTTGCAGCAGATGCAGATCTGTATATTTTAGATGAGCCAACTTCAGGGCTTGATCCTTTGATGGAGCGAGTGTTCCAGGAGTGTGTGTTAGAAGCAAAAAGAGAGGGGAAAAGTGTTTTACTATCAAGTCATATTCTGTCTGAAGTCGAAAAGCTTTGTGACACAGTAGGAATTATTCGACAAGGTGAAATTATAGAATCTGGTTCGTTAAATGATCTACGTCACTTAACACGTACCACTATTGTATTAGAGACGAAAAACGAACTATCTTTTGATCATTTAAGTGGAATTCATGATGTTCATAAAGAAGGTAGTACTTATCAATTTCAAGTTGACACTGAAAAGCTTGACGAGGTGATGCAATACGTGAGTCAAGCTGGTGTTACAAAGATAGAGAGTGCACCTCCAACATTAGAAGATTTATTTATGAGGCATTATGAAGGAGAGGCCGGGGGTGAAAAGTAATGGTGAAGCAGCAGTTTTTGCAAACAGGGCGATTAATGCGACTGATTTTAAGACGCGACCGTTTGCGTCTACCCATTTGGTTAATTGGATTCCTGTTTGTAACGATTGGAACGGCGGCATTATTTAAAGGATTATACGCTTCCCATGAAGAGCGGCAACAAATGGCGACAACTTTTGATAATCCGGCTGTCACAGCATTAATCGGACCTGGTTATGGCCTCGATCATTACACAGAAGGGGCTATGATGGCGCATCAAATGTTGGCTATGACATTATTAATTATTGCTGTCATGAGTGTGTTACTCGTGGTTCGTCATACTCGTTCAGAAGAAGAAGAGGGACGTGTTGAGCTTATTCGAGCGCTTCCAAGTGGGAGATTATCTAATTTAACATCGACGTTATTGGTGATGGCACTTACTTATCTGGTTCTAGCATTAACAACAGGGATTGGCTTATATAGTTTAGGTATAGAAAGTATGGACCTTAATGGCTCTATGTTATATGGAGCGGCATTAGGAATAACCGGGATCTTTTTTGCCGCTACAACAGCGTTATTCGCTCAGTTAGCACAAACATCAAAAGGTGCTGTAGGTTTATCTTTTTTATTAGTTGGATTAGGTTATCTTATTCGAGCTATAGGTGATGTGTCTAACGAGACCATTTCCTGGTTCTCTCCGTTCGGATGGGTTCTAGGGTCGGAAGTTTATGTCAATGATTATTGGTGGCCAATAGGGATGACATTAATTGTATCCTTAATCGTTGCAGCTGTAGCTCTATATTTAAATTCTATTCGTGATCTTGATGCAGGATTTTTACCGACCAGAGGTGGTAGAAGGCATGCAACGGCATGGTCAAGAAGCCATCTTGGGTTAACACTGCGTTTGCAAAAAACGTCCATTATTTCTTGGGCAGTCGTCATTTTTATATTTGGTGCCACGTATGGCTCTGTTTTAGGAGATACCGAGACTTACTTCGCAGAAATAGAGATCATGAAAGAAGTTATGGCTAACCAAGATGGAATATCAATGACCTTGCAGTTTGTGACGATGGTTGCGGCAATCATGGCTGTATTGTCCACCATTCCAGTAATCATGGCAATAAATAAGATGAAAAAAGAAGAGAAACGTAACCGTACAGAGCAAATTCTAGCCACAGCGATGTCGCGATATAAGTTTTTAGGAAATTATATTTTAGTTGCCATCATCACGAGCATTATTACACTAGGAGCAGGAGCCCTCGGGTTAAGTGCTGCTGGTGCAGCTGTTGTAGAAGGTGATATTACCTTTATGGAGCTATTTAATGCGATTATGATATTCCTTCCAGCCACTTGGGTGATGGTTGGATTGGCAGCTGTATTTATGGGGCTAGGTCGTATGAATGGGTTGCCTTGGTTATATTTAGGCTTTGTATTTATCGTTATTTATTTAGGAGACTTGCTTCAAATGTCAGACGCTGTTCGGAATTTATCAGTTTTTGAACATGTCAACAGCATTCCGCTAGAGGATTTTGAATTGATTCAATCTCTTGTACTAAGTGTGATTGCGGCTGGATTGATGCTGGTTGGTCTAGCGCTTTATCGAAGAAGAGATGTGACTGGATAAAGTTGAGCAAAAGAATTTAAAAAAATCGAACGACAATCATTTTGTTGAGTGAATGAACATACAAACCCGAACTGTAATTGATATCAATGATTCATTTATAGTTCGGGATTTCTTTTGTCTTAACGTAATATTTAAACATCAAAATATAAATGATAGTGTAACTGACATCCTGGGTTAAAAGAAGCTTCACAGTTTGGGCATTGATGAGAAGAGTTTAAATACTCACGAATAGTCATTTCGCTCTGACATACACCGCACAAAACAGCTTTTTCATCAAGCTCATGTTTTGACCAACGCTCGACAGGATGTTCAACAGATTCCTCATGACATTCATAACAAGGATAGTATGCGTTACAGCATTTAAATTTAATCGCGATGACATCACGTTCACTATGATAATGCTGACATCGAGTTTCATGATCGATGACTTGACCAAATATATTCATTTCCGTTCACCTCATAATTGTTTTTATTTATTATAACGTAACAAAAGAGGGTGCATAAAATCACTTTTTCTGCCAAATCTAATGGTAAAAGGAGTGATTTTACTATGCAAAATGCGATAAAAAACTTAATGAGTACAAATGTTGTTTCCGTTACACCACAACAGTCGTTAAAAGAAGCGGCTGAGTTAATGGTGCAAAATGATATTGGTGCTATTCCTGTCGTTGATAATGGGGCCATTAAAGGTATTATTACGGATCGTGACATTACAACTCGTGCAACTGCCATGGGTAAAGACGGAAACTGTACAGTTGGCGAATGTATGAGTGATCAGTTAACGACAGCTGATGCAAATATGGACGTTCACCAAGCAGCTCAATTAATGGCTGAGAAACAAATCCGTCGTTTACCTGTAACGGAAAATGGACAGTTGGCTGGAATGGTTTCGTTAGGAGATTTAGCAACTCAAAACATATTCCAAAACGAGGCAGGTCAGGCACTTACAAACATATCGTTCCCAGCACATAATCAAATGGCTCAACAAGGCCAACAAGCAGGGCAAGCACAGATGGGTCAGCAGGCTCAACAAGCCCAACAACAAAACCAGCAAAATCAAAACCCACAAAGTTTCCAGTAATGACATGACCGTTTTACCTGATCAGAGGTAAAGCGGTTTTTTATTTTAAAGGCCATTGAACCGTTAGTTAATGTTAGTATAGTGTTAAATGAATAGACGAGGAAGGTTGTTATGGTTAAACGGATTCGGGATATTGGAGTCGAAATTGGAGCTTTAAAAACTGGTAAACTAAATAAAATTACAGATGTAGAAGGCGTCCAAGTGGGACATTATACAGTTAAACATGGTGATCTTAACACGGGTGTGACAGCGGTTTTACCTCATGAAGGAAACCTTTTTACTGAAAAAGTAATGGGTGCAACATACGTTATTAATGGGTTTGGAAAAACAGTTGGAACGGTTCAAATTGATGAACTAGGCACAATTGAGACCCCAATTTTGTTAACGAACACGTTGAATGTTGGGGCATGTTCTGAGGCTATTGTAGAGTATACCCTTAACCAGAACCCGGAAATTGGGAGAACAACAGGCACAGTGAATCCTGTTGTTGGTGAATGTAATGATATGGTGTTGAATGATATACGGGAAATGGCTGTTACGAAAGAAAATGCAAAGGAAACCATTCATGAAGCTGATGTTAATTTCAAAGAAGGAGCTGTGGGTGCTGGAACTGGCATGAAGTGTTTCGGTTTAAAAGGAGGAATCGGATCTTCTTCACGAATCATTGAATATCCTCATGGTCACTATACAATCGGGGTGTTAGTACTTTCAAACTTTGGTCAATTAGAAAACTTTCATTTGAACGGAAAACACATCGGGCCTCAAATCCAGTCTAAACTCGGTCACCTAAAAAGTGAATCTGATAAAGGCTCTATTATGGTCATCGTGGCGACTGATTTACCCGTAACGGAACGTCAACTAAAGAGGGTCATTAAAAGGTCAAGTGTAGGAATTGCGCGCACTGGTTCGTTTTATGGAAATGGAAGTGGAGATCTAGTCATTGGTTTTTCAACCGCAAATAAAATTCCTCATGATCGCCAAAATGAACTTCAATCATTTAAAGCTATTCATGAAGAGGATATTGACCAAGCGTTCCAAGCAGTTGCTGACGCTACAGAAGAAGCAATTCTTAACTCAATGGTGGCGGCAAAAACAATGACAGGTCGAAGTGGAAACACGTTATATTCATTAAGTGAATTTTTGTCATTTGAATAGAGTTTAGATCGCGTTTTGAACTGTACCTTCAAAGGTGGAAAGCGAAGTGTATTTCCACTGCGGCTTAATAAATCCTTCTTTTAATCAATCGAACTAGTTATTAATAAGGGATCATCAACATAATAAAACCCCAGTTAGGACTTTTTTTAATTAGTCCACTAACTGGGGTATAGTTCATAATCTATCCTTTTTATTTACCTGTTACAATTAACTGCATTTGGTCACTAAAGTCTGATGTGCCAGCGTAATTTTCAGCTTCAGCTTTTAAGAAATGGTTACCATTCGAAAACTCGATCTCGATCGCAAATTCACCATTCTCATCAGCTTGACCAGAGCCAACAAAATTTGTTTTATTTCCTTTGGTTTCATAAATATTAACCGTTGTAAATGGATCACTTTGTCCAGTAAGTGTCACAAGTGAGTCGCCTGTTTTCATTTTTGTCTCATCCCAAGTTGGAGTAGCAGGTGATTCCTGTTGTGCGTTGATTGCGTAATCCATAGCTTGAACAAATAATGTTTTACCGTCTTCAGTCCAACCGTAGTTAGGACTAATGATGTTATTAACCGCAAATGATGAGAGAAGTAAGTGAATGGATTCCTCACTACGAAATTCGTAAGAGACTCCAGTACCTTTTACTTCACCGTCTACTTCGATTTCACCTAAGCTTGGACCAGGGTATCCTTCAAAAGCTGAGTATGGGCTCTTTTTGCTATGAATTGTTATTTCTTCCGATAATCCCTCAAAAATTGGGTGCTCCAAGTCTTGAACATTTAATTCGATTTCACCTTGATTGTAGCCATGATCGCTTAATTCAGGGTAGCCAACTGTTTCGCTTAAGGTTGAAATCGAGCCGTCATCGACACCCCATGTTCCAAGGAATGCCAGACTCACTTGGTGTTCATCTGTTACATCGATTAGCTCTTGAAGTTGTTCTGGTGAACCATCATTTGCATTAACCACAATCAAATCATAATTTGCTACATCTTCAATGACATCCCAATCACGACCTTCTGAATATAAATCGTGTTCGTTTAGCAATGATTGTATATGATCTTTGTGATCACCAAGTACGGCAACATGAATATTATTGAGTAAAACATCTAAATTGATAGCTTCATCTTCTACAACCACATCTACAGTTTGGTCAAGATAACCATCTCTTTGAATTTTTAATACATATTCATCTGGTAAGAGTTGATTGAATTCAAATTGACCATCCTCGCCAGTTTCAACTGTTTCCATCGGATCCGTTTCATTACGGTAGTGAAGTGAAACAGTAGCTTCTTCTAGGACCTCATTGTTATCAGCGTCTAGTACTTGTCCTGAAATCTCAGTTCCTTCAATGGCTTCTAATGTGAAGTTCAATTCAACGGAATCTCCTTGCGATTCGACCGTAGCTGTTTGGACTTCTTCGTGATAACCACGTGCAGAGGCATGAACATCGTACGTTCCTGTTCCAATACCAATTTGGTATTCTCCGTTTGCATTCGTTGTTGTCTCGATATTTAAATCAGGAATGGTTACATTAGCGTTGGCAATAGGCTCATCATACTCATCTGTTACGGTTCCATGAATCTCTCCGATACTAGCATTCATTGCCCAGTTGAGTGCATTTTGATAGAATAATGTTGCTTCGTCGGTCCAGTTAGAAGTTGGGTCTGAATAACTTCCAATTTGAAAACCTGATAACAAGAGGTGGACACTATTTGCTGTTCGGAAATCATAGCCGATTCCTTCGCCAATCTCCCCTTCTTCATCATGAGTGATGGTACCAATTGTCGTTCCACTATATCCTTCATATACAGCATATTGTTGGTTGCTCGTACCTTTATCAAGAATTCGGAATTCGTCTTCATGAATACCTGCAAATAGCGGGTGGTCTTGTAACGTTTTAATATTAATATGACCTGGTACAAAACCGTGGTTCACTTGTGAAGGATCGTTATAAACATCGCTCAAGTCCCCAATGGTTCCTCTGCCATATTGTGAGGCAAAAACAACACTCACTTCATGTTCATCAGCCGTCTCAACGAATTCCGTAAATAATTCATCACTTGTAGAGGAAGAGTTGTTGTTGTAAATGATCAGTGCATAGTTTGGAATATCTTCTATGAATTGTTCTAGTTCAGTGTAATTGATGTAGTCTGCATCGTATCCAAATTGGTTCATTAACGTTTCAAACTCATCGAAACGAGATGACATACTAACGATGGCGACTTTTTCTGAATGCGGCATAAATACAGAAACATCTGTTGTTTCATTGTGTTCAATGACTATATTTGATTCGGTTGTTGTCATATATCCTGTAGCCATAATTTGAAGGTCATACTCGCCAATTGGTAGTGTTGCTTCAAATTGACCATTAGAATCTGTTTCAACTGAAACTGGTGTTCCAAGTACATTAACAGTTGCTTCGGCAATTGGTTCTTCTGTTTCTCCATCTAAAACCGATCCACTAAGTGTACCAATTTCATTAGACTGTAATGTCAATGTCTCATTATAAACTTCACCGTTCTCAACTGTTATGGTGAATTCGTTTGTTTCATGACCAAAGGCTTCAACTTGAAGGGTGTAGGTGCCCTCTTGTAATCCTAGGTAAAACTCACCATTGGCATTGGTTTCCATCACTTTGCCTGTTTCTTTAACTGTGACGGTTCCAGCAACTTGATCACCTAAATCATTGTTGATGATGCCATTGAAGTCTGCTGCTAGTGCTTCCTCATGATCCAATGCCCAAAGAATTGAGTTATTAATGAGTTGTACTAGTGTTTCATTGAAGTACTCCGGCTGATCCGGGTTAAAATTATAGCCGAATGTTGTATTAGCTAACAAAACTTCTACCGATTCAGTGGTACGTCCTTTGAAAGCTGCTAAATCCCCAAGGTGGCCGTCTTCAGGGTGATCGATTGTCGCGACAGTCTCACCATCATAACCTTCGAAGGCGTAGTAATAAGTTGAACGGCTTTCAAAATCATAGGCTTCATTAAGTTCTAGACCTTCTGTAATCGGGTGTTCTTGTATAGGTTTTATGGTTTTATCATTAGCACGGTCTTGGAGAACAATTTCTGGGTTGTTTTCAAACTCATTTAAGAAGCGAATCCCTCCACGACCGTTTACGTGTCCTGTCCAAATGACGGATAGTTTTTCTTCATCAATAGCCTTTAAGAAATCGTTAAATTCGTCTTCAGTCGGTTCTTGATTCCGGTCATAGTCAGAGTTAGCAATGACTAAATCTAATTCACTAAGCTGTTCAACGTCGGTGTAAAACAATTCCGTTGTATTAAAACCACGTTCTTCTAAGTACTGCGCAAGGGATGCGTCATTATGGTTATTGTCTACAATAATCCCAACTAAAGGTGATGGTTTCATGTCGACAGTTAATTCAAGTTCTTCGCCTGGTTCAATGGTGACGAAGACTTCTTTCATGACATAGTTGTCAGCTTCTAAAACTAACTTATAATCACCTGGTTCGATCCGATCAATGGAGAATGCACCTTGTGTGTTACTGGTTGCTTGACGAGGATAGCCTTCTAACTGGATATCAACATCTGCAACAGCCTGGCTGTCTTGTTCGTTTTCTATAGTGCCATTAATTGAACCAGCGTCTTGGTGGACTTCCATATCAACATTGACAGGTTCACTGTTTTGTTCAGCAGAAGCTGGGACTGTGATCGTTTCATATCCAAAGGATTCAACTTCAATTTCATAATCACCTTCAAGTAAGGCAATTGAAAACTCACCATTCTCATTCGTAGTTGTTTCAAAATTTTCCCCAACAACGTTGATAGTAGCTTCTAGTGGATTACCTTCTTCATCCGTGATTGTCCCTTCAATCGTTGGAAACTCTGCATGAGCTGCCCAAACGACACTATCAACTAATAGCTCCTTACCTTCTGGAGTGTAATGATCAGCGTGATGACTAAATGTAAAACCATAGCCGCCTAGTAGTAATTCAACACTCCCATTTGTTCTAGGCTTATATGCAAATCCAGAACCGTAAGCTTCATCAACATCACGATGCTTAATGTTTGCAATGTTATATCCGCTATATTCGTCGAAGTAACCAATTCGACCATTTCCAGGTGTGAGAATCTCAATGGTGTCTCCGATTTCAGCTTCTCCAAATAGATCATGTTGTTCTGTGATGACATATTCAGTGCTCGACGAGTGATCGGCTGTGTCACGACTACTTGGGTCACCACGATTTTCGACGAGTTGATTTAATGGAGAAGAGGAGTAGTAAGTTTCCCCAAAAATTAGGCTCGTTTTGGTTTCATCAGCGGCTTCCATCAACTGATCTATATTCCTTCTTAAGTCCAAACCAAGTCCGTTGATAAAGACTACGTCAAATTCATCTAGACGATTCATAATGTCACTGTCAGGGACTTCTTCAACCTCAATCCCAGCTTCCTCTAGGACAGCCTCAAAGCTTCGCTCACTTGAGTAATAGTCACCTAATACGGCAACAGCAGGAACAGGTGTCATGTCTATATGTTGTTCAATTGGAACAGAACCGACTTCGAGTTCAATGGTTTCTGAGATGTAGTCTGTTTTACTATATTCAATTGTGTAATGTCCTTCGTCAAGGTCCAGGATCTCATAATAGCCTTGTTCATCAGACGTGGTTTCGGTTAACACGTCACCGTCTTGTAAAAGCTTAACCTTAACTCCAATTATTGGCTGTTGTGAAAGAGAGTCCTGTATTTCTCCAATGACTGATCCTCCTTGAGTGGATTGAAGGACCACATCTAATTCCACTGGTTCGCCATTGATGACTTCAACTTCAGTTGTTTCTGTCTCATAACCAGAGGCTCTAACTTTTAAAGTGTAAGTGCCTTCATCGTGGTAAAAATCGATTTCACTTTGATCTTTAAACACATAACCAGTCTCGACCACTTCTATCGTGGCATTTAACGGAGTCTCTTCTTCATTCGTGACAGTACCAGTTACATGTCCAAAACTAGCTGATAACAGATAATCCATGCTGTTCAGGAATACATTTTGCATATCCTGTTGCCAGCCTTGGAAGGGCGATGTCCAAGGTGAAGCAGTATGGGCAGAAAGTAGTAAATGTGCGCTATTTTCACTAACTGGCTTATAGGCAACACCTGTGCCGACAAAACCGAGCTGCTCAGAGCCAATTTCGGCTAAATCTCGGCCAGAGTATTGATTAAACCAAGCAAAATCTCCACTACGACCATTGAGAGTTAAATAATCTCCTTCTTCATACCCATCAAAAATTGGGTGTTCTTCAGTAACCCGTAACGATACTGAGCCAGATGAATAATCATGTGATAACTCTTGAGGGTCATTCATGTAATCGACTAAATGATGAATGGAACCATAACTTCCACCCCAAGTGTCCGCAAATACTAGATGAACCTCAGCTTCTTCAGCTGCATTCACTAATTCATTAAAGGTTTCTTCATCTGGTTTCCATCCGCTAGTCGTATAAGCACCGTTTAGGTAGACAATGTCATAACGATCAATATCTTCAATGATATCCCACTCGCGTTCTTCAGCTGAGTAGCCGTTTAAGTTCAACAGTTCTGTGATTTCAGACTCATAGTCATTTAATACGGCAATTCCAATTGGTTTCAATGTTAATTCCAATTGGTTATCAGAGTTTGGCTCAACTGTAATCGTTTCTTCTAATTTTTCATAACCATTAAGTTGCAGCTCGACATCGTACGTACCAGCATAGACATCAGATTGTTCGAAAACACCGTTTGAATCGGTCGTCCCCTTTACAGGAGTATCGATTAATTCAATTTGGACGTCTTCGATGGCTTCTCCCATTCGTTCATCTGTAACAGTAATGGAGAGAGAACCGGTTTCAGCTTCAGCTAACTCAAAATCTTTTTCAGCATGGTAACCAGAGATAAACGAAATTTCTTCAACTCTTTGTTCGTAACCATATAAGCTTACTTTTACATCGAAGGTGCCTGGGGAATGGTTAAACGTGTACTGTCCGTCAGCATCAGCTGTTGTTGTTTGATCGGTTTCATCAATTGACAGCTTCCCTTCAATAGCATGACCCGATTCATCTGTTATGGAACCCGTTAATGTTCCTGGTGCGATAAACTGTTCTATCCCTGTTAAATGAGGTACTAAGACAGTCCCAGGTAATATAATAGGGGTTGACGTACTATAATTCGGTAGAGATTCCTTTTTCAAAATATCGCCACTATAAACATCGATTAACATCAATGTTCCATTAGTATTTGAAATAAACAAAATCCCGTTACTAGTGACGGACCCATTATTTAAGATTGTTCCGGTCTCGTCATTCGACCATTCTTCTTCACCTGTTTGCGCATTAAAAGCACGCACTATAGGCTGACTTGCCGAACTCACGATGACTAAATCTCCGTAAGCTACGGGAGCATTAGCCTGTGAATCGCCTACATTATTTGTTTTCCATAAAAGTTCTCCATTTGTTGCGTCTAATGCATGTAATGTTCCATTGCTTCCTAAGTCAGAAGAGATGGCGTATACAACACCATTTTTATAAACGGGATGAGCTAAGAACCCTTCGTTTTCCTCAGGCTCGTAACTCCAAACGACTGTCCCGTCTTCGGGGTTAATAGCGCTTAATGTTTTATTGTCGTAAGTACCCATATATAAATGCTCTTCACCAAGTGTTGGGTTAAAGAATGAAGAAGTATCAGCCTCGAGTGTCCATAAAGTTTCCCCATTATTGGCGTTTAAGGCGTATAACGTGGTTTCGTCTTCTAGGCTTGAACCTACAAATACTTTCCCATCTTTTACAACGGGTGTTTCATAAATGGCAGGTTGACCGATATTTTTAATCCAAATCGTACGTCCTGTTTCAAGATCTAATGCATAAATGTTTTGATCGCTACCACCAGAAAGGTAAACGATGCCATCTTCTATGGTCGGAGTAGAGCGGTTCGTGTTTCCAAAACGAATACTCCACAATTCTTCACCAGATTGAAGGTTTAGAGCTGTGACCCATCCGAGTTCGGTCGTATAGACGATGGTATGATTCGAAACAGAAGGTGTAGCAAATAGAATTTGGCCTTTAGAATCCGTATTATAAGACCAAGATTTTTCTAATTCATCTATGTCTATACTGTTAACAGATACAGCATTACGCGAGAAGTTCTGATTTGATGTTTTCCATTCTTCATCGCCTGTTTCTGGGTTTGGATCAATTTGAAAGTCAATTTCTAAGTTTTTATTCACTTCGACGGTTTCCGTTTTTCCTAAAATGCCAGCACCTGTAATTTGGAATTCATAAGTTCCAACAGGCAATTTGTCGATAGAAAATTCTCCGTTTTCATTCGTCCGATATGTGTTTAAAGGCGTATCTTTTACTCGTATAAAAGCGTGGGGAACAGGTTCGTTAGACTCCGAATCAATGATTTGCCCAGTGACAGAATATGTTTCTGCCTGTTCGAGTTGCCACTGTACTTCTGTTGACTGATCTTTTTCAATCGTTACGGTTGTTTCATAATCAACGTAACCAAATGATTGAACGACAACGTCATGTGACCCTTCACGAATTTTGTGGGAAAAATCCCCATCTTCAACATCTATTGATAGATTTAATTTCGGTAGATGAACGGTCCCGGATAAGGCATTACCATCTTCATCTACTAACTGTCCTTCTAATGTCCCGGCAAAAGCGGCTTCGGTTACAGCCTGATAAATATTCACGATTCCTGAACCGTATTGAGTATTAGGTAATTCTCCCATGTGTGATTCAGAACGTGCAGTATTTGTTAGTAAATCAGTGATTTCATTGATACTTAAATCGGGATTGGCACTTAGTAAGAGTGCGATTGACCCTGCGACATGTGGGGTTGCCATCGATGTACCACTAATCGTGTTATATTTTCCTTCTTCACGACTGGCTGGCCATGCTGAGTAGATTTCATGACCAGGTGCTGCGACATCAGGCTTGATGTGGCTCACCATTTCACCGTCTTCATTTTCCCAATAGACCGGCCCCCGGCTAGAGAATGATGCGACTTGATCATAACGGTCAGTAGCCCCCACTGCAAATGAATCTACAAAACTTGCAGGTGATCCAACTGTTTGGGCTCCTGGACCATCGTTACCAGCTGCGAAAAGAGGAAAGATACCAGCTGAAATCCAGGCTTGGACATCGTCATAGAATTCTAGATTGTATGTGTTAGAGTTTCCCCAAGAGTTGTTAACGACATGGGGAGCATTAGCGGGATCTCCACCTGGTGCCATAAACCATTGGAATGCTTCGTGTATGGCAGATAGGGTAGTAGCACCACCATCATTAAATATTTTGGCAGCAATCCATTCTGCTTCAGGTGCCACACCAATGGGCTCACCTTCACCACCGCCAACAGCTGTTCCAGCCACATGTGTTCCGTGCCCATTACCATCACCAGGAGTGTTATAGCCATCTCCAGATAGGTCAATCCAAGATGATTCGTGGTCTCCATCTCGTCCACGATAATTGTGGTTTAAAGCTTCATGGTTATAATCGACTCCGGTATCCATGATCCCGACTACGATATCTTCACCTTTAATTCCATAGTCACCCCATACTTGTGGGGCATTAATTTTTTCTAAGCCCCATTCAGGGAGTTGAGGTGAACTTTCAACGGTGACTTCTGGAACTTGTAACGTTTCATCTAGTTGAATACGCTCAACATCATCACGTTCTTTAATCGAATTTAATGCTTCCTGGTCTACAGTCGCAACAATACTGTTATTAATCCAAAGCTCTTTTTTGATTTTGGCATTTCCTTTATCCTCTAATGCTGTTAAGGCTTGTTTAATACTTTTTTGGGATGCTTCAGCCTTAGATTCTAATGTCGTTTTTACGTGCTCAGCTTTTTCTGCTTTTGATTGTTCTTTAGTTTCTTGGAAAAGCTTTTGAAAATCAGTTTGATCTATTAGATGGATAATGACATCGACTTGGCTTTCCTCTTGGAGTTTGGTAGAAATGTTTTCATCAACCTTAGGTGGGGCGTTTGCTTGTTGTGGAGTGGTCTCGGTCAGTTGAGGTTCGTAACCGAGATTAGAGAGTAACGTTTTTAGCTCGTCTGATTCATCAGGTTCAGGTGATGAACTCTGCTGTTTAGCGGCTTGTTCACGCTCTTTTTCAACTTCGAGTTCACTTTTTTCAGCATCGTGATTGTCTGCATGCACTTCTGTTATGAGTCCGGAATTGGACCATGTGGAAAAAAGCATTAACATAATCATAATGATTGATAATAATTTCCTATTTCGTTTAAAATACTTTCTCATAGGCACCCTCCCATTTTTAATTGCTACATAAACTAACTTCAGCGAATTAAGATAAATTCCTTCTATAATATACGGAAATAAGCCTTTTGAAGTACGAGATTAGTAAAATAGGTTGATAAGGGGGTAGTACCAATGATTGACTGAATTTTGATGAAAATTGTCGAGGATCATTTATAGGGAAATAAAAAATCCAACCACTAGAGGCTGGATTTTTTAGATGTGTGCCCGGCATGGGCTATAACTTGGTGGTGAAAGTCCACTACAGGCCTGGCAGTAGGAACTGTTAGCTAATGGCAAGGGTGTCCACCGTGAGGTGGAATCTGAAGGAAGCCTAAGGCAAAATCCTGAACTGACGAACAGAAACTGTATATAAGGCTGAATTGGAACGGATGAGTTTGCATTACAAAACGAAGTCCTATACTGCACGAATTCCATACAGTAAATACAGCAGTTATATGGGAGGAAGGTTATAGCTCTTACCCGGGGAGGTCTTGCAAGGGTTCCCGACAAGAGGGAAGAAATTTTCCACAGGAACAATCACGGCAGTGATGCTGTGATGAATTGTAAGAAGTCAGCCGAGGCCATAGTAGTTCCAAAGGAATGAAGGGCCGAACAATAGTAATCTTGGAATTAGTGGAGGT